>JAEZYE010000025.1 GCA_023419315.1 Pseudomonadota bacterium
TGGTGCCGAAGGTGGGACTCGAACCCACACGCTTTTAAGGGCGGCGGATTTTGAGTCCGCTGCGTCTACCATTCCGCCACTTCGGCAAGTGGGCCGGCAGTATAGCCGAGCGGGGGCGGGGCTGACAGCCTCAGAGGACGCGGTCGGTGCCGAGCAGGCGTTCGCCGCGGCGTTGCCAGCCTTCGCGGGCGCGGTCGTTGTCGTCTTCGGGGGTGTAGATGCCGCAGCGGACCATCGTGCGCTGGTAGACATGCAGTGAGACGGCGATGGCGCTGTCGCTGGGATTGCGGATGGTGTGGTACTCGTGCGGCGGAATCAGGCTGCCGGCCGAGCCGATGCCGGCCTCGATGGTGCCGGCGGCGATGAAGCGGTACTGCTCGTCGGTGTGTTCGGCCAGTTCGTACTGGGTGATTTCCAGACGGCCGTGCCAGACGCCTTCGACGCACCACAGGCCGGAATGGTCATGGATCTTCGTGCCCTGGCCCGGGCCCCAGGTCATCGCGATGACGCTGTAGCCGTGTTCGGGGCTGGTGTAGAGCTCGCGGCGTGCGTAGTGGTCGGCGATGGGATCCAGCACGCAGGCCGGCAGGGTGACCGATTCGTCGCGGATCAGTTCGCACAGCGATTTGCGCAGGGCATCGGTGACGGCGCGGTCATCGCCCAGCGCGACGGCGGCGTCGATCGAGGCGATGAGCTTGTCCTGGCCCGGGAAGTCGAGGGACATGGTCGGTATCCGAAGAAATGTGAGTCCATTCTATTGGGCCGGGCGCGGGGCGGCGAGCCCGACGGCTCAGGCGTTCCGCAGGCGACCGAGGAAATCCGCGACGGCCGGGCCGAAGCGGGCGTAATCGACAAGGAAGGCGTCGTGCCCCTGCGGTGATTCCAGCGGCAGGAATTCCGCGCGCGCGCCGCCGGCTTCCAGCCCCTGCGCAATCTGCTCCTGCTGCTGCAGCGGGAACAGGATGTCGGTGACGGCGCCGATGGCCAGTGCGCGCTCCAGCCGAATCCGCGCCAGACCTTGCATGACGTCGCCTGCGGCGTACTCGGCCAGATCGAACCAGTCCATCGAGCGGCTGAGGTAGAGATAGCAGTTGGGATCGAAACGGCGCACGAAGCGGCGTGCGTGGCCTTCCAGATAGCTTTCCACCTGGAACTCCAGGCCGAACGGATCTTCGTCCTGCCGATCCGATTCCAGCCGCACGCGACCGAAGCGGCCGTCCCATTCCAGCGCCGAGCGATAGGTGATGACGCCCAGTTTGCGCGCCATGCGCATGCCGGATTCCGGGTAGTGGTCATCGTCGTAATGGCCCTGGTTCCAGGCCGGATCCAGCCGGATCGCTTCGCGTTGCAGCGAGCGGATTGCGATCGAGAACGGCAGTGCCTGCGCGCTGCCGGAGATGTTGACGTGCGCGCGTGCCGAACCCGGATGCAGCAGCAGGTAGGCCAGCGCGGTCATGCCGCCCATCGAGTTGCCGATGATGCAGGCCAGTTGCGTGATGCCCAGCGACTGCACCACGGTGTGCGCGGCGTTGGCGCCGTCTTCCACCGAAAGATCCGGGAAGTCGAGGCGATACAGGTCGCCGGTCTGTGGATTGATGGACGCCGGTCCGGTCGAGCCCTTGCAACTGCCGAGCGAGTTCACGCAGACGACGAACCAGTGATCGGTGTCGATGGGTTTGCCGGGGCCGAGCATTGGTTCCCACCAGCCGTCAGCGGGATTGGCTTCATTGCGCGCGGCATGCGCGTCGGGAGAAAGGCCGGTGACGATGAGGATGGCGTTGTCGCGCGCGGCGTTGAGCGTGCCCCAGGTTTCGTAGGCCACGCGCGCGTCATGCAGTTCGCCGCCGCGCTTCATCGGGAACGGCGAGGGCAGGGCGTGGAAACGCGAGCCCGGAGGGATGAATTCAGTCATGCGGGCGAGTGTAGTGCGTTCGTTGCATGGGCCGGAACCCGAACGGAAAAGCCGGAGGTGCGGAGGTAGAACGCACGCACGCGGGCGTGTCGGCCACGGCGTGTTCCGTATCGGGCGGATGCCGGATGGACAGCGGGTTGCCGCTGTCCGCGTAGTGCCGCGCCCGGGTTACGGAACGACCTGATCGATGCGCAGTCGATAGGCCTGCTTTGCGCCGGTTTCCGCAGGCACGGCCTGCGCTTGCAGATCGCCGCTCTTGGCCATCACGTCGCCGCCGCGCGAAATGCGCGCGACCAGTTCGATCTTCGGCACCTGCGACAGCTTCAGCGTGGGCATCGGACTGTCGGCGTCGCCGAGTTCGACCGTGATCGGGAACGTGGACACCGGCAGGCGCTTGGCGGCGATCGGCATCGGCGGGCCGCCGGCTTGGCGCGCGAACACGAACAGGATTTCCTGCCCGGTGAGGCGCGACTTCAGCGCCGGGTCGAGATCGACCTCGACGCTCAGCAACGCATTCGCGCTGGCAGCGACGGGCGTTTCACCGGCCGGTGCGGCGGCGGGCTCGGCGAGCGGCGGCAGGCCGGCTTCCTTGCGCGCCTCGTTGATCTGCGTGCGCAGCGTGGTGGCGGTGCCGCCCTGGACCTGTGCGAGCAGCGGCTCCCAGGTGCTTGCGGCTTCGGCGTGCTTGCCCTGCTGGCGCTGCGCGACGCCGAGGAACCAGCGCGCGCGCTGGTGCTGCGGCTGCAGTTCCAGCGCACGCTGCAGCAGCTTCACACCGTCCGCATCCAGCTGCTTGCGCGGGTCCGCATACAGGCGTGCCTGTGCGGCTTCGACCAGCACATCCGCGTCGTCCGGCGCCAGCTTCAGGGCGCGATCGAATGCCTTGCGTGCATCGGCATAGCGTTCGAGGTTGAGGTACGAACGGCCCAGCAGACGCCAGCCTTCGACCTCATCGGGATTGCGCTCCAGCGCGGCTTCGAGCTGCGTGACCGCTTCATCCAGGCTGGTCGGCATTTCCGCCGCCGTGGCCGGTGCGGCGTCGATCGCGGCCGGCGTTCCCAGCATGCGGTACAACGCCATTGCGCCGATGCCGAGCGCCAGCACGGCGGTGACGAACAACGGGCGCGACGGACGCCACAACGGCCAGAGCACCGCGCCGAGCACGAGCAGCGTCAACAGCGCGGCGATAGCGGCAAACACGGACATCACCACTCCTGATCTTCGTCGGTCATCGCCAGCACGCGCTGGCTGCGGCGGCGTATCACCAGCATCACGATGAAGGCGCCGGCCAGCAGCAACGCGGCGGGGCCGAACCACAACAGCCAGGTGCCCGGCGCCATTTCGGGCTTGTACAGCACGAATTCGCCGTAGCGTTCGACCAGGAATTGCTTGATCTGCGCATCGCTGCGGCCTTCGCGCATCAGGTCCAGCACCTCGCGGCGGAGGTCGTGGGCGATCTGTGCGTTGGAATCGGCCAGCGACTGGTTCTGGCACATCACGCAGCGCAGTTCAGCGGTGAGCCGGTGGAAGCGGGTTTCTTCGGCGTTGTCGTGGAATTGCAGCGGCATGGGATCACTGGATTGCGCCCACGCGGCCGTGCCGAACGACAGCAGCACGAACAGCAGCCAGGTGCTCAGCAGTTGCGTGGAGACGAGGCGTTTCATTGGCCGGCTTCCGCTTTTTCAAGGGCGGGGATGAGTTCTTTCTCGATGATTTCATCGGTGACGGCGCCGACGCGTTTCCAGCGCACGATGCCCTTGCCGTCGACCAGGAAAGTTTCCGGCGCGCCGTAGATGCCCCAGTCGATCGCGCTGCGGCCGTCTTCGTCGGCGATGACCAGCACGTACGGATTGCCGAACTGCTCCAGCCAGCGCAGGGCTTCGTCGCGATCATCCTTGAGGTTGTAGCCGATGAAGCGCACGCGCTTGGTCAGCGCGAACTTGGTCAGCACCGGGTGTTCGACGCGGCATTCCGGGCACCAGCTGCCCCAGACATTCATCACGTACGGTTGACCGGCGAGATCCTTGTTGCCGATGCGGGTGTTCGGGTCGTGCAGCAGCGGCAGGTCGAACGCGGGCGCGGCCTTGCCGATCAGCGGCGAGGGCAAGGCTTCGCGATCCGCGCGGCCGGATTGCTTCACGCCATAGGCCAGCAGCACCACCAGGCCGACGAAGAACAGGCCGATGATGACGGCGGCGAACACCAGCGCGCCGCGCGATTTCTGGGACGATGGGTTGGGAGCACTCATGCCGATCGATCCTCGGGTTTGCGACGGAAGCGCCGATCCGCCGCGGTGACGAAGGCGCCCAGCGCCATCAGCAACGCACCCAGCCAGATCCAGCGCACGAAAGGTTTGATGTGGACGCGCAGCGCCCACGCATCGTCGCCCAGCGATTCGCCGAGTGCGACATAGACATCCCCGAACAGCCCCGGCCGGATGCCGGCTTCGGTCATGACCTGGCCGCCGCTGGCGTAGGCGCGCTTTTCCGGATGCAGCCGCACCAGCGGCTTGCCATCGCGCAGCACCTGGACGTGGCCGCGATCGGAGAGATAGTTCGGGCCCTGTGTTTCATCCACGCCCTCGAAGCGGAAACCGTAGCCGCCGGCTTCGACGGTCTGGCCCGGCTTGACCGCCAGTTCGCGCTGCGTGTTCTGCGCTTCGACCAGCAGCGCGCCGATCAGGAAGACCGCGATGCCGAAGTGCGCCAGCACCATGCCGAGCATTTCCGGAGTGAAGCGGCCGTTCGCGCGCAGCCGCGTCCAGACGAAGCGCAACGTGCCGAATGCGACCCACGCACCGCCGGCGAAACCGGCCGCGGTTTTCAGCGGGCCCTGCGGTGCAGTGAAGTAACCGATGACGCCAATCACCAGCGCCAGCACCGCCCACGGCGCGAGCATCGCCGCCGGCTTGCTGCCCTGTTCGCGCTGCCAGCGCGTGATGGGGCCGAACGGCACCAGCAAGACGAGCGGCGTCATCAGCACCAGGAACAGCAGACCGAAGTACGGCGGGCCGACGGAAATCTTGCCGAGATCCAGCGCGTCGGCGAGCAGCGGATACAGCGTGCCGAGCAGCACCATGCCGCAAGCCGAAGCCAGCAGCACGTTGTTGGCCAGCAGCAGGGTCTCGCGCGAGTTGGCGGCGAACGGTGCGCCTTCCTGGCGCGGCATGCGCAGCACGTACAGCGCCAGCGAACCGCCGATCACCAGGGCAAGGAAAATCAGGATGAACACACCGCGCGACGGATCCGCCGCGAACGCGTGCACGCTGGTCAGCACGCCGGAACGCACGAGGAACGTGCCGAGCAACGACAGCGAGAACGCGGTGATCGCCAGCAGCAGCGTCCAGCCGCTGAAGCTGCCGCGTTTCTCGGTGACGGCCTGCGAATGCAGCAGCGCAGCGCCCACCAGCCACGGCATGAAGCTCGCGTTTTCGACCGGGTCCCAGAACCACCAGCCGCCCCAGCCCAGTTCGTAGTACGCCCACCAGCTGCCCAGTGCGATGCCCAGGGTCAGGAAGCCCCACGCGATGTTCGTCCACGGACGCGTCCAGCGCAGCCAGCGTGCATCGATATGCCCGTCCAGCAGCGCGGCGATGGCAAATGCGAAGGGCACGACGAAGCCCACGTAGCCCATGTACAGCATGGGCGGATGGATGATGAGGCCCGGATCCTGCAGCAGGGGGTTCAGATCACGGCCTTCCAGCGGCGCCGGCAGCCAGCGCTCGAACGGGTTCGACGTGAACAGCAGGAAGGCGAGGAAGCCGAGGCTGATCAAGCCCATCACGCCCAGCACGCGCGCCATCACCGGCATCGGCAGGTGCCGCGAGAACACGGCCACCGCCGCGCTCCACAGGCTGAGCACGAACACCCACAGCAGCAGCGAACCTTCGTGCGAACCCCACACCGCCGAATAGCGGTACATCACCGGCAGCAGGCTGTTGGAATTGCCGGCCACGTAGCGGACCGAGAAATCCTGCACGACGAACGCATAGGTCAGCAGCCCGAAGGCGCCGGCCAGCATCAGCGCCTGCGCATAGGTGGCCGGACGCGCGATCGCCATCCAGGACGTCTTGCCACGGTGCGCGCCGGCCAGCGGCAGCACGGCCTGCAGAAGCGAGACCAGCAGCGCGAGGATCAGGGTGATTTGGCCGAGTTCAGGCAGCATCGGTCAGGACATCCGGGAAAAGGGAAGCAAACAGGGAAGGGCGGCATCGGCGCGTGCCCGCGACTGCGCCCGGCGCGTCAATTCGCCGGGCCTGCGGCGGGCGGCGCCTGCACGTCGTGCTTCTGGTGCGCCTGGCCCATCTTGTCGGCCACTTCCTTGGGCATGTAGTTTTCGTCGTGCTTGGCCAGCACTTCCTCGGCCACGAACACGCCATCCTTCATCGAACCGGTCGCCACCACGGCCTGGCCTTCGCGGAACAGGTCGGGAAGGATGCGATCGAAGGTCACGGGCAACTGCGCGTCGCCATCGGTGACGCGGAACTGCGCCTGCATCGAACCCGGTGCGCGCTTGAAGGAACCTTTCTCCACCATGCCGCCGAGCCGGAAGCGCGCATGCTGGCCGGCTTCGCCGCGAAGGACTTCCGCCGGGGTGTAGAGATAGGCCACGTTGCGCTGCAGCGCCATGCTGATCAGCGAGGCCGCGATGCCCGCAGCAATGACGAGGAGCAGCACCCAGATCAGGCGGCGGCGGCGTACGGGATTCATCGGTTCAACTCCATCGGCGGGGCGCCCTTGGCATCGCGTGCGGCACGCAGGCGCGCGGCACGCAGTTCACGCCGGATCTGCAGACGCGGCGCGAGGAAGTCCCACAGCAGGACGACGGCGAAGACGGCGTAGGCGCCGATGACATAGGACTGGTAACTCATGACTTGCCTCCCGACAGGCGGGCGACCCAATCCTTGCCCGTTTCGCGACGCAGATTGTCCGCGCGCGCGCGCGCCAGCAGCGAGCCGGCGAACCAGAACTTGGTGGCGGCGACCATCAGCCACAGCGGCAGCATCATGCTCGGATCCATCTTCGAGCCGTCCAGCAGGTTGATGGTCTGGCCCTGGTGCAGCGAATTCCACCACACGACCGAGTAACGGATGATCGGCAGCAGGGCGACGCCGACGATCGACAGCAGGCCGGCCGCGCGCGCGGCGGCGCGGCGATCGTCGATGGCGCCATACAGGCCGCTGACGCCCAGATACAGGAACAGCAGGATCAGTTCGGTGGTCAGGCGCGGATCCCAGTCCCACCACGTGCCCCACATCGGCTTGCCCCAGATCGAACCGGTCGCCAGCGTGATGACGGTAAAGGCCGCGCCGATCGGCGCGCAGGCCATGGCGAGGATTTCGCAGAGCTTGATGCGCCAGATCAGCGCGATGGCCGAGTAGAACGCCATCAGGCCGAACACGAACAGGCTCATCCAGGCGGCCGGTACGTGGATATAGAGGATGCGGAAGCTGTCGCCCTGCTGGTAATCGGCCGGTGCGACGAACAGGCCCTGCCACAGGCCCAGCGCGAACAGCGGCAGCGCGGCGAGGTAGCACCACGGCGTCCAGCGTGCGGCGAAGCGATCGAAGTAGGGCGGTGAGCCGAGTTGGTGGAACCAGCGGACGAGGGGATTCATGGACGGCGGATATGCGCTCGCGCTCTGGGGAGGTCCCTGCCCGGACACTCCAGGGTCTGGATATGCGAAATCACGCGCATTTTCCCAGACTGCGGCCGGCGCGCCAAGCGCGCGATTGTCGCAGGGGCGCGCTTCACGGGCGCGGCAGCACGCCGGAGAGGAAGATGGAGACGGCTTCGCGGGCGTCCTGGCGTGCCATTTCCAGATCGGCCATGCCCACGTAGCCGTTGACGCTGCGCAGGATCAGGCCGCCGAACACCATCATGTAGAAGCGATTGGCCGCCACCGGCGCATGCTCCAGGATCAGCCGCCCGTGTTGTTGTTCACGTTCGAAATACGCGCTGAGCTGGCGTTCGGCCGGGGTGACGCCGTTTTCCATGAACCAGTCGCGCAGTTCCGGGAAGTTGAGCCCTTCGGCCACGACGATGCGATGGGTGACGATGCGGCCGGGCGAGAGGATTTCCTCGACCATGCGCTCGGCCGCGGCGGGCAGCGCCTGTTCCGGCGGCAGATCCGAGCGATCCAGCAGGTCCAGGCTTTCGCCGAACGCGGCGATGCTGCGTTCCATGATCGCCATCGCCAGGCCCGGCTTGTCGCCGAAGGCGCTGTACAGCGTGGAGTACGAGCCGCCGGAGCGGGCGACGACATCACTCAAGCGGGTGTCGCGGTAGCCCTTTTCGAGGAACACCTCGGTCGCCGCTTCGATGAATTTCTCGACCCGGCGTTCGCCGCGCCGGTAGAACTCGCCGCGCGGGCGCACGGGTTTGTCGGGACGCTGGAACGGATTGCTGGCGGCGGGATCGTCGGACATGCAAGGCGGCTCAGGTCAGGGCGATGCGGATGGCGGCGGCGGCGGTCAGCGGCGCAAGCACGACGGCCAGCGCAAGGCCGGCGCCCAGCAGCAGCAGCGCGCCGACCGGGTCCAGCCCCTGCGCGGTCGCGGCGACGCTGCCCGCACCGAATACCAGGATGGGCACGTAAAGCGGCAGGGCGAGCAGCGCCACCAGAATGCCCGAACGGCGCATGCCGACCGTCAACGCGGCGACGACGGCGCCCAGCA
Source organism: Pseudomonadota bacterium (assembly GCA_023419315.1). Lineage (GTDB taxonomy): Bacteria > Pseudomonadota > Gammaproteobacteria > Xanthomonadales > Xanthomonadaceae > Pseudoxanthomonas_A. The sequence goes on from JAEZYE010000025.1 coordinate 8,589, forward strand.
GGCTCAACAGCGGTGTACCCAGCAGCAGCGAGATCATCAGCACCGGCAGCTGTTTCGCAGGCAGATGCAGCAGTTCACCGAGCACCGGCGTCACCAGCACCAGCGGCAATGCGCTCGTCGCCCAGTGGGTGAACACGCGCACCGCCACCAGCCAGGCCAGCGGCACCGGCGCGAGGATCCATTGTTCGAGCGAACCGTCTTCGGCATCACCGCGGAACAGCGTGTCCAGCGACAGCAGTCCGGCAAGCAGCACCGCCACCCACAGCACCGCGCCGGCCACCTTCGACAGTTCCTCCGGTTCGCCGCCCACGCCCAGCGCGAACAGCACGACCACGAGCAACGCGAACAGCGCCGGCTGCAGGGCATCCCCGCGCCGGCGCCACAGCAGACGGATGTCGCGCACGATCAGCGCGGAGGCGGCCGCGAGCAAGCCGGGCGTCCCGACGCTCATGCCGCGGCTCCCAGCATCAGCATCCGCGTCTGCACCGGCGGTGCGGCATAGGCGCCGTGCGTGGTCACCAGCGCCGCGCCGCCGCCGCGCAGGTGTGCGGAAATCATCCGGTTCACCAGATTGATGCCTTCCAGATCGAGGTTGGCGTAGGGCTCGTCCAGCAGCCACAGCGGCGCGGGCGACAGCCACAGCCGCGCGAGCGACAGCCGCTTTTTCTGGCCGGCCGACAACTGGCGCGCCAGGCTGTCTTCGTAGCCGGCCAGGCCGACCATCGCCAGCGCGTTGCCCGGCATCTGTCGCGCGCGACGGCCGTGCAGGCCGCACAGGAAGTTGAGGTTTTCCAGGGTATTCAGATCCGCCTTCAGGCCCGGCAGATGGCCGAGATAGGCGATGGCGTGGGCGCGCTGGCTGGCGTTGGCCGGCCGGCCGTCGATATCGATCTCGCCCGCATCGGCGCGCAGCAGTCCGGCCAGCACGCGCAGCAGCGTCGTCTTGCCTGCGCCGTTGCCACCCTGTACCAGCAATGCTTCGCCTGCATCGACCGCAAAGGCCAGCGGGCCGAACACCGGTTCGTCATTGCGCGAGAAACTCAGACCGCGCGCAGCGAGCAGCGGCGGCGGGGAAGACGGTGCGTCAGTCATCAAGGCGGCAGAGGCGAAGCAGGCGGCCATTGTACGGGAGCCGAACGCGCGCCCGAGGAGCGCATGCCCGACGCAATCAACCCAGCCAGATCAGGTGAGCCTGATCGTCCACGCCGGGCGGGCGCGGCCAGTTCATGCACAGCCGGACCGGATGACCGCGCAGCCAGTGCAGGATGCCGCCCTGGCGGAAGCGCCGCGCGAGTTCGCGGGCCGCATCCAGTTCGACATCGCGCACCAGCCAGCCGGGCTCGCTCCAGCCGCCGTGCCCGTCATGGGCCAGAGCGGGCGCGAAACGATGTCCCGATGCCTCCAGTTGCGCGACCAATCGCGCATCGGCGGCCCGATTGTCCTGGCGCGAAGCCGATTCGCCGGGCGGATTCCACGCGGTGATCAGCAGGTACGCGCGGCCCGGCAGCGCCGACTCCATCGCCTGCGCAGGCACGCCGATCCGCAGCGGCCACGTCTGCCCGGCCGCGTCCACTTCGTAATGCGCTCGCAACCACGCATCGGCCAATCGGCGCTTTTCCGCATCGGGAACGCTGTATCCATGCATGGCCCATCATCGCCTTGCATGGGCTTTGCGTACACTCGGCAGTCCCACGCAATTCCGGAACGCTGCGGATGTCCCTCCAGACCAAACTGCCCAAGGTGGGCACCACCATCTTCACCGTGATGTCGCAACTGGCGGCCGAACACGGCGCAGTCAATCTGGGCCAGGGCTTTCCCGATTTCGCGGTGCCGCAGCGTTTGATCGATGAACTGGATCGCGCGATGCGTGATGGCCACAACCAGTACGCGCCAATGACCGGCGTCGCACCGCTGCGCCAGGCCATCGCCGAGAAAGTCCTGCGCTGCTACGGCCGCGAGGTCAATCCGGATACGGAGATCACGGTGACCAGCGGGGCGACCGAAGCACTGTTCAACGCGATCCATGCAGTGGTGCGCCCGGGCGAGGAAGTGATCGTGCTCGACCCGGCCTATGACAGCTACGAGCCGGCGATCGATCTGGCCGGCGCGCGTGCGGTGCATGTGCCGCTGGATCCGCAGACTTTTGCCGTCGACTGGGATCGCGTGCAGGCGGCGATCACGCCGAGGACGCGCTTGCTGATCATCAACAGCCCGCACAACCCATCCGGCGCGATGTTCGATGAAGCGGACCTGCAGCGCGTTGCGGAAATCCTGCGCGGCACCGGCATCTATCTGATCTCGGACGAAGTCTACGAACACATCGTCTTCGACGGCCGCCGCCATGAATCCGTGCTGCGCTATCCGGAACTGGCCGAGCGTGCGTTCGTGGTGTCCAGCTTCGGCAAGACGTACCACTGCACCGGCTGGAAAATCGGCTACGCAATCGCGCCGCCCGCGTTGAGCGCCGAGTTCCGCAAGGTGCACCAGTACAACGTGTTCTGCACGTTTGCGCCGGCCCAGCATGCCTTCGCCGCGATGATCCGCGGCGAGCCGGAACATTACGAACAACTGGGCGCGTTCTACCAGGACAAGCGTGATCGCTTCCGCGCGCAACTGCTCGAAACCCGGCTGAAACCGCTGCCGGTGCCGGGCGGCTATTTCCAGCTGGTGGACTATTCGGCGGTGAGTGATCTGCCCGATGTCGAGTTCGTGCGCTGGCTGACCATCGAGCATGGCGTCACCGCGATTCCACTGTCGCCGTTCTATGAAGCCGCGCCGCCGCAGCAGCGACTGGCGCGTCTGTGCTTCGCCAAGAACGCCGCCACGCTGGACGCGGCGATCGAACGCCTGAAGCGGCTGTGATGCGCAAGGAAATCCCGATGAACGACTTGCGTCTTTCGCTCGTGCAGGGCGAAACCCGCTGGCACGATCCGGCCGGCAACCGCGACTACTACGCGCAGTTGATCGCGCCGCTGGCCGGCGCGACCGATCTGGTCATCCTGCCGGAGACCTTCACCAGCGGCTTCAGCAACGAGGCCATCGATCGCGCCGAGGACATGGACGGCCCGACCGTCGCGTGGATCCGCGAACAGGCCCGCCAGCTGGATGCCGCGGTGACCGGCAGCGTCCAGTTGCGCACCGCCGATGGCGTGTTCAATCGCCTGCTGTGGGCCACGCCCGACGGCGCGCTGTCGCACTACGACAAACGCCACCTGTTCCGTTACGCCAACGAACACAAGCGCTACGCTGCCGGTCGCGAACGCCTGAGCGTGGAATGGAAGGGCTGGCGCATCAATCCGCAGGTCTGTTACGACCTGCGTTTCCCGGTGTTCTGCCGCAACCGTTTCGATGTCGAGCGTCCGGGGGAACTGGATTTCGACGTGCAGATCTTCGTCGCCAACTGGCCGGCCGCGCGCGCGCATGCCTGGAAGACCCTGCTGCGCGCACGCGCGATTGAAAACCTCTGCTACGTCGCGGCGGTCAATCGCGCCGGCGTCGATGGCAACCAGCTGGAATACGCAGGCGACAGTGCGGTGATCGACTTCCTCGGGCAGCCCGTGGCCGAACTGGGACCGGGCGAGGGCATCCGCACCTGCACGATTTCCGCTGAAGCACTGGCGGCGCATCGTGAGCGTTTTCCCGCCATGCTCGACGCGGACCGCTTCGAGCTGCGGTGATCATTTCCTGCAGTGATGCCGACGATCTGGACCCTCGGTCATTCGACGCTGGAATGGCCTGCGTTTCTTTCGATGCTGCACGGGGCCGGACTGCAGGCGGTGGCCGAGGTGCGCCGCTTCGCCGCGTCGCGTCGCCACCCGCAATACAACGGCGGCCCGATGGCGCAAGCGTTGCGTGACGCCGGCATCGACTACGTGGCGATGCCGGATCTCGGTGGCCGGCGCGAGCCGCGCGCCGATTCGCCACACACCGCGCTGAAGACGCCCGGGTTTCGCGGTTACGCGGATCACATGGACACGGCGGTATTCGCGCGCGCATTCGAACGCCTCGCCGCGATCGCGCGTGATCGACCCACCGCGATGATGTGCGCCGAAGCCGACTGGCGCGATTGCCATCGCAGCTTCATTTCCGACGCCTTCAAGTCGAAGGGATGGCGCGTCATCCACCTGCGTTCGACGGGCGCGCAGGAGGAACATCCGTACACATCCGCGGCGCGCGTGATTGATGGCCGGCTGATGTATCCGAAGCCGGCCGATGCGCAGGGCTCGCTGTTCTGAGGGATCGCGCCGGAAGTACCGGCGCATGGACGCGGAAATCAGGCGGCCGGCGTCTTCACCGGCAGGATCTGGCACACCGCCTGGCACAGCGCGAGCACCTTGCCGTCGCTGCTCCGTGCTTCGCCCGCGAGGTGCAGCTGGTTGCGGGTGCGCTCGACCAGCCGAGCGACGCAGATGATCGCGGGTTCTTCGGCGGTGACCGGCCGCAGGTATTGCGTGTTCAATGAAATCGTCGCGCTCGGCGGGGCGATGAGATAGGAGAACGGGCCCAGCGCATTGTCCAGTGCGGCGACGATGAAGCCGCCCTGCATGTGCCCCATCGGATTGCGATAACGCGCCAGCACCGGAAAGCGCACGCTCAGCGACTGGCCTTCCACGTATTCGACGACTTCGCCCTGCATGTCGATCAGGCAGGGCGGTGGAATCTGCAATCCCGCGCCGGCCGGCAGTCGGGACAGCAGCAGGGCGTTGATGTCGGCGCTCATCGGGTGAAGCTCAGTTCGAAGGAAATGTGGAAGGGCATGCGTGGCGGTGCTTCGATCACGCGCCCGGACAGCTCCTGCTCCACGCACCGGGCAAGCGCCGTGTCGCCTTGCCGCCACGTGCGCACGATGCGGCCACGCGCATCCAGTTGGGCCGCGATCACCAGCGGCGCGAGATCCGGATTCGGCGATGCGCAGTTCGTCACCGCAGCCTCCAGCTGGCGCGACTGGCTCTGCAGGAACGCCTCGCGCTGCGTGGCCTCGAGCGACGCTTCGTCGCGGTCGGCCAACGCCTTGGCGTCGGCGAAGCTGGCCGGATCCGCCGCGTGCGCGGCGAAGGCGGTCAGTGCCAGTACGATGGCGCACAGCGCGGCGGGATGACGCCGCATCATGGTTGCTTCCCTGCCGGCGCACGCACGCGCAGCAGCTTGCCGTCGTTCTCGTCGGTCAGCACGTACACCGCGCCATCGCTTCCGACGCGCACATCGCGCACGCGTTCGCCGATTTCATTGAGCAGGCGCTCTTCACCGACGATGCGATCGCCATCGAGCGTCAACCGGATGAGATTGCGTTCGGCCAGCGAGCCGAGGAACAGGCTGTCGTTCCAGGGCGAACCCGCATGTCCGGTGTAGAACGCCATGCCGCTGAGGCCGGGCGATTTTTCCCAGACGTGATACGGCGCTTCCATGCCGGGCTTTGCTTTGCCTTCGGCTTCGGGAATCGGCATGCCCGAATAGTTGATGCCATGGGTGATGATCGGCCAGCCGTAGTTCTTGCCGGGCTCGGGGCGATTGAGTTCATCGCCACCGCGCGGCCCGTGTTCGGACTCCCACAACACGCCGGTGCGCGGATCGAATGCCAGTCCCTGCATGTTGCGGTGGCCGTAGCTCCAGATCTCCGGGCGCACGTCCTTGCGGCCCGCGAACGGATTGTCGGCCGGCACGCTGCCGTCGAGGTTCAGTCGCACCAGCTTGCCTTGCAGTTTGTCCAGTTCCTGCGAGGTGGCGCGATGGTTGCGCTCGCCCTGGCTGATGAATACATGGCCTTGCCCATCGAAGGCGAAGCGCGAACCGAAATGGTTGCCGCCATCGAGCTTCGGCGCCTGGCGATAGATCACCTTGACGTCTGAAAGTCCGTCTTCGCCCAGCACCGCAGTCGCTGCGGCGGTGCCGGCAGTATCGTTCTCGCCAGCTTCGGCGTAGCTCAGGTAGATGCGGCGCGTGCTGGCGAAATCCGGTGCGAGCGCGACGTCCAGCAGGCCGCCCTGGCCCTCGGCGAACACCTTCGGCACGCCGGCCAACGGTGCCGACACCGCGCCGTCCGCGCTGATGCGTCGCAACTGGCCAGAACGTTCGGTCACCAGGAAGCCGCCTTCCGGCAGCAACGCCACGCTCCACGGATGGTCCAAGCCCGCGGCGATGCGCGTCACCTCGATCGGGCCGTGTTCGCTGCGCAACTGCTGCGGTGGCGCAGCTTCGGCGGCGCGTGCCTGCGCGATGGGGCCATCGGCGGAGGTCTCGGTGGCGGCATCGCAGGCGGACAGGGTGAAGCTGGCGAGAAGGGCGGCGGCGAGTCGGCGGGTCGTGAACATCGGCGTCTCCGGTCTTGGGTCGGGGAACGCGAGGGTATCAGCGATAGCCGGCGGCCTGAAGTTCGAACAACTCCGCGTAGCGCCCGCCTTGCGCCATCAGTTCGGCATGCGTGCCACTGGCTTCCAGCCGCCCTTCGTTCAGCACGAGGATGCGATCGGCCATGCGCACGCTGGAAAAGCGGTGCGAAATCAGCACCGCCGTGCGCTCGCTGGAGAGATCCTTGAAGCGCTGGAAGACTTCGAACTCCGCGCGCGCATCGAGCGCCGCCGTCGGTTCGTCGAGGATCATGACCTGCGCGTCGCGCATGTATGCCCGCGCGATCGCGATCTTCTGCCATTGCCCGCCGGACAGATCCACGCCGTTCTTGAAGCGGCGGCCGATGATCTGGTCATAACCTTGCGGCAGCGTGGCGATGACCTCGTCGGCGAGCGAACGGTGCGCCGCGTCGCGGATGCGCGCCTGATCGTCCATCGCCGACACCTGGCCGACGCCGATGTTCTCGCCGGCCGTCAGGTGGTAGCGGACGAAGTCCTGGAAGATCACGCCGATGTTCGCGCGCACGTCATCGATGTCGTACTCGCGCAGATCGCGGCCGTCGAGCAGGATGCGGCCTTCATCGGGGTCGTACAGGCGGGCGAGCAGCTTGACCAGCGTGGTCTTGCCGGCACCGTTTTCGCCCACCAGCGCCAGCACTTCGCCCGCGCGCAGTTCGAAATCCAGCGCACGCACGGCCCAGCGTTCGGCGCCCGGATAGCGGAAGCCGACGTTCTCGAACGCGAAGCCGCGCGTGATCGGCCGCGGCACGGTGGCGGCCTGCGGCGGCGAGACGATCTCCGGTTCGATTTCGAAGAACGAGAACAGATCGTCCAGGTACAGCGCTTGCCCGGCGACCTGCGAAAAGCCCACCAGCAGGCCTTCCAGCAATTGGCGAAGGCGCAGGAAACTGCCGGCGAGGAAGGTCAGATCGCCGATGCTGAAATCGCCGCGCACGGTGCGCCACGCGATGTAGCCGTAGGCGACGTAATAGCCCAGCGTCCCGAGCGCCGCGAGCAGCGTGCCCCACATCGCGCGTCGCCGGGCGAGCGCGCGGTTGGCGAGATAGAACTTTTCCGCCAGCGTGCGATAGCGATCGATCAGGAAGCGGTGGAGGTTGAAGATCTTCACCTCCTTGGCCGATTCCGCGCTGGCGCCGGTCTGGCGGATGTATTCGAGCTGCCGCCGTTCGGGCGTCCACGCGAAATTGAGCGAATAGCCCAGCGCATTGAAATGCGCTTCGCCCACGAACGCCGGAATCAATGCAATCGCCAGCAGCAGGATCAGCCACGGCGCGTAGATGATCAGGCCGGCGGCGAAGCTGACTACCGTGATGGCGTCCTGCACCTGGCCGAACAGCTGGCTCATCAGGTTCATCCGGCCCATCGTCTGGCGACGTGCGCGGTCCAGCTTGTCCTGCAGATCCGGATCCTCGAAATCCTCCAGATCCAGCAGCGCGGCGTGTTCCATCAAGCGCACGCTGGTCGCATTGGTGAACAGTTCCGACAGCAGCGCGTCGGCGTAACTGATCAGCCGGCCCAGCAGGTCCGAAGCAATCGCGATGCCGAATTCCAGTGCAAGCAGGCCGAGCAGGCCATCGAGCGCACCGCTTTGCCAGATGGCGTACCAGTCGCCGGCCGGCAGGCCCACGCCGACCAGGCGAATCGCTTCATCGATGATCAGCTTGCCGACATACAGCGTGGCGATGGGCAGGAAGGCGCGGACGAGCCGCAGCCCGAGGCTGGCCAGGGTCAGGCCCGGGCTGGTCGACCAGATCTGGCGCAGGAAGGGCGGCAGGTTGCGCAGGGCATGGAAGCGCTCGCGCAGGGACGGACCATTCTTCTCGCCACGCCGGGGCTTGGCGGGAGCAGGATCGGGGGAGGAGGGCGCCATGCCCGCATTGTGCCTGCATCGATGTGGAGCCGCGATGCAGGCACGGCGGCGCGCTTACTGTGGCAGCGGTGAGCGCAGGCCGACGCCCAACCGGTTCCAGGCGTTGATGACGGCGATGCCCATCGTCAGCTCGGCGATCTCGGCTTCATTGAAGTGCGGCAGCAACGCTTCGTAGGCCGTATCCGGCGCGTGCGTCTGGCTGACGAGCGTCAGCGCTTCGGTCCAGCCCAGCGCGGCGCGTTCGCGTGCGTCGTAGAACGGGCTTTCCTCCCATGCCGGCAAGGTATCGAGCTTGCGCGGATCGATGCCGCCCTTGCGCAGATCCGCACCGTGCATGTCCAGGCAGAACGCGCAGCCATTGATTTGCGAAGCACGGTGCTTGACCAGTTCGAACAGCTGATGATCGAGGCTGCCGTGCTGCAGTCCCATGCTCAGCTTGATCAGGGCCTTGAACGCTTCGGAAGCATGGATTTTGTAATCGACGCGGGGAGACGACATGGAAGTCCTTGGATGCCGGGCGGAATGCCCGTGCTTCAAAGCAAGGACGAACCCGCGTTCGCGCGCGTGACACCCGCGCCCGGAAGCTTGTCCGGATTCATCACCGTCAGCAGGTCGCGGATGCGCTCGCCGTCGCTGACGGCGATCATGGCCGAGATCAGCACGCCGTCGCGGAAGCGCAGCACCGCTGGTTCGCCATTGACGCGGCCCATGCGCCATTCGACGTCCAGCTGCGGTCGCCGGTACGCCGCCCAGAACAGACGCGCGATCCGCTCGGCACCGAGCAAGGGCCGGATGACCGCGCGCGCCTTGCCGCCGCCGTCGGACACCAATTGCGCATCGGCGTGCAGCAGGGCCTGGATCGCGTCGCGGTCACCGATGCGGGCGGCCTGCATGAAGCGCTCCAGCAAGTGCCGATGGCGCTGCGGCTCGACCGGGAAACGCGGCCGCGCGGCCTGCACGCGTTCGCGCGCGCGATGGACCATCTGCCGGCAATTGGCCTCGCCGTGGCCCAGCCATTCGGCGATCTGCGCGTAGTCGTAGTCGAAGGCTTCCTTCAACAGGAAGGCCGCCCGCTCTTCCGGGCCCAGGCGTTCGAGCACCGCCAGGAATGCCAGCGACACTTGCTCCGCCACTTCCGCGCCGCGGTCCGGTCCCGGGCGTTCGTCGATTTCGGCCGGCTCCGGCAACCACGGGCCGACGTAGCGTTCGCGGTGGAGTTTGAGCGCGCGCAGGCGATCAATGCCCAGCCGGCTCGCGGCGGTGACCAGCCAGGCTTCGGGATCGCGGATGGCGCTGGTGTCGGCCTGGCGCCAGCGCAGCCAGGTGTCCTGCACGACGTCCTCGGCGTCGCTGCGGCTGCCCAGCAGTCGATAGGCGAGCGAAAACAGGCGGGGGCGATGGGTTTCGAAATGGGTATCGGCGTTCATGTGACCAGGACGAAGCAGGACGACGCGGCGTGACAGCGGCGTGGACCTGTCGAGTGTTCCAGAGAAATGCGCCGGCGGCACGCGCATTTCAGAGCATTCCTATGTCACGAATGCGGCCCGGTTCCTAGCATGGCGACTCTTCTGAAAGCGGCCGCCGGTCGTCCTGCAACCGGAGGTCCCGTGAATTCCCTGTTTCCGTGGAGATCCTTGTTCCAACTGCCTGAAGGCAGATGGGGCGACTGGTTGAAGGCGTGGCCGCGCTGCGGCCAATGCGCGACGGCGCTGCGCCGCTTCGGACAGGTTCGCAAGGGGGTGTTCGTGAGTCCGCAGACCGCCGCGCGCTATCTGCATGCGCGGGAAGTGCGCGCGGACTTCAGCGAACTCGTTCTGGGCGACGCGGTTCCGGCTCCGGTCGCCGGGCGCCGCAACAGCGTGTTGATCGAGGCGGAGTTGTACTGCTGCCACGCCTGCGAGCGGCAGCAGTTCATCGACCGGGTGAAGGTGTTCCGCGCCGGGCGCGGGTGGAAGGAAATCAAGGCCCTGGGCATCAGGCGGGAGATTCCCGCAGGGCAGGATTTGCGGCCGCTCTTCGGCCGATAAGGGGGGCCTGGACCGGCCGGCGGGGAGATGCTGGCCGGTCCAAGGGGGCAATTGGCCTAAAATGCCGGACTCAGCCCGCCACCTGCCGGCAGCCAGCCCTCGCACCATGTCCTCGATCAAGCAAGAAGACCTCATCCAGTCGGTTGCCGACGCCCTGCAGTACATCAGCTACTACCACCCCGTCGATTACATCCGGAGCCTCTCCGCCGCCTACGAGCGCGAGGAATCACCGGCCGCGAAGGACGCCATTGCGCAGATCCTGATCAACTCGCGCATGTGCGCCGAAGGCCACCGCCCGATCTGCCAGGACACCGGCATCGTCACCGTGTTTCTTGAAATCGGCATGGACGTGCGCTGGGACGACGCCACGATGGGTGTCGAAGACATGGTCCACGAAGGCGTGCGTCGCGCCTACAACCACCCGGACAACAAGCTGCGTGCTTCGGTCCTGGCCGACCCGGCCGGCAAGCGCACCAACACGAAGGACAACACGCCGGGCGTGGTCAATGTCAAGGTCGTGCCGGGCAACACGGTGGATGTCATCGTCGCGGCCAAGGGCGGCGGCTCGGAGGCAAAATCGAAGTTCGCCATGCTCAATCCGTCCGATTCGATCGTCGACTGGGTGCTCAAGACCGTGCCGACGATGGGCGCCGGCTGGTGCCCGCCGGGCATGCTCGGCATCGGCATCGGCGGCACCGCGGAAAAGGCGATGCTGCTGGCGAAGGAAGCGCTGATGGAACCCATCGACATCACCGAACTGCAGCAGCGTGGCGCATCCAATCGCGCCGAAGAACTGCGGCTGGAACTCTACGAGAAGGTCAACGCGCTGGGCATCGGCGCGCAGGGTCTCGGCGGCCTGACCACGGTGCTGGACATCAAGGTCAAGGATTACCCGACCCACGCCGCGAACCTGCCGGTGGCGATGATTCCGAACTGCGCCGCCACGCGGCATGCCCATTTCACCCTGGACGGCAGCGGTCCGGTGATGCTTGAACCGCCGTCGCTGGCCGACTGGCCAGAGCTGACCTACGACGCGTCGAAAGGCCGTCGCGTCAATCTCGACACGCTGACGAAGGAAGATGTCGCCAGCTGGAAGCCGGGCGAAGTGCTGCTGCTCAACGGCAAGCTGCTCACCGGCCGCGACGCCGCGCACAAGCGCATGGTCGACATGCTCAACAAGGGCGAGCCATTGCCGGTCGATCTACGCGGGCGTTTCATCTACTACGTCGGCCCGGTCGATCCGGTACGCGACGAGGTCGTCGGCCCGGCCGGCCCGACCACCGCCACGCGCATGGACAAGTTCACCGAGCAGGTGCTCGCCCAGACCGGCCTGCTGGGCATGGTCGGCAAGGCCGAGCGTGGCCCGGCGGCAATCGAGGCGATCAGGAAGCACCAGTCGGCTTACCTGATGGCGGTGGGCGGTGCGGCCTATCTGGTCTCGAAGGCGATCAAGGCGGCGAAGGTCGTCGGCTTCGCCGATCTGGGCATGGAAGCCATCTACGAATTCGAAGTGCAGGACATGCCGGTCACGGTGGCCGTCGATTCCCAGGGCACGTCGGTGCACAACACCGGGCCGAAGGAATGGCAGGCGCGCATCGGCAAGATTCCGGTCGTCGTCGCATGAACCCGCAAGGCCCGCGCAAGCGGGCCTTTGCATTTCGCTTCCGCAGAAGGACATCGCATGAGCCGTCCCACGCTGTTCTATTCCCCGAGCACCGCCAGCCTCGTCGTGCACTGGTTGTTGATCGAACTCGATGCCCCGCATGAACTGCGCGAACTCGACTTCGACAAGGGCGACCAGAAATCGCCCGAATACCTGAAACTCAATCCGCAGGGACGCGTACCGGCGCTGGTGTGGGACGGGCAGGTGATCACCGAAGCAGCGGCGATTCTGCTGCACCTGGCCGACGCGCATCCCCAGGCCGGCCTCGCGCCCGCACCGGGCAGCGTCGAGCGCGCGCACTATTACCAGTGGATGTTTTTCCTGGCCAACTCATTGCAGCCGGCGTATCGCGCGTGGTTCTACGACGATGACTCCGCAGGCCCAGAGCATTACGCGATTGCCCGCGAACAGGCGCGCGGTCGCATCGAAGCGGCCTGGCAGCAGGTGGCGACGCATCTGGAAACCCACGGTCCGTACCTGGTGGGTGAGACGATGACCGCCGTGGATTTCATGGCGACGATGCTGATGCGCTGGTCGCGCAACATGCCGCGTCCGAGTGATGACTGGGCGGTCCTGCGCGACTACGCCGCCCGCATGAAGGCGCTGCCCTCCTTCAAGACGGTGTACGCGCGTGAAGGCCTGACTGACTGGGCCTGATCAGCGCACGCGCTGGCCGTCAGCACCAATCACCGGCTCGCCGTCTTCCTTGCTGAAGGGGCCTTGCTGTGGAAGCGGCAGGATGTCGAGCACCACCTCCGACGGCCGGCACAGCTTCACGGCCTGCGGCGTAATCACGATGGGCCGGTTGATCAGCACCGGATGCGCCAGCATGGCATCGAGCAGTTCGCCGTCATTGGCGCGTTCGAGACCGAGTTCTGTGTAGATCGGTTCCTTGGTCCGCACGACATCACGCACCGGCGTACCCATGCGTGCGATCAAGGCGGTGAGCGTGTCGCGGTCCGGCGGCGACTTCAGGTATTCGACGACGTGCGGTTCGATGCCGGCGTTGCGGATCAGTGCGAGCACGTTGCGCGAGGTGCCGCAGGCGGGATTGTGGAAAATCGTCACGCCGTGGCTTGCGTCGTCCATCAGTACCACTCCAGCAACGAGATGCCGAGGCCGAAATAGGTGGCCTTGTGGTTGTAGTCGATCATGCTTTCACCGTAGCCGTGGAATGCCTGTACATGGCCGCGGAACGTGCGATTGATCGGGAAGCCCCAATCCACCTGCACCGCACCGTGCGAGCGATCGCCGCCGCGCAGTGAATGCCGGCCGAGCACGGTGACTTCATGGCCGCCATGGCTCCAGGTCAGCATGGCGTCGCCGCGACCGAGGTAATCGGCGATATCCGGATTGTCATCGTCGTTGCCGTCGGGCACGCGGTACCACGGGCGCACGACGAACGCCCAGTTTTCGCGATCCAGTCCAATGGTGGCGATCACGCGGTTCCAGCTGCGCGACAGCGGATCACTCCGCCCATTGGACTGGTGGTTGATGCCGATGCCCGCCATGCGGCCTTTCCAGCCGCCCAGGCTGTAGTTGTTGCGGAACACCAGCATCACTTCCGGCTCGTAGTTGGTCTCGCGGAACGGACGCGATTCATCGCCGTTGTAGACCTGCCAGCGCGAGCTCTGGGTGTAGGCGCCCCAGAGATCGCCGTTGTCGCCGAACAGGTTCTCGGCGAACTTGGTCTTGAAGCTCAACTGGAACTTGGCTTCGGTGTTCTTCAGCGACTGCGGCTCGGAAACGGTGTTGCGCGGGTTCGGCGAGGACGGCGACTGGTTGATGTCGCTGGTCCAGAACAACGGCAGCAGGTACAGCGGCTTGTAGCCGCGCAACTGGAAGACGCCGAGCTTGGAGTCCTTCGCCAGTTCCCAGCGGCTGTCCAGCAATGAACCCTTGCCGGCATTGGCGATGGCTTCCTGCAGCAGCGGATCGTCGGTGCGGAACCAGGCACCGACGCGTCGGCGTGCACGCTCGCGCAGCGCCATGTCTTCCGGGGTGACGGCTTCCGCAGCGGCCTTCTGTTCTTTTTCCAGCGTCTTGGCGACCGAGGCTTCCACGTCCGCGGAATGCGTATCGGCGGGCGTGCGACCGAACAGGCGGTCGTAGCAGGCCAAGCGTGCGCTATCGGTTTCGACGGCCTTGCAGGCTTCGGGCGAGGCGGGCGTGGGATCCATTTCCTGCGCGAGCACCGGCAGGGAAACGGCAAGGCTGGCGGCAATCAGGGACAGGGCGGGCGTTCGGCTCATGGAATGGGCAAGGAGGGAAACGATCGGGATTGTGCCTGACGCGGGTGACGGCTTCAGGAAAACGCTGAACACGATTCGGCAGTGCTCAGAAGAACCACGCGAACACGAACAGGCCGAGCATCGCGAAACCCAGGCCCAGCTTCAGTACCACGCCCAGCACGATGCCCAGCCATGTCGCCAGCCCGACCTTGGTGGCGCGGGCGATTTCCTTCTCGTGCCAGAGCTCGCCCAGCAGCGCGCCGACGAAAGGCCCGGCGAACAGTCCAATCAAACCGAAGAACAATCCGACGAAGGTGCCCAGCGCCGCCCCGAACAGTGCTTTGCGGCTGGCGCCGACCCGCTGCGCGCCGACCACGGTCGAAAAGAAGTCCACCACCAGCGACAACAGCGTCAGCGCGCCGAGCAGGGTGAGCGTCACCCAGCCGATCCGCACGAAGCCCTCGGCCCACGCGGCGAGCAGCATGCCGGCAAAGACCAGGGGAAGACCGGGCAGGGCGGGGAGCACCACGCCGACCAGGCCGACCACGATCAATATGAGAGCCAATGTGTAATAAAGCCAATCGATGCTCAAGGAAATCCCCTTGTGGAATCAACGAGTTAAATGGGCACAAGCCTTGCTTGTCGGCCGATTGCATTTTCACTGATTGCGGGTTACTGTGCGGCCGCTGTGGTTACCAAGGTCACCGTGAATCGTGGCCTAGATGCGGTAGATCCATGATCCGCTACATCGTTGTACCTCGCTTCCTCCTTGGAACCAGCCGCCGAGAGGCGTATCCACCACCCAAGAGTGCCAAGGAGCAAGTCGATGTCCGACCGTGAAACCGGAACCGTGAAGTGGTTCAACGATGCCAAGGGCTTTGGCTTCATCAGCCGCGAGAATGGTGAAGACGTGTTCGTGCATTTCCGCGCGATCCAGACCCAGGGCTTCAAGAGCCTGAAGGAAGGCCAGAAGGTCACCTTCACCGTCGTGCAGGGCCAGAAGGGTCTGCAGGCGGACGCTGTCCAGCCGCTGTAAGGTTGCGTGCCGGCGACGCTGGCCCGACTCGAAACTTCATGAAAAAGCCCGACGGAAGTCGGGCTTTTTCTTTGGGCAGGCGCTGGCGCGTGGATCAGCGCAAGACGACCTTGCCGTTCTGCACGCGCACGTAGGTGTTCTCGCGAATGCCACCCAGGTCGTGCTGGTTGATGGTGAGTCGACGACCGTCATCCATGCGCACCGTGATGTTGTAGGTGTCACCGGTGGTGCGGTTCTGGATCGCATTGCCGGCAGCGGCGCCCGCGACGGCGCCCGCTACGGTCGACACATTCTTGTTGCCTTCGCTGCCGCCCGTACTGTTGGAAATGGCGCGGCCCGCCACTGCACCGACGATGCCGCCGAGCACGGCGCCGGTGGCCGAAGGCGCGCTGCGACCCGAAGGAATCGTGTCGATGCGCTCGACGATGCCGCATTCGGCGCAAGACGTTCTCGATGGCGAAGAGTAGCTGCCGCCATTGTTGTAGCCACCGCTGCTGTAACCCGGTGAACTCGCGCAACCCGCCAGAGCCAAGGCCGAAGCAGCGCCGATCGCAATCAAACGGATCTTCATGGGTCCTCCTGAACAGTCATCCGATTGGGCGTCCGGCACCGTTGTGCCGGCTCGCCCGCATCGTCACCGTGTCCGTGTGAACCTCATGACAATTCATCCCGCGCTTGGACCCGCCAGCGGGAATCCGTCAGCAGCAATTCAGCCGCGGAAATCCTGGTGGCAGGCCTTGCAGCTTTCCTTGACCTGTTCGGCCACGGCAGTGGCGCCGGCGCAATCGGTAGGCGGTGCAGCGAGCGCACCATCGAGCTTGCCGCGGAAATCGCTGGTGTGCTTGCGGAAGCGTTCGTCGCTCGCCAGGTCCGGGAACGCCAACTCCAGGTCATTGGCCATCGCGCGCAGCGTGCGCACATGCGGCACGGTGTCGGTGGCGGCGCAGCGGTTCTCCTTGACCTTGTCGCCGAGCTGGCCGGCGTGCTTCTGCATGACATGCATGACGCTGTCGGGGAACGGATCCTGGCGGGCCTGCAACGCACGCATCGCCATGACGGTCGCCACCGCTCCGATGACCAGGCCGATCAGGAACAGGAACAGGTAGCGGGAAGCAGCGGAAGACTTCGGGGTGGGCTGGCTGGCCATGCGGCGGGCTCCTTGAAAACAGCCGGCATGGTACGACGCCGGTCACGGGATGCGCCATCGCGCGACTACAATCGCGCCATGAAGAAATCACTGAAGGACCGCTTCGCCGGCATCGATCGGCTGTATGGCCAGGGCGCGGTGGAGCGCTATGCCGATCGGCGCGTGGCGATTGTCGGCCTGGGCGGCGTCGGATCGTGGGTCGTCGAAGCGCTCGCACGTTCCGGCATCGGGCACCTCACGCTCATCGATGCCGACGATATCTGCGTGTCGAACACCAACCGCCAGCTTCCGGCGCTGGAAGGGCAATACGGGCGCAACAAGGCGGACGCGATGGCGGAGCGCTGCCGCGCGATCAATCCGGGCATCGACGTCGAAGTGGTCCCTGCATTCCTCACCGGAAGCAATCTGGAAGCCCTGCTCGATCGCAACTTCGATCTCGTGCTGGATGCCTGCGACAGTTTCCGCACCAAGGTCGAAATGATCGCCTGGTGCCGGCGTCGCAAGCTGCCGATCATCGTGTCGGGATCGGCCGGAGGACGCACCGATCCCACGCAGATCCGACTGCGCGATCTGTCGCGGACCGAACACGATGCACTGCTGGCGCTCGTACGCAAGAAGTTGCGCGCCGAATTCAATTTCCCGAAGAACAAGGACCGCTATTTCGGCGTGACCGCGGTGTATTCGCTGGAGAACGTGCGCTATCCACAAGCCGACGGCAGCGTTTGCGGGCTGCGGCCGCAGTTGGGCGCCGATGCCGCATTGAAACTCGACTGCGGCGTGGGACTGGGGGCCGCGACGCACATCACCGGCGCATTCGCGTTTGCGATGGCGGCGCGCGCGCTGGAGCTTCTGCTCAAGGAACGCAAGGCCGGTTGAAGCGGCGCGGCTTCGATCAGCAAGCTCAAATCGAACCCAAGCCGAACAGTGTGGCCGCGTTGCGTCGCGTTGCTTCGGCCACTGTTCCTTCGCTTTCGTTGCGCAATTCCGCAATCGTCTTGCAGATCACCGGCAGCCGTGCGGGTTCGTTGCGCTCGCCACGGATTGCCGAATCGGGCTGATCCGGTGCGTCGGTTTCCAGCAGCAGGTATTCCAGCGGCATGCTGCTGACGATGCGGCGCAGACGTTGCGCGCGTTCGTAGGTGA
>JAEZYE010000023.1 GCA_023419315.1 Pseudomonadota bacterium
GAAGGCGGTTCCTCGATGACCGAAGCGATCAGCAAGCATCCGGTCCAGTTCGATGAGCTCTACCGCAACCTGGTGCGCGCCGGCGAAGGCGCCGGTGTGCTGGAGACCGTGCTCGACACGATCGCCAATTACAAGGAAAACCTCGAAACGCTGAAGGGCAAGATCAAGAAGGCGCTGTTCTATCCGGCGATGACCATCGCGGTCGCCATCATCGTCAGCGCCATCCTGCTGATCTTCGTGGTGCCGCAGTTCGAGGAGACGTTCAAGGGCTTCGGCGCGGAACTGCCGGCGTTCACCCAGATGATCGTCGCGGCGTCGCGCTTCATGGTCAGCTGGTGGTGGGCAATCCTGCTGATTGTCGTGGGCGCCATCTTCGGCGGCCTGTTCTTCTTCAAGCGCTCGCCAGCCTTCCAGCACTTCGTGGACAGGGCCATCCTCAAGATCCCCGTGATCGGCGTCATCATGCACAACTCCGCCATCGCGCGTTTCGCACGCACGACTGCGGTGACCTTCAAGGCCGGCGTGCCGCTGGTGGAAGCCCTCGACACCGTGGCCGGCGCAACCGGCAACACGGTCTACGAGAAGGCCGTGCACCGCATGCGCGATGATGTGGCCGTGGGTTACCCGATGAACATGGCGATGAAGCAGACCGCCCTGTTCCCGCACATGGTCATCCAGATGACCGCCATCGGCGAAGAAGCCGGTGCGCTCGACACCATGCTGTTCAAGGTGGCCGAGTACTTCGAGCAGGAAGTGAACAACGCCGTGGATGCGCTTTCCAGCCTGATCGAGCCGATGATCATGGTCGTCATCGGCGTTCTGGTCGGCGGCATGGTCATCGGTATGTATCTGCCCATCTTCAAGTTGGCCGCAACGATTTAAACTGGCCCGATGGCATTTCTCGATCAGCACCCCGGCCTCGGCTATCCCGTCGCGGCCGGCCTCGGCCTCATGGTGGGCAGTTTTCTCAACGTCGTGATCCTGCGCCTGCCGCGCAAGCTGGAGTGGCAGTGGCGGCGCGACGCCCGCGAGTTCCTTGAAGAACCCGAAATCTACGACCCGCCGCCGCCGGGCATCGTGGTCGAAAGCTCGCATTGCCCGCACTGCAAGCACAAGCTGTCGTGGTTCGAGAACATTCCGCTGCTCAGCTGGCTGGCGCTGCGAGGACGCTGCCGCCACTGCAAGGCGCCGATCTCGCCGCAATATCCTCTGGTCGAGTTGCTGACGGCGGTGCTGGTGCTGGCGTCGGTGTGGAAGTTCGGTTTCGGCTGGCAGGGCTTCGGCGCCGCCCTTTTCAGCTGCGTCCTGATCGCGCTGGCCGGCATCGATCTCCGCGAACGGGTCCTTCCCGACCAGCTCACCCTGCCGCTGATGTGGCTGGGCCTGATTGCCAGCGTCGAGAATCTCTACATGGCGCCCAAGCCGGCGGTACTCGGCGCGATTGCCGGGTATGTCTCGCTGTGGTCGGTGTGGTGGCTCTTCAAGCAGATCACCGGCAAGGAAGGCATGGGCCATGGCGACTTCAAGCTGCTCGCCGCCATCGGCGCGTGGACGGGTTTGAAGGGCGTACTGCCGACCATCCTGATTTCCTCGCTGGTCGGCGCCATCATCGGCTCGATCTGGCTGGCGTCGAAAGGACGCGATCGCGCCACGCCGATTCCCTTCGGTCCGTACCTGGCGATCGCGGGCTGGATCGTGTTCTTCTGGGGCACGCCTCTGCTGGACGCGTACCTGCGCTATTCCGGTTTCCGCTGAGCGTCGCCGTCCCGGTGGCCCGCGCTTTCGGCCAATAATGGCGGCATGAGCGACTACGTCATCGGCCTGACCGGCGGCATTGCCTCGGGCAAGAGCGCACTGGAACTGGGATTCGCAGCGCGCGGCATCGGCATCGCCGACGCCGATCGCATTGCGCGGGAGATCGTCGAACCCGGCGAGCCGGCGTTGGCCGAGGTCATCGTGCGTTTCGGTTCACGGATGCTGGGGGCGGACGGTCGCCTTGACCGCGCGGCGCTGCGAGCCCACGTGTTCGGCAATGACGGGGAAAGGAAAGCGCTCGAAGCCCTCCTTCATCCCCGCATCCGCACCCGGATGAAGGAGGTCTGCCGAGCGGCGACGAGTCCTTATGCCATCGCCACCATTCCGCTGCTGGCCGAAGGCGGCGGTCGTGCGGCATATCCATGGCTGGATCGGATCCTGGTCGTCGACGTGCCGCGCGAAGTGCAGAAAGCACGTTTGATGCAGCGTGATGGCATTGACGCCGCACTGGCCGAGAAGATGATCGCGGCGCAGGCAAGCCGGGAACAACGACTGGCCATGGCGGATGACATCGTGATCAACGACGGCGCACTGGAACATCTGCACGCCGCCGTCGCGGAACTCGACGCACGTTACCGGTGGTTTGCATCCGCGGGCGATCCCGCCCGGCGGGACGACTGACGGATCAGCCAGGCCACAGAGCGCGTATGGCCGCAATGCCTTGTGCGCCGTGCTGCCGGGCTTCGGTGACATCCACGGGCCCCATGCCGCCGATGGCGTAAATCGGCAGCGACACGGATTCGCGCAGGCGGGCAAATCCGTCCCAGCCCAACGGCGTCGTGCCCGGATGACTTGGCGTCTCCGACAGGCTGCCAAGCGCCACGAAATCGCAGCCCAGATCCTCTGCGCGACGCAGTTCCTGCGGCGTATGGCATGACGCGGCCACCAGCGAGGCATCGTCCAGCGGGCGCATCGCCAGTTCGGCCAACTGCGACGCACGCAGGTGCACGCCAGCGCCGAGGTCACGCGCGAGCGAAATATCGCCATTGATCAAGACGTCCGCCCCACTGCGGTGCGCAGCCTCCACCGCTTCCCGGGCCAGGCGTCGCCGGCGTGGGTCGTCGATGCCCGGCAACCGAACCTGCACGCGACGGATGCCGGAAGCCAGCGCTGTCTGCAGTGACTCGATCCAGGCGGCATCATCCCCGCCCGGCGCGGGCGTGACCAGATAGCGATCCGGATGCAGCAGCGCGGCTACGACCGGACGATCGGCCGGTGGCATCGCATAGCGCGGCAGTTTGTCGGGCGCGACCCAGGCGAGCGCCTGCCCTTCGTGGCCGCGCGGCTGCCCTTTCCACGACACGATGCGACGTACATCCAGGCGCAGCCGTTTGTCCGGATACTGCTGCGGCACGGCGATGACCGGCGCGCCGACTTCCGCGGTGATGCCCAGTTCCTCCTGCAGTTCGCGAACGAGTGCATCTGTTTCGCTTTCGCCCGGCTCGCGTTTGCCACCGGGAAATTCCCAGCGACCGGCGAGATCACGTCCCTCGGTGCGGCGGGCGAGCAGGATGCGGCCGCGGGCGTCAGTGATGACGCCGGCCATGACGTGGATGGATCGCAGAGGTTGGCTGGACATGGCCGAAGCTTGCAGGGAATTTGTCGACGAATGCAATGCCGAGCGGCCAAAAGAAAGGCCGGAACATGTCCGGCCTCTCGGTGTTGCCTTGTTCGCCTGACTCAGCCCAATTGGCCGTGACAGTGCTTGAACTTCTTGCCGCTGCCGCAGGGGCATGGATCGTTGCGACCCACCTTGGGTCCGGCGTCTGCCGAATGCACCGCCGCCTGTCCGGCCACCTGCGCTGCTTCCTCGTCGGCGCCGTAGCCACCGGCGTCCGCATGCTGGAACTGCATCTGGCGCGCTTGCGCTTCGGCCATTGCACGCTCCTGCGCTTCCAGCGCGGCCACTTCCTCTTCGGTACGGATGCGGACGCGGGACAACAGCGTGACCACTTCGCGCTTCACCCGCTCCAGCATTTCGGAGAACAGCTCGAAGGCTTCCTTCTTGTACTCCTGCTTCGGCTGCTTCTGCGCGTAACCGCGCAGATGGATGCCCTGGCGCAGGTAATCCATGCGCGCGAGGTGCTCCTTCCAGTTCTTGTCGAGCACGGTCAGCATGATGTGCTTTTCAAGCGCACGCATGGTTTCCGCACCGATCTGCGCTTCCTTCTCCTGGAAGTGCTGGTCCATCGCTTCCTGCACGCGGCGCTCGATCGCCTCGGCGTCCAGTTCCTCGATCTGCGACGGCCACGCCGTCACCGGCAGCGACAGCGCCATTTCATCGGCGAGTTCGCGCTCCAGGCCGGCCAGATCCCACTGCTCGTCCACCGAATTCACCGGCACGAAACGGCCTACCGTGTCGGCAACCACGTCGCCGCGGATCCCGTCGATGTTGTCCTGCACCGATTCGGCTTCCAGCAACTCGTCGCGCTGCGCGTAGATGACCTTGCGCTGATCATTGTTGACATCGTCGAAGTCGAGCAGATTCTTGCGGATGTCGAAGTTGTGCGCTTCCACCTTGCGCTGCGCCTTCTCGATCTGCCGGCTGACGAGGCGATCCTCGATCACGTCGTCTTCCTTCATGCCGATCAGCTTCATCGCCTTCTGCACCCAGTCGGACGCGAAGATGCGCATGAGGTTGTCTTCGAGCGACAGGTAGAAGCGCGAGGAACCCGGATCGCCCTGACGGCCGGAACGTCCGCGCAACTGGTTGTCGATGCGGCGTGATTCGTGGCGTTCGGTACCGATGATGTGCAGTCCGCCGGATGCCTTCACCGCATCGTGGCGCTGCTGCCATTCGGCCTTGACCCGCTCGCGATCGGCTTCGGTCGCGCCTTCCGGCAGTTGTTCGTATTCGGCTTCCAGCGAACCGCCCAGCACGATGTCGGTGCCGCGGCCCGCCATGTTGGTCGCAATGGTGACGGCCTTCGGCCGGCCCGCCTGCGCGACGATGTGCGCTTCGCGCTCGTGCTGCTTGGCGTTCAGTACTTCGTGCTCGACGCCCGCACCCTGCAGGAACTCGGACAGCATTTCCGAAGTTTCGATCGACGTGGTGCCGACCAGCACCGGTTGCCCGCGCTGGTAGCAGTCCTGGATATCCGCCAGCACCGCCTTGAACTTGCCCTTGCGGTTGAGGAACACCTGGTCCGGCGAGTCCTTGCGCACCGTCGGGCGATGGGTGGGGATGACCACCACTTCCAGTCCGTAGATGTTCTGGAATTCGTAGGCTTCGGTATCGGCCGTGCCGGTCATGCCGGACAGCTTCTTGTACATGCGGAACAGGTTCTGGAAGGTGATGCTCGCCAGCGTCTGGTTCTCGCGCTGGACCGGCACGCCTTCCTTCGCTTCCACCGCCTGGTGCAGGCCGTCGGACCAGCGTCGGCCCGGCAGCGTGCGGCCGGTGAATTCGTCAACGATGACCACTTCGCCATCGCGCACGATGTAATCGACGTCGCGCTGGTAGATCGCGTGCGCACGCATCGCCGCATTGAGGTGATGGACGACGGAGAGGTTGTTGGCGCCGTACAGGCTGTCCTCGTCATCGCCGATGATGCCCGCCGAACGCAGCAGTGCTTCCGCATGCTCCATGCCGGCTTCGGACAGGTGCACCTGCTTCGACTTCTCGTCGACCCAGTAATCGCCTTCCGCGTCTTCCTTCTCCTGCTTGATCAGCTTCGGCACGATCTGGTTGACGCGCAGGTATAGCTCCGGCGATTCGTCGGCCGGGCCGGAAATGATCAGCGGCGTGCGCGCTTCATCGATCAGGATGGAGTCGACTTCATCGACGATGGCGTAGTGCAGGCCGCGCTGGAAGCGGTCTTCCTTCGCCATCGCCATGTTGTCGCGCAGGTAGTCGAAGCCGAACTCGTTGTTGGTGCCGTAGGTGATGTCGGCAGCGTATGCGGCGTGCTTGTCACTGTGCGGCATGCCCGGGTAGACCACGCCGACGGACAGACCGAGCCAGTTGTACAGCCGTCCCATCCACGCGGAGTCGCGTCGCGCCAGGTAATCGTTGACGGTCACCACGTGCACGCCCTTGCCTTCCAGCGCGTTGAGGTAGACCGGCAAGGTCGCGACCAGCGTCTTGCCTTCGCCGGTGCGCATTTCGGCAATCTTGCCCAGATGCAGCACCATGCCGCCAATCAGCTGTACGTCGTAATGGCGCATGCCCAGCACGCGGCGGCTGGCTTCGCGGCAGACGGCGAACGCTTCGGGAAGGATCTTGTCGATCGACTCGCCGTCGCGGATGCGCTTCTGGAATTCGGGGGTCTTGGCCTTGAGCTCGTCGTCGGAGAGCTTCTGCAGCTCCGGTTCCAGGGCATTGATTTTGCTGACGCTGCGTTGGAGCTGCTTCAGCAGGCGTTCGTTGCGACTGCCGAAGACCCGGGTAAGCAAGTTGTTGATCATGTAAGGAACCGGTTGGAAAGAGCAGCGATCCGCCGATTCATCCCGGCAGGACCCGAAAACGAAACAGGGCGCTAGGCGCCCTGTCTGGCAACACCGTCATTGTAGCTTGGGGCGCGACTGTATGAATCAAGCCCGCCCGCAGCCTCAGCCGCGTTGCAGCTTGCCGACCGGCGTCGGACCTTCGCCCAGGAACTTGCGCGGATTGACCACGCGGCCGTTTTCCCAGACTTCGAAGTGGACGTGCGCGCCCGTGGAGCGGCCGGTCGATCCGGCCTTGGCCACTTCCTGGCCGACGCGAACCAGATCACCCGCTTTGACGATCAGGCGCGAGTTGTGCGCATACCGCGTGATGTATCCATTGCCGTGGTCAACGTCGACCACATTGCCGTAGCCGCCCTTGACGCCGGCGAAGCTGACAACACCATCGGCCACCGACAGCACCGGGTCACCTACGGCCGCCTTGAAGTCGATGCCCTTGTGGTACTGGCCACCACCGCCAAACGGATCGGCACGACCGCCGAAGCCGGACGTGATGTAGCTGTTGGCGATCGGCATGCGCGAGGGTGTGGCGTTCCTGTCCAGCTCACGGTTGAACAGCAGCGCTTCCAGTACCGACAGCTGCTGTCCCGACGCCGCGAACTGGCGTTCCAGCTTTCCCACCTGGCGATCCAGTTCCGAAGGCGCCATGTCGTAGGCCACGTCGTTACCACCGACGCCCACCGGTTCCTCGAAATCGAACTCGCCGTCTTCCAGCTGGCCCATGCGCGTCAGGCGTTCGCCCAGCGCATTGAGGCGGTTTGCCTGCGCCTGCAGTTCGCCCAGGCGCGCAGCCATGGCATTGATCTCCTGCTGCGCACCACGGCGGACCTGCTCGAGCTCTTCCGTCTGGCGATCCGCTTTGGCCTGGAGCAGCGAGACCTGGCCCATGCCAAGCGCACTGCGCCCCGCCATGCCGGCCACGAGACCACCGACCAGAAGGCAGCCAGCCACCGTCAAAGGACGCGAGTGGATGATGTGTCGGGCGCGATAGGCGGGACCAGCCAGATGGCGACTCCACCACGCACGCGATATGTTTACGATGTTTTGAAAAGCCATAGATATCGATGTCTGATTCAGTGTCCAAGCCGCGTGGCGCAGCGCAACCGCAGACGGCCCTTCAGGCCGCGCTGACGGCGCCTGCCGCCGACCCGATTCGTCGTGCACTCTGGCTCGACGCCTTGGAACAACAACTTCGCCCCTGTCTCCCGCCCGCCCTGGCCCCCCACTGCCGTCTGGCAAATGTGGCCGGCGAACGGCTCGTTTTTATCGTCGACTCCCCCATCTGGCGCGCCAAACTGCGGCTCGCCTCGGCGGAATTGCTGGACGCGGCCCGCTCCATCGGAATGACGGTCTCCGACGTGGCCATCAAGACGACCACCGCACCGCTGCATCCACCGCTCCGGACTGATTACCCGTCCACCCCTGTCCCAGAAGCGTCGCGCAAGGCACTTGCGGCAGTTCTGGCATCCCTGGATCCCCCGGTCTCCGCCGGGAGCACTTCGGCGGCGGACCGCCGGCGGCCTGGGCGCAAATAAGCGCGCGACCACCACGAAGCCAGCGCATGGTACCGGCCATCCCGGGTCGGGTCGTTAGCTGAAAGTTAAAATTCGGTTATTTTTACTGACGGAATTTGACGCAAATCACATAAACGGCAATGTGTAGCCGTGTGTATCGCGTGAAATCGTTTACGTGAGTCGAGAGCGCGTGAATGCGCTCACGCGGTCGCTGAGGCGACCGCACCGTAGGTGACAGGCGAGGGGCGATGCGCCTCTTCGAAGGTGACCTCTTCCCAGGCTTCCGGCTGCGCCAGCAGCGCCCGCACCAGCTTGTTGTTCAGTGCGTGACCGGATTTGTAGCCCTCGTACGCACCGAGGACAGGGCGGCCAGCGAGATAGAGGTCGCCGATGGCGTCGAGGATCTTGTGGCGGACGAATTCGTCGGCATAACGCAGACCGTCGTCATTAAGAACCCGGAACTCGTCCAGCACGATGGCATTGTCCATCGAGCCGCCCAGTCCGAGATTGCGTTCGCGCATGTATTCCAGGTCACGCATGAAGCCGAAGGTGCGCGCCCGCGCAACCTCCTTGATGTATGCGCCGGTCGAGAACTCGACTTCCGCTCGCGATTGCGAGGCCGGAATCATCGGGTGATCGAACTTCACGGTGAAGCCGACCTTGAAGCCGTCGTAGGGTTCGAAGCGCGCCACCTTGTCACCTTCCGTGACTTCGATGGGCTTCTTGATCCGGATGAAGCGCTTCGGTGCGTTCTGCTCGACGATGCCGGCCGATTGCAGCAGGAATACGAAGGGGCCGGCCGAGCCATCCATGATCGGCAATTCGGCGGAGGACAACTCCACATAGACGTTGTCGACGCCCAGTCCCGCGAGGGCCGACATCAGGTGTTCGACCGTCTGGACCTTGGCGCCATCGCAGCTCAAGCCCGTGCACAACGTCGTCTCGGTGACCAGTTCCGCGCTGGCCGGCATCTCGATGATCGGCTCGAGATCGACGCGCCGGAATACCACGCCCGTATCAACAGGCGCCGGTCGCAGCGTCATGTAGACCTTTTCGCCACTGTGCAGGCCGACGCCGGTGGCGCGGATCACGTTCTTGAGTGTGCGTTGCTGGGCCATCGGAGCGACCGAGGTTGTACGTACGGGGGGCGGCGAGAATAGCACGCAATTAGCTGAATCTTAACGGAAGAATCGCTCTGTCCTGCAATTGCAACAGAGCCTCGCCAGACTGGCTGATTGCGGATGAAAAGCTGCCGGACCGGTCAAGTCCGGCAGCGAAGGACACGGCGATGTGTTGCCCTCCCCCGAAAGGAAGGTAGTGCAATCGGACTCAGTCTGCCTGGCGGCGCAGGAACGCCGGGATATCCAGGTAGTCGGCCGGCAAGTCGGCCGCCGCCGGAGCCGGCGAGGCGCTCATTGCCGGCGCCGCCGAGCCGCGGCGCAGACCGAGTCCACCGACGGCGTCGGCCACCGGATCGACATTGGCCATGGCGTCGTAGGCCGGCAGACCGGTGGTCGCGTCACGGACCAGCTTGATCGGGGCGCGGACCGGTTCCCGCTCCATGCCACCACGACCGACCGGCTGGCGGGCCGCCGTACGGTTCAGGCCGGTGGCGACCACGGTCACGCGCACTTCGTCCTGCATGTCCGGATCGAGCACGGTGCCGACGACGACCGTCGCATCTTCCGAGGCGAAGCCTTCGATGGTGCGGCCCACTTCGTCGAACTCGGCCATGGTGAAGTCCGGACCGGCGGTGATGTTGACCAGGATGCCGTTCGCGCCGGACAGGTTGACGTCGTCCAGCAGCGGGTTCTGGATGGCGCTTTCCGCCGCCGCCTGCGCGCGGTCGTCACCGCGTGCATGGCCGGTGCCCATCATGGCCAGGCCCATTTCGCTCATCACGGTGCGCACGTCGGCGAAGTCGACGTTGATCAGGCCGGGACGCACGATCAGATCGGCAATGCCCTGCACGGCGCCAAGCAGCACGTCGTTGGCGGCACGGAATGCCTGGATCATCGTCGCGTTGCGGCCCAGCACGGTGATCAGCTTCTCATTGGGGATGGTGATCAGCGAATCGCAGTGATGGCTCAGTTCCTCGATGCCTTTCAGCGCCACCTGCATGCGGCGACGTCCTTCGAACGGGAACGGCTTGGTCACCACGGCAACGGTCAGGATGCCCATTTCCTTGGCCAGCTGCGCCACGACCGGCGCTGCGCCGGTGCCGGTGCCGCCGCCCATGCCGGCGGTGATGAACACCATGTCCGCGCCATCCAGCGCCTCGATGATGCGTTCGCGATCTTCCAGTGCGGCCTGGCGACCGACTTCCGGATTCGCGCCCGCGCCCAGGCCCTTGGTGACGTTGCCGCCGAGTTGCAGCTGCAGCTTCGCGCCGCAGTTCTTGATCGCCTGCGAATCGGTATTGGCGGTGATGAACTCCACGCCGTCCACGCTGCCATTGACCATGTGCGCGACTGCGTTGCCGCCACCGCCGCCCACGCCGATGACCTTGATCACTGCGTTCGGAGCCATCTTCTCGACCAGTTCGAAATGTGCCATGTCCGTTGTCCTCATTTATTT
Source organism: Pseudomonadota bacterium (assembly GCA_023419315.1). Classification (GTDB taxonomy): domain Bacteria; phylum Pseudomonadota; class Gammaproteobacteria; order Xanthomonadales; family Xanthomonadaceae; genus Pseudoxanthomonas_A. The sequence continues at coordinate 10,353 of JAEZYE010000023.1, forward strand.
AGTTATGTGTTGCTTGTTTGAAGCGGGAACGGGGAACAGGGAACGGACTGAAACCGGACCGCTGCCTGCAACGCCCTTTCCCTTCGGATACCGCTCTTCTGCCCGCCACCGCATCTTCGTTCCGACATTCCGCTCGAACATTCCCTGTTCCCCTCCCGCTACTCAAAACTCGCCGCGATACCAGTTCTGCAACTTGCGGAACCAGCTGCCAGCCTTGCCCGTCGGCAACGACGGCCGGCGTGGATGCTCGATCTGGCTGCCCATCAGCAGCAGGCCGACGCCGGTGGCATGCACCGGGTTTCCCACCACTTCGCCCAGTCCGGTGACGTGCTGCGGAATGCCCACGCGCACCGGCATCTGCAGCATTTCCTCGGCCAGTTCCACCACGCCTTCCATCTTCGAAGCGCCACCGGTGAGCACCATGCCGGCGCGCACGCGTTCCTCGAAGCCCGAGCGGCGCAGTTCGGCCTGCACCATCTCGAAGATTTCCTCGTAGCGCTGCTGCACCGCCTGCGCGAGCGCATGGCGCGGCAGCCGGCGCGGCGGGCGATCGCCCACGCTCGGCACCTGGATGCTTTCTTCGGCCGTCGCCAGCTGCGCAAGCGCACAGGCGTAACGCACCTTGATCTGCTCGGCTTCCGGCGTCGGCGTGCGCAGCATGTGCGCGATGTCATTGGTGACCTGGTCACCGGCGATCGGCAGCGATGCCGTGTGGCAGATCGCGCCCTGCACGAACACCGCCAGATCGGTGGTGCCGGCGCCCATGTCGACCAGCACGACGCCGAGTTCGCGCTCGTCGCTGGTCAGCACGGCGACGCTGGACGCGAGCGAGGAGAAGATCAGATCGTCGATTTGCAAACCGCACCGCTGCACGCACTTGCTGATGTTGGCCGCCGCGGACTGCGCGCAGAACACCAGGTGCGCGTCCACTTCCAGGCGCACACCGGTCATGCCGACCGGATTGCGGATGCCTTCCTGCGAATTGTCCAGCTTGTACTCGCGCGGAATCGCGTGGAGGATTTTCTGGTCGGCCGGAATGGCGACGGCCTTGGCCGCTTCCAGTACGCGATCCAGATCGCCCCAGGTGACTTCGCCGTCGCGGATCGGAACGATGCCCGGCGAATTGCGGCACTGCACGTGGTTGCCGGAGATCGACGCATAGACCGAACGAATCTCACAGCCGGCCATCAGTTCGGCTTCTTCCACCGCGCGCTGGATGGACTGCACCGTGGATTCGATGTCCACGACGACGCCGCGCTTGAGCCCGCGCGATTCGTGCGAGCCGATGCCGATCACTTCGATCGGGTTGCCCGGCGCGTATTCGCCCACCAGAGCGGTGACCTTGGAGGTGCCGATGTCGAGACCGACGATCAGCGATTTGTCGCCCTTGCGATTCATGTCGTAAAGCCGGGAAGTGAAAGTGTTGAACGGAGATCCGGGAAAGCAGAACGCGGCACGTTGGCAATTCCGGCCGCGCGATCGGGCTGCGCACGCGCAGGCGCCCCGGTCGATGCGTCGGCCTTGGGTGCCGTGCCCCAGCTCAGCGCGAAGCCATTGGTGTAACGCAGGTCCGCGCGCTTGAGCGGAAGCGGCTCGCGCGCGAGCAACTGCGGCAGCACACGCACGAAGCGATTGAGGCGCGGCCGCGCGTCGGCACGGCCCACGACCACTTCGGTACCGTTGCCGAGAACGAGCATCCAGCTGCCGCGGCGATCCATCGACAGGCTCACCACGTCAAGGCCCAGCGGCGCGAACATCTGGCGCGATTCGTTGTACAGCGCGACCACTTCCGCGACCTGCGAATCGGGGCCGTCGAGTTGCGGCAACGCGAGATCCTGCAGCGCCTTCGGAATCGGGAACAGGCGCCCATGCTCGGACAGCAGTCGATCCTTGCCCCAGCGCGCGAACGGGCGGTGTTCGACGACGGTGATCTCCAGCACGTCCGGCCAGCGCTTGCGCACTTCGGCGCGCTCGACCCACGGCAGGCGCTCCACCGCGTCCTGCGCATCCTGCAACTTCACCGCGAAGAAGCCGGACTTGGCGTAGGGCAGCACGACGTTGCGCAACTGGTTCGCATCCACGCGCTCGAACTCGCCGTGCACGCGCAGGCGCTTGAGCGGCCAGCGATCCGAACCAATCCAGCCGTTCACCACGGCCACGACGGGCAGGACGACCATCGCCACCGCGAGTACCCAGGCCAGGATGCGCAGGACTGCACTCATGCGCGTCCTCCCGTCGCTGCGCGGGACGCACGCGCACATGCCGGCCGCACGCAGCGCACCTGCGTGCCTGCAGCCCGGTCATGCATCACGATGGCCCGCGGCGTGATCATTGCGCGGCGTCTCCCGGCACGGTCTGTTCGAGGATCCGCCAGCACAGTTCTTCGAAGCCGACGCCGGCCTGTCGCGCCGCCTTCGGCACCAGCGAGTGGCTGGTCATGCCCGGCGCGGTGTTCACTTCGATGAGCTGGAAACCATGCACGCGATCACGCATCACGTCGACGCGTCCCCAGCCCGAGCAACCCGCGGCGACAAAGGCGGCCAGCGCCAGCCGGCGGATTTCGATTTCGTCGTCACCGTCCAGGCCGGGACACAGGTATTGCGTGTCCTCGGCGATGTACTTGGCGTGGTAGTCGTACCACTCGCCGGCCGGCACGATGCGGATCGACGGCAGCACCACGTTGCCAACGATGCCGACGGTGTATTCGCTTCCCTGCACCATCTGTTCCATCAGCAGTTCGCCCGCATAGCCGGCGGCAAACTCGCTGGCTGCCGCCAGATCGTCTTCCGACAGGATGCGGAACACGCCGACGCTCGAACCTTCGCACGACGGCTTGACGAACAACGGCATGCCGAGCGAACGCGCAGCTGCACGCAGATCCGCGCCGGGTGCGATGCGCACGAAACGCGGCGTGGGCAGGCCTTCGGCCATCCACACCTGCTTGGTGCGGATCTTGTCCATCGTCAATGCCGAGCCCAGCACGTCCGGCCCGGTGTACGGCACGCCCAGCGCTTCCAGCAGCCCCTGCAGCACGCCGTCTTCGCCGCCGCCACGATTGCCGTGCAGGATGTTGAAGACGCGATCGACGCGACCTTCGCCGATGGCGGTTACCAGCGCCGGGATGCCATCAATCGGAAACGCGTCCACGCCGCGCGAGCGCAGGGCTTCGAGCACGTTACGGCCGGAATCCAGCGAGACTTCGCGCTCGCTGCTCGTTCCGCCCAGCAGCACGGCGACACGCCCGAACAGGGCGGCATCGGTCACGCGCAGCGGCGGAAATTCGAACGGATTCATGCGTGCCCCGCCTTCTCGTCTTCCTGGCGCACGAAGCCGTGCGCCGCGATCTGCTGCGAAACATGGCCGATGTCGCCGGCGCCCATCAGCAGCAGCAGATCGCCATCGCGCAGCACGTCGGGCAGCACGTCCGCCAGTTCGGCGACCTGGCTCACCACGACCGGCTCATTGCGACCGCGCGCGCGGATGGCGCGCGCGAGCGACTTTGCGTCGGCGCCTGCGATCGGCGTTTCACCGGCCGGGTACACCTCGCTCAGGACCAGTGCGTCCGCTTCCGACAGCACGGCGGCGAAGGCGTCGAACTGATCACGCGTACGGCTGTAGCGATGCGGCTGGAACGCCACCACCAGGCGCTTGTCCGGCCAGCCGCCGCGCGCCGCCGCGAACACCGCCGCGAGTTCTTTCGGGTGATGGCCGTAGTCGTCGACCAGGCGGACGCGCGCGCCCTGCGCTGTCACGACTTCGCCCAGATCGTTGAAGCGACGGCCGATGCCCGCGAACTTCTCCAGCGCCGCAGCGATGTTTTCCGGCGACACGCCCAGCTGCCAGCCCACGGTCGCGGCGGCCAGCGCGTTCTGCACGTTGTGGCGGCCCGGCAGCGCCAGCGTGACCGGCACGCTGACGTCTTCCGGCAGTCGCAGGGTGAAGCGCATGCGGCCCGCTTCCTGGATCACATCCTCGGCGCGCACGTCAGCGTTGTCGGCGAAGCCGTACGTCATCACGTGGCGCGGCGTTTCCGCGGCCAGCGCCGCGACTTCCTCGTCGTCGATGCAGAGCACCGCCAGGCCATAGAACGGCAGGCGTTGCAGGAATTCGGCGAAGGCGGCCTTCACGCGCTCGAAATCGTTGCCGTAGTTCTCGAGGTGATCGGCGTCGATGTTGGTGACGATCGAGATCAGCGGATTCAGGCGCAGGAAGCTGCCATCGCTTTCGTCGGCTTCGGCCACCAGCCATTGACCGTCGCCGAGCTTGGCGTTGGCACCGGCGGCCAGCAGCTGCCCGCCGATGACGAAGGTGGGATCCAGCCCGCCTTCGCTCAGCACGGCCGCCGTCAGGCTGGTCGTGGTCGTCTTGCCATGCGTGCCGGCGACAGCGATGCCGCGACGGAAACGCATCAGTTCGGCCAGCATCGCTGCACGCGGCACGATCGGAATGCGCTGCGAGCGGGCTTCCATCAATTCCGGGTTGTCGTGCTTGATGGCGCTCGACACCACCACGCAATCGGTGCCCAGCACGTTCGACGCATTGTGGCCACGCATCACGCGCGCCCCGAGCGATGACAGGCGGCGCGTGGCGGCGTTGTCGGCATTGTCCGAACCGGACACTTCGTAGCCGAGCGTGCACAGCACCTCGGCGATGCCGCTCATGCCGGAGCCGCCGATGCCGACGAAATGGACACGACGGAATTCACGGGCGAGGTTGCCCGTGTGCTGGAGTCGGCGCTCGCGCGCGGCGGCCATCATGCGTGTGCTTCCAGGTTGCCGGCACGCACGGTGCGAGGTTGCCGGATTGTGTTGCAGGTCTTCTTCATGCCGCCTCTTCCAGAATGATGTCCGCGATGCGCTCGGCGGCATCGGGCTTGGCCAGCGCGCGCGCGGACTCCGCCATCGCCAGGCGCCGTTCGGGACGGGCGGCGAGATCGCTGAGTACGCCGTGCAGGCGCTCGGCCAGGTAGTCGTCCTGCTTCAGCAGCAGGGCTGCATCGCGTTCGACAAGGAATTCCGCATTGCGCGTCTGGTGATCGTCCACGGCCTGCGGGAACGGCACGAGGATGCTGCCGACGCCGGCCGCGCAGAGTTCCGCCAGGGTCGAAGCGCCTGCGCGGCACACGACCAGATCGGCCCACGCATAGGCCGCGGCCATGTCGCTGATGAAAGCCTCCACGCTGGCGGCGACGTTCGCTTCCGCGTACGCCGCGATGGCCTGGTCGCGCATCTTTTCGCCGCACTGATGGCGGACATCGACACGGATCTCGGTGCCCAGCATCGCCAGCGCTTTGGGCACGGCGGCGTTCAACGCGCGTGCGCCCTGGCTGCCGCCAAGCACCAGCAGGCGCAGCGCGCCGTCGCGAGCGGCGAAACGAATCGCGGGCGGATCCAGCCGGCTGATCTCCTCGCGCACCGGATTGCCGACGTATTCCTCGCGCGTGGCGAAGCTGCCGGGAAAGCCCGTCAGTACGCGCCGCGCGAACCGCACCAGCACGCGGTTGGTGAAGCCGGGCGCGCGATTCTGTTCGTGCACCAGCAGCGGCATGCCCAGCATGCGCGCCGCCATGCCGCCCGGCCCGCCGGCGAATCCGCCGAAGCTGATCACCGCGCGCGGACGGCGTGAACGCAGGATGCCGACCGCTGACAGCACCGCGCGGGTGACGCGCAGCGGCGCGGCCAGCAGGGCGAGCTTGCCCTTGCCGCGCAAGGCGGAGATGGCGAGCGTATCGAGCGGGATGTCATGCGGCGGTACCAGCCGCGTTTCCATCGCGCCGGCCGCGCCCAGCCAGGTCACCGGCACGCCGCGCTTGCGCAGCACGTTGGCTACCGCGAGTGCGGGAAAAATGTGGCCGCCGGTACCGCCGGCCAACACCATCACGGGCGAGGTCGCAATCGTGCTCATGCGATCCTCTCGAAGACGGGTTCGATACGGCGGCGCAACTGGCTGCCGATGCTGCGAACCAATGCCGGCTTCGCCTCCGGTGCCGGAGCCGCAGCCTCCACCGGCGCGGCTTCGACCGGCGCAGACACCGCGTCACCCGCGAGCTGGCTTTCGCCGCGCAAGGCCACCTGGCGTTCGGCGCGCTCCAGCTCATACGAAACGCGCAGCAGCAGGCCCATCGCGACGCACGTCATCAATACGCTTGAACCGCCGGATGAAATCAGCGGCAGCGTCAGGCCCTTGGTCGGCAGCAGGCCGAGGTTCACGCCGATCGACACGAAGCTCTGCAATCCGATCCACAACGCGATGCCGAACGCGCAGTAGCCCGCGAAATGGCGGCGCATCTCCACGCAGCGCAGGCCGATCCAGAACGCGCGCCCGACCAGCAGTGCGTACAGGCCGATCACCGCACAGACGCCGATGAAGCCGAGTTCCTCGCCGATCACGGAGAAGATGAAGTCGGTATGGACTTCCGGCAGGTAGTTGAGCTTCAGCACCGAGCCGCCGAGGCCGATGCCGGCCCATTCGCCACGGCCGATCGCCATCAGCGCATTGGTCAGCTGGTAGCCGCTGCCGAACGGATCAGCCCACGGGTCGGCGAACGACGTCAGTCGGCGCATGCGATAGGGCTCGGCGATCGCGATTACCGCCAGCACCGGCAAACCGACCAGCACCGGTCCGAACATGCGCGGCATGTTGACGCCGCCCAGCACCAGCATGCCCGCGGTGATCGCCAGCAGCAGCGACGACGAGCCGAAGTCCGGCTGCATCAGCAGCAGGCCGACCATCACCACGACCACGCCCAGCGGCTTGAGCATCGCGATCCACGTCGCGTTGACTTCATCACGGAAGCGCACGAGATAGCTGGCGAGCCAGACGATGAAGAACACCTTGACCGCTTCGACCACCTGGAAGTTCGACACGCCCAGATTGATCCAGCGATGCGCGCCCTTCACGCTCACGCCCAGGCCGGGCACGAACACCAGCAGCAGCAGACCGATGCAGCCCAGCAGCAGCACGTGGTTGTAGTGCTCCACGGTCTTGAGCTCGGTGCGCATCATCCACAGCGCCAGTCCGGTGCCGCCGGCCAGGAACAGCACGTGGCGGACAAGGTAGTAGAACGGGCTCGCGGTCTGCGAAATGGAACTGGACGCCACCATCACCACGCCCAGCGACGCGAGCGCCAGCACCGCACCGAGCAGCCACGGGTCAAAGCGGCCACCGATGGCCTCCAGTCGTGTTGCCTGGCGCAGGCGGTCGTTCATCAGCGCACCTTCAACGTCGCAAGGCCGACGAGGACCAGCACCACCGAGATGATCCAGAAGCGCACGATCACGCGCGGCTCGGGCCAGCCCTTGAGTTCGAAGTGGTGGTGGATGGGCGCCATCCGGAAAACGCGCTTGCCGGTGAGCTTGAACGAAGCCACCTGGATCATCACCGACAGCGTTTCGATGACGAAGATACCGCCCATGATCACCAGCACCAGTTCCTGACGGACGATCACCGCGATGGTGCCGAGCACGGCGCCCAGCGCGAGCGCGCCGATGTCACCCATGAAGACCATTGCCGGATAGGTGTTGAACCACAGGAACCCGAGTCCGGCACCGGCAATCGCCGCGCAGATGATGACCAGTTCGCCCGCACCGGGTACCTGCGGAATCTGCAGGTAGCTGGAAAACACCGCGTTGCCCGACGCGTACGCGAAAATGCCCAGGGCGCAGGCGACCAGCACCGTCGGCATGATCGCCAGTCCGTCGAGCCCGTCGGTCAGGTTCACCGCATTGGAGAAGCCGACGATCCAGAAGTAGGCGATGGCGACGAAGCTGATCCCCGCCAACGGCAGTGCAATCGATTTGAAGAACGGCACATAGAACGTCGTGGCCGCCGGCACGTCGGCGTACAGATAGAGGTACAGGCCGGCGATCAATCCGAAGATCGACTGCAGCAGGTACTTCCAGCGCGACTTCAGGCCGTTCGGATCACGCCTGACGATCTTGATCCAGTCGTCGTACCAGCCGATCGCACCGAACGCGAGCATGACCAGCACGACGACCCACACGTACTTGTTGCGCAGATCGCCCCACAGCAGCACCGACGCCAGCACGGTCATCAGGATCAGGCCGCCGCCCATCGTGGGCGTGCCGGCCTTGGAGAAATGCGTCTGCGGACCATCCTGGCGGATCGGCTGGCCGCCCTTGAACTGCGCGAGGCGGCGGATCACGGCCGGTCCCCACCACAGCGACAGGAACAGCGCCGTCAGCGCGGCCAGGATGCCGCGGAAGGTGAGATAGCCGAACAGGCCGAAGAAGTTTTCGAGGCTCTGCAGCCAGCGAGCGAGTTCAAGCAACATGCGGTTTGCCCTCCCCGGCAGACAGCAGTGCGGTCACGATCCGGTCCATGGCGCTGCCGCGGGAGCCTTTGACCAGGCAGCGCACACCGCCATGGAGATCGGCGCGCAGCGCTTCGGCCAGGGTTTTGTGGTTTTCGAAATGGAAGCCGCCTTCACCGAACGCGCGCGAAGCGGCCTGGCTGAGCGGTCCCAGGGTATAGAGACGACGGATTCCGGCGGCGCGCGCCCGTACGCCCGCGTCGGCGTGGAGCGATTCGCCGTCCGGGCCCAGCTCGCGCATGTCGCCCAGCACCAGCCAGGCTTCGCTGCCGCTCGCGGCGAGTGTGTCGATGGCGGCGGACAGCGATCCCGGATTGGCGTTGTAGCTGTCGTCGATCAGGACTGCCCCGCCCGGCAGCGCGTGCGCAATCTGGCGACCTGCAACCGGCTGCGCGGCCGACAATCCATCGGCGATGGTGCGCAGCGAGACATCGCATGCCAGAGCAAGCGTGGCGGCAGCCAGCGCGTTGAGGACGTTGTGGCGTCCGGGCAGGGACAGCCGCAGTGCGACCTCACCCTGCGGCGTGACCAGCACGAAGTCCGAACCCGTGTCGTCCGCGCGCACATCACGCGCCGTCACGTCGGCGCTCGCTTCCATGCCGAAACGCAGGATGCGGCGATCGGCGACCTTGTCGGCGAAGTACTCGGCAAATGCGTCATCGGCGTTGATGACTGCCGTGCCGCCCGCCGGCAGGGCCTCGTAGATGGCGCCCTTGGTCTCGGCCACGCCGAGCAGCGAGCCCATGCGCTCCAGATGCGCGGCGGCCACGTTGTTCACCAGCGCGACATCGGGTTGCACCACATCGGTCAGATAGGCGATGTCGCCCGGCTTGCCGGCGCCCATTTCGTACACGGAAAAATCCGCATCGTCGGGCGCTTCGATGACCGCCAGCGGCAGGCCGATTTCGTTGTTGCGGTTGCCCGGGTTGAAATAGGTGACGCCTGCGCGTTGCAGGATCGCCACCACCAGCGTCTTGACCGAAGTCTTGCCATTGCTGCCGGTGATGGCGACGACCTTGCCGGCCTGATCCTGATGGATGCCGGCCGCGATGCGCGCCAGTGCGATCTGGGTATCGCCAACGACGATCTGCGGCAGTTCGACCTTGACGGGATGATCGACCATCACCGCGCCCGCGCCACGCATCGCGGCGTCGTAGGCAAAGTCATGGCCGTCGAAACGCTCGCCGCGCAGCGCGACATACAGGCTGCCGGGCAGCAGGCTGCGCGTGTCCTGCGTGATCGCCGAGACGATGGCGTCGTCGCCGAGCAGTTCGCCACCGGCCCAGTGCGCGAGCAAGGAAAGCGGAAGGCGTTTCATGCGTGATCCTCCGCATCGGTGAGCGAAGCGCGTGCGTCCAGTGCCTGGCGCGCTACCGCGGTGTCGTCGAACGGATGACGCACGCCGTCAATCTCCTGATAAGGCTCGTGTCCCTTGCCGGCGATCAGCACGATGTCGCTCGGCCCGGCCTGGCCGATGGCGCGTTCGATGGCCTGCCGGCGATCGCGCAGCACGGTCACCGCGTCCGGAGCGCGGAAGCCCGCGAGGATGTCGGCCACGATGCGATCACCGTTTTCGGTGCGCGGATTGTCGTCGGTGACGATCACGCGATCGGCCACTCGCTCCGCAGCGGCCGCCATCTGCGGACGCTTGCCGGTATCGCGATCACCGCCGCAACCGAACACGCAGATCAATTCACCGTGCACGTGATCGCGCAGGCTGGTGAGCGCCTGTTCCAGTGCATCCGGCGTGTGTGCGTAATCCACCACGACCAGCGGCTGGCGCTGCTGGCCTTGGGCGTCGGTGTCGCCGCCGAGGCGGTTCATGCGTCCGTGGATCGGCTGCAGGCGCGACAGCGTGCGCGCAATCTCCGCCACGCTGTCGCCCAGCGCGTAAAGCGTGCCGGCCACGGCAAGCAGATTGTCGACATTGAAGCGGCCGAGCAGGCGCGACTGCACCGGATGCGCTTCGCTGCCGGCGGTGAGATCGAAGGCGATGCCGGCGGCGTTCAAGGTCAGCGCTTCGGCACGCAGGGCAGCGCCTTCCTGCCCGCGCGAACTGACGCCCACGCGCTGCACGGCCGGTGCGATGCGCGCCTGCAGCTCGCGGCCGTAGTCGTCATCGAGGTTGATCACCGCGGCCTTCAGCTCCGGCCAGTCGAACAGGCGCGCCTTGGCTGCGCCGTAGCTCGCCATGTCGCCGTGGTAGTCGAGGTGATCCCGGGTGAGGTTGGTGAATACGCCGACGTCGAAATGCACATGATCCACGCGGCCCTGATCCAGCGCGTGCGAGCTGACTTCCATTGCCACGGCCTTGGCGCCGGCGTCACGCAGGTGCGCCAGCAGCGCATGCATCTGCAACACCAGCGGCGTGGTGAAGCCGGTCGGAACGACTTCGCCGTACATGCCCGCGCCGAGCGTGCCGATGCTGCCGCAGCGCACGCCGCGGATGTGCCAGGCCTGCGCCAGCAGTTGTACGGTGGATGTCTTGCCGTTGGTGCCGGTGACACCCACGATCTTCATGTCGCGCGACGGATAGGCGTGGAAACGATCGGCCAGTGCGCCCATGCGTGCGCGCAGGCCGGGCACTGCGATGGCATCGCGCGGTGCGCGCAGATCGTCCGGGACCGGCGGTTCGTAGAGGATGACGCTGGCGCCCTTCTCCTTCGCCTGCGCGGTGAAGTTCAGGCCATGCGCGCCGAAACCGGCGATCGCGACGAACGCATCACCCGATTCGATTGCACGGCTGTCCTGCACCAGCCCGCGCACCACGATGTCGCGCGGGACGTCCAGATCCGGCAGCAGTTCGGCGAGCGCCATCATCCGCCTCATCGCACGCCTCCCGACGCGGCAGGCGCCACGCTGGCCGAGGTGGCCGGCGTATCGAACGAGGCCGTGTCGATCAGATCGACGGCATCATCGACCGGCGCGGGAGCCGCGGCCGGAACGGGCCTGCCCGCGGACTTGGCTTCGTTCTTCGCCTGCATCGCGAGCCAGGTTTCGATGTCGTCCGGCGGCACGTCCATCAGTCGCAAGGCGCCGTCCATCACGTTGTGGAACACCGGCGCGGCAACGAGGCCGCCGAAGTAGCCGCCTTCCTGCGAATCACTGATCACCACGACCGCGGCGAAGCGCGGGTTGCTGGCCGGAACCAGGCCGGCAAACAGCGAGGCATAGCGACCGCGCGCATAACCGCCGCCCGACGCCAGTCGTGCAGTGCCGGTCTTGCCCGCCACGCGGTAGCCAAGCACGCCGGCGCGCTTGGCGCCGCCCTGCGTCACCACGGTTTCCATCATGCCGACCACTTCATGCGCAATCGCCGGATCGATCACCTGCGGGGCTTCGTGGTGTTCGCCCTTGACGAAGGTCGGCGTGATCAGCTTTCCACCGTTGCCCAGCGTAGCGTAGGCGCGCGCGATCTGCAGCGGCGTCACCGACAGGCCATAGCCGTACGACATCGTCGCTTTCTGCAGACCGTTCCAGCGCTCGGGCGGCGCCAGGATGCCGGCCGCTTCGCCGGGGAAGCCGCTGCCCGGCGTACTGCCGTAACCGAAGCTGCGCACGACGTTGTAGAAGTAGTCGTTCGGCAGCTTCTCGGCCAGCTTCACCGAGCCGATGTTCGAGCTCTTGGTGATGATGCCGGTCACCGTCAGCACGCCGTTGTTCCGCGGCACGTCGCGAATCGTGTAGCGGCCCAGCGACATGTAGCCGGGCGAGGTGTTGATCAGCGTATTCGGATTGACCACGCCCGCCTTCAGCGCCGCCGACACCGTCAACGGCTTCATCGTCGAACCCGGCTCGACGATGTCGGTGACGGCACGGTTGCGGCGCGTCTCCGCGCCGGCTTGGCCGATTGCGTTCGGGTTGTAGGTCGGCAGGCTGACCATTGCGACGACTTCGCCGGTGGTCACGTCGAGGATCACCATCGAGCCGCTGCTGGCCTGGTGTTCGATCAGCGCATTGCGCAGTTCGCGGAAGGCGAGGAACTGGATGCGACGATCGATCGTCAGCGTCAGATCGCGCCCCGGTTGCGCCGAGCGCACGAGGTCGACGTTCTCGACGATACGGCCACGGTTGTCGCGGATCACGCGCTTGGCGCCCGGCTTGCCGCGCAGCCACTCGTCGAACGCCAGTTCCAGTCCTTCCTGGCCACGATCGTCGATGTTGGTGAATCCCAGCACGTGCGCCATCGCTTCACCCTGCGGATAGAAGCGGCGGAACTCGCGAACGGAATAAACACCGGGAATCTTGTGCGCCAGGATCCGATGCGCCTCGTCCGGACTGATCCGGCGCTTGAGGTACATGAATTCCTTGTCGGCGCGCTGCGACAGCTTGTTGGTCAGATGCTCCTGCGGCACGCCCAGCGCCTGCGCCAGCTCCGGCAGGCGGTCCGGCATCTTCATCAGCTCGCGCGGATTGACCCACACCGATTCCACCGGCGAGGACACCGCGACCGGCTCGCCATTGCGGTCGGTGATCATGCCGCGCGAGGTCGGGATCGGAATGTCGCGCAGGAAGCGCGAGTCGCCCTGGCGCTGGTAGAAATCGTGGTTGATGAGCTGCACGTAGGCCGCGCGGCCGACGAGGCTGACGGAACACAGCCCGAGCGCGCCGACGACGAGCATGAGCCGCCCGCGCAGGTTGAAACGCGCGCGGTTGCGGTTTTTCAATGGCGGCGTATTGCGCGGAGGCAGGTTCACGGGCGCACCACCACGATGTCACCCGACTCCGGGAACTTCATGCCGAGCCGCGCGCGTGCGATCTGATCCACGCGATTGCTTTCGGCCACGGTGGCCTGTTCCAGCTGGAGCCGGCCGAATTCGATGTTCAGTTCGTCGCGCGATTTCTCCAGCCGCGACAGCTCGACAAACAGCTGGCGATGGCGATGGCGCGCGTAGATGACCCCGACGGCCGACACCACGTTGGCGAGGATCAGGGCGATGAGGACGAAGCGCGTCATGCCGCGACCTCGAGCTTTTCAGCCACGCGCAGCACGGCGCTGCGTGCGCGCGGATTCGCGGCGATCTCTTCGGCCGTGCCCTTCTGCGCGTCGCCAATCGCACGCAAGTCAGGCACGAACGTGTCCTGCACGGGCAGGCGGCGATTGGCCGGCGGTGCCTTGGCGTGTGCGGCAATGAAGCGCTTGACGATGCGGTCTTCCAGCGAATGGAAGCTGATGACCGCCAGCCGGCCACCCGTTTTCAGGCACGCGAGTGCGGCGTCCAGGCCGGTTTCGAGATCGGCAAGTTCGCGATTGATGTGGATGCGGATCGCCTGGAAGCTGCGCGTGGCCGGATGGATGTCCTGCTTGCCGCGCGGCATCGCCGAGGCGATCACGTCGGCCAGATCGCCCGTACGCATGAACGGAGCGCTGCCACGGCGCTGCACGATGGCGCGCGCGATGCGCCGGCTCATGCGTTCTTCGCCATAGGTCCACAGCACATCGGCGATGTCCTTCTCTTCGGCGCGTGCAATCCACTCGGCGGCACTTTCGCCGGCCTCCGGATCCATGCGCATGTCGAGCGGACCGTCCTTGCCGAAGCTGAAACCGCGTTCGGCCACATCCAGTTGCGGCGAAGACACACCGAGATCCAGCAGCACGCCGTCGAGACCTTCGGCGGTGGCCGACCATTCGGCCATGCCGGCGAAACTGCCACGGCGGATGGACACGCGTGCGTCGTCGCCGAAGCTCTGCTCGGCGTGCGCGATCGCTTCCGGATCCTTGTCCATGAGCAGCAGCCGACCTCCCGGCCCCAGTCGTTCGAGTACGCCGCGCGCGTGGCCTCCACGCCCGAACGTACCGTCCAGATAAGTCCCGTCCCGCTTCACCTGCAGCCCTTCCATGACCTGCGCATACAACACCGGCAGATGCAGCGCTGAAAGGTGACCGGCCGGCGCGGACTGCCGCGTGCCGTCACCGTGCCTCACAAGCGCAACTCGAGCATGTGCGCGCTGAGATCCTCATCGCCGATGGTCTGGCGGATCTGCGCGTGGTGTGCCTGCTCGCTCCACAATTCGAACTTGTCGCCCATGCCCAGCAACACCGCTTTCTTGTCGATGCCGACCGCGCTGCGATGACTGGCGGGAATGCTGATGCGTCCGTTGCCGTCCAGTTCCACCGGCGAAGCCGCACCGATCAACTTCAGTTGCAGGCTGCGATGCGCGCGCTGGGTGCTGGGCAACTTGCTGACTTCGTCGCGTACCCGCTGCCAGACCTGCTCGGGATAGAGGTAGAGGCTGCCGGCCTCGAACGGGTTGTAGGTGATGACCAGGCGATTGCCGCACTCGCGCGCGACGAGGTCACGGTAGGCGGTGGGCACCGCGAGCCGGCCCTTGTCGTCCACTGTGATGGCGGTCTCACCCTGAAACACGACCCTTTGTCCCTGCCTCGCAAGTGCGTCATTGAACCACGGAAAACCACAGAAAACCCGGTTTTCCCCCGGGTGCCCACCTTAGCACCGCGAGGAAGGTTGTCAACAGGCAAACAAAGAAAAAATCGCTTGTTACATCAATGGCTTGCAGCGAACTTCAGAGAATTGTTCAAGCCTTATCCACAAGTTGCTGTTTCGTCTCAAATTTTGAGATTTGCGGATCATTCATCGACGTGATCACCGCGTCATGATGCGCTGTTGCCGACGCGGTCCAGCTGGCCGCGCCCGCCCCGCCCGCGCGAGAATCCGCGCATGTGCCTGCTCGCTATCGCGTGGAAAGTCCATCCCCGTTGGGCCGTGGTCATGGCCGGCAACCGGGACGAGGCGCATGAGCGCCCCGCCGCACCGCTGGCCCGCTGGGAACGCCCCGCCGGAATTCTGGCCGGGCGGGATTTGCGCTCCGGCGGTACATGGGCCGGCCTGTCGACCCGCGGACGTATGGCGGTGGTCACCAATGTCCGGGACCCGCGTCTCACGCTACCGCAGGCGCCCTCCCGCGGCGGGCTTCCGGTCGAGTGCCTGACCGCGGAGGCGGACGGGGCGGCGACGGCCGGCCCGATCCTGGCGCGCGCGTCCGGCTTTGCCCCCTTCAATCTGCTGATCGCGGATCCGGACCAGGCGTGGTTCCTCAGCAATTACCCGCACCCGCGGCAGCGGCTGATGGAGCCGGGCGTGCACGGCCTGTCCAACGGCGATCTGGACGAGCCATGGCCCAAGACACGGGAACTGATGAGCGTCATGTCCGACTGGATCAACGCCGATGAAGAAGACTTGGACAGACTTTGGCTTGCCCTTGCCAATGAGAGGACAGCCCCTGACGCTGAGTTGCCCGACACGGGCGTCGGACTGGAACGCGAACGGCTGCTCTCGGCCGCCTTCATCCGCAATCCTGTCTACGGGACGCGCGCGAGCACGATCATCGCCATCGACCATGAAGGCGCCGGCTGGATAAGCGAACGCCGCTTCGATGCATTGGGCGCGCTGGTCGGCGAGAGCACGCTGTCGACGCGCGCCTGACCCGTCCGGCGGGCGCGGCAAACGCATCAAGGCACAGGAGGAAGTGGCGGAGCCGGCCGATAAGCCGGGTTCTGTCGTGGACAGTCATTCCTCTAGGCGCAACGTCACCGCTGCGCTCAAGCAACCTACCCGGAGACACCGCGGGCCGCGGCATTGCCTCCCTATTTGGTCTTGCTCCCGGTGGGGTTTGCCGTGCCGGTCCGTTGCCGGACTCGCGGTGCGCTCTTACCGCACCATTTCACCCTTGCCCGCATCCTGCCCATCTTTCGATGAAGCGTGGAGCGTGACCGGACTTGCGTCCGATCCGCGCCCCGGACCGCTGGCGGTATCTTTCTGTTGCACTTTCCGTCGGCTCGCGCCGCCCAGGCGTTACCTGGCACCGTGCCCTGTGGAGCCCGGACTTTCCTCGGCATGCTTGCGCATGACGCGACTGTCTGGCCGGCTCCGCCGCGCGCATTCTCTCACGACAGGCGCACCGGCCGTTGAACCGCAACGCATCGCCTGGAAAGCGATGCTCCGGATCATTCTTCCGGCTTCTGCCCGTACAAGGCCTTGCGCGGCGCGCCGGTGATCTCGGCGGCCAGCTTCGCGGCGGTGGAGGGAGGCAGGTGCGCGTTGAGCAGCGCATAGACGCGCCGCCCTTCGACCACCTGCGCCTCGGCGTCATCGGCCGCGCCCTGCACCATCACCACGAACTCGCCCTTGCGCTGGTTGTCGTCGCCATCCACGCGCGCCTGCAGATCCGCAAGCGTGCCGTCGATGACGGTCTCGAAGAGCTTGGTGAGTTCACGCGCCAGAACCGCCGGTCGGTCCGCGCCGAACACGACGCGCATGTCCGCCAGCGATTCGCTGATGCGGTGCGAGGATTCGTAGAACACCAGCGTGCGCGTTTCTCCGGACAGCGCCGTCAAGCGCTCGCGCCGGGCCGACGCCTTCGCCGGCAGGAAACCTTCGAACACGAAGCGATCACTCGGCAGACCGGCGACGCTGAGGGCGGCGATCGCGGCGCACGCACCGGGCACCGGGCTGACCTTGATGCCGGCCGCCCGGGCCGCACGCACCACGCGATAGCCGGGATCGCTGACCAGCGGCGTTCCGGCGTCGCTGACGAGCGCCAGCGATTCACCGCCCGCCAGACGCTCGACAAGCCGCTGCGACACGGCGTCTTCGTTGTGTTCATGCAGCGCGATCAGCGGGCGATCGATTCCGAAATGCGCCAGCAGCTGGCCGCTGCGCCGCGTGTCCTCCGCACAGATCGCGGACACCTGCCGCAGTGTTTCCAGCGCCCGCGGCGTCATGTCGGCGAGGTTGCCGATGGGCGTGGCGACGATGAACAGGGTTCCGGCGGGCATTCAAAGCTCTTCCTTCGGCAGGGGTAGAATCGTAGCCCGTTCGTTCCGACATCGCCGACGCCCATGGAAAAGCGCTTCGCCAGGTTCCTTGTACCGCTGCTGCTCGCCACTGCGCTGGGCGGTTGCGCCACCAGCCAGGTGTCCGGCCCCGGCACGCCGCGTGCGCAGGCTTCGGCCGCCCTGACACAGGCAAGCACGCTCGCGCAGCAGGACGCCACGCTGGCCGGACAGGCGCGCCTGGACAATTCGCGCGAGATTGAACGGCTGCTGGCCAGCCTCGACGACGCCACGCTGCGCCGCGACGCCGCCAACCTGCCGGCAAACGATCCGCTCTACAACTTCGTCGGCCGCGCACTGCTGCGTCGTGGACTGGATCTGCCGCACGGCTTTGATCGATCCGCGTGGAAGCTCGGCGCACTGCCGGCGGCGGATCGCGACGGCTATCGTCCGCCGCTCAAGCTGGCCGTGCTGTTGCCGCTGTCCGGCGACCTGGCGACGGCCGCCGCGCCGGTGCGCGATGGGCTGATGGCGGGTTACTACGGGGAAACCCGCCGACGCCCGGAACTGCTGTTCTTCGACACCTCCGGCACGGCCGGTGGTGCGATCGCCGCGTATGGCCGCGCCGTGGCGGCGGGCGCCGATTTCGTGGTCGGCCCGCTGGGCCGCGACGAAGTCAGCGCACTGTTCCAGGACAACCGGCTCAGCCTGCCGACCGTCGTGCTCAATCGCGGCAACACGAATCCACCGGCCGGCACCGCGGGCTTCTCGCTGGCGCCGGAAGATGACGGGCTCATGGCCGCCGAATACCTGCTCGACCGCGAACACCGTACCGTGCTGGTGATCAGCGGCAGCGACGACAACGGCCGCCGCGCGGCGCAGTACTTCGGCGACCGCTTCACCGAACGCGGCGGCAAGGTGGCCGCAGTGGTGAGCGTCGGCGATACGCCGGGCGACCAGGCCGCCGCGCTGGCCAGTGCGGCCGCGGCCGGCGTGGACGCCGTCTTCCTGGCCGTGAAGGGCAGCACCGCGCGCCAGCTCACGCCGCAACTGGCGTTGGCCGGCCTCGGCGGCAAGACCCGCGTGGGGACGTCGCAGCTGCTGTCGGGCACCGGCAAGATGCAAGACGATGTGGCCCTGGACGGCATCGTGTTCCCGACCGAAGTCTGGAGCTCCCGCGGCCTGGCCGGCCTGCCCGCGCCGGGCCTCACCGGCGAACGCCTGGTGACCGCGCGGGGACCCGCGGCTCGCCTGTTCGCGTTCGGCTATGACGCATGGCTGCTGAGCGCATACATGGACAAGCTCATCAGTGCCGACAACGCCGACTTGCGCGGCGCGACCGGCCGTCTCCAGCTCGACGGCTTCGGCAACGTGCTGCGCACGCCGGCCTGGTCCACGTTCCGCGGCGGACTGGCGGTACCGGTCAACGAGGGTGGTTGATCGCCGTGCGCGCGGCGCTTCGATTGAAGAAGCCGCGCGCAGGTTCCTGATCGGCGCGGGGCTTCGTCCCATTGCCGCGAACGTCCGGTATTCCGGCGGTGAGCTGGATCTGATCCTGCGCGACGATCGGCGCCGCGAACCGACGCTGGTCTTCGTCGAAGTGCGCTATCGGCAATCGCAGGCCTTCGGTGGCGGCAGCGAATCGGTCAACGCCGGCAAACAACGTCGCCTCATCCACGCCGCCGAACGCTTCCTCGCCACCCGGCCCGCGCTGTCGCAGATGGCCTGCCGCTTCGACGTGCTTGCCGCCAGCGGCGCCCCGGCCGCGCCGCAATGGCAGTGGATCGAAGACGCGTTCCGTGCCGACGGCAGTTGACGTCCGTCGATTGCGCATCGCTGCATCGCAGCGGCCTCGCTAGAATGCGCGGGTGATCGACGCTCTGCCCGCTTCCCTCCATGACACGCTGTCGGATCTGCTCGGCGATGGCTGGCGAACCGACGACGACACGCGCCGTCGGAACGCTGAAGACAAGGCGCGTCGCCATGCCCTGCCGCTCGGGGTCGCACTTCCGCGGGATCGCGAACAGGTCCAGGCCATCGTGCGCGCATGTCGCACGCACGGCGTACCGGTCGTGGGACGCGGCGCCGGCACCAGCAGCACGGGTGCGGTGATTCCCTATGCAGGCGGGGTGGTCGTTTCGTTCGAACGCATGAACCGGATCGTGCGCATCGCCGCCGATGATCGCTACGCGATCGTCGAGCCTGGCGTATTGAACGGCGATCTCGACCAGGCCTTGCAATCCCATGGCCTGTTCTGGCCGCCGGATCCGGCCAGCGCGGACATTTCCACCATCGGCGGGAACCTCGCCTGCAACGCGGGCGGTCCGATGGCGGTGAAGTACGGCGCCACGCGCGACAACGTGCTCGGCCTGCAGGCCGTCACCGGCACCGGCGATCTGATCACCTGCGGCAGCCTGACCACCAAGGATTCGACCGGCTACGACCTCACGCACCTGCTGGTCGGCAGCGAAGGCACGCTCGGTTTGATTGTCGAAGCCACCTTGCGCCTGTTGCCGCGTCCGCCCGCGCGCGCCAGCCTGCGCGCGCTGTATCGCGATGTCTCCAGCGCGGCCGCCGCGGTATCGCGCGTGATGACACAACCGGTCGCGCCGTCGATGCTCGAGTTCATGGATCGCGCGTGCATCCGGCTGGCACGCGAGGTGGGCGGCGCCGACATTCCCGATGCCGGCGCGCTGCTGATGATCGAGGTGGATGGCGAAGCGGCGACGCTTGCGCATGCACTCGAATCGGTCGCCACCGCCGCCGCCGGCGAAGGCCTGATCGCACTGGACGAAGCACCCGACGAAGCCGCGCGCGCACGCTTGTGGGCGGCGCGTAAATCGCTCTCGCCCGCGCTGCGGACAATCGCCCAAGGCAAGATCAACGAAGACGTCGTGGTGCCGGTTTCGCGCATTCCCGCACTGGTCGGTGGCGTCGAGGCGATGGCGGCGGAGTTCGACCTGCCCATCGTGGCGTTCGGGCATGCCGGCAATGGCAACCTGCACGTCAACATCCTCTACGACCCGGACGATCCGGCACAGACCCAGCGCGCGCGCGCAGCGCTGCCGCGGCTGTTCGCGCTGAC
Organism: Pseudomonadota bacterium; assembly: GCA_023419315.1. Lineage (GTDB taxonomy): Bacteria > Pseudomonadota > Gammaproteobacteria > Xanthomonadales > Xanthomonadaceae > Pseudoxanthomonas_A. The sequence goes on from JAEZYE010000023.1 coordinate 30,564, forward strand.
CCTGTCGCTGGGCGGCACGCTGTCCGGCGAACATGGCATTGGCGTCGCCAAGCGCGACTTCATGGGCGATGCATTCAGCGCGGCCACGCTGGACGCGATGCGCGCGATCAAGGCCGCGCTCGATCCCGACGGCATCCTCAATCCCGGCAAGGTGTTGCCGCCGTGATGCGGTTGCGGCGCTGGTGGTTCGCCTGTGCCGCGCTGCTGCTGACGACGCACGTGCACGCGCAGGTCTCGACCGATCGGGTCGAGTCCGCGCCCACCGTCCGCGTTCTGCTGATCGGCAACAGCCTGATCTACACGAACAACCTGCCCGGCCTGCTGCGCAGCCTCGCCGCTGCGCAACCGGGCGGCCCGCGCATCGACACCGAAAGCTACGTGATGCCCGGCGCCACGCTGAGCGATCACTGGAAGCGGGGCGTGGCGCAACGCGCACTCGAAGGTGGGCGCTGGGATGTGCTGGTCCTGCAGGAACGTGGCGGCTTGCTCGCCTGCCTCGAAAGCCCTGCGCAGAAGGAGGAAGCCGAATGCCGCAACAGCGTGCGTGCGCACAAGCGCTTCGCGCAGCTGGCCGAGACCAGCGGCATCCGCATCATGCTGCTCGGTACCTGGGGCCCCGATTCCGATTGGCAGGATCGGCTGGATCGCGGCCTGCGCAGGATCGCGCGGGAAACCCATGCCACGCCGATTTTCGCGGGATCGCGACTGCGCGAATATGCGACGAAGGTTCCGGCGTCCACCCTGTTCACCGACGAGAGCCTGCACCCGTCCCTGCGCGCATCCTTGATCGTCACGGCGATGCTGTATCGCGAAATCACCGGGCAATCGGCGCAAGCGCAACCATTGCGACTCGACTTTCCGTTGCTGCCGCCCGGCAGTCGCATGGATGAGAACCTGCCGCTGGAGCGCAACCAGACACTCGACAGGCTGACACGGCCGATCACGCTCGCAGCGGGCGAGCTGCCGCCCTTGCTGCACGCCGCCGAATCATCGCCATGAATGAATGCCTGCGCAGGACGCGCAGGCCTCAGAAATGCGTGTAACCCACGCGTTCCGGTTGCCAGGCCTGGCCACGCGCATCGAGCGCACGTACGCCGTCGCCCGCGACGATACGGCCGATACGCGTCAGGCGAAGATCCAGTTCTGCGGACAGCGCAACAATGCGGTCGCGCTGCTGCGCATCGGCGGTGAAGCACAACTCGTAGTCATCGCCGCCGCAGGCCTGCCAGTCGAAACGATGTCCGCTTCCGGTTTCCAGCAGCGCCGGCGAGGCCGGCAGCCGTTCCAGTTCGATCTCGGCGGCGACGCCACTCGCGCGACAGACGTGACCGAGATCGGCAAGCAACCCATCGGAGACATCCACCGCCGCGTGTGCGCGGTGCGTCAGCGCGCGGCCTAGGGTCACGCGCGGCGTCGGGCGATCCAGCCGCAGGCGCAATGCGGATCCCGTGCGGCTGTCCAGCGCCAGCGCGGCGGCAGCGTCGCCCAGCGTTCCGCTGACCCAGACATCGTCACCCGTGCGCGCGCCATCGCGGCGCAATGCATGACCGGGTTCGACGAATCCCATGGCGGTGACGGCGATCGACAACGGTCCGCGCGTGGTGTCGCCGCCGACCAGCGCGATGCCATGCTGATCCGCCAGCGCGAGGAAGCCATCCAGGAACGCATCCCACCAGTGCGGATCGCCCTCGGGAAGCGACAACGACAAGGTGCACCACGCCGGCTTCGCCCCCATCGCGGCGAGGTCGGACAGATTGACCGCCAGTGATTTCCAGCCGATGTCGGCCGCGGCGGTATCGAGCGGGAAGTGGATGCCGGCGTTGAGCGTGTCGGCCGTGACGACAAGCGTCTGGCCGGGCGGTGGTGCAAGCAGTGCGGCGTCGTCGCCGATGCCTATCTGCACGTCCGTGCGTGCCGCGACGCGTTTGCGCAAGCGTGCAATGAGATCGAATTCACCCGGCTTCATGGCATCACCCCGGAGCGAGCGCGGCGCGCCGGCCAACGATCAGCGCGGCTTGTGCGAAGCCGCTTCGGCCGGGCGCCAGGCCACCGCGGCGTGATCGAGCACGCCGTTGACATAGGTATGGCCGTGCTCGGCGCCGAAACGCTTCGCCGTTTCGATGGCCTCGTTCAACACCACGCGATACGGCACGTCGATGCGGTGGAGCAACTCGTAGGCGGCGATGCGCAGCACGCCACGCTCGATGGGATCGACTTCCTCGACACCGCGATCCAGATACGGCGCCAACGCCTCGTCCAACTGCGCGCGATGCTTGACCACGCCGCGCACGAGATCTTCGAAATACTCCAGGTCGGCAATCTCGTGCGCCTGTTCGTGCGCGAACTGCGCAATCACCTGGCCCACTTCGCCACCGGACACCTGCCATGCGTAGATCGCCTGCAGCGCACGACGGCGCGCACGCGCACGGGTGACCGGGTCGACGCCATCTTTTCGGTACTGTCGGCTCACACCGTCTCCCGCTCGTGGTTAAGGCAGCTGCACAAGCAGATGCGCCATTTCGACGGCCGCCAGCGCGACCTCCTCGCCCTTGTTGCCGTGGCTGCCCCCGGCGCGGGCTTCCGCGTCCTCGATGCGCTCGACGGCCAGAACGCCGTTGAGCACCGGGATTCCGGCATCCAGCTGCACGCGCATCAGGCCTTCGGCGCAGCGGTCGGCGACATGCTCGTAATGGCGCGTGTCACCGCGGATGACGCAGCCCAGCGCGATGATCGCGGCATGGCCGCCGGCCGCCGCCAGACGCGCCGCCGCGACCGGAATCTCCCACGCACCGGGCACGCGGACGACATCGATGACGTCCTCGTGCACACCGTTGCCGGCCAGGCTCTGGCGCGCGCCAGCGACGAGCACATCGGTGATGCGCGCATTCCAGCGACTGGCGATGATCGCGAAACGCGCGCCTTCGGGGGCACGCAGGTCGCCTTCGTAATGAGCCATGGGACGGGGGGTTCTCCAGCGGGTCGGGAAGTTTAGCAGGGGCGACCGGACACCGGCTCAGGACTCGACATACTCGACCACGTCCAGTCCGAAGCCGGCCAGGCCGATCTGCCGGCGCGGCGTGCCCAGCACGCGCAGCCGGCCGAGGCCGAGATCCGCCAGGATCTGGCTGCCGGCACCATTGCGCCGCCATTCGGCCAGCGCACCCGCGCGGCTGGCGCTGGGTTCGGGCGTCTCGCGGATGCGGGCGAGCAGCGCGTCCGGCGTGGCGGCATCGCCCAGCATGACCAGCGCGCCCCGCCCTTCGCCGGCGATGCGCTTGAGCACATCGCCCACGGCCGGGCCGAAGTCCGCGCGCCGCCAGTGCAGCGCATCGGCGAGCGGGTTCTGCATCTGCACGCGCACGAGCGTCGGCGTGTCCGCGCAGGGCTGGCCCTTCACCAGGGCGAAGTGCAGGCCGTGGCTGAGGCGATCCCGGTAGGTGATCAGGCGGAATGCGCCGTGCTCGGTTTCGATTTCGCGCTCGTCCTCGCGCTGGACCGTATGTTCCGTGCTCAGGCGATAGCGGATCAGCGCTTCGATCGAACCCATCTTCAAGCCGTGTTCGCGCGCGAAGATTTCCAGCTCCGGGCGACGCGCCATGCTGCCATCGGGGTTGAGGATTTCGACCAGCACGCCAGCCGGCTCCAGGCCCGCCATCAACGCCAGATCCGACGCGGCTTCGGTGTGCCCCGCACGGTTCAGCACGCCACCCGGCTGCGACATCAGCGGGAAGATGTGGCCCGGCTGCGACAGATCCTGCGGTTTGGCGTCCGGGCGCACGGCAGTACGCACGGTGTGCGCGCGGTCGTACGCCGAGATGCCCGTCGTGACGCCTTCGGCAGCCTCGATGCTGACAGTGAAATTGGTGTGGTGCTGCGAGGTGTTGTCCTGGACCATCGGCGGCAGGCCAAGCTGGCGGCAGCGTTCGCGTGTCAGTGAGAGGCACACCAGGCCGCGCGCATGCGTGACCATGAAGTTGATGTCCGACGGCTTCACCAGTTCGGCCGCCATGATCAGATCGCCCTCGTTCTCGCGATCCTCGTCATCGACGATCACGACCATGCGGCCGTTGCGGATTTCCTCCATCAGCTCGGGGATCGGCGTGAAGCTCATGCGCCCTTCTCCTGCGTGGCGATCAGGCGCTCGACATAGCGGGCGATCAGATCGATTTCCAGGTTCACCGCATCGCCGACGGCAGTCCGCGCGAACGCGGTGTTGGCGACGGTGTGCGGAATCAGCGCGACTTCGAAGCCTTCGGCATCGACTTCATTGACGGTCAGGCTGACACCGTCCACGCAGATCGAACCCTTCTTCGCGATGTAGCGCAGCAGCGGCGCGGGCGCGGAAAAGCGCCAGCGTTGCGCGCGCGCATCGTCATGGATCGACACGACGTGGCCGACGCCGTCGACATGCCCGCTCACCAGGTGGCCACCCAGACGATCCGTCGGCCGCATGGCGCGCTCCAGGTTCACGGCCGCACCGGCTTCCAGCAGGCCCAGCGTGGTAAGCGCCAGCGTTTCGGTCGAAGCATCGGCGTGGAAACTGCGCGCATCGAACTGGATGACCGTCAGGCAGACGCCGTTGACGGCGATGCTTTCGCCGAGTTGCACATCGTCGAATGGCAAGCTGCCGGTTTCGACGGCAAGGCGGACATCGCCGCCGCGGGGTTCAAGCGAAGCCAGGCGGCCGACGCCGGTGATGATGCCGGTGAACATCAGCCGTTCCCCCCGCGCACGGTGCACGACGGAACGACAGCCAGGCATGGATGGATATCGAAATTGGACATGAAACGTTTCTCGCAGAAGTGGCGAAAAACGCCCCAAGGCATGAGGCAGACGCACGACCCCGCGCTGCACGCGGACATGCGATGCCGTCTTCTTTCATCCGGACTGTGACCGTCGGCTCCGGCATTGGACCGGATCTGCTGACCTTCGCCACCCTGCACACGTGCGGGCTGCGAAGCGCTCGCGGGCTCGTGCTTGCGCACCTACCGCCGGTGGGGAGTTTCGCCCCGCCCTGAAGACGTTATGGAATGCCGGCGAACCGGCCCGCGCATTGTAGCACCGGCGCAAAAGCGCTCCGGCCGGACGCTGCGTTGCGGTGCCGGTGTCAGGCCGCGGGCTTGCGGCGCAGATGCAGGACCACCGGCCAGCGCATGCGTCGCACCTGTCCCGCATCGCCCCATGCGGCGGTCAGGGCTTTGCCGTGCAGTTCTATCGGGTCGCGTCCGGTGGCGGCATGGAAGCAGGCGCTGGCCGAGAGGCTGGAGAAATAGCCCAGCAATTGCGGCAGCGTCCAGTCGGCGTGCATCCACAGATCATCGGGTGTCGGCAGGACCTCGAACGGCCAGTCGTAGCCGGTGTAGCCGACATCGACATCATTGCGCTCGGCCGGCCAGTACGGGTCGATGTCATCGCGCACGGCTTCGGCTTCGTCGGCCAGATCATCGGAGAACACGATGTCCTGGTACGTCCAGGCCGCGAGAATCCCGCCGGGCTTGAGCACCCGTTCGCAGGCGGCGAAGAAGCGCGGCCGATCAAACCAGTGCAGCGCCTGCGCCACCGCGATGAGGTCGATGCTGGCATCTGCCAGCGAGGGCGCCTCGGCCAGTTCGACCGCCACGTCCACCCGCTCGGACTTCTCGCGCAACGCCCAGTGGCGCTCGATCTGCGCCGCGCTGGGATCGGTGGCATGCACATGCCCGAAATGCGCCGCCAGTCCGCGCGTGGCCTGCCCGCTGCCACAGCCCGGCTCCCAGACCTTCGCGCCCGCCGGCTGCGCCACGACCTCGGCGATCAACCGGTACAGCGCATCCGGGTAGCTCGGCCGGGAGGCGGCATAGATGTCGGCCAGCGGCGAGAAGTGGTCCTTGAACGATGCCATGGCGTGACTCAGGCGACGGAAACGGGTTGCAGCAGGAGGCGCTGATCCTCGCCAATGGCGCGGACATCGGCAATCTCCAGTTGCGCGCGCTCGGCCATCGCGTGGATGCCCAGCCCGGCGAACAACGGCCGTGCTTCATCGCCCAGCAACACGGGGGCCACGTACAACAGGATTTCATCGGCCAGTCCGGCGGCGACAAACGCACCGGCCAGCGTCGCGCCCGCTTCCACCTGCACTTCGTTGATGTCGCGTTCGGCCAGCAGCTTCAGCACGGCATACAGATCGAAGTTGCCGTGTTCGGTCGCGGCGACGGCGCGCTGCGCCTGGATTTCACGCGGCGGCTTGGCGTCCGGATCGTGGATGTAGAGCGTCGGTGCGTCGCCTTCGCGCACGCGGCCGCGTGCAATCGTCGCCAGGCCCGGATCGAGCACCACGCGCAGGGGCGCAACGAACGGCGTGTCGTCGCCCAGCCGCACGGTGAGCGACGGATCATCGGCCAGCACCGTGCCGGCGCCGGTCAGGATTGCGCCGGCGCGCGCGCGCCAGCGCTGCACATCACGTCGCGAGGCTTCGCCGCTGATCCATTTCGAATCTCCGTTGGCCATCGCAGTGCGACCGTCCAGGCTCGACGCCAGCTTGACGCGCACGAACGGACGCCCGCGCTCCACCCGCGACAGGAAACCGCGATTCAGATGCCGCGCCTGCGCTTCCATCAATCCCGACTGCACCGCGATGCCGGCGGCGCGCAGCCGCTCGAAACCGGCGCCGTCCACGCGGCGAAACGGATCCCGCATCGCGGCGACCACACGGCTGACACCTGCTGCGATCAGTGCATCCGCGCAAGGTCCGGTGCGACCGGTATGCGCGCAGGGCTCCAGCGTGACGTAGGCGGTCGCGCCCTTCGCACGCTCGCCGGCAGCGCGCAGCGCAAGCACTTCGGCATGCGGCTCGCCCGCGCGCTGGTGCCAGCCTTCGGCGATGACTTCGCCCTCGCGTGCGATGACGCAGCCCACCATGGGATTGGGCTTGGTCGTGTAGGCGCCCCGCTCCGCCACCCGCAACGCGTGCGCCATGCAGAGATGATCGAAAGGAGAAAAATCAGCGGAATCCACGGGACGGATGCGCTCGTCAATCGGAAGGGCCGACAGTATGCGCCAGCCGCGCGGCCGGCTCGATCCCCATGATGATCACCGGGGTCCCGTGCAGTGACGCGCGTTCTTCCACCCGCCAACCCAGCGCGGCATAGAAGTCTTCATGCCAGAGGGTGAACAACCGCAGCCACGGGACGCCCTGCCGCGCCGCCTGTTCGACCGCCGCTTCCACCAGGCGCTTTCCCGCGCCGCAACCGCGCGCTTCCGGTCGCACGTACAGGCTGCCCATCCACGGACCGCCGCGATCCTGCAACGCGGGCGCATCTTCGAGCAGCAGGCTCACCGAACCCAGCAGCTCATCGCCGTCCAGCGCCAGCCAGGTGGTGGGCACGGAATCGCGCTCCGTGTGATCGCGCAGCTCCGCGGTCGCCGCCTGCAGCGTCCAGTCGTCATACAGCGCGCCCCATTCGGCGTGGTGCCAGGCGGCCAGCCTCTCCACGAATCCGGGGTGTCGGCCGATCCAGTCGATGCGCACGATCAGCGCTTCTTGTGCTTGTCCGCGTTCTTGTCGAACGGAACCACGTCACCGCCGAGCAATGAAAGCTGCCCGCTGCCCGCCGGCAGATCGCGTTCGAGCTTCTCGATTTCCTCGCGGAAATCAGCCACGTCCTCGAAGCTGCGGTACACGGAGGCGAAGCGCACGTAACCGACATGATCCAGCTTGCGCAGCTCGTTCATCACGAACTCGCCAATCCGGCGCGACGGCAGTTCGCGTTCGCCACTCATGCGGATGCTGTGCACCACGGCGCGCACCGCCGCTTCAATCTGCTCTTCCGAAACCGGCCGTTTCTGCAGGGCGCGATCAAATCCGGCCCGCAGCTTGCGCGCATCGAACGCATCGCGCCGACCGTCGGTCTTGATCACCGCCGGCAGCTTGATTTCGATGTTCTCCAGCGTGGAGAAACGCTCGCCGCAGGCTTCGCACTCGCGCCGACGGCGAATCGTCGCCCCGTCCTCGGACACGCGCGAATCGATGACGCGGGTATCGGTGTGCTGGCAGAAGGGGCAATGCATGGGTCAGGAACGAGTGGAGCGGGAACAGAAACGAGCAACGGAGGTGCTTCCACCCACTCGATGCGCCGGGATCTTCACTGGTTCCTCGTTCCTCATCACCCGTGTCCCGTTTTCAGCCGTAAACCGGATACTTCGCGCACTGCGCGGTCACGCGCTCGCGCACCTTCGCCAGCACGGCTTCATCGGTCGGCGCGTCGAGCACATCGCAGATCCAGTTCGCCAGATCGATGCAGTCCTGTTCGCCATAGCCACGCGTGGTGACCGCAGGCGTGCCGATGCGCAGGCCGGAGGTGACGAAGGGCTTGCGCGGGTCGTTCGGCACGGAGTTCTTGTTGACCGTGATGTGCGCCTTGCCGAGCGCTTCTTCCGCATCCTTGCCGCTGACATCCTTGCCGATCATGTCCACCAGCATCAGGTGGTTCTCGGTGCCGCCGGACACAATCTTGTAGCCCCGCGCGATGATGGTCTTCGCCATCGCCTGCGCGTTCTTGACCACCTGCTGCTGGTAGGCCTTGAACTCCGGTTCCAGCGCTTCCTTGAAGGCCACGGCCTTGGCCGCGATGACGTGCATCAGCGGGCCGCCCTGGATGCCGGGGAACACGATGCTCTGCAGCTTCTTCTCGATCTCTTCGCCGGCGCCCTTGGCGAGGATGATGCCGCCGCGCGGACCGCGCAGCGTCTTGTGCGTGGTCGACGTGACGACGTGGGCATGCGGCAGCGGGTTCGGATACACACCCGCGGCGACGAGGCCGGCGACATGCGCCATGTCGACGAACAGGTACGCACCCACCTTGTCCGCGATGGCGCGGAAGCGCGCCCAGTCCACGACCTGCGAATACGCCGAGAAGCCGGCCACGACCATCTTCGGCTTGTGTTCCAGCGCGAGTTTCTCGACTTCGTCGTAATCGATCAGGCCCTGATCGTTCACGCCGTACTGCACCGCGTTGAAGATCTTGCCGGAGGCGTTCACCTTCGCGCCATGGGTGAGGTGGCCGCCGTGCGCCAGCGACATGCCGAGGATGGTGTCGCCCGGGTTCAGCAGCGCGAAGTACACCGCCTGGTTCGCCTGCGAACCCGAATGCGGCTGCACGTTGGCGTAGTCGGCGCCGAACAGCTGCTTGACGCGATCGATCGCCAGCTGTTCGGCGATGTCGACGAATTCGCAGCCGCCGTAGTAGCGCTTGTGCGGATAGCCTTCGGCGTACTTGTTGGTGAGCACGCTGCCCTGCGCTTCGAGCACGCGCGGGCTGGCGTAGTTCTCGGAGGCGATCAGTTCGACGTGGTCTTCCTGGCGGCGTGCTTCGGCCGCGATGGCCTGGGCAAGTTCGTCATCGAATCCGGCAATACGGGTGGTGCTGGGGAACATTCGCGGCCTCGGAGGAAAGTGCGTGGGCGGTGTCGCGTCGGCCCGCGGAAACGGCTTCGGGGCGGCTGGACGGAGTGCCGAATATTAGCCCAGCGCCCAGAGGGGGCCAACCGCGGAGCCCCTGCATGGCGAGCGCGGCGGGCATTCGCCAGCCGCGGCTGACCGGATCGGCGCGGCCCGCGGGATATAATCGCCGCTTCCCTTTTCTTCCCGCCGGCCCCGCTGGGCCGGCCGGCGCGTCCCTGTCCCGGAGCCCCCATGCAATACATCTACACCATGAACGGCGTCAGCAAGACCGTGCCGCCGAAGCGCCAGATCATCAAGGACATCTCGCTGTCGTTTTTCCCGGGCGCGAAGATCGGCCTGCTCGGCCTCAACGGTGCGGGCAAGTCCACCGTGCTGAAGATCATGGCCGGCGTGGACACCGACTTCAGCGGCGAAGCCCGCCCGCAGCCGGGCATCAAGGTCGGCTACCTGCCGCAGGAACCGCAGATCGATCCGGAAAAGACCGTGCGTGAAGCGGTCGAGGAAGGCGTCGGCGAAGTGCTCAACGCGCAGGCCGCGCTGGAAGCCGTCTATGCCGCCTACGCCGAGGAAGGCGCCGATTTCGATGCGCTGGCCAAGGAGCAGGAGCGCCTGGAAGCCATCCTCGCCGCCGGCGATGCGCACACGCTGGAGAACCAGCTGGAAGTCGCGGCCGATGCGTTGCGCCTGCCGCCGTGGGACGCGAAGGTCGGCAACCTGTCCGGTGGCGAGAAGCGCCGCGTCGCGCTGTGCCGCCTGCTGCTGCAGAAGCCGGACATGCTGCTGCTCGACGAACCGACCAACCACCTGGACGCCGAATCGGTCGAGTGGCTGGAGCAGTTCCTCGCGCGCTACACCGGCACCGTCGTGGCGGTCACCCATGATCGCTACTTCCTCGACAACGCCGCCGAGTGGATTCTCGAACTGGATCGCGGCCGCGGCATTCCGTGGAAGGGCAACTACACCGACTGGCTGGTCCAGAAGGAAGAGCGGCTGAAGCAGGAAGAGAACCAGGAAAAGGCGCGCCAGAAGGCGATTGCCAAGGAACTGGAATGGGCGCGGCAGAATGCCAAGGGCGGCCGCAGCAAGGGCAAGGCGCGTCTTGCGCGCATGGAAGAGCTGCAATCGGTCGACTACCAGAAGCGCAACGAGACCAATGAAATCTTCATCCCGCCGGGCGAACGCCTGGGCAACAAGGTGGTGGAGTTCAAGAACGTCAGCAAGAAGTTCGGCGATCGCCTGCTCATCGACAACCTGAGCTTCAGCGTGCCGCCGGGCGCCATCGTCGGCATCATCGGCCCCAACGGCGCCGGCAAATCGACGCTGTTCCGCATGATCACCGGCCAGGAGAAGCCCGACACCGGCGAGATCGACATGGGTTCGACGGTCAAGCTGGCCTACGTGGACCAGAGCCGCGACAAGCTGGAAGGCAACCACAACGTGTTCCAGGAAGTGTCTGGCGGACTGGACATCCTCAACATCAACGGCGTGGAGATCCAGTCGCGCGCCTACATCGGCCGCTTCAACTTCAAGGGCCAGGATCAGCAGAAGCTGGTGGGTTCGCTGTCCGGTGGTGAGCGCGGTCGCCTGCACATGGCCAAGACGCTGCTGCAGGGTGGCAACGTGCTGCTGCTCGACGAACCGTCGAACGATCTCGACATCGAAACCCTGCGCGCGCTGGAAGACGCTTTGCTGGAATTCCCGGGCAACGCGTTCGTCATTTCGCATGACCGCTGGTTCCTCGATCGCATCGCCACGCACATCCTGGCGTTCGAAGGCGACTCGCACGTCGAGTTCTTCCAGGGCAACTATCGCGAGTACGAGGAAGACAAGAAGCGTCGCCTCGGCGCGGAAGGCGCCCAGCCGCACCGCCTGCGCTTCAAGGCGCTGAAGTAAGTCCCGCGCCGCGCCCGGCCAGACCGGGCGCGGCCTTGCCACAGCGTTTTCCGCGACGCGTGACGGTCCTGGACAGTCCGGACATCCGATGATTTCCCCCTTGCTCGAACGCGTCTTCCGCTTGCGCGAACACGGCACGACCGCCCGCACGGAAGTGCTGGCGGGCATCACGACGTTCCTGACGATGTCCTACATCGTCTTCGTCAATCCCGACATCCTGTCCACCATCGGCATGGACGCGGGAGCGGTCTTCGTCGCCACCTGCCTTGCCGCGGCGCTGGGCACGCTGGTCATGGCGTTCGCCGCGAACTTCCCGGTCGGCATGGCGCCGGGCATGGGGCTCAACGCGTTCTTCGCGTTCACCGTCGTCGGCGCGGCCGGTTTGCCCTGGCAGCAGGCGCTGGCGGCCGTGCTCGTTTCCGGGGTCGTTTTTCTCGCGCTGACGTTGACCGGCGTGCGCGCCTGGTTGGTGGCGGGCATCCCGGCTTCACTGCGCGCGGCCATCGTCGCGGGTATCGGGCTGTTCCTGGCGATCATCGCGCTGCAGAAATCGCAGGTCATCGTCGACCACCCGGACACGCTGGTCACGCTTGGCTCGCTGCGCACACACGAGCCGCTGCTGGCGCTCGGCGGCTTCCTGTTGATCGCCGTGCTCGAAGCGCGACGCGTGCGCGGCGCCATCCTGATCGGCATCCTTGCCGTCACTGCTGCGGCCGCGGCGCTGGGCCACGTCGAATATCGCGGCATCGTCGCGGCGCCGCCGAGCCTGGCCCCGACCTTCCTGCAACTGGATCTGCCCGGCCTGCTGCACCACGACGGCGGCGCGCCGATCGCGCTGCTGCTGCAGGTGGTGCTGGTGTTCGTGCTGGTCGAGATCTTCGACGCCACCGGCACGCTGTATGGCGTGGCCGGGCGCGCCGGCCTGCTCAAGTTGCCGGATGGACAGAAGCGTTTCGGCCGCGCCCTGCTGGCCGACAGCACGGCGATTGTCGCCGGTTCACTGCTGGGCACCAGCAGCACCACGGCGTATGCCGAGAGCGCCTCCGGCGTGCAGGTCGGCGGTCGCACCGGGCTGACGGCGCTGGTGGTCGCGGCGCTGTTCCTCGTCGCGCTGCTGTTCTCGCCGCTGGCGGCGATGGTGCCAGGCTATGCGACCGCGCCCGCGCTGCTTTTCGTGGCCGGTCTGATGTTGCGCGAACTGGTCGACGTCGAGTGGGGCGATCTCACTGAATCCGTGCCGGCCGCGTTGTGTGCGCTGGCAATGCCGTTCACCTATTCGATCGCCAACGGCCTGGCTTTCGGCTTCATCGCCTACGCCGTGCTCAAGCTCGGCACCGGTCGCCTGCGCGAGGTGCACCCGGCCGTCTGGCTGGTCGCCGGGCTGTTCGTGCTGCGCTACGCGCTGGCCTGATCGCGCGTCTTCGTCCGCGTGCCTCAGTCGTCGCCCTGCAGGCCGGGAAAGAGGATTTCAGTGAAGCCGAACTGGCTGAAATCGCGAATGCGCGAGGGATACAGCCGACCAATCAGGTGATCGCATTCGTGCTGCACGACGCGTGCGTGGAATCCTTCGGCTTCGCGATCAAGCGGTGCGCCATCGGGATCCACGCCGCGATAGCGGATGCGTCGATAGCGCGGCACCACACCCCGCAGGCCCGGCACCGACAGGCAACCTTCCCATCCGTCTTCCATTTCATCGCCGAGCGGTTCGATCACCGGGTTGAGCAGAATGGTGCGCGGTACGGCCGGCGCTTCGGGATAGCGATCACTGGATTCGAAACCGAAGATCACCAGTTGCCGGTCCACGCCAATCTGCGGCGCCGCCAGGCCCACGCCGCCCGCGGCCTGCATGGTGTCGAACATGTCCTGGATCAACTGCCGCAGTTCGGCCGTACCGAAGGCTTCCACGGGTTGTGCGACACGCAGCAGGCGCGGGTCGCCCATTTTCAGGATCGGACGGATCATGCGGCGTCTCCCGTATCCGGCAGTTCAAACACCTGCCGCAGATAGCGTACGTAACCGGGGTCATCGCACATGCTCTTGCCTGGCGAGTCGCTGAGCTTGGCCACCGGCTGACCGTTGCAGCGGACCATCTTGATGACGATCTGCAGCGGCGTGGGTCCCAGATCATTGGTCAGGTGCGTGCCGATGCCATACGCCAGGCGGCAGCGGCCGCAGAAATGATCATGCAGCCGCATCACCTTGCCGATATCCAGGCTGTCGCTGAACACCAGCGTCTTGGTCATCGGATCGATGCGCTTGTCCTGCAAATGCGCAATCACGCGATCGCCCCATGCGAACGGATCGCCGGAGTCGTGGCGCATGCCGTCGAACAGCTTGCAGAAGTACAGATCGAAATCGCGCAGGAACGCCTCCAGGCCGACCACGTCCGACAGCGCTATGCCGAGGTCGCCGCGATATTCCTTCGCCCAGGCTTCGAAGGCCGCGGCCTGCGAGTCGCGCAGCCGCGGACCGAGCGCCTGGAACGCCTGCAGCCACTCGTGCGCCATCGTGCCCAGCGGCGTCAGCCCGAACTCGCGGGCCAGCCACACGTTGCTGGTACCGACGAAGCGCGGGCCCAGCTGCGCTTTCAACAAGGGAAGCAGGCGGGCGTGCCAATCGCGCGAGTAACGCCGCCGCGTTCCGTAATCGGCGATCGTGCAGTCCGCGTATGCCGGGCTGGCGAGCAACGGTACGAGCTTGTCGTGCAGGCGTCGCTCGCCCTCTGCGTAGTCCGCGGCACTCGTGGCGCGGAACCAGACTTCGTTGATGATCGCCAGCAGCGGCACTTCGAACAGGATGGTGTGCAGCCACGGCCCGGTGATGTCGAGTTCGATCTCGCCCGGATGCTCGCGCGAGGCGCGCAGTTCGATGTACTTGCGATCCAGATGGAACAACCCGAGGAAGTCCACGAAATCCGGCGTGAGGAAGCGCAGGCCGCGCAGGTAGTCCAGTTCTCCCGCATCGAAGCGCAGTTCGCACAGGCGATCGATTTCCTCCGAGATGGCAGGCAGATGATCGGCCAGCGGGATGCCCGGCGTGCGGCACTTGAAGCGGTATTGCACCTGCGCGGCCGGATGCTGGTGCAGGACGGCCTGCATCATCGAGAACTTGTAGAGATCGGTATCGAGCAGGGAACGGATGATCATCGCGGGCCGCCAGTAAATCCTGCGCGCAGCATAACGCCGGGGACGGGATGCTCGCGTTGCGCCTTTCAGGTGCGTCGCAGGAGCCGCTTCATCGCCACCAGCAGGAAATGCGCCGCGATCGCCGCCGCCACCGCAATGCGGATGTGCAGGGGCCGGCGCGCCGCTTCGAACGTGCGGAAGTAACGCCAGAGCCCGCGGTGCTTGTGCCACTCGACGAAATAGGGACGCGAACGGCTCGACACGCCACGTTCGTGCACCACGCGCACGCTGTTGGCGACGGCCACGCGCGCGCCGGCCATGCGCGCGCGGCGGCAGAGATCCAGATCCTCGGCATGCAGGCGGTAGCCTTCGTCCCATCCGCCGATCCGGTCGAACAGCGCGCGCGGCATCAGCATGAGTGCACCGGAAACCGCTTCGACCTCCTGCAACGCCTGGTTGTCGTCGACCGGCACGCCCAACTGCATGCCCTGCCCCGGCGAGCGCAGCATCGCGGCGAAATCCGGATCCCGACGCCGTGCGGCGCCGTCACGTTCTCCGCGATCATCCACCAGGTCGGCGCCCAGCAGCATCGGCGAATCAGCGCGCGCCGCCATGTCGCGCAGCCGCGCCAGACTGTCCGGCTGCACGCACAGATCCGGATTGACGAACGCCAGCCACGGCGCGCTCGAATCACGCGCGCCCTGATTGCAGCCGACGGCGAATCCCGGATTGTCGGGATTGGCGATGAAACGCACGCGCGGGTCAGCCAACGCGTGGCGCTGCGCGATATCGAGGGTTTGATCGACCGATGCGTTGTCGACGACACGAATCTCGTCCACGCCGTCGGCGGCGCGCAGGCGATGCAGGCACTCGTCCAGCGTGCTGGCGCTCTGGTACGTCACCACCACGACGGCGATCCCGGTTTCAGTCGAAAAGTTCACGCTGCGGTTCCGGATCGCCGATATCGGTGTACGCGCGGCCCAACTGCTCGCGCGCGGCGCGCAGTGGATCGCTCATCAGGAAGTTCGCCAATCGCGCATTCCATGCCGGCCATCGCGCGTTGATGGCGTCCATGTCGCCGTCGCCCGGCGCGCCTTCGCCGCCGCGCGCGACGAACGCGGTTTCGCACAGGGCGTTGCGCCAGCCGAGGCCGGCCAGCCGCAGCGACAGATCGATCAACGCGGCATACCAGGACAGATAGCTGCTGGCATCCAGGCCACCGGTGCGGCGCCGCGCACTGCCGCGTAT
Source organism: Pseudomonadota bacterium (assembly GCA_023419315.1). GTDB lineage: Bacteria > Pseudomonadota > Gammaproteobacteria > Xanthomonadales > Xanthomonadaceae > Pseudoxanthomonas_A. Next base: position 46,269 of record JAEZYE010000023.1, read on the forward strand.
CGCCACCGCATGCGCGATGGCCGCGGGCAGTTCCGGGTGCAGCGGCGGCAGGCTGGCGCAGGCGCGTGCGGTGCGCTCGAAGTCCAGGGGTGGCGCGGAAATCTCGCCGATGTCCGGCCACGCAGCGGCTTCACCTGCGTTGCACCAGGGCGTCGCTGTCGCAATGGACGCATCACGCGCGAGACAGGCGGAGATCTGCTGCCACCAGCCAGGCAAGGGCTGCGCATCGGCGGCCAGCACGATCACGTCGGCATCGCCGCAGGCCTGCAGCATTTCCTCCAGGTGCGCGACTTCGCCGATCGGGTGTGCGCGGCGGGTGTATTCCGCCTTCAGGCGCGTGCGTTGCAGCCAGCGTTCGATGATGGCCAGCCCGCGCGGGCCGGCTTGTGCGTCATCGGCCAACCACACCGGCGTGCCTGCGGGCGTGCCGGCATCCAGCGAAGCGAGGCAGGCGTCGAGCGCGTCATCGTCCGCGCCAACCGGCAGCAGGACGACCGGCGCAATCGTCACCGTGCCGGTGCTCCCTGGCCCTGAGCCGGCAACGGCTTCATCGAACGGAAGCGGCGCCCGTATTCGTCGGTGAGGTCACGGGCTTCCTGCGGATCGCGCACGATCGACGGCGTGATCAGCACGATGACTTCCTGACGGTTCGTAACCTGCGTCTGCGTGCCGAACAGTGCGCCGAACACCGGAATGTTCGACAGGAATGGAACGCCGGACGAGCCCTTCTGCACCGAGTCGCCAATCAGGCCGGCGAGCATGATGGTGTCGCCGCTGCGCACCGCGGCCTCGGTCTTCAGCCGGCGCGTATCGATGGGCACGTTGCAGGGATTGCTTGCGGTACCGCAATTGGCCGGCAGCGAACCGGGCACGCTGACTTCCTGCACGATGTCCAGGAACACCATGCCGTCGCGGGTGACGCGCGGGCGCACCTTCAGGATGGTGCCGGTATCCAGGTACTGGACCTGGCTGTAGGAACTGGTGGTGCCGCCGGTGTCCACCGTCACCGAATTGATCGGGATGCGCGTACCGACATTGAGTGTGGCCTCGGCGTTGTTGCGTACCAGGACCGACGGCGTCTGCAGCAGTTGCACGTCGGTCACTTCATCCAGGGCTTCGATGATGGCCGCAGCATTCTTGCCGAGGAAGGTCCAGCCCAGGCCCAGATCGCCACGAATGCTGCCGCTGATGTCGCCCCAGATCCGGCGTCCGAGCGCGGTCACCAGGCCGGCTTCGTCGGTCACGGCGTTCTCGAAGAACCAGTTGACGCCGTAACGCAGATCGCCGGTGAGCTTCACTTCCGCCACCTGGGCCTCGATGTGCACCTGCATCGGCATCACGTCGAGCTTCTCGACGACGTCCTTGATCGACTTCCACGCACTGGCGCTGGAACGCACCAGCAGGGTGTTGGTTTCCTCCACCGCCGAAACGCCGACGCGATCACCGTCGACCTGCAGGGTTACCGCGCCATTGCCGTTGCCGCGTGGATTGAGGGTGAGGCTGCCGCCGCCCAGCGCGCCGCCACTGCCGCCGGTGGACGCGCCACCGAAATCGACACTGCTGTTGCGGTTGTCCAGGCCGCCGTCGTTGATCGAGACCGGATCCGTGCCCGGCATCAGCGAAGCGTTGCCGCCGTTGCCGGTGCTGTCGCCGTTGCGCGCGGTGGAGGAGCCGAACACTTCGGCCAGCCGCTGCGCGAGATCACGCGCCTTGATGTATTTGAGTTCGTACGAATACAGACGCGAGCCTTCGCCGGCGCTGTCGATGCGTTCGAGCCATTGCTGGATCTGATCCAGATAGGTCGGCTGCGGCGTGATCACCAGCACCGCGTTCGCACCTTCCAGCGGCATGAAGCGGAACATGCCGGCGCTCGGCGTCTTGCTGTCCTGGCCGAACACCTTCTCGAGGTCGGCGACGACCTTGCTCGCCTGGCCGGTTTCGAGCGGAAACACGCCGACCGACATGCCGGACAGCCAGTCCACGTCGAACACTTCCACCGTGCGCAGGTAGTTCTCCAGTTCGGAACGCGTGCCGGCCAGGGTAATGAGGTTGCGGGTGGCGTCGATGTTGACGATGGCATTCGGGCGCGCGTAGGGCTCGAGGACCTTCTTCATTTCCGCCGCACCGATGAAGCGCAGCGGCACGACGCGGACTTCGTAGCCACGCGCGCCCGCGGCCGCGCCCGACTTCGGCGCAACCGTACCGACCATCGCCTGGTCCGCTGGCACGATGTTGTAGCGGCCATCGCTGTAAACCATTCGTGCGTTGTTCTGCGCCAGCACCTGCTCCAGCAGCGTCATCGCCTGCGCCGCTGACACCGGGCGCGGCGTGCCGAGGGTGACGGTGCCCTGCACGCCCGGCGCGATCACGTAGTTCTGGCCGAGCATGTCGCCGAGGATGGCCTTGACCACCGCATGCACCGATTCGCCTTCGAAGTTGAAGCTGGCCGAGCCGGTGCTGGCGCCGGCCAGTGTCGGCATCGGCGCGGCGGCGGCCGAGCGGTTGATCATCTGGCCGCTGCCGCGACGGATGACCGGACGCGGCGCACTTTCAGGCGGCTCGGATTCTTCCAGCGGTGCGGTCTGCGCGGCGCCGGTGGACGCCGCGGCGGCGTCGCTGCCCTGCCGGCGGATGTCGGGCACGGGCGCGCTGGCGCAACCGGCCAGCAAGCCGAGGCACAGGGAAAGCAGGAAAAGGCGTGACGTCATGCCGGCACTCTACAAGAAGGTCTTCGTCAGGGGTTTCGGGCGGGTGGCTGGCCGCCCTGCTGCTGGCGCATCTGGGCACGCCGCGCTTCGATGCGTTTGCGGATGGCGTCCATCTGCTGTTCGGTGGTCATCGGCGGCGAGGTCTCCGCTTCGGCCGGGGACGCCGGCGCGGTGGAAGGCGGCGGCTGCGGAAGCGGAGGATGCTCGGGCGACACCGCACCTGTATCGGTACGCGCTGGCGGCGCCGGGCCGGCCATGGGCGGCGCACCCGGCGCGGGGCCTCCGACCGCGGTCGGCGCCTGCGCGCCGGTGCCGTCGAACACGCGAAGTTCCAGCGTGCGCCTGCCTTCCGGTCCCTCGAACACTGCGCTGCGCGGTTCCAGACCCACCAGCGTCCATTGCGGCGCCGCGCTGGACGCTTCGCCGAGCTTGATCCGGATTCCCTCGCCACCTTGCGCCGGTTGCAGGATCGCCATGCGCAGACCGGGCGTGATCAGCACGCTGCTGAGCACGTAATCGAACGCCGCCGGCTGCTCGGCCGATTCGTCGGTCAGGAAGTACGGCTGCGGTTGGCGGCTTTCGTAGAACGGTGGACGCGTGACCAGTTGCGAGTACTGCGAGAGCGGGCCCAGGCGTTCCTCCGCCGGTTTCGGCAGCGCGGGCAGACGCGGAACCGCGGACGGATCGTCCTTCAGCGGCGCGATGTGGGCGCCGAGCCCGAACAACGCCAGCACGGCGACGACGAGCGACCAGCCTGCGACCGTCGCCAGCAACCAGGTCCGCGGCCAGAGCGTGTCAGCGCGCATCGCCCACCTCGCCGACCAGTGGGGAACCCGCCGCATCGCGCGCCGTGGTCGCGGCGGTGGGCGCCGTGCCCGGACGCAGGTAGCCGTAGAGATCGAACGTCACGTCCAGTCCGCCGCTGCCGCTCTCGGAAGGCATGTACGAATAGCGCTGCGAGAGGATGTTGAGGTTGTCGACGAACAGGCGTGGACTGCCCGACTCCACTGCATGCAGCACGGCCGCCAGTTCCGGGGTGCCGCAACGCAGGCGCACCTGCACGGCCACGCGCGCATAGCGCTCCCGCGCCGCCTGTGGCAGCGGCGACTGGTTGGAAATCGCACAACTGCGATTGCCGGGGCTGGCCTGCTTCACCACAGCCTCCAGCCGCTGCACGAGGCCGGCGGTCGCCAGTTCGGCGGTGGTCTCGTCCAGGAAGCCGGGGCGCTGGGCCTGCAATGCGAGTACGGCCGCCAGCCGCTTCTCCACTTCCGGGGCCTGCTGCAACTGCACGCGCATGCGCAACTCGCGTTCGCGCAGGGTTTCGATGCGGTCGCCGGCTTCCTGCATCGGCACCGTCCACCACGGATGGACGAACAGCAGGTAGCCCAGCAGCATGGCTGCCAGCAGCAGGCCGAGGGCCAGCCAGCGATCGCGATCAGTCAGCGCGCTCGCCACGATTGGCTCCTGCAGGCGTCGGGGAACGGGTAGCCGGCGCCGTCGAGCCGACCAGTTGCGCGGTCAGGGTGAAGCGATCACGGCGGCTGGCCTGATCCGGCTGGACTGCACCGCTCAGCGCGGGCGAACGCCACAGCGGCGATCCCTGCAGCTTGCCGACCAGCGCGGACGCTTCCGCGCTCAATCCAATCAGCACGAGCTGGTCGCCTTCCAGCGAGACTTTTTCCACATACGTCGTGTCGGGCAGGCGGCGGCTCAGTTCGTCCAGCACTTCGATGGCGGTCGGGCGTTCGGCGCGCGCACGATCCAGCGCATTCATGCCTTCCACCAATTCGATCAATTGCTGGCGCTTGGCCGCGGCCTGGCGCGCCTGCCCGGCGCGCGCCTGCAACGCCGCCTCGAATGCGTCCGCCGCCGCGCGGCGGTTTTCCAGCATGCGCCAGCCGGTGAACACGACGGCAGCCAGCGTGAATGCCGCCAGCGCCAGATGCCAACCGCGCATCGGCGCCTGGCGCGCGCTGCGGGCGTCGCCGGGCAGCAGGTTCACCCCGAGCGGCCGGCCGTGCTCGTCGGCGACGTCGACGCCCGCCAGCGCCGTGGCGATGCCGCCGAGCGGCGCCAGCGCGGCATCGAAGCGCGCACGCGCCATGACCACCAGATCGACATCGAGCTGGCCATCGTCGCGACGGTGGCGGATGCAGGCGTCGTAGCGCACGGCGTCCGGTGCGAACGGCGTCTGCCGATCGATTTCGAAACGCACGACATCGCGCAGGCGATCCGCCGCCGCCGCCGGCAACACCAGCGGACGGCGCAAGGCATCGGAGGCGGGCAACAACAGCCAGCGCGGCAATTCCGCGACGCGGCGCGTCAGCAGCCGGTCCAGATCCCCGGCATCCAGCGGCAACGGTACCTGCGCCAGATCGCGCAGGCCATCGGTGTCCTGCCATTGCAGCGTGAGCTCATCGCCCTGCGGCCGCAGCAGCAGGCGATCGCGGGTCAGCCCGAGCAGCGCGCGCCAGCGATGCGGCAGCCAGCTCGACAACGCCTGGATCCACCACGCGAAAAAGCCGCCCGCGCCCGGCGCCAGCCGCCCGCGCAGGCTGTCCAGTCGGTCGCGCATCGAGCTTTCGCGCATCGTGCTCAAGGTGGCGGAGCTCCCTCTTCCCATTGCAGAACGGTGTACGCCGAACCCGGCACGGGGCCGCCACCCGCCCGTATCACCGCGTGCAGAAACGCTTCCCGTCCATCGTGAAGCGTGGCGTGGCTGTCGACACTATACGTGCCGCTCCCGCTGCCGACGAGTTGCCCGCCAGCCTCGTCCGGCGGAAGCGCACGCTGCGCGAGCAGGCGTTCGGCATCCAGCCCCATCGCCAGCAGGACCGGGCCGGGCGCGTACGTGGAATCCGGCATGGCGCGTCCGGAGTGCAAGGTCAGATAGGGCGCGATGCGTTCGTAGATGTCCGGCGTCATCCCCAGCACCTGCCGCACTTCGTCCAGGCTTTCGAACGGGGCGTCCTTGGCGCCATATTCCAGCCCCGCGCTGGCGTAGTCCGGATCCTCCGCGCCGCCCTGCAGCTGGCCGAGATTGTCGGCGTCGCGCCAATCCAGCAGGGCGTTGGCGAGTGCGCGCGCCGTTTCCTCCGGCACTTCGCGCACGCGCATCAATTGCGCCAGCAGGTTGGCGTCAGCCTGGTTGATGTCGACCTTGCCGCTTTCATCGATCAACTGCACGGCGATGCGGCTGCCGGCGAAGCGCCATTCGTAGCGACGGCCGTCCGGCATCCAGTGCGTTTTCGGTTGCGTGTCGGCCACGCGGACGAGCGCGTATTCCAGTCCGGCGCGCGCGTGCTCGCGGGCCACCGCGCCCTGGCGGATGACCGTGCCCTGCAGCGACTCGATCCGCGCGGTCAGTGCAAACGCCCCGATCAGCGCCGCGAGCAATGCGATCAGCCACAACACCAGCAGCAATGCGGCGCCGCGTGTTTCCGTCCTGGGCTTGAGCGTCGTCACAGGCTGCCCGGCACCTGCGCGCCACCGCCGGCGCCGCCTTCGCTATGGACCAGATGGACGATCAACTCCGGCCAGCGCACGCCATCGTCGCCCTCTACTTCCATCGCGACCTGCAGCGGCAGCAGTTCGCCGGTGCGCCAGGCCGGCTGCCATTCGCCCAGTTGGCCTTGCGCGTCGATACCGCGATAGCGGAACCGCACCAGGCGCAGGTCGTCGGCGAGCAGTTCGGGACGGATCGCGCGCGGTTCGGCCACGGTCTGCCCGGCCTGCACCATGGAGAACCGGGCCACCAGCCGGCCCTGATCGTCCGCCGCAATGTCGTAGAGATACGGTCCGCCGCGACCGAGGTAAGGCGGCAGGTTGGCGACGAAGCGGATGCGATCCGGCTCACCGAGGAAACGCGATTGCCGGAAGGTCGAGGGCTCCGTGGCGAACACCACCGGCAACGCCGAGCCGAGATGCTGGCGCAGGAAGCCTTCCACTGCACGCGTGCGTTCATTGCGCTGCGCGCGCTGTTCGCCGCGTTCGACCATCGCGGTGGACGCGCGCAGCGTGGCGAACGCGAGCGCCAGGCCGGCCGCCAGCAGCATCAGCGCCAGCAGCACTTCGATGAGGGTGAATCCGCGCGCGCGCGACTTCATTGCATCACCCGGCCGCGCTCCGGATCCGGCGGCACCAGGCGCAGGCTGTCCCAGACGATGCGCTCACGCGGGCGTTCACCCCAGCTCACGACCAGGCGCAACTGCATCATTTCCGGCGCGGATGGATCCCGCACCGGCGTCTGCGCAATGGCCGGATCGACGAATGGCTGCACTTCGAGCGTCCACTGGAAACGGCCGTTCTCCAGATCGCCTTGCTGGCGGCCGGGCCGCAACACCGTGCCGACACCGACCTGCGACAACAGCGACTGCGCGTGCAACGCCGCGCGCGACGCATCGTCCGCCACGCGCACCTGGCGGCTGGCACCGGACAGCGACCCGAGCAGCAGCGTCAGCGCGAGCGCCAGCAAGGCGAATGCGACGATCACTTCCAGCAGGGTGAAGCCGCGCTGCCGCCTCATGGTTCCGCTCCGCCGCGTACGACGCGCACTTCGCCGGTCAGCCATGCGACGTCGACATCCCAGTGCGCCGACTTCGCACTGAGCCGCACGCGCCCACCGCTGGCGCCGCCGTCATGGAAGAACACGATGACGCCCTCGCCTTCGCGCTGCTGCATTTCGCGCGCACCGATGAAGGCGATGCCGAGATCGCGCGGTACTTCGCCGCGATGCTTTCCCGCCGCCGTCCAGCGATGGGTGCGCGGCTCGATGACGAAACGTTGCGCGCGCCCGCTGCTCATCGCCTGGGCACGCGTGTAACGCATCTGGGCGGCGATCTCGCGCGCCTCGCTGCGCAGCTTCATGCCGGTCAGTCCGCCGGTCAGCACCATCGCCGCCAGCGCCGTGCCGATGGCGATCAGCAGGACGACCAGCAGCATTTCCAGCAAGGACACGCCGGCGACGCGACGCCGCAGGGCCACCGGCCGATGCTGGCCGCCACCTGCCATCGCTTACGGCTGATAGACGATGTCGCCGTCGAAACTCTGTCCGCCGGCCTTGCCATCCTTGCCGTAGCTGACCAGATCGAAGTCCTGGTTCTCGCCCGGCGCGCGGTATTCGATCGGATGGCCCCACGGGTCCTTCAGTTCGGCGTCCTTCGCATATGGGCCGAGCCAGCCGGCCGCGTTCTGCGGCGCGCTGACCAGATCCTCCAGCCGCTCGGGCAGGCGGCCGGTATCGAGCTGGTAGTTCTCGACCTTGCCGGCCAGCGTCTGGATCTGCGACTTGGCGAGATTGGCCTTGCCGCGATCCGCGCCGCCCAGCAGGCGGCTGCCCACCAGCGCGAGAATGCCGCCGATCAGGATCAGCACGATGATGATTTCCAGCAGGCTGAAACCGGCTTGCCGCGACGGCAGGGACGGAATGCGGGGACGGAGCGGACGCATGGCGGGAATCCTGGGAAATGGAGACGGGCGAGTCTGGGCAATTCTGCCTGAATGACGTGTTGGGCGGACTCAACCGATGGCGTTGGTGAGGTCGTACAGCGGCAGCAGCACCGCCAGCACGACCAGACCGACGATGCCTGCCAGCACCAGCGTGATGACAGGCACCAGCAAGGCCAGCATGCGCTCCATCGCCTGCCCGGCTTCCTGTTCGAACGTGTCGGCGGTCTTCAGCAGCATGCTGTCCAGCGCACCGGATTCTTCGCCCACCTGGATCATCTGCAGCGCCAGCCGAGGAAAGCGCTTGCCACGGCCCAGCGACGAAGCCAGCCCGTGGCCGTTCTTGACCTGTTCCGAGGCCGCTTCCACGTCGTTCCACAACGCGCGGTTGAACAGCACGTTGCGGGAAATGCCGAGCGCCGCCATCAGCGGCACGCCGTTGCGCAGCAAGGTGCCGAGCGTGCGCGCCAGCCGGGCGGTTTCCAGCCGCGCCACCAGCGGACCGACGATCTTCTGCCTCAGCACCCAGTCGTCGAAACGATCGCGGAAAACCGGATCGCGCCGCTTGCGATCCAGCCACCACAGCAACAGCAGCGGCAATGCGATCAGCACGAACCAGCCTTGCTGCACGACGCTGCCCAAAGTCATCACCGCGCTGGTGAACCAGGGCTGCTCGACATCCAGGCTTTCGTACATCTGCGCGAACTGCGGCACGACGTAACCCAGCAGGAACAGCAATGCGAATCCCACGACCAGCAGCAGGATCGCGGGGTAGATCAGCGCGTTGATGACGCGACCGCGCAGTGCACGCGAACGTTCGAGGTATTCGGCCAGGCGTCGCAGCGTTTCCTGCAGGCTGCCGCCGGCCTCGCCCGCGCGCACCATGTTCACGTACAGGCGGCTGAACACGCCGTGCTGGCGTTCCAGCGCACTCGACAGCGGAGCGCCGCCGCGTACCGCATCGCGCACATCGGCGATGACTTCGCGCGCGCGCGGATCTTCGGGCGAATCCAGCAGGATCGACAGGGCGCGATCCAGGGGCTGTCCCGCACCCAGCAACGTCGCCAGCTGCTGCGTGAACTGGACACGCTGATCACCCGCCAGCGGCTGCTTGCGCAACACGCTGCGCCATGACGCGCCGCCGCGCACATCCGAGGCCAGCCGGGCTTCGACCGGCAGATGGCCTTGTTCCTGCAGCCGCGTGGCCACGTCCGCATCGCTGGCCGCTTCCATCTGGCCTTCGAGCAGTTCGCCGCGCGGGTTCAGGGCTTTGTAGCGATACAGGGGCATCGTGGGAGCGGGGACGGCGGGTCGGACAAGCATACGCATCCGCGGGGAAGGCGGCAGCCCGCGCCTTCAGGGACCGCCGCCTCGATTGACTACGGCCAGACTATTTCGCCGGCTGGCCGCCCAGGTGCTTCGACAGGAAACCGAGCAGGCGCCGGTAATACTCGCGACGGTGCTCGCGGGTGTAGAAGCCGTGGCCTTCGGTCGGGAAGTACAGGCTCTCCACCGGCACGCCGGCATTCTTCAGCGCCTTTTCCATTTTCTCGGTATGGGCCACCGGCGCGCGCTCGTCCTTGCCGCCGGCCGCCAGGAACACCGGCACCTGGATGCGGTCGGCAAGCGTGACCGGCGAACGTTCCGCCAGTGAATCCGCTTCGCCCATCCATTCGCCGGCCCACGTGCGGCCGGAGCGGCTGTTGTTGGAGTCGCGGCGATGCTTGAGCCGCAAGTCGTAGACGCCGACGTAACCAGCCGCGCAGCGATACAGGTCCGGCTCCTTCGCCACGCCCATCAGCGAGGCGTAGCCGCCGTAGCTCGCGCCGTACAGGCAGATGCGTTTCGGATCGGCGATGCCTTCGACGCCGGCCCAGCGCGTGGCGTCGGTGAGATCGTCCTGCATGCGGCCGCCCCATTCCTGCGCGCCGGACTGCATGAAGGCGCGACCGTAGTTGCCCGAGCCGCGATAGTTGATGCGCAGCACCGCGTAGCCGGCCTCGGCCAGAATCTGCGCGTCGTCATCGAATCGCCATTCGTCGAAAACGCCGAACGGTCCGCCGTGCGGCATCACCACCATCGGCAACGGGCCCTTCGCGGCTTTCGGCGTGGTCAGGTAGCCATGCAGCATCACGCCGTCGCGCGCTTTCAGGCTGACCGCGCGCGTGGGCGACATCTGCGCGGGCAGGAACCACTCGCGCCTTCCGAACAGGCGATCGGCTTGCTTGTTGACCAGATCGAACAGGAAGTAGTCGCCGGCATTGCGATCACTCCAGGCGTAGACCACCGCCAGCCGTTTATCCGCCGTCACCGAGGTGATGTAGATCGCCTCATCGGTGAAGGCCCGTTCCAGGCTGCGATAGAGCCGCGCCGTCGGCGACTTCTCGTCGAAAAACCGGTTGCGCACGCGATCGCTCATGAACGACGCGCCGATGGGCGTGCGGTTGTCGAGGTCGTAGAGAATCGCGTACGGGTCCACCGTATCGTCCGCCAGCGCCAACGCGTATTCGCCGGTGGCCGGATCCCAGGCCATGATCCGGTCCGGCCCGGAAGCCTGCTGCACCTGCACGTACGCGATGCGGCCGTCCGCCGAGAATCCCAGCGGCCATTCCACGCGGCGCGAGGTGTTTTCGTCGTTCACCAGGCGCCACTGCGCGTCGTTGTTGTCGCGGTAGTACAGCCGCGACGCGTTGTCGGTATCCGCGCCCCAGGCGAAACGCGCCTGTGCCTGCGCATCCACCAGGAACTGGGCGCGGCGCACCGGCGCGCTCGCCACGTCGGAGCGACGCCGCGTGTAGATGTCGAGCTTTTCCAGGCGTATGTAGGGCTCGTTGCTGAAAGGCATGGAGGACACGAGCACGTTGCGCTCATCCTGCGGCAGCGTGTCTTCCAGAAATACCGCACGCGGCGGTTCGGCCGACGCGATGCTGCTGCCCTCCTCGGCAATGCCGTACGGGCTCGCCAGCAGGCGGCCCTTGCTGCCATCGGCATTGATCGCATGCAACTGGCCGATGGGCATCGGGCGGTCGCGCGACCCCAGCTTGTTGGCCATCGAGACGACGACGCGCTCGTCGTTGGCCCACCAGAAATTGTCCACCACCGAATCACGTCGTCCGACAACCTTGGCGGTGACCGTCCTGTCGGAACGACGCACGACGACCAGCGCTTCGCGATCCTCCAGCGGCGCGGTGGTGGCGAAATATTGGCCGTCCGGCGAGATTTTCAGCGCCTGGTACGGGTCATCCTTCAGGTAAGGCTCGAGATCCACCTGCGCTGCCGCCGGCAGCGAAACCAGGGCGAACAGCAGTCCGCCCAGCATTCCTGCTTTCATGCTCCAACTCCTTGTGCGCCGCCCCCGCGGCTGGCGCCTCGCGCCGGATGCAATCGTGGCAGGCGCTGCTGGCGAAGTCCATCCGTCGAATGCGAACCGGCATCGACTGACAACGACGCAGGCAAGACGAAATTCCCGCCCGCACCGATGACCTCACGTGATCCGATCCGCGAACACCCGCGCCGGCTTCACGTCGTCGCCACCTCGCGCGCGCGTATATGGCTGCGCGGAGCACATTGCGGCGGGCGCAGCGCCCTCCGTCCATGGAAATTCCGGAAGTCACTAGAGCCGCCATTACGGATGCGGCGCTCCCCTGGCTCCCTGCAATCACCGGAGCCCTTCGATGTCGTCCCATGTTCTTCCCGTCGACGAACAACAGTTGAAGGACATCCTCTGGGCCTTCGTGGTCCGCTCGCTCGATCATGTGGTCTTGATCATGGACGATGACGGGCGGATCACTTGGTGCAACCGCGGCGCGCTCGGCACGCTGTGCGCCGAAGCTACCGGACTGGTCGGGCGCCACCTGTCCGAAATCTTCCTGCTGTCGGATGTGGAAATCGGCATACCGCAGCACGAGATGAACGAGGCCCGCAGCAAACAGTCCAGCATCGATGACCGCTGGCTCCGCCGCATGGATGGCACACGCTTCTGGGCGTCAGGCGTCACCGTCCATCTGGCGGGCATGGGCGATGGCTGCAGCTTCATCAAGATTTTCCGCGACATGACCGACGCCAAGATGCAGATGGAGGGCGCACGCGAGAGCTGTCGCGCCGCGAAGCAGGAAAGCGAGGGCAAGAGCTTCGCGATCGCCGTGCTCGCACATGAGTTGCGGAATCCGCTGTCGGGCGTCAGCCTGGCTGCCGAGATCCTGCACATGCGCACCGATGGCGACGATCGGGTCACCAAGCCGCTGGCAGCGATTGAACAGAACATCGTGATGGCCAGCCGACTCATCGAGGATCTGCTCCAGCACAGCAAGGTGGAGTCCAACGGCTTCATCCTCGACCGCGAACGCTGCGACCTGCGCGAACTGCTGGTCGAGTGCGTGCACATCGCCAGCAAGCAAGCCGAGCGTGACACCCGGGTCGAGCCGCTCCTGCTGCCGAAAGGCCGGCTGTTCGCCAATATCGATCGCAACCGGATGAAGCAGGTTTTCGTCAATCTGATCGCCAATTCGCTGCGCTACACGGATGTGCCGGGCCGCATCTGGATCAGCGGCACGCGGGAAGGCACCGAACTCGTGGTGCGCATCACCGATGAAGGCGCGGGCATTGCCCCCGAGAAACTCGAACATCTCTTCCACGTCTTCACCCTGCCCGGCCTGGAGAGCTCGCGCCTGGGACTGGGCCTGGGATTGATGGTGGTCAAGAAGATCGTCGAAGCCCATGGCGGCACGGTGCAGGTCAAAAGCGACGGCGCCGGTCACGGAAGCCAGTTCACCGTGCGCTTTCCTGCCGGCACGAGCATCACGCCCTCACCGCCTCCCGCCCTGCATGCGGAATAGGAACTCCTGCTCGCAAGTGCGCTTGCCGCGTGAAGCGATGGTCCGCTACGGATGTACGGCTGAGTTACCGGACCAGTTGCACCTCACCGCGCGTGTCCATCACGCATTCGGTGTGATGCTGTCCTTTTGACTCGCAGGTCACTTCGGCAGGCGCGCGCGATTCCTCCGCATAGCCGGCACCCGCCTGCGACACCGGCTGCGACGCCGCTTCTCCGTCGAGCGTGCAGCTGCCCTTTGCTGGGTGCGCCGCAAGACCCGGCTGCCGTGGTGGCGCTGCCTGCTTGCTGCACTGCTGGTGGTGGTGACGGGCTCGGTCATCAACACGCTGGTCGGCTATGCACTTTCCCACACGGCCATCGTGGCGGGCACTCCGGGCGTGTAAGCCGGACGTCCACGCGCCACTTCATTTCAGCGCAGCCCGAACTCCAGGCAACTGCTGCCC
>JAEZYE010000059.1 GCA_023419315.1 Pseudomonadota bacterium
CCCGAGGACGAAGTCGGCGAACTGGCGAAGGCGCTGGACGACTATTCCGATCGCCTCACTGAAGTCGTGCAGCGCGATCGGGAATTCAACGCGGACGTCAGCCACGAACTGCGCACGCCGCTGGCGATCATCCGCGGCTCGGTCGAACTGTTGCTGTCGCGTCCGGATCTCGACGACAAGACCCGCACGCGTATCCTGCGTATCCAGCGCGCCGAGCAGCAGTGCACGGATCTGATCAGCGCATTGCTGCTGCTGTCACGCAGCGAACGCGGGCATGGCAACACGGACGTTGCCCGCGTCTGCGAACAGCTGCTGGACGCCCACCGCGCGCAGCTTGGCGGCAAGCCGCTGGTGCTGCGGGTGGAAGGCGAATGCGGCGTCACCGTGGATGCGCCGGAAGCCGCGCTGTCGGTCGCGCTGGGCAACCTCATCGGCAACGCGGTGAAGTACACGCCGGAAGGCGAAGTCGTGGTGCGCCTGTTGCCCAACGCAGTGGAGGTGATCGATTCGGGGCCGGGACTCAGCCGCGAAGACGCATCCCGACTGTTCGAACGCGGCTACCGCGGCACCCATGCAGGCCATTCACAGGGCGGCGGCATCGGCTTGTCGATCGTCAGCCGGCTGTGTGCGCTGTACGGCTGGCAGGTGGATGTGCGTCCCGGCGAATCGCGTGGCGTGATCGCCACATTGCGGCTGGGCTGAGGCGCATCGCATCCATCTGGATCACAGCGTGATCCAGAAGCACTGATAGGCCCGCCGCAGACCGAGGACCGTGCGCGAAGGCGTGGCGCTGTTGCGCAGCGTCTGCTCCAGCCGAAGTGCGACCGGTCGCTGCGGTACGGTTTGCGGATAGTAGCCATCTGCATTGCCGTCGATCACGTTGCCGTCGGCATCGGTGATCGCTGCGGCCGGCCGGACCGGCACGATATCCACGAGCGGACGTTCGACAATCCTTTCCAGCTGATCCAGCACGCGGTTGGCGGTGCGGTCGGAAACACCATTCCAGTAGTAGATGCCGGCCAGCCGGTTGACGTCACGCGCGTCGACGGCACTGGTGATCTGCTGCACCAGATCGCGCAACGTGCGCGAACACGTGCCGCGATACAGCGCGCCGCCCGAAATGCTGGATGCATCGGCCGACGGCAGCCGGTCCATCGCGCCCAGATCCTCGCAACGCTTGTCGGTGTAGACGGTTTCGCCCGTCATCGTCGTGCACCGCTGTACGTCCTGGGCATGCGACGGCAACGGCAGGGCGGCCGGCAATGCCAGGACGGGAAGCAAACAGAGTGCGCGCATCGGCGCAGACTAGCGCGACGCTGGTGAGGAAGTCATTGCCGGAAGTCGCGTTTCACCATCGCCATGCCCGGAAGGCAGGGCGTACTTCAGGCGGCCTCGTGGCCGAGCCGCGAAAGCACGGCCTGGGTCGGCTTGGCCAGGTTCAACGTGTAGAAGTGCAATGCCGGTGCGCCACCGGCGACGAGTTGTTCGCACAGCCGTGCGACCACATCGGCGCCGAACTCGCGGATGCTGTCGGCGTCATCGCCGAACGCCTGCATGCGCTTGCCGATCCAGCGCGGGATCTCCGCGCCGCAAGCTTCGGAGAAACGGCGGAGCTGGGAGAAATTGGAGATCGGCATGATGCCGGGCACGATCGGAATGGTGATGCCGAGCTTGCGTGTCGCATCGACGAAGTGGAAATACGCGTCCGCGTTGTAGAAATACTGCGTGATCGCGCCGTCGGCGCCGGCATCGACCTTCTGCTTGAAGTACTTCAGGTCGCTCAACGCATCCTCGGACTGCGGATGGGTTTCCGGATAGCAGCCCACTTCGATATGGAAGGTGTCGCCATGCTCCTCGCGGATGAAGGCGATGAGCTCCGATGCATAGCGCAGGTCGCCCGGATGGCCCATGCCCGATGGCAGATCGCCGCGCAGCGCGACGATGCGCTTGCAGCCGATCGCGCGATAGAGCTTGAGCAGTTCGCGGATTTCCTCGCGGCTGCCGCCGACGCAGGACAGATGCGGCGCGGCGGCGAAACCGTGCTTCTGGTTGAGGTGGCGTACGGTCTCCGACGTGTAGCTCAGTGTCGAGCCGCCCGCCCCGAACGTGCAGGACACGTATTCCGGCGCGTAGGCCTTCAGTTTTTCCGCGGTGCGGTCCAACTGCGCGCGCTGATCATCGGTCTTGGGGGGATAGAACTCGAAGCTGAGCGAAGTCATAAGGCACGGCCGTCGGTGAACGGCCGGGAGTATATCTCTTCATCGCGATGGAAGGAACTAAGGCGTCAGTCCGCCAGAAGCTCGATGGTCATGCGACCGGCCTGGATGTCTTCGGCCAGGAAGAAGGGGAAATCCGATTGCCAGACGCCGCCCGCCACCACGGAGGCGTATTCGCCAATCCGCTCGCCCTGCGCCGTGACCAGCGCCCAGCGCTGGAGTTCGCCGTCGGAGCGGGAGGCGCTGCGCGCGCCGACCCCCATGTGCCCGACGTTGCTGCCGACATGGAAGTGCTCGGTGTTCCAGCGGATGGGTGCGTGGGCGGGGAACGGACGGGCTTCAAGGAAGCCGAACAGATCATCGTGCTGCAGCACACTCTGGCGGACCGTCGGCCACAGGCATTCGCGCAGGAAATGCTGATCGACGAAGCGTCCCCGGTCGTTTGCCCGCGCCATGAATGCGCGGATTGATTCGGCGACGCCCTGCAGCGCGCCCGTGCACCCGCCCCACATCCCGGCGAGCAGCAACTCGGTATGCGTGAAGTAGTCGCGCATGTGATGGAACCAGTACGGGCTGCGCTGCCATTCGTGGACCGCGGCCTGCTCACGCTCGGACAGCAGCGAATCGGCATCACGAATCAGGAAGCGCTGCACCGTCGGATCATCCACCACCAGAAAGCGCCACATCAGCGGATGGATGTCGCGGTGTGCTGTCCGTGCGATGTCGATGACGTCCGCACCGGCCGCCCGCAACCGAGCGCCGACATGCTGCGGCACACTGTCATCGAGATAGACGCGGCAGGTCCATTCGGGAAATAGATCACGCGCCACGTCCGCGTTCTTCACCATCGTCTCGCAGTAGCGCGGGTTGGCACCGAACAGGCTGTAGGCGATGACGTTGCGCGAAGGTTGCCGGGCGTCGAAAGGCGCAGGCGGCCCGGAAAGCGGATGTCCGGCGGCCGCGCCATGCTGCGCGTCAGCGCGCGCGAGCGAGCACAGCCCGTAGTTGCGGACCGCAGCGAAATCGCCGAGCCAGCCGCAGACTTCGGTCAGGCCATCCAGCCACGTGGCGCTGGCCTGCTGCTGCATCGCAGGCGGTGAATGCCATATCTTCAGGTAGACCGCATGCGCCTCCTCATGCCGGCCTGCACGCATCAGGCAGAACGCGTAGTCGGACAGCACGGCCATGTGGCCCGGAATGAGTTTCAGGGCCTGTTCGGCCAACTGGCTGCCCAAGGCATGGTCCTGTGCAGCGAGTGCCGCCTTGAAGCGCGAGGCGAGTTCAAGGAACTTCTGTTGCAGGGCCGCGGAAGGCATTTGCGTCCGGTTGTGCGTGCCGCGAGGCCGGTGGTTTTTTTTCATGTCGAGCTCCGTCCGTCGAAGGGCTGCATGACCGGATCGGGTTTCCCGGGCGTGCTGTCTGCAGGCCGGGCAAGGCGGCATGCAGCGATCAGCAGATCGGGTCGAAACGGTTCATGGCCGCTGCACTGTAGTGGCCGGCCTCCGCCTTCTGAATCGGAAGAGTCTGATCCTGGGCTGTCGCGCAGGCATACGCGGCGCTGCGAGCGCATGACGCCGGAGTGTCGGGACTGGCGTTGCGCACGTCCTCTTCATCATCGACGGGAACGAGAAGGTCCGGAGCGCGCAAGGAAGCTGCAGCTTGCTCGTGCGATGGCTGCCGGATTAGATGCCAGCCCCCGCGACAGGGAGCCGGCTCCGACGAAACGTGCGGGACGATGTGTTTCGCGACGGACGGAACCGTCGCAATCAACGTTGCGGTGAGTTCTGCGTCTGTGGCGTGGTGTCGTTGTTGTCACGGCATCCGCTGAACGCCGCGCATGCAGCGATGGCGCACAGCAGGACGATGACGCTGAATCTGGTTTTCATGGCGTAGCCCGATCATCTGTGGGGATTGCAGGATCGCGAACCGCGGGTCAAGAGCATGTTCGCAATCTCGACCACTGCGTCGCCTGTGTTGCCGCGGTCGCTCGCACATCCTGCTCACTCCACGACGACTACGGTGGAAACCGGGATGGATCAACTGCATCTGAAGCGGCACTCGCATTTGCTCCAGCAAATATCTGGAAAACACTCGAAAACAGTCTGCCGACTGTGTAGCACGCCATTCCGCTCGCAACATCCATATACAGCACAGAGGAAACGGCAATGGCCAACCAACAGAACCAGAACCAGAACCAGAATCAAGGTGGCAACAACGATCGTCGCGGCTTCGCGGGCATGGATCCGGAGAAGCAGCGCGAAATCGCCAGCGAAGGTGGACGTGCTTCGCACGAAAGCGGCAATGCCCATGAGTTCACCTCCGAGGAAGCACGCGAAGCCGGCCGGAAAGGCGGCGAAGCCAGCGGCGGCAACCAGAGCGGAAACCAGGGGGGCGGCAACCAGGGCGGAAACCAGGAAGGCGGTAACCAAGGTGGCAACCAGGGTGGAAACCAAGGCGGCAATCGCGGTGGCAACAACGGGTGATATCGGCACCCGAGGAACAGGGCAGGCACGGTGCCTGCCCTGACTTTGCCGGGCCCGCGGCGCAAGCGGGCCCGCATCCATGCGACAAGGAGAACTCCCATGAAAAAATTCTGCGGAACGGTGCTGGCGGCTGCGATCGTGATCGCGTTGCCGGCGTGCAGGAACGATGCGCCGGCCGGCACCGAAACCACCTCCACCGGGGAAGGCGCGGCAATGGCGCCGACTGATCCGGCCACCACTGCGGACGCAACCTCGACGGCCGCCGACGCGGACACCGCCACGACCTCTACGGATGCGACCGGCACCGGCGCCACGGCAGGCGGAACCACGGCGGATGCACAGGGCGACATGGGCGGCGGCATTCAGGACGGTACGCAACCCGATGCAACGCCGGCCGGCACGGCAGGCATGCCGGCTGGAACAGGCGAACGCGGCGCGCTGGGCGTACTGAATGCCATCAACGATCACGAGATCGCGGCGGGCCGGCAGGCACTCGACAAGAAGGTCAAGGGCAAAGTGGCGGACTACGCGCGCATGATGATTGACGAGCACGGCAAGAACCGCGAGCAGACGCTGGCACTCAAGCCCGATGCAGACAGCGCCGATGCGCAGGCGCAGAAGCGCAAGGGCGAGGCGGAACTGCGCGAGCTCGGCGGCAAGCAGGGACAGGAATACGAGCGCGCCTATGTGCAGGCCATGATTTCCGGACACACCGAAGCGCTCTCGGCGCTTGATCAGAAGCTTTTGCCGGCGGTGACCAGCGATCCCGCAAAAGCCCATCTGAAGCGCACCCGCGAGCACGTGGCGCACCATCTCGAACTGGCCAAGGCGCTGCAAGCCAATGCCAATGCGGACAGCGGGAAAACCGATGGCGGATCGAACTGACCGGCGCGGCACTGCAACCGTCAATTCCCGTCGCACGACGAAGCGCGACGGGATCCGCAGTGAACACCAGCACGGCTATGAGTCGTGGAAGGGAACTGACGCGCGACCGCTCCGCGATGATCGAGCCGCTTGGCAGAATGTCGCGGAAGCGGAGCGCAACGCGCTGGGTGGGCGTACACAGGCCGCTGCACAGGCACGCGGCGCACGCATGTTCGACGATTGGCGTGGAACCACGCGCCCGACGACGGCGGCACGTTGGCGCGGTCCGCCCGCCTATACCGGCTACGACACCACGGGCAAACTCGAGGAATCGGGCTACGCGGAGCATGGTCGGCACATGCCGGATGCGTCGCATCAGGATGCCGCGACGCGCCCGAGCGGCTCATCGCTTTCGGCCACTGCGTTCCGGCAGCCTCCGCATCACTACGCAGAAGCGCGACGGGCGAGCTATCGCGGACGCGGGCCGCGCGACTACGCGCGTTCAGACGACCGCATCGCCGAAGACATCCATCATCGGCTCGCGGCCGATCCGGATGTGGACGCGAGCGACATCGAGTTCTCTGTCGAGAAAGGCTGGGTCCAGCTGCGCGGTACGGTGGCGACACGCGGCGAAAAATACCGTGCGGAATTGCTGGCGGCGGATTGCCAGGGCGTCGCGGACGTGCACAACGCCCTCAAGAGGCGCGGTGGCCGCGAGAGCTACGGCTTCCAGGACAAGCGCGGGCGCGTCGGCCAACGCCAATGAAGCAACGCCCGGACCTCGGTCCGGGCGCATGTGCATGCTTGCCCGCCGTAGTGGAATCAATGGGTGATGGACTTGACCATTCCCTTGACTGCCGCCTTTGCCTTCTCGCCGGCCATCACGATATCGGCGCCATCCGACTGCTTCCAGTTTTCGTAATCTTCGTCCAACTGCGCCCGCTCGTCGGTCGAGAACAGTTTCTTCGCCATCTTGAACATGGTGGTTTCTTCTTCGGTGGCATGGTGGTCGATGAGTTCACCGAACACCTTGGTACGGCCCGCGAACTCGGGCGTGCCCGGCTCGGCCGCATGCACTTCCGGAATGACGGAGTTCTCCACGGCGTGATGTTCGGCCAAAGCCTCGGCATGCGTCTGGACGCCGTCGCGATCCGCGCGCTCCTTGAATGCGGGATAGAACACCTGTTCTTCCCATTTCGCGTGCGGAATGAGTGCGGCCTCGATCTGCTCGAGCAGGCTCTGCCGCTTCTTGACGCCGCGGTCGGTGGTTTCTTTCAGCTCGGCGAACAGCGCGCGAAGCTCGTCGTGTTCCTGCTTGAGCGTCTTCAGGATGTCGCGTTTCATCGTGGTTACCTGCCTTGCGGGTGGGTGGGGAAGTCCAACTTCGCATCGCGTAAGTGCAGACGACGTATACGCGCTGGCCGAGTCCGCAACATGCAGGACGACAGAGCAAAAAAACGGGCGCCGAAGCGCCCGTTTTTCCTTCATGCGATCCGCGGATCAGTAGCGGTAGTGATCCGGCTTGTACGGACCTTCCACCGGTACGCCGAGGTAATCGGCCTGATCCTTCGTCAGCGTCGTCAGCTTGACGCCGATCTTCTCCAGATGCAGGCGCGCGACTTCTTCGTCGAGCTGCTTCGGCAGGCGGTAGACCGTCTTCTCGTAGACGTCCTTGTTCGCCCACAGATCGATCTGCGCGAGCGTCTGGTTGGCGAACGAGTTGGACATCACGAAGCTCGGATGGCCGGTGGCGCAGCCGAGGTTGACCAGGCGGCCTTCAGCCAGCAGGAAAATCGCGTTGCCGCCGGGGAACACGTACTTGTCCACCTGCGGCTTGATGTTGATCTTCTGCACGCCGGGGAAGTTCACCAGCGCATCGACCTGGATTTCGTTGTCGAAGTGGCCGATGTTGCACACGATGGCCTGATCCTTCATCGCCTTCATGTGATCGATGGTGATGATGTCCTTGTTGCCGGTCGTGGTGACGTAGATGTCCGCCTGTCCGAGGGTGTCTTCGATGGTGTTGACTTCGAAGCCCTCCATCGCCGCCTGCAATGCGCAGATCGGATCGATCTCGGTCACGATGACGCGGGCGCCGTAGGCACGTAGCGAATGCGCCGAACCCTTGCCGACGTCGCCGTAACCGCAGACGACCGCGACCTTGCCGGCCAGCATCACGTCCATCGCGCGCTTCAGGCCATCGGCCAGCGACTCGCGGCAGCCGTACAGGTTGTCGAACTTGGACTTGGTGACCGAATCGTTGACGTTGATTGCCGGAATCAGCAGCTTGCCCTGTTCGGCCAGCTGGTACAGGCGGTGCACGCCGGTCGTGGTTTCCTCGGACACGCCCTTCCAGTTCTTGACCACTTCGGTCCAGTAGCCCGGACGCTCCTGGTGGACGCGCTTGAGCAGGTTCTTGATGACCTGCTCTTCGTGGTTGGAGGAGGGCGTGTTGACCCAGTCCGAACCGTTTTCCAGCTCATAGCCCTTGTGGATGAGCAGGGTGACGTCGCCGCCGTCGTCCACGACGAGTTGCGGGCCCAGTTTGCCGCCGCCGAAGCTCAGCGCGTCGAGCGTGCAGTCCCAGTATTCCTCCAGCGATTCGCCCTTCCAGGCGAACACCGGCGTGCCGGTGGCGGCGATGGCCGCGGCGGCGTGGTCCTGCGTCGAGAAGATATTGCAGGACGCCCAGCGCACGTCGGCGCCGAGGTCGACCAGCGTCTCGATCAGCACGGCGGTCTGGATGGTCATGTGCAACGAGCCGGTCACGCGCACGCCCTTCAGCGGCTTGGCGGTGGCGTGCTTGCGGCGGATGGACATCAGGCCCGGCATTTCGTGCTCGGCGATGTCGATCTCCTTGCGGCCCCAATCGGCCAGGGAGATGTCGGCGACCTTGTAGTCGCCCTCGGCGGAAAACTGGCGTACGGCGTTCATGGTGTGGCTCCGGAAGTGGGCGAGCGCTGCTCGCATTCTTGACCGGGCGCCGTTACGGAAAAATCCCGGCGAGCCTGGCCGTCCAAACACGGTCGCAGCGCCCCTCGGCGGGGGCGGCATTATATCGCTTGTTCCGGATGGACCGATGAACTGCGGCGCGGGTCGATGGGGTAGGCTTCGGATTGCTGCCCTGCAGCAGCCGGACCCGGCCGCCGGGTCTGCCCCACGACCGAACGGAAGCCACGCTCTCGCATGAACAGCCCCCGCAGTCTCGAGTTCGCCGCCCCCGATGTTCCGCTCCGTGAGGACGTGCGCCGGTTGGGCGCACTGGTCGGCGACATGCTGGCCGAACAGGTTTCGCCCGGATTCCTCGACGAGGTCGAACGCGTCCGCACCGCCGCCATTGCGCGCCGGCAGTCCGACGCCCCGCCGCAATCGCTGGCCGGCCTGCTCGCGGGCCTGGAGCCGGCCCATGCCGAGGCGCTGATCCGCGCCTTCAGCACCTATTTCCAGGTCGTGAACATCGCCGAGCGCGTGCACCGCATCCGCCGCCGCCGCGATTACCAGCGCGCCGCGAGCGCCAAGCCGCAGCCGGAAGGGCTGCACGACACCCTGCACACGCTCAAGGCGCAGGGCGTGGATGTCGAGGAACTGGCGCACTGGTTGCCGCGCATCGACATCGAACCGGTGTTCACCGCCCATCCGACCGAAGCGGTGCGCCGCGCCCTGCTCGAAAAGGAGCAGCTGATGGTCGCCAGCCTGGTCAACGGACTGGACGGGCAACGCACGCCGGGCGAACAGGCCACCGACACCGCGCGCTTCCGCATGGCGCTGACCTCAGCCTGGCAGACCGCCGATTCCTCGCCGGTGCGCCCCACCGTCGACGACGAACGCGAGCACGTCGGCTTCTATCTGACCGAAGTGCTCTACCGCGTCATGCCGGTGCTGTACGAAACACTGGAGAACGCGATCACCGAGGTGTACGGCCCGTCGCCCGCGCTCACCGCGACGATGCCGCGCCTGCTGCGCTTCGGCACGTGGGTCGGCGGCGACATGGACGGCAATCCCAACGTCGACGCGAGCACGATCACCGCGACGCTGAATGCGCAGCGTTCGGCCATCCTGCGGCGTTATCTCAAGGAACTGCGCCAGCTCACCACGTTGTTGAGCCAATCGACCTCGCTGGTCGCGGTATCGCCGGACGTCATCGCGCGTGTCGAGCATTACCGCACACTGCTGCCGAAAGCGGCGCGACAGCTGCGCCCGCGCCATGGCGACATGCCGTACCGCCTGCTCAACGATCTGATGCGCGCACGCTTGCAGGCCACGCTGGAAGACCAGCCGGAAGGCTACGCCGGGCCGGACGAATTCGAAGCGGACATCGAGCTGATCCTGCGCAGCCTGGAGGCCAATCGCGGCCTGCACGCCGGCTGGTTCGCGGTGCGCCGATTGGCGTGGCGCGTGCGCAGTTTCGGTTTCCATCTGGCGCGCCTGGACGTGCGGCAGGAATCGAGCGTACATGCGCGCGCAGTCGCCGCCGCGCTGGCAGACGACACCTGGGAAAGTCGCGATGCGCCCGAACGCGCCGCGCAACTCGCGGCCTTCGCCAGCGGCGAACAGGGGCTGCCGCCTTCGGAAGATGAAGGCAATCCACGCCTGGACGCGGTGTTCGCCGCACTCGGCGATGCGCGCCGTCGCCACGGCGCCGAAGCGCTCGGCGCCTACATCATCAGCATGGCCCACAGCCGTGCCGACGTATTGACCGTGCTGGCGCTGGCGCGGCGCGGCGGGCTGGTGGACGACGACGGCCACGTGCCGCTCGACATCGCGCCGCTGTTCGAAACGGTGGACGATCTCCGGAAGGGGCCGGACACGTTGCGCGATCTGATGGCCGATCCGGTATATCGCGCGCATCTCGCCGCGCGCGGCAATGTGCAGATGGTGATGCTCGGCTATTCCGACAGCGGCAAGGACGGTGGCATCGCCGCTTCGCGCTGGGGCCTGCAGCGGGGACAGGTCGAACTGCTGCAGACGGCGCAGGATCTCGGCATCAAGCTGACCTTCTTCCACGGGCGCGGTGGCTCCATCAGTCGCGGCGGCGGCAAGACCACGCGCGCCGTCGATGCATCTCCGCGCGGCAGTGTCGACGGCCGTCTGCGGGTGACCGAGCAGGGCGAAGTCATCCATCGCAAGTACGGCATCCGCGCGCTGGCGTTGCGCTCGCTGGAACAGGCGACCAGTGCGGTGCTGCTGTCGTCGCTCCGGCCGCGACCGGCCGAACCGCGCGAGGAAGGCTGGCGGCAGATTGCCGACACCGTTGCCGCGCACAGCAGTGAAGCCTATCGGGGTTTCGTCGGTGCGCCGCGCTTCATGGATTATTTCCGCAGTGCGACGCCAATCGATGTCATCGAACGCATGACGCTGGGTTCGCGCCCGTCGCGCCGGCTTGGCCAGGATGCGGCGCTGGGCAACCTGCGTGCGATTCCCTGGGTGTTCGCCTGGAGCCAGGCGCGCGCAGTGATTCCGGGCTGGTTCGGCGTCGGCAGTGGCCTTGAAGCCGCGGTGCAACAGCATGGCGAGGCGGCATTGCAGGAGATGGCGCGTGACTGGCCGTTCTTCCGCACGTTCCTCGACGACATCTCGATGGTGCTGGCGAAAGGCGACCTGAGCATTGCCGAAATGTTCTCGCGGATGGCGGGCGATGAACTGCACGCCGCGTTCTTCCCGCGGATCCAGCGCGAGCACGCACTGACACTGCAATGGGTGCTGCGCCTGATCGGTGACGACTGGCTGTTGCAGCACGATCAACGCCTGGCGCTGTCCATCCGCCTGCGCAATCCGTACATCGATCCCATCAGCGTGCTGCAGGTGGACCTGCTCAAGCGTTGGCGCGACACCGGACGCGAGGACGATGAACTGCTGCGCGTGCTGGTGGCCAGCATCAACGGCGTTTCGCAGGGCGTGCAGAACACCGGCTGATGCGTCATGCGCTGCAACGAACGAGGCCGGCTTTCGCCGGCCTCTTCTTTTGCGCGTTCAACCTGCCGCGCGTCGTGCCCGGCTGTTGCGATAGCCATAGCCGATGTAGATCAGCAGGCCCAGCACCGTCCAGGCGGTCATCAGTCGCCAATGCTGCGAGAACGGATTCCAGAACAGATACAGGCAGGCGATGGCACCGAGCGGACAGATGATCGCCGCGGCCGGAACGCGGAATGCGCGCGGCAGGTCCGGACGCGTCCGGCGCAACACCAGCACGCCGATGCACACGGTGGCGAAGGCGAGCAGGGTGCCCATCGACACCAGTTCGCCCAGCAGGCCGATGGGCAGGAGGCCGGCCAGGACACTGGCAAACACACCGACGACCAGTGTGCCGAAGTAAGGCGTCCGATGCTTCGGATGCACGCGGCTGAAGGCCTTGGGCAGCAGGCCGTCATTCGACATCGCATAGAAGACGCGCGACTGGCCCATCAGCATCACCAGGATCACCGAACTCAACCCGGCGATGGCGCCGATTTCCACCGTCATCTTCAACCAGCCCAGCGTCGGATAGGCGTCGAGTGCAGTCGCCACCGGCTTGGGCGTACTGAGCTGGTCGTACGGCAGCAGCCCGGTCAGCACCGACGCCACCACGATGTAGATCAGCGTGCACAGCACCAGCGTGCCGAGAATGCCGATCGGCATGTCGCGCTGCGGATTCTTCGCTTCACCCGCAGCCGTGGAGACCGCGTCGAAGCCGATGTATGCGAAGAACACCACCGATGCGCCACGGAACACGCCCTCCCAGCCGTATTTGCCCGGTGCTTCGTTCTGCGGGATGAACGGTGTCCAGTTGTCCGGATTGACGTACTGCGCGGCGAACGCGATGAACAGCGTGATCACCACCACCTTGATCGCGACGATGACGGCATTGACCATCGCCGACTGCGTGATGCCGCGATAGCAGAGCGCGCTTGCGGCCGCGATGATCAGCACCGCCGGCAGGTTGACGAGGCTGCCGGTGAACGCGAAGCCGCTGTCCACCACGGCGATTGGCGCGTGCGACAACGACGCCGGCAACGCCAGGTTCCAGTGCTGCAGGAAACTGTTGACGTAGCCGGACCAGCCGACCGCCACCGTCGCTGAAGCGAACAGGTATTCGAGTACGAGGTTCCAGCCGATGAACCACGCCACGATTTCGCCCAGCGTCGCGTACGAATACGAGTACGCGCTGCCCGAGACGGGCAGCATCGCGGCGAACTCCGCATAGCACAGACCCGCCAGCGCGCAGGCGATGCTGGCAATGACGAAGCTCAGCACGATGGCCGGGCCGGCATGTTCGGCGGCGGCATGGCCGGTCAGCACGAAAATGCCCGCGCCGATGACCACGCCGATGCCCAGCAGCACCAGCTGCCGGGCGCCGAGCGTGCGTTTGAGGGTGGTTTCACCGGATTGGCCGGCGACTGCATCGTCGGCCATCGCGGCCTCGATCGGTTTGGTGAGGAACAACTTCTGGAACATGGCAATCCCCGTTGAGGGTGAGTGGTACGCCGGACGGGGTGATGCCGCGCCGGCGAAAGCGATGCAGCGGAAGTCGTCAGAAGCCGACGTTCACCGCGATCTGCGGCGAGAACACGTCGGAGGTGTTGCGGCCGTCGAGCGACTTCATCGCGCCGAAGATGACGCCGACCTGGTCGTTCCAGTGGTATTCGATCGCCGGGGCAATCGACACGCGCCAGGAATGCGAGGGGCCGTCGGCGCGATAGAGCTTCTCGCCGCTGCCGTCATCGAGCGTGCCGTGCAGATCGGAAGGACGCTGGTTCTCGTAGACCACGTCCAGCGCCAGCGCCCATTTCGGCGACAGGCTGTATTCCAGGCCGAGCGTGCCTTCGAACTCGGCGCCCAGGTCGACTTCACCGCGGAATCCGTCCTGGGTGCCGTAGCCGCTGCGGCCTTCGACATCGACGCCGGAATACGGCAGTTGCCACGACAGGTTCACGCGGCCGCGCAGTTTCCGATCGAGGTAATAGGCCTGGCCGTAGAGGCCGAGTGTCGTGGTCGGCGCGCCGCTGCCGGTCGCGAACGACGTCGAGCGCTGTTCCAGTAGATCGTGGTGCCCGGTGTGGAGGTTCTGCCGGACCGCCAGCGTGAGTTTCGGCGTGTGTTCGCCGCCGCCCTGGGCGAGCAGATACAGCAGCGACAGGCGCGTATCGCCGAACGCGGGACCTTCGCCATTGCCGTAGTACGCGTTGAAGGAGGCGCCCAGGCTGATGCGATCGGTCGCGCCGTACATCACCGGAACGGCCAGCCGCCACGTGTGCGAGCTGTCGGTGGAATGACGGTTGCCGTCGCGATCCCAGAAACCGGAAACCTCGGATCGGATCAGGTACGGCTCGATGTTCCAGGCGCCTTTCGGCAGCGGCGGCGAGGAACTGACCAGCGGACCGGTGAAGCGGGCCGACGCGCTGTCGTTGGAACCGGTGTCGTCCGCGAATGCGGGGGCGCTGATGAGCGCAGCGGACAGCGTGACGATTGCGGCGGGAATGAAACGGAAACGCGGACTTGCAGAATAAAAACAGGATCTCGACATAGACCACCCCTCTGGGAAACAGTGGAGTGACACTGCCGGCGCGTCGCCGCGATTGACATGAGATTCCTCTGACAACTTTTTCTGCGCGCTGTGCTAGACGCGCACGCGCGAGGTCGCCGGTCGAGGCCGTGCGTCGAGAGGGGATCGAGAACCGGGCGATGGCGCATGCCATCGCGTGAATCCTGCTACGTGACGTGCCCGGGCCGCTTCGGGTGATCAAGCCGGAAATCGAACCAGCGCACGAGATCGGCCAGGACGCGGCTGCGATCCGGTTCGGCTTCGTTGTAGATCTCGTGGTACAGGCGCAGGTACTCGTGTACTTCCAGCTTGCGCTGCGGTGCCGCGCTAGCGAACGCGCGCGCGCCGGCCGGATCGACAAGATGATCGTCGGCCGCGAACTGCAGCAGCGTCGGCACGCTCAGGTTCGCCGCCTCTGCGATGACCTGCGGTCCTGCAGTGAAGATGAAATGCGCGAGTCGTGCGCTGATCAGGCGATGGTTGTGGGGATCACGCAGGTATTCACCGGCCACATGCGGGTCATGCGACAGGTGCAGGGCAGACAGCCGGCTGGACAGGCGCACATGCGGGAACGGCCCGGACAGGAGGCGCGCAAGCGCACGTTCCGGCGCACTCGCATGCGTGCGCAATGCAGGCGAGGACAGCACCAGACCGCGTGGCTTCAGTCCCGACACGATGACGGCATGGGCCGCGACGAGTCCGCCCAGGCTGTGTCCCATCAGGAACGGCGCGTCATGGCCTTCGGCGGCGTAACGCTCGTGAACGCGCAGCAGGTCGCGTGCGAGTTGATCGGCATGCGGCGCGACGCGCGCACGTTCGCCCGGTGAACGGCCATGCCCGCGATGATCGTAGGCGCGAACGGAAATCCCGGCGTCCACCAGCTCGCTGGCCAGGCGGTCGTAACGTCCGCCGTGTTCGCCCAGGCCATGCACGATCAGCAGGCGTGCGCGCGGCTGCGCCGCGATCCAGTCGCGCTGGTGCAGGTGCAGACCGTCTTCGGTCTCACAGGTGGAATCGTGAGGGCGGGGCATGGCGTCAGCTCACCGGAGCGGGCCAGCGCGGTCAAGAGGCGCAAACGGTCGGAGGTGAACCGGCATGAGGCTCAGCCTTCCAGTTCCGACCATCGCTGGTACGCGTGCTCCAGATCGGCATGCAGGCGCGCAAGGTCTTCGTTGGCTTTCTGCAATGCGGCGGCATCCTGCTGGTAGTAGGCCGGTTCATTCATGGCGGCCGTGCGCTTGGCGATGTCCGCTTCCAGCGTTTCGATGCGTACCGGCAACTGTTCCAGTTCGCGCGCGTCCTTGTAGCTGAGCTTGCGCTTCGCCGCAGGCGCTGCGGTGTCGCCGGCATTCGCCACGGTCGGCGGTGCCGGCGCGACCGTATCGCTGCGTGTCGGCGTCGATGGAGCCGGTGCGGGGCGCTGGCGCAGCCAGTCGCTGTAGCCGCCGACATAGTCGCCCAGCCGGCCTTCGCCTTCGAGCACCAGCGTGCTGGTCACCACGTTGTCGAGGAAGTCGCGATCATGGCTGACCAGCAGCAGGGTGCCCTTGTACTCGCCCAACAGTTCCTCGAGCAGTTCCAGCGTTTCGACGTCGAGATCGTTGGTGGGTTCGTCCATCACCAGCAGATTCGACGGTTGCGCGAACAGCTTCGCCAGCAGCAGGCGATTGCGCTCGCCGCCGGACAGTCGGGTGATGGGCGCGCGTGCGCGTTCGGGCGAAAACAGGAAGTCCTGCAGATAGCCGATGACGTGCTTGCGGCTGCCGTTGATCTCGACGAAGTCGCGGCCCTCGGCCACGTTCTCCAGCGCATTGCGCGTGTCGTCCAACTGGCTGCGGTGCTGGTCGAAGTAGGCGATCTGCAGGCCCGTACCGAGCTTGACTTCGCCGTGTTCGGGCTTGAGTTCACCGAGCAGGATTTTCAGCAGCGTGGACTTGCCGGAGCCGTTCGGACCGATGATGCCGACGCGATCACCGCGCATGATCGTGGCCGAAACGTTGTCCAGCAGCACGCGGCCGCCGTAGGACTGCGTCACGTCCGTGGCTTCGATCACCTTGCGCCCGGATGACTGGGCCGCGGCCGCTTCCATCTTCACGTTGCCGGCGAGATCGCGCCGCTGCGCACGCTCGCGACGCATGGCCTTCAACGCGGTGACGCGGCCTTCGTTGCGCGTGCGCCGCGCCTTGATGCCCTGGCGGATCCAGACTTCTTCCTGCGCCAGCAGTTTGTTGAAGCGCGCGTTTTCCTGGGCTTCGGCATGCAGGCGTTCTTCGCGCCGGCGCAGGTAGTTGTCGTAGTCGCCGGGCCAACTGGTGAGCTGTCCGCGATCGATTTCCACGATGCGCGTGGCCAGCGAACGCAGGAAGCTGCGATCGTGGGTGACGAACACAAGGCTGCCCTCGAACTGCTTGAGGAAGCCTTCCAGCCAGGCGATCGCTTCGATGTCCAGATGGTTGGTCGGTTCGTCCAGCAGCAGGATATCGGGCTTGCGCACCAGCGCCTGCGCCAGCAGCACGCGTCGTTTCATGCCGCCCGAAAGCGCGGCGAAGTCCGCATCTTCCGGCAGTTCCAGGCGGGTGATGACCTGCTGCACGCGGCGGTCGAGATCCCAGCCGTGGCGTGCTTCGATCTGCGCCTGCGCATCGCCGAGCGCGGCCATGTCGCCCTCCAGCAGCGCGTGGTGGTAACGCGCCAGCAGCGCGCCCAGATCACCCAGGCCCTGTGCGATCACGTCGAACACGCTGCCATGCGCGTCCTGCGGGACTTCCTGCGCCATGCGCGCAACCACGACACCGTTCTGGACGCGGATCTCGCCGTCGTCGGGCTTGAGTTCGCCGGCCATCAGGCGCATCAGCGTGGACTTGCCGGCGCCGTTGCGACCCACGATGCAGACGCGTTCGCCGGCTTCGATGGACAGATCGACGTGTTCGAGAAGGAGCGGACCGCCGACGCTGAAGTCGACCCGCTGGAACTGGAGAAGGGACATGGCGCAATTGTAGCCGCCGGCCCGCGCGGCCGCTTACTGGAATCCGTAGCGGACCACGTGGAAAAAGACCGGTGCGGCGAAGACGACCGAATCCAGACGGTCGAGCATGCCGCCGTGGCCTTCGATCATTTCGCCCCAGTCCTTGGCACCGAGGCTGCGCTTGACCGCCGACAGCGCCAGCCCGCCGAGAAAGCCGCAGATGA
The DNA here is from genome assembly GCA_023419315.1 of Pseudomonadota bacterium. Classification (GTDB taxonomy): domain Bacteria; phylum Pseudomonadota; class Gammaproteobacteria; order Xanthomonadales; family Xanthomonadaceae; genus Pseudoxanthomonas_A. The sequence goes on from JAEZYE010000059.1 coordinate 17,271, forward strand.
CGATCAGCAGCGACAGCAGGCCCGACTGCCACGGCGTGAACGGCGTGACCCACCACAGCGACGCACCGACTGCCGCCGCCGACAGGCCGCCGCCGATCAGGCCTTCCACCGTCTTGGACGGACTGACCTGCGGCGCGAGCAGGTGTTTGCCGAACAGTTTGCCGAACACGTACTGCAGCACGTCGCTGAGCTGCACGACCAGCAACAGGTAGAACAGCAGCATCAGGTTCTGGCCTTCGTAGCCGGGAATGCGCAGCAGCATCAGCGCGGGTGCGTGGCTCAGGCAGTAGACCGTCAGCATCAGGCCCCACTGCACCTTGGTGTTCCGCGCGAGGAAATCCTCGGTATCGCCTGACAGCGCGGAAACCGCGGGCAGCAGCAGGAACCCGTAGACCGGGATGCACATGACGAACAGGCCGTACCAGTCCACGCCGATCAGCCAGTACTGCAGCGGAATCGCCAGGTAGAAGCACAGGCAGAGCGCGAGATGATCGCCGCGCCGTGTCGGCGTCAGTGAAATGAACTCGCGCAGGGCGAAGAACGACAGCAGCCCGTACAGCACCAGTGTGGCGACCTTGCCGAGCATGAAGCACGCGGCAAGCACGCCCACCATCACCCACCACGCACGGATGCGCGCGTTGAGGTTGTCGATCACCGGGCCCGGCTTGCGCCGCGCGAGCATGGCGCCGATCGCGCTGGCCACGATCAACAGGGCGATCACGCCGCCGATGACCCACCAGAACGTCTGCGGCGCGCGCGCCATCGCCGCGTGCAGGAAGCCGTCGAGCGGGGCATTGCCGGTCAGTCCGCTCATGCCAGTGCCACCACCGCGTCACGCGCGCGTTCGAGGAATTGCGCCTTCGCTTCGCCTTCCCGCCACGGCACCGGCGCACCGAAACGCACGGTGCAGATCAGCGGCACCGGCACCAGGCTGCCCTTGGGCAGGCAGCGACGCGCGTTGTCCAGGTACACGGCGATGAACTCCACCTGCGGATAGCGCTGCGCCAGATGGAACAGGCCGGACTTGAACGGTTGCGGCAGCGGATCGTGATGGCGCGTGCCTTCCGGGAACAGGATCAGCGAATCGCCGGCATCCAGTGCGTCGTACAGCGGTTGCAGCGGATCGACGTCCGCCTGCTCGCGCTGCCGATCGATCAGCACGGCATTGAAGGCGCGATGCGCGAGTACGCTGCGCGGTCCGCTTCCCCAGTAGTCGCGCGCCGCGACGGGACGCGTGTGCGCGCGCAGCGCAGGCGGAAGTGCGGCCCACAGCGCGACCGTATCGACATGGCTGGTGTGGTTGGCGAAGTAGACGCGCTGGCGTGCATCCGGGCGCGAGCCCTGCCAGCGCGGGTACGCGCCGATGAACAGATGCGCCAGCCCGGCGAGAACGCGCGGCAGCACTCAGCCGCGCTCCCGCAGCTGTCGCGCGATCGCACGCGTCCGCGTGAAGCAGGTCAGCAGCGAGCCGGCCGCGATGATCCACGCAGCGGCCAACAATGCGTACTGGCTGCCGACGACATGCGCTTCGACGATCGCCAGGATGCACGCGAGCGTCAGCACGGCCATGCGGTGCTGCTTGGCCATCGGGCCGCGGAAATCCTGCGCCAGGCCGAGCGAGCCGCCGGCCAGCCGCACGTAGGCGGTCAGCGCGGCCAGCAACGCGCCCAGCCAGCCCAGCCACGCTTGTCCGACGGCATGGCCCAGGCCGACGATGAGCAGCGAATCGGCAATGCGATCCGGAAATTCGTTGTACAGCGCGCCGGTCGGAGTCTGCTGTCCGCCTTCCATCGCGACCATGCCATCGAGCAGGTTGCACAGCAGCCGCAGTTGCACGCATGCGGCGCACAGCAGCAGGCCGGCATCGAGCGGAGCCCATATCAGCATCACCGCGCCCAGTGCGGCGAACGCGATGCTCGCCACCGAAATCTGGTTGGGCGTGATGGCGCTGCGCGCCAGCGCGGCGGCGAGCTGGCGCGCCCAGCCGGTATCGCGCGCGGCGATCGGTCGTCGGTCGTTGGTTTTCCCCATGGCCGGCAGGATAGACGAAAAGGCGAAGGAGCCAGCGGCGGTCAGCCGGTCTGGCGCGAAGGAAGCGCAGCAATGCTTCGAACCATGAACGCAGGCACGCGGCAAACGCGGACAGCCGCCCACTCTCAAGACAGCGCGGTGTGGAGAAGGCGATGGACCATCCACAAAAAAACCCCGCCGGAGCGGGGTTTCTTTTGCGATGCAGCGGCCGGTTACTTCAGGCCGGCATCCTTGCGCAGCGCTTCGGCGCGGTCGGTCTTCTCCCAGGAGAAGGCGGTCGCCGTGTGCTTCTTGCCGGCGCCATCGACGTAGCTGATTTCCTGCGGCTTGCGGCCGAAATGGCCGTAGGACGCAGTGGCCTGGTACATCGGGTGGATCAGGTCGAGCATCTGGATGATGCCGTACGGGCGCAGGTCGAAATGCTTGCGGATCAGCTTTTCGATCTTGTCGTCGCTGATCTTGCCGGTGCCGAACGTGGTGACCGAAATCGAGGTCGGTTCGGCCACGCCGATGGCGTAGCTCACCTGCACTTCGCAGCGATCGGCCAGGCCGGCGGCGACGATGTTCTTGGCGACGTAGCGCGCGGCGTACGCGGCCGAACGATCGACCTTCGACGGGTCCTTGCCGGAGAACGCGCCGCCACCGTGACGGGCCCAGCCGCCGTAGGTATCGACGATGATCTTGCGGCCGGTCAGGCCGCAATCGCCCACCGGGCCACCGATGACGAACTTGCCGGTCGGGTTGATGTGGAACTTGGTGCCCTTGTGCAGCCACTTGGCCGGCAGCACCGGCTTGAGGATGGTCTCGCGGACGGCCTCGACCAGATCCTTCTGCTTGACGTCCGGATCATGCTGGGTCGAAAGCACGACGGCGTCGATCGCCACCGCCTTGCCGTTCTCGTAGCGCAGGGTGACCTGGCTCTTGGCGTCCGGGCGCAGCCACGACAGCGGCGAGTTCTTCTTCTTGCGCACCTTGGCCTGCTGCTCGACCAGGCGATGAGACAGATGGATCGCGGCCGGCATGTAGCTGTCGGTTTCGTTGGTGGCATAGCCGAACATCAGGCCCTGGTCGCCCGCGCCCTGTTCTTCCGGCTTCTTGCGGTCCACGCCCTGGTTGATGTCCGGCGACTGCTTGCCGATCAGGTTGAGCACGCCGCAGGTGGCGCCGTCGAAGCCGACGTCGCTGCTGTCATAGCCGATGTCCAGGATCACCTTGCGGGTCAGGGCTTCCAGATCGATCCACGCCGAGGTGGTGATCTCGCCGGCCACGATGGCCACGCCGGTCTTGACCATGGTTTCGCAGGCCACGCGGGCGCGCTTGTCCTGGGCCAGGATGGCGTCGAGCACGGCATCGGAAATCTGGTCGGCGACCTTGTCCGGATGGCCTTCGGAGACCGATTCGGAAGTGAACAGGTAGTTGGACATCAGGCTTATATCCCTGTATTCGGATGAAAAGATGGGCGCGCATGATACACGCGGCGGAGCGTGCGTGCATTGTGCGCCGTTCAGGGTAGTACTCACGTTAAGCGGGGCCGGCAGCGGCCTGTCATGCAACTGCCGCAGGATTGCCATCGGACTGTCGCGGCCCGCGCTCAGGCTGCGCGGCGAACCCCGCCGACGCCGACGAGCCCATGCGCCCGCTGGAACAGCAGATTGCCGAACGTTATCCCCACTGGTTCCGGGGCCGCCGCGCCCGTCTGGCCCGTCCCCTGCTGCGCACCCTGGGCCGCTGGTCGAGACTGGACCAGGCCTATGCCTTCCTGGCCGGACACGGTCACCTGCGCGATTTTGCGTTCCTGCAGGCGGCCATGGATTTTCTCAACCTGCGCTATGAAGCCGGCACTGATGATCGCGCGCGAATCCCGGCGCGCGGGCGGCTGCTGATTGTCGCCAACCATCCGTCCGGTGCGCTGGATGCGATGGCGCTGCTGGATTTCGTCGGCAGTGTGCGCCGCGATGTGCGCATCGTGGCCAACGACATGCTTGCGAGCATCGAGCCGCTGGCCGGGCTGATGCTGCCGGTGCGCATCCTCGGCGGCCGGCCTGGCGCCGACAGCCTGCGCGCGATTGAACAGGCGCTGGAGGCGGACCAATGCGTGATCGTCTTCCCGGCGGGCGAAGTCTCGCGGCTGGGACCGCGGGGCGTGACAGACACGCGCTGGCGTCGCGGTTTCCTGCGCTTCGCGCGCCACACCGGCGCGCCGGTCCTGCCGATTCGCGTGCATGCGCGAAATTCGGCGTTCTTCTACGGGGCTTCGGCCTTGTTCAAGCCGGCCGGCACCGCCTTGCTGGCGCGCGAGATGTTCAAGCGCGCACAGCGGCGCATCCAGTTGCGCGTCGGCACGCCGGCGCATCTTGCGCCCGGCGTTTCCGATGAACGCGCGCTCGAGCAGATGCGCCGCAGCCTGTATGCGCTGGGCCGGCGCCGCGCCGATACGCTTTCGCCGCAACCGTTGATCGCGCCGATGGATCCGGAACGGTTGGCGGTGGAGATCGAGGCGCTCGATGTACTCGGCCAGACCAGCGACGGCAAACGCATCTGCGTGGGACGGCTGCAGGCCGGTTCGCGCCTGCTGCGCGAAATCGGCCGCCTGCGCGAGCTGACGTTCCGTGAAGTCGGGGAGGGCACCGGCAAGCGGCTGGATGTCGACCCGTACGACACCTGGTACGAACACATCGTGCTGTGGGATGCGCCGGCCCGGAAAATCGCCGGCGCCTACCGGATTGCGCGCGGCGGGGCCGTGCTGGCGGAGCGCGGGTTGAATGGGCTCTACAGCGCGTCGCTGTTCCACTACAGCGATGAGGCGCGCGCGCGCATCGCACAGGGCATGGAACTGGGCCGCAGTTTCGTGGCGCCGGAATACTGGGGCAGCCGCAGCATCGATTACCTGTGGCAGGGCATCGGTGCCTATCTCGTGCGGCATCCGCAGGTGCGCTACCTGTTCGGCGCGGTGTCGATGAGCGCGGCGTTGCCGCTGCACGCGCGCGAACAGATCGTGTCGTACTACGAACGCTATTTCGGCGCGGAAAGTGGCGAAGCCGTGTCGCGCGCACCGTTCCGCTATTCCGCGCCGCCCCCGTCGTTCGACGGGCTGGATGCGGACACGGCGTTCCGTGTGCTGAAGGCCAATCTCGATACGCTGGGGGCGAGCGTGCCGATGCTCTACAAGCAGTACACCGACCTGTGCGATCCCGGAGGCGCGCGCTTCCTCGCCTTTGGCGTGGACGCCGCTTTCAGCGATTCAATCGACGGTCTGATCGAGGTCGATCTGCATCGCATACAACCGCGAAAACGCGCGCGCTACCTGCGTGCGCCCGCGGAGGCCGCGTGACGCCGCGCTCCGCCGATGCGGGCATGCGGCGCGCGGTGTTCGTGTCCGACGTGCATCTGGGTTCCAAGCACTGCCACGCGGCCGAGTTCGCGGACTTCCTGGCCGGCCTGCGCTGCCGGCGACTCTATCTGGTCGGCGATATCGTCGATCTGTGGTGGATGGCGCAGCGTCGCGCCAGCTGGGACGCTGCGCATAACCGCGTCATCGAACAGTTGCATGCACTCGCGCGTGCCGGCACCGAATTGATCTACGTGCCGGGCAACCACGATCGGCCCGCACGCCGCTTCTGCGGCCTGATGCTGCCGGCGATGCAGGTGCGTCGCCGCGCGATCCACGTCACCGCCGACGGCCGCCGGCTGCTGGTCACGCATGGCGACGACTACGACGGCGTGACCCATTTCGGCGGCTTGCAGGAACGCTTCGGCGACTGGCTCTACTACCGCATCCTCACCGGCAATCGCTGGACCAACCGCATCCGCCGTCGCATGGGGCTGCGCTACTGGTCGCTGGCCGAATACCTGAAGCGGCAGAGCGATGCGGCCGAGCGCTACATCGGCCGCTTCGTGCAGGCGGGCCTGGATGATGCGCGCCGTCGCGGCCTCGACGGCATCGTCTGCGGCCATATCCATCGCGCGGGACTGTTCCAGCGCGAAGAACTGATCTATGCGAACGACGGCGACTGGGTCGAAAGCCTGACCGCACTCAGCGAGGAAGCCGACGGCCGCCTCTGCCTGTTGTCGCATGGCGGGCAAGTGCTGGCGGAGATGGCGCCGCGCCTGCGCCTGGTTGCGCCGCCGGAGCGAGAACGCCAGGTGGCGTGAAGCGGCGGCGACTTGGCCGTGTAGCGGGCTCATGTAGCATCCGCGCATGGATTCCCTCTCCCAGATCGTGCTTGGCGGCGCCCTCGCGGCCGCCATCGTTCCCGCCCGCCATCGCCGCGCCGCGCTGCTCGCAGGTGCCGCGCTCGGCACGCTGCCGGATCTCGACAGCATTCCGATTGCGCTGCTGACGCCGGATCCGGTCGCATTGATGACGATGCATCGCAGCTTCAGCCATTCGCTGTTCGTGCTGCCGGTGCTGGGTGCGGTGATCTGGTGGGTGTTCCGGCGCTTCAACGGCCGCGTGGCCGAATCACCACGCCGCTGGTTCTGGGCCATCCAGCTCGCGCTCATCACCCATCCGCTGCTGGATGCCTTCACCGTCTACGGCACGCAACTGTGGTGGCCGCTGCAGCCGCATCCGGCAATGTGGTCGAGCGTCTTCATCATCGATCCGCTGTACACGATCTGGCTGCTGCTGGCCTGTGTGATCGCCTGGTTCTGGCGCGAGCGCGCCTTGGCGCAGCGTGCGCTGCTGGCCGGCCTCGCGCTGAGCACGGCGTACCTGGGGTGGTCGCTGCTGGCGAAGCATCGCGTTGATGTCGAGGCCGAGCGCACGCTGGCCGCGATGGGGCTGGCGGATGCGCCGTACTTCAGCGTGCCGATGCCGTTCAACACATTGCTCTGGCGGGTGGTAGCGATGACGCCGTCCGGTTATGTGGATGCGGAATATTCGGTCGTCGCGCCGGGTGAAACGATGGCGTTCCGCGGTTATCCATCCAATGTGCAGGCGTTGCGCCAGGCGGAGGATCTGCCGGCCGTGCAGCGGCTGCAATGGTTCAACCGTGGATTCATGCGTGCGCAGGTGCAGGGCGATCGCCTGGTGCTGTCGGATCTGCGTATGGGACTGGAGCCGGACTACAACTTCAGTTTCGAAGTGGCGGCGCGCGATGGCGACGACTGGCGCGGAATCGAGCCCGTGCAGCAACCGTGGCAGGCGCCGGTGGACGGCTGGGCCGGGCTGAGCCGGCTGATGTCGGCGATGTGGCAGCGAATCTGGCATCCCGATGCGCAACCGCTGCGCAGCCGCATCGTGCCATCAGAAGAACCGCTGCCGGCATCGCAGGGTTCGCGCTGAACCGATGATGCTGCGTCAGTAGACGGTCGCGCTGGCCTGTACGAACGCGTAGAAGAACACGGCATCCGGATTGTTCTGCACGTCGCTCATTTCGGTGCGCATGCCGGCGACGATCTCCGGCGTCACGCGGCCGGCTTCGAGCAACTGGTCCGAAGCCGACAGCAGCAGTTCCTCCCAGAACGCGATCATCGTCTTGCGCCGCGCCGGTTCGCGGTTGTCGAAGTAGAACGTCTTCACTTCGGTCTGCACATCGCGATAGCCGCCGGCAAGCAGCAGATTGCCCAGCTTCGCGCCGATGAACGGGTCGCCGCCGTTGTCGTACTGGAAATCGTTGAACGCCATCCAGTAGCGCCACACGTTGGGCGAGTAAGGATCCAGCAGGAACGAAGAATTCATCACCTCGGTGATGAAGACCGGCGAGCCCGGCGCCAGCACGCGCCGCACTTCGCTGAGCACGCGTTCCGGCGAAGGCACGTGTTCGAGGATCCAGCACAGGAACGCCGCATCGAATTCGCGCGCGGCGAACGGCAGGTCGGTCGCATCGGCCTGCTGGAGGCGATAGCGATCACGGCACCACGGCATGCGGGCGAGGTTTTCGCGCGCCGCTTCCAGCTGCGCCGTGTTGAGGTCCACGCAGGTGATATCGAGGTCGGGAAAGCGCCGCAGCAGGATTTCGGTCTGCGCGCCGACCCCGCTTCCGACTTCGAGCAGGCGCCGTGCGCCGGGATAGTCGATGCGCGAGAAAATCGTCGATTCCGCCAGTCGCGCCTGCTTCATCAGCCGCGCCTGTTCCACCGCGGAAAAGCCGTGCAGGTAGGCGGGTGAAGGCGACTGGCTCATCGAAGACTCCTCAGGCAGCGGCGGGCAACTCCGGATCGACGCCGGCAATCAGGGCGTCAAAGTAGTGCCGTGTCAGTGACAACTGCGTGTCGGCGGACTCGGCGCGATTGACCACGGCCCGGAACGCTGCATTTTCCGGACGATCCTTCGCGTACCAGCCCAGGTGCTTGCGCGCGATGCGCACGCCCTGCGGTTCGCCGTAGAAATCGTGCAGGGCCTGCAGGTGACCGAGCAGCAGATCGCGCACTTCCTCCAGCGCCGGCGCGGGCAGGTGCTGGCCCGTGGCGAGGTGGTGCGCGATTTCGCGGAAGATCCACGGCCGGCCCTGCGCGGCGCGTCCGACCATCACCGCATCCGCGCCGGTGGCGCGCAGCACTTCGACGGCCTTGGCGGGCGAATCGACATCACCATTGGCGAACACGGGAATGCTCAGTCCGGCCTTGATTGCGGCGATCGTGTCGTACTCGGCCTGGCCCGTGTAGTGCTGATCGCGCGTGCGGCCGTGCACGGCAAGCGCCGCGATGCCGCAGTCCTCGGCGATGCGCGCGATGCGCGGCCCGTTGCGGTTCTCCGCGTTCCAGCCGGTACGGATTTTCAATGTCACCGGCACGTCGACCGCCTGCACGACGGCCTCCAGGATCCGCCCGACCAGCGCCTCATCGCGCATCAGCGCCGAGCCTGCCCACGCATTGCAGACCTTCTTGGCCGGGCAGCCCATGTTGATGTCGATGATCTGCGCACCGTGATCGACGTTGTAGCGTGCGGCCTCGGCCAGTTGCGCGGGCTCGGTGCCGGCGATCTGCACGCTGATGGGCGCCGGTTCACCGGCGTGATCCATGCGATGCCTGGATTTGCCGGTGTTCCAGAAGCGCGAATCGCTGATGGTCATTTCCGACACCGCCAATCCTGCGCCCAGCCGTTTGCACAGCTGCCGGAACGGCTTGTCGGTCACCCCGGCCATCGGCGCCAGGATGACCGGCGTCGGGATGCGGTGCGGACCGATGTGGAAGGCGGGCGATTGCATGCGTGCGCATTATCCGCCCGCAGCGGGGCGGCCACCAGACGAAGGCGGACATGGCCGCCAGCGATGACTCAGTCGGCGAAACGGGCCGTCACGTCGGCCAGCGCCGGCATCGACAGCGCGGCACCGGGACGTTCCGTGGACAGTGCGGCGTAGCGGTTGGCGAAGCGCACGTGGTCGCCGAACGGTGCGGTCGGCGCGTGCGCGAGCGAAGCGACCAGCGCGCCGTTGAAGGCATCGCCCGCGCCGGTCGTGTCGATGGCGTTCACGGCTTCGGCGGGCAGGCGGTAGAACGCCTTGCCATCGCCGCGGCCGTGGTCGTCCATGTGCGACACGAAGACGCCGGTCGAACCCAGCGTGATCGCGACCGTGCCCTTCGGATGCACTTCGCGGCAGAACGCGTGCAGGCGCTGTCCGTCGAGTGCGGCGACGTCGTCCGGTTCCAGCCGCTCGCCGACATGGCGGGCGAGCAGGGCGGCGAATTCGGTTTCGTTCGGCGTGAGGATGTCCGCCTGGTCCAGCAGTTCCGCGGTGGTCGCGGCGTTCGCCGGGGCGGGGTTCAGCACAGTGATCACGCCGGCTGCGCGCGCCAGCCGGAGCGCGGCGAGGACCGTGTCCATCGGCGATTCCAGCTGCACCAGCAGGGCTTTCGAACCGGTCAGCGCTTCGGCCTGCGCGGCGACGAAGTCGGCGGACAGATCCGCATTCGCACCGGCGCCGATCACGATCGTGTTGCGGCCCATCGAATCCACGTAGATGCCGGCGGTGCCGGTCGGCTCGGCGGAGTCCTGCACGAGCAGCTGCACACCGTCGGCCTGCGCCAGCGAACGCGCGAGCGTGCCGCCCGCATCGGCGCCGAGCGCACACAGGAAGCGCACCTGCGCGCCGGCGCGTGCACTGGCGATGGCCTGGTTGAAGCCCTTGCCGCCGGGACCGGTGTCATAGCGACCGGCGATCGTCGCACCCGCGGCGGGAAGCTGGTCGCAACGCCAGACGTGATCGACATTGAAGGAACCGACAAGGGAAACGATGGGCATACGGGACTTCGACAGATGAATCGGGAAAGCGGAATGACGGCCGCGGCGTTGGGCCGGGCCGGCGCGTCGGATCAGGTGAAATGGGTCAGCACGCCGGCGATCGTGGCGGTCATGAAGGTGGCGATGGAGCCACCCAGCACGGCACGCAGGCCGAAGCGGGCGAGATCCGCGCGGCGTTCCGGCGCCAGGCCGCCAATACCGCCAATCTGGATCGCGATGGAGCTGAAGTTGGCGAAGCCGCACAGTGCGTACGTGGCCACCAGACGGCCTTCTTCGCTCAGCGACATGCCGGGCACCTGGCCGTTCACGATGCGCGCCAGTTCGGTGTAGGCGACGAACTCGTTGATCACGACCTTCTGGCCAATCAGCGAGCCGACGACATTGGCGTCGGCCCATGGCGTGCCGATGACCCAGGCGATCGGCGCCAGCACGTAGCCGAGCAGCGTGGACAGGTTGGTCGGCTTGCCGATCAGCGCCTGCAGGCCCGAGACCTCGCCCAGCCACGTCAGCGGCCAGTTGAGCAGGGCGATCAGCGCGATGAAGGCCAGCAGCATCGCACCGATGTTCAGGGCCAGGCGCAGGCCATCACCGGCGCCGGCGGCGGCGGCATCGATGACATTGCTGGTGGTCTTCTCGACTTCCATCTTCACCGTGCCGCGCGTCAGCGGCGAACCGGTTTCGGGCACCAGCAGCTTGGCGATCACCAGCGTGGCCGGGGCGGCCATGATCGACGCCGCCAGCAGATGCTTCGCATAGAACACCTGCTGATCCGGATCGCCGCCGCCGAGCATGCCGACATACGCGGCGAGCACGCCACCGGCAATGTGGGCCATGCCGCCGATCATCATCGTGATCAGTTCGGACTCGGTCATGCGCGGGATGTACGGGCGCACCGTCAGCGGCGCTTCGGTCTGGCCGATGAAGACGCTGGCGCAGACGCTGGTGGTTTCCGCGCCGGAGACGCGCATCACCTTGGTGATCGCCCAGGCCATGCCGCGCACGACCATCTGCATGACGCCCAGGTGGTACAGCACGCCCATCAGGGCCGAGAAGAAGATGATCGTCGGCAGCACCTGGAACGCGAACACGAAGCCGATGGTCGAGGTGTCCATCAACGGGCCGAAGATGAAGTTCGAACCTTCGTTGACGAAGCCCAGCACGCGCACGAAGCCATTGCCGAGCGCCTGGAATGCATCCTTGCCGCCCGGAACGAGCAGCACGAACGCGGCGAAACCGATCTGCAGCAGGACGCCGGTGACCACCAGCTTCCAGTCCACCGCACGGCGATTGTTCGAGAACAGCCAGGCGATGCCGATCAGCACCGCCAGGCCGAACAGGCCGAAGCCGATCCGCCCCAGAGCTTCCACCATTGATTCCCCCAGCCCGCCGACAAGTCGTGACAAAGGCGGGAAGTCTAGCAGGCGGGACGCCTCGACCTGTCTGAACCGTGCGGCCCGAACCGCTGCGCCGCCGGCTCAGGCGACGCCGAACACCGCCACCCACGCGGCCAGCGCGAGGAACACCAGGGCGGCGACATTGCGGGCCAGTTGCAGCGGCAGCCGATCGGCGAAGCGATGGCCGAGCCACACCACGGGCAGGTTGGCCAGCAGCATGCCGAGCGTCGTGCCGAGGATGACCTGCCACAGCGGCTCGTAGCGCGTACCGAGCAGGACCGTGGCGACCTGTGTCTTGTCGCCGATTTCGGCAAGGAAGAAGGCCAGCGTGGTGGCGACGAACGCGCCATAGGCCGGGAGTTTTTCCGCTTCTTCGTCGAGGGTGTCGGGCTTGAGCGTCCACAGCGCGACGGCGAGGAAGCTGGCCGCGACCGTCCAGCGCAGGAATTCCGGGGACAGCCAGCGCGTCAGTTCCGCGCCCAGCCAGGCGGAAATGGCGTGGTTGACCAGGGTGGCGACGAGGATGCCCCACGCAATCGGCCACGGACGGCGATAGCGGGCGGCGAGCAGCAGGGCGAGCAATTGGGTCTTGTCGCCAATCTCGGCGACGGTGACCGTGCCGGTGGACACCAGCAGGGCTTGCAGGGACAGCATCGAGGACTCCGGGCCGGGCTTCGCGTGGACGCGAAGGCAAACGCACACAGCCCGGCCGGGTCGCATGCGGATGCCTTCGGTCTTGCCCATCCGAAGCAGAGCTTCGGACTCGCGCACCATGGCGGCTGCCAAGTGTGTTGATGCGCGAAACCGCGTGCGGCGGGCTACTCCCCGGAGGAAAGCCCGCGCATTCTAGTCGAGGCAGTGAATCCGAGGCGTAAACTCTTCTCATTTGGCGCCGTACGGGGGATCGCCATGCAATACCGTCGCCTGGGTTCTTCCGGACTGATGCTCTCCGCGCTGTCGTTCGGCAGCTGGATCAACTTCGGTGATCGCATCGGCCGCAGCGAGGCGCGCGAACTGGTCGCCGCCGCGTGGGATCACGGCGTCAACTTCTTCGACAGCGCCGAGAACTACGCACACGGCGAGGCCGAACGCGTGCTGGGCCATGTATTGCGCGATCTGCGTTTGCCGCGCGACGGCTGTTGCGTGTCCAGCAAGGTGTTCTTCGGCAGCGAAGTGTCCCCGCGGCCCACGCAGCGCGGCCTCTCGCGCAAGCACGTGACCGATGCCTGCAACGCCGCGCTGCAGCGGTTGCAGGTGGACTATCTGGATCTGTTCTTCTGCCATCGGCCGGATCCGGATACGCCGGTCGAAGAAACCGTGCGCGCCATGGACACGCTGATCCGGCAGGGCAAGGTGCTGTACTGGGGAACATCGGAATGGCCGGCGGCGCTCATCCGCGAAGCCGCGCGCATCGCGCGCCAGCTGCAACTGCAGGGACCGACGATGGAGCAGCCGCAGTACAACCTGCTCAAGCGTGCGCGCGTCGAACTGGAATATGCGCCGCTGTACGCCGAACTGGGGCTGGGCACGACGGTCTGGTCGCCGCTGGCGTCCGGCCTGTTGAGCGGCAAGTACGAACACGGGATTCCCGGGGACGCGCGGTTGAACGACGACGTTCTGCATCGCATGGTGATGGGCGACGCCGCGGCCGCCGCGGATCGCATCGCACGCGCGCGCCGCTTCACCGCGCTGGCAGCGGAAGCCGGCGAAGCGCCCGCACCGCTGGCCATCGCCTGGTGCCTGCGCAATCCGTACGTTTCCAGCGTCATCACCGGCGCCAGCCGGGTCGAACAACTGCTGCAGAATCTCACCGCGCTCGACCTGGCCGAACGTTACGACGATGCGTTCTGGGACCGGCTGGGCGCGGTGGTGGACTGACGCCGAACGGACGTCCGCATGACTGATGGCATCCCGTGACTCCCGGCACACGGGACGCGCGTGGCGCCTGCAGATACTGCGCGCTCTCCCCCATCGAGCGCCCTCATGACGTTCGCGATCCAGACCTTCGACCTGTCCCGCCGCTTCGCCGGTGGCTTCGGTGTACACGCGCTCAACCTGCACGTGCCCGCCGGCACCGTGTACGGATTCCTCGGCCCCAACGGCGCAGGCAAGACGACGACGGTGCGCTTGCTGCTGGATCTGCTGCGGCCGGATGCGGGCCGGGTCGAACTGTTCGGAAAGCCACTGTCGCGGCAGAACCGAACGCCGCTGTCGATGGTGGGTGCGCTGGTCGAATCCCCCTCGCTGTATCAGCACCTGAGCGGAAGGCAGAATCTGGACGTCACGCGTCGCCTGCTTGATCTTCCGCTGCAACGCATCGACGAAACGCTGGAACTCGTCGGCCTGCGCGAAGCCGCCGATCGCCGCGTGCGTGATTACTCGCTCGGCATGCGCCAGCGACTGGCGATCGCACTGGCGTTGCTGCCGGCGCCGAAACTGCTGATTCTCGACGAGCCGACCAACGGGCTGGATCCGGCGGGCATTCTGGACATGCGTCGCTTGCTGCGCGAACTTGCCGCGCAAGGGCTGACAGTCTTCGTCTCCAGCCATCTGCTGGCCGAGATCGAATTGATCGCGCGCCATGTCGGCGTGCTGCAGGCCGGGCGTTTGCGGTTCGAAGGTGAACTCGACGCTCTGCGCGCGCACGCGCACCCGAAACTGTTGATCCGCTGCGACGATCCGGTGCAGGCCGCCTACACGCTGGCGCAGGCGGGCGAACGCATCAGCGATGTCGACGCGGAAGGCTTGAAAGTGCAACTGGGCGCGCGCAGCGAGATCGACATCAATCGCCTGCTGGTGACGCAGCGGATCGGCGTGTCGCATCTGGCGCGCGAAGCGGTGTCGCTGGAAAGCCTGTTCTTCGCATTGACCGACGCGCCCGTGCTGGAACGCGCCGCATGAAGTACCTGATGCGCGTGCTGCGCGCCGAAGCCGTGAAGATCCGCGGCACGCTGGCGCTGCGCCTGTGCTTCATCGCTCCGGTGCTGGTGGTGGCGCTGGTCGTCCTGCAATTGCTGTTCAGCCGTGGCGGTGAGCCGATGGCAACGCCCCTGCTGGCGTGGCAGCGTTTCGCGCAGGGCGTGCTGGTGCTGTGGGCCTTCCTGATGCTGCCGCTCTACATCACGCTGCAATCGGCATTGCTCGCCGGGCTGGAACACGGCGAACGGCAGTGGAAGCACCTGCTTGCCTTGCCGTTGCCGCGGCGTGCGCATTACCTCGGCAAGGGCGTCATGCTGCTTGCGCTGGTGTTGCTGGCGACCTGCGTGCTGGCGCTGGCGATCCCGATCGGCGGATGGATCCTGATGCAGGCGAACAATCCGCTCGGCATGTCCGGCATGCCGCCCTGGATGTTCCTGCTGTCGCGTTCGGCGGCGATCCTGGCGGCCTCCAGTTTCATCATCAGCCTGCATCTCTGGATCGCGATTCGCTGGCCCAGCTTCACCGTGGCGGTGGCGACCGGCATGACCGCCACCGTCGCCGGATTCCTGATCACCCAGTCCGCACGTTTCGGTCCCTGGTATCCCTGGTCGATGCCGATGCAGGTGCTGGCCGGGCAGGGCGAAAAGATGGCTTTCGTCGTGACGGCGGGTCTCACGGGAGGCGTGGTCTGCCTGCTGCTCGGTCTGCTCGATTTCGGGCGCCGGGAAATGGGGTGAGGTGCGGGCCGAAGCTGCCCGGCCTCGCGCAGGGCAGCCACACTGTGCTGTGATGCCGCAGACGACCGAACGAAGCACCGTGCATGGATTTGCGTACTTATCAGCGGCTTCGCGCGCAGGCGCGGCGACTCGGCAATGCAGCCGAGGCGGATGATCTGGTGCAGGACGCGCTGCTCGCCGGATTGCAGGCCGGGCGGGCCGATCTGCCGTGGCTTTCCGGCACCTTGCGCCACCTCGCCGCGATGCACGTGCGGACGGCGGTGCATCGCCGTCGGCGTGAATCCGAAGTGGCTTCCGGCATCGAACTCGTGGCCTCGCCGCCGGAACCGCGGGCCCCGAAGCCCACCTGGCTGCGCGACTGGCCGCCGTCGCTGCGGCGCGTCGCGGTGCTGGCCCTGCACGGGCTGGACGAGGCCGAGATCCGCTGGATCCTTGCGCTGTCGGGCACGGCGTTCCGGCAGCGACTCAGCCGGATCCGCAAACGGCTGGAGACCTTGCAGCCGGGCCAGCGGGCGGAAAGCATCGCGCTGGCCTACGTCCGCGACCCCGCGCGCAGCGCCGATCTGCAATTCGGACTGGTGCGCCGGGCCCTGAAGGCCAGTCTCGGCGGCTCACCCGGAATGGCCACCCACGATGCCGATGGTCATCGCCTCGTCATCCGCAGCCCAGGTCACAACGTGCGCCCTCGCGGCAACCCATGAGTGGGAATCCACCCACAGGAGACGTCACATGCTTTCGCAATCCCGAGTCGGCGCCATCGTGTTCTTCGTCAGCGATCTGGCCCGTTCCGTCGCGTTCTATCGCGACACGCTCGGCCTGCCGGTGCAGGCCATCGATGGACATGACGGTCCGTTCGCACTCGCCGAACTTGCCGGCGGACTGACGCTGGTGTTCATCGTGCAGCCCGGCACGCCCGGCGATTCGCCGGTCGTGGTCTTCACGCTGGAGGGCGGCATCGACGACTACGCCGAAAAGCTGGTCGAACGCGGGGTGGAAATCGTCGTCCCGGTCAGCGAGTCGCCCGATGGCGGACTGTCGCTGGATTTCGTGGATCCGGACCGCAACCTGCTGAGCCTGCACCAGGGGCCGGAACTGCCGCGGCGCCTGTAACCCAGCCAAGCGCGCACGCTCCGCAGAAGCGGGGCCGTGCGCGCCTGGCCCTTCGTCTCAGCGCAGCAGCGGCGCGATGAGATCGCGCCACAGTTCGTAGCCGGCGCGGTTCATGTGCAGGCGATCTTCGACGAACAAGTCTTCGCGCGGCTGCCCGTTGGCGTCGAGCATCGGCGTGAACACGTCCACGTAGGTCACGCCGCGACGCTGCGCTTCTTCCCGCACGAGGGCATTGGCCTGCCGTTGCGCTTCCAGCAGGTGCGCACGCGACGGGCTCGGCTTGGTGGCGATGTAGGCGATCTTCGTGCGCGGCAGATCGCGGCGCACGCGCTCGATGAAGGCGATGAAATCCGCGTGCACCTGCTGCGGCGTCCGGCCGGCGGCGATGTCATTGTCGCCTGCGTAGAGCAGGATCATGCGCGGCCGGTACGGCACGATGATGCGGTCGGCGTACCACGTGCTGTCGCGCACCTCCGAGCCGCCGAATCCGCGATTGATCACGGGCACGCCGGGGAAATCCTGCGCCAGCGTTTCCCACAGCCGGATCGACGAACTGCCGACGAACAGCACGGCGCGCTTTGGCGGCGGAGTGGCCTGGTCCTCGGCGGCGAAGCGCTGCATGTCGCGTTCCCATTCGGCGTTCGAGACTTCCGCGGGAATCTGCGGTGCGCGGCTCTGGACAGCCGGCGGCGTGACGGCGCACGCGGAGAGGGCGGACAGGGTGAGGACAAGCAGGCAGAAGCGGCGCAGCGCGGGAATGCGTTCGGAAAACATGGGGGGCGGACACCTCGGTGGGGGACCGGTCCAGTGAACCAGCCACGGCAGGTGATCGCAAACGGCCCGTCACCGCAATGTGGCAAGATCCGCCTTTCGCCCATTCCCGGCCCCGCATGCCCGTGAACGCACAAACCCCAGATCCATCGCCGCGCCGCCCGCGGCCATGCGCGGGTCCGTCTCATGGCTGACGAAATCGGGCACATGCCGCGCGGACCGGGCCGCATCCTCAAGGCGGCGGTCTGGTCCATGCAGGGCTTGCGCGCGGCATGGCTGCATGAATCCTCGTTCCGCCTGGAGGTCTACCTGCTGGTCGTGCTGACGCCGATCGCACTGTGGCTGGGCGAGACCGCGATCGAGCGCAC
This sequence comes from Pseudomonadota bacterium, assembly GCA_023419315.1. Taxonomy (GTDB): domain Bacteria; phylum Pseudomonadota; class Gammaproteobacteria; order Xanthomonadales; family Xanthomonadaceae; genus Pseudoxanthomonas_A. Next base: position 34,786 of record JAEZYE010000059.1, read on the forward strand.
GCTGATGATCGGCAGTTGCCTGCTGGTGCTGGCGGCCGAATTGCTGAATTCCTCCATCGAAGCCGTCATCGAACGCTACGGCGCGGAACACCACGAACTTGCCGGCCGCGCCAAGGACATGGGTTCGGCGGCGGTGTTCGTGCTGATGATGAACGTGCTGGTCTGTTGGGGCCTGATCCTCGCCCCGCGGCTGTTCTGAATTTCCCCTTCTGAAGAAACAAGGTTGCAAAACGCATGAGTCTTGAATTCCTGGCCGACCCCAATGTCTGGCTGACCCTGGTGACGCTGAGTGCGCTCGAAATCGTGCTGGGCATCGACAACCTGGTCTTCATTTCCATCGCGGTCAGCAAGCTGCCGGAACACCAGCGCCCGATGGCGCGCCGCTTCGGTATCGCGGTGGCCTGCATCACGCGCATCGCGCTGCTGGTGTCGCTGGCGTTCCTGGCGCGCATGCAGAACGACCTGTTCAGCGTGGCCGGCATGGGCATTTCCATCCGCGACCTCGTGCTGATCCTCGGCGGCGTGTTCCTGCTGGTGAAGGGCGCGATGGAAATCAAGGAACTGATCACCGGTGGCGAAGACGAGGATCCTTCGACGACGAAGGCGTCGGCGGTGTTCGGCCTGGTGATTGCGCAGATCGCGATCATCGACATCGTGTTCTCGCTGGATTCGGTGATCACCGCCGTCGGCATGGCGCAGCACATTCCGATCATGGTCGCGGCGATCCTGCTGGCCGTCGCGGTGATGCTGCTGGCCGCCAATCCGCTGGGCCGCTTCATCGACGCCAACCCGACCATCAAGATGCTCGCACTGGCCTTCATCGTGCTGATCGGCGCGGTGCTGATCCTCGACGGCTTCGAGGTGCACGTGCCCAAGCCTTACGTCTACTTCGCCATGGGCTTCTCGGTGATGGTGGAATGGCTGAACCTGCTGATGCGCCGCCGCGCCGCGCGCAAGCACATCCCGGGTGCGGGCGAGTGGTAAGCCCACGCGGATGAGATGCCTCGACGCCCGGCTTCGGCCGGGCGTCCTGTTTTCGGGCCAAGTTCCCGCAGGTGACCCCGCACGGGCCGCGATGGCGCGGTTGCATCCGTCATCCGCCAATGCTGGAATGCGGCGTCCCTGACCCGGAGTGGTGCCATGCGCGTGTTCGTCCGTTCCCTCGTGCTCGTCGCTTTGGCGACGCTGTTGTCCGGCTGCGGCTACAACGCCATCCAGCAGAAGGACGAAGCGGTGAAGGCGGGCTGGTCCGAAGTGCTGAACCAGTACAAGCGCCGCGCCGATCTGATTCCCAATCTGGTCAAGACGGTGCAGGGCTACGCAGCCCAGGAGCGCCAGGTGCTGACCGATGTGACCAATGCGCGCGCGCGGGTCGGCCAGATCCAGGTGAACGCCGATGACGCCGCTTCGCTGCAGCAGTTCCAGCAGGCGCAGGGCGAGCTGTCGAGCGCGTTGAGCCGGCTGCTGGTAGTGACGGAGAACTATCCGAACCTGAAGTCGGATCAATCCTTCCGCGATCTGCAGGCGCAGCTGGAAGGCACGGAAAACCGCATTACCGTCGCGCGCGGCCGCTACATCCAGACCGTGCAGGATTACAACACGTACGTGCGTTCGTTCCCGCAGGTCATCACCGCGAAGATTTTCGGCTACAAGGAAAAGCCGAATTTCACCGTCGAGAACGAAGCGCAGATCCAGGAAGCGCCGCAGGTGGACTTCGGCACGCCTGCACCGGCGCCGGCACCGCCGGCTCCGCCCGCGCCTCCGGCCCCGGCGAACTGATCGCAGCCGCTGCACGCAATGTTTCGCCGCCTCTGCGCCGTGCTGCTGCTGTGGGCCTGCCTGTGGCCGGCCCTGGCGCAGGAGCTTGCGGGCATTCCCAAGCTGGATTCGCCGGTGGTGGACGTCACCGGCACGCTTGACGCGACGCAGAAGCAGCGACTCGAACAGCTCGCGCTGGCGTTGCAGCAGCGCAAGGGCAGCCAGCTGCAGATCCTGATCGTGCCCAGCACGCAGCCGGAAACCATCGAGCAGTACGCCCAGCGCGTGTTCGATCAGTGGAAGATTGGTCGCAAGGGCGTGGACGATGGCGTCCTGCTGCTGGTCGCCAAGGATGACCGCCGCGTGCGAATCCAGCCCGGTTATGGACTGGAGGGCGCGATTCCGGACGCCATCGCCAATCGCGTCATCCAGGAATACCTGGTGCCGAAATTCCGTGCGGGAGACTTCGCCGGCGGCATCACCGATGCGACCGCCGTGTTGATCAATCTGATCGACGGCGAAACCCTGCCGGCTCCGGTGAGCGATCACCGCGAACCGCGCGGATCGAGCGGTGGCGGCTGGATATTCGCTTTGTTCGCCGCCTTCATCGCGGCGAATTTCGCGCGCGCCATCTTTTCGCGTGCGCCCTCGGGTGTGCGCAGCCTGATTACCGGCGCGGCGTCGGGAGGCGTGGCCCTCCTGTTCTCCTCCATGTGGTTGCTGGGTGGCCTGGCCGGCGTGTTCGGCCTGATCTATGGCCTGGTGGCCATGGCGCCCGCCGGCCGTTACGCACGTCACCGTGATTGGGGCGGCTGGGGCGGAGGCGGCGGGTTCGGAGGCGGCGGGTTTGGTGGTGGAGGTGGCGGCTTCGGCGGTGGCGGTTGGGGTGGCGGCGGCGGCATGTCCGGAGGCGGTGGCGCCTCGGGGAGCTGGTGATGCGGCTGCTGCGCCATCTGTTTCCGCCCTCGGCGCGCCGGATGTTCCCGGCCGACAGCCTGCAACGTATTGCCGACGCCATCCACCAGGGCGAGCAGCGCCATACCGGCGAGGTGATGTTCGCCGTAGAACCGGAATTGCCGGTGCTGGCCGTGATGCGTGGCATGCAGGCGCGCGAACGTGCGCACGAAGCCTTCGCCCGGCTGCGCACCTGGGACACGGAAGCCAACAACGGCGTGCTCATCTACCTGCTGCTGGCCGACCACCGCATTGAAATCGTCGCCGATCGCGGATTGAAGGGACGGGTCAGCGACGAGCAGTGGCGGGGTGTCTGCACGCTGATGGAGGAACGGCTGGCCGCCGGTGAGGCGGAAGCGGCCGTGCTGCGCGGCATCGCCGCGGTCTCGGACCTGCTGGCGGCGTATTTCCCGCAGGACGGCAGTCGCCCCGACGAAGACGAATTGCCCAACCGGCCGCACATCTTCTGAGTGCCGCGACGCGTGCTGGGGCAAAATACGGCTTTCCCTGCGGGCAGCACCGAGGCGCATGATCTATCTCCACCAGATTGACCCCATTGCCCTGTCCATCGGGCCCGTGAAACTGCACTGGTACGGGCTGATGTACCTGCTGGGATTCCTCGCCGCATGGTGGCTGGGCAAGCGCCGCATCGAAGCCGGACGCCTGCCTGGCGTGAACGCGAACGCGTTCTCCGATCTGCTGTTCTACCTGATGCTCGGCGTCGTGCTGGGCGGCCGCATCGGCTACATCCTGTTCTACGGATTCGAGGGCTTCCTCGCCAATCCGCTTTCAATCCTGAAGGTGTGGGAAGGCGGCATGAGCTTCCACGGCGGCCTGCTCGGCGTGATGGCAGCGGCGTTGTGGTGGTCGCGTCGCCAGCGCCTCCATTTCTTCGACACGATGGATTTCGTCGCGCCGCTGGTGCCGCTGGGCCTGGGCTTCGGCCGCATCGGCAATTTCATCGGTGCGGAACTGTGGGGCAAGTACACGCATGCGGGCTGGGGTGTGATCTTCCCGACCGATCCGGCGTTGAAAGGGTTCAGTGCCGCGGAATTGCAGGCGCAGTACGCCGCGGGTGCGCTTGATCAGTTCGCGCGTCATCCGTCGCAGCTCTACCAGGCGTTCCTCGAAGGCCTGGTGATGTTCTTGGCGCTGTGGTGGTTCTCCCGTCGCCCGCGTCCGCGTTACGCGGTGTCCGGCATGTTTGCCCTGCTTTACGGTGTGTTCCGTTTTCTGGTCGAGTTCGTGCGCGTGCCGGACGAGCAGTTGAGTTACCTTGCCTTCGGCTGGCTGACGATGGGCCAGCTGTTGAGCCTGCCGCTGGTGGTGCTCGGCCTTTATCTGCTGTGGCGTTCGCATCGTTCTCCCACGCTGCAACCGGCACCGTCCCCCAAGGAACACGCATGAAGGCGTATCTCGATCTGCTGGCTCATGTCCTCGAACACGGCGCGGAAAAATCCGATCGCACCGGCACCGGCACGCGCAGCGTGTTCGGCTGGCAGATGCGCTTCGATCTGGCCGAAGGCTTCCCTCTGGTCACCACCAAGAAGCTGCACCTGCGTTCCATCGTCCACGAATTGCTGTGGTTCCTGAAGGGCGAAACCAACATCGCCTACCTGAAGGACAACAAGGTCAGCATCTGGGACGAATGGGCGGACGCGAACGGTGAACTCGGCCCGGTGTACGGCAAGCAATGGCGACGCTGGTCCGGCGCGGACGGCGCCGAGATCGATCAGATGCGCTGGGTGGTGGACGAGATCAGGCGCAATCCGGATTCACGCCGGCTGATCGTCAGTGCCTGGAACGTGGCGGATCTGCCGCGCATGGCCTTGATGCCATGCCACACGATGTTCCAGTTCTATGTGGTCGACGGCAAGCTGAGCTGCCAGCTGTATCAGCGCAGCGGCGATATTTTCCTCGGCGTGCCGTTCAACATCGCCAGTTATGCATTGCTGACGCACATGGTCGCGCAGGTGACGGGGCTGGGCGTCGGCGATTTCGTGCATACGCTGGGCGACGCGCACTTGTATGCCAACCATTACGAGCAGGCGCGCGAGCAATTGACGCGCACGCCGCGCGCGTTGCCGAAGTTGCACCTCAATCCCGAAGTGACGGATCTGTTCGCGTTCGACTACGACGACATCGAGATCCTGGGCTACGACCCGCACCCGGCGATCAAGGCGCCGGTGGCGGTGTGAGCCGGTGATGTTCGAACAGGACAGCGTCGGCGGCATCGAGTTGAGCGTGCGGCGCGACGACGCCTATCTGCGCGAACACTACCGCCAGTGGTGGCTGCATCGCAGCGGCTGGCGGCGTTGGCTGTGGTTGGCCTCGCTGGTACTGGGCCTGATCGCCGTTGCCGTGGCTTTCAGCGCGGCAACGACCGCGGTGCGGCTGCCCGCGGTGGTGATCGCGGCGATGGGCCTGGCGCAATCGATCGTGCCGTGGCTGGAATTCCGTCGCTGGAAACAGGCCGCGCTCGGTGGCCTGGAAACCATGCCGGATCTCCGGCTGTCGATGCATGCGGGAATCCGCCACTTTGGCGCCGGCCCCAGCGTGCGCTATGTGGCAGGCGGCGAGGTGATTCGCGTGCCTGGTGGCGTTTTCGTGTACGAGCGCGGAAGCAGCGGCCGCCACGTCTATCTGCCGGCGCTGTGGATGCAGAACGAAGGCGTTCGGAACTGGCTCGCGAACATCGAAGGCGCAAGCGGTAGCGCAGTCGGTGGAGATCGGACGCATGGCTGACCGCCCGCTGCTTTCGCTGATTGCCGCGCTGGATCGCCGCCATGCGATCGGACGCGACAACGATCTGCCGTGGCGTCTGCCCGATGATCTGAAACGCTTCAAGGCGCTGACGCTCGGCAAGCCGGTGCTGATGGGCCGGCGCACCGCCGAATCGCTGGGACGCGCCTTGCCGGGGCGGCGCAACCTTGTGATCACACGCAGCGGCCGCGCGCCGTTCGCCGGCATGGAACCGGTGGACTCGATCGAGCAGGCGCTCGAATGGACCGGCAGCGAAGGCAATGAGGAACTCTGCGTGATCGGCGGTGGCGAAATCTACACGCAGACCATCGCACGGGCGGATGCCTTGTATCTGACGCACGTGGACACCGTGGTCGAGGACGCGCACGCGTTCTTTCCGTCTTTCGATGCGGCCGAATGGGATGCCGTGCGCCGTGAGCCACACGCGGCCGACGCCCGGCACGCGTTCGCATTCGAGTTCGTCGACTACCTGCGCATACGCGGCGACTGATCGCGGTCAGCCGGGCATCCCGTTCCCCGGACGCCGGCAGCACGACGCGTTCGACTCGTCCGCGGTGTTCAGTCGCGTGGCTGTTCGCCGGCTTCCAGCGGTCGGCCTGGCACCTGGACCAGTCTCAGATCTTCGGTGTCCAGTTGCAGCGCGGTGAGCTTTCCGCCCCACACGGCGCCGGTGTCGATGGCGTGCACCCCATGGCCGATCATCAGGCCCAGCGTGGACCAGTGGCCGCAGACGATCTTCAGATCGCGGGTGGCGCGACCCGGCACTTCGTACCAGGGATACAGCCCCTGCGCCTGCGTGCCGGGCGCGCCTTTTTCCTCGATCGACATGCGCCCGCGCGGCGTGCAGTAGCGCATGCGCGTGAGCACGTTGATGATGGCGCGCGTGCGGTCGTAGCCGGACAGCCCGGTCGACCAGTTCGGCTTGTCGCCGTACATGTTGCGGAACAGTTTGCGGAAGCCGGTACCGTGCAGTTGCTGCTCGACCTCGCGTGCATAGCGCTCGGCCAGCGAAGTCGTCCACTTCGGCGCGAGGCCGGCGTGGATCATCATCCAGCCCAACTGCCGATCCACGTGGACCAGGCGCTGGCTGCGCAGCCAGTCGAGCAGGGTGCGTGCGTCATCGGCCAGCACGACGCGCTGCAAATCCGGATTGACCTTGCGCTGCTCTTCCGGCGTGCGCTCACCGATCGCAAGCAGGGACAGATCATGATTGCCCAGCACGACGACGCTGTGATCCCGCAAGGAATGCACCAGGCGCAGTGTCTCCAGCGACTGGCCACCGCGATTGACCAGATCGCCGCAGAACCAGAGCCGGTCCCGGGCCGGGTCGAAGCGGATTGTTTCCAGCAACCGTTGGGTGGCGTCGTAACAGCCCTGGAGATCGCCGATCGCCCAGACCGCCATCAGTGCAGGGTCCGCGGGATGGACAGGGTGAACTGCGGAATCGGCGCATCGAAAAGCGTGCCGTCGTCGGCAATCATCTCGTAGCGACCCTGCATGGTGCCGATGTCGGTTTCCAGCACCGCACCCGAGGTGTATTCGAAATCCTCACCGGGTTGCAGCCAGGGTTGCTCGCCCACCACGCCGGCGCCTTCGACTTCCTTCACGTTGCCATTGGCGTCGGTGATCACCCAATGGCGGCCCAGCAGACGGGCCGCCACCACGCCGCGGTTATGGATGCGGATGGTGTAGGCGAAGACGTAGCGCCCTTCCTCGGGAGCGGACTGGTCGTCGACGAAGCGGGTGGCGACATCAATGTCGATGGCATGCACATGTTTCATGGCGACAGTGTATGCATTGCCGCGTGAAACGGGAACGTGGATCCGGCTGCCGCCGTGCTTACGCCCCGGTGTCGGCGGTGATGTTCGACAGCCGGATGAAACCGCTCACGTCGATCTGTTCGGCGCGCGCATCCGGCGCAAGCCCGGCCGCTTCGATCTGCGCTGCGTCGCATACACCCGACAGGGCGTTGCGCAGCGTCTTGCGCCGCTGTCCGAAGGCGGCGCGGACCACGTCGGCGAACCGCGCTGCGTCGTTGAGGCCAATCGACTCCGGCGTCCGCGGCACAACGCGCACGACGGCGGAATCCACTTTCGGCGGCGGCCGGAACGCACCCGGCGGCACCACGAACAGGGGCGTCACTGCGCAATAGGCCTGCAGCATGACGCTGAGGCGGCCGTACACCTTGCTGCCCGGACCCGCCGCCATGCGATCCACGACTTCCTTCTGCAACATGAAAACCATGTCGCGGATGACCGCGGCGTGTTCGATCGCATGGAAGAGGATGGGCGAGGAGAGGTTGTACGGAAGATTGCCGACCAGCCGCAGGGGCTCGTCGCCGGCCAGCTTTCCGAAATCCACGTCGAGCACGTTCTTGTGGATGATGGTCAGGCGGCCGATCGTCTCGGATGCCTCCATCAATGGCGTGATCAAATCGCGGTCGAACTCGATTGCGGTGAGTTCGCCATGGCGGCGCAGCAACGGGAACGTGATCGCGCCCTGTCCAGGACCGATTTCCACCAGGCGGTCGCCGGGTTGCGGATTGACGGCCTGCACGATCCGATCGATGTAGCTGCGATCGGTCAGGAAATGCTGGCCGAGCGATTTTTTCGGCGGCGCCTTGAATGCTGACATGCGCGGATTATGGCCGAAGGCAGCGCCTCCGTCGCGGGAATCAGCGCCGGCGTTGCAACGCCATGCGCGCGCAGGTTCCGGCGGCGGCGAACAGGCTGGAAGGATCGGCGACACCCTTGCCCGCGAGATCCAGTGCGGTGCCGTGATCCACGGCCACGCGCGGGTAGGGCAGACCGAGGGTCAGGTTCACCGCCTGCTCGAAGCCGCTGTATTTCAGGACTGGCAGTCCCTGGTCGTGGTACATCGCGACGACGGCGTCGAAGCCGCGCAGCTTCTGCGGAAGGAAGGCGGTATCCGCGGGCAGCGGGCCGACCAGTTGCATCCCTTCAACGCGAAGCTGTTCCAGCACCGGTTCGATGACGTCGATTTCTTCGCGCCCCAGATGTCCGGCCTCGCCCGCGTGCGGATTCAACCCGAGTACGGCGATGACGGGATCGGCGATGCCGAAATCATCGCGGAGCGCGGCATGCGTGATGCGCAGAGTCGGGACGAGTGTGTCGGGACGGATCGCGTCGGCGACCTCGCGCAGGGGCAGGTGCGTGGTGACCAGCGCGACGCGGACAATGTCATTGGCCAGCATCATCACGACCGGGCGGCCGGCATGCTCGGCGAGCAGTTCGGTCGTGCCGGTGTAGGGAATCCCACCCGCGTTGATCGCCGCCTTGTGGACCGGTCCGGTGACCATGCCTTCGAGCGTGCCTTGCACGCATGCACTCGCCGCTTCCCGCAGTGCGGCGATCACGCTGGCGGCGTTGGCAGGGTCTGGCTGACCGAACCGGACGGGATTCGCGTGCGGTATCGGCCGGATGATCAGATCGCCGGCCTGCTCGATGGCTTGATGCGCGTCGCGCAGGCGCAACGGCAGTGAGAGCGCACGCGCCGCGGCTTCCAGCGTGCGGGGATCAGCGAATGCGATCAGGCGGCAATCCTGGCGCGGAACCTGCGCCAGGCGCACACAGAGCTCGGGGCCGATCCCGGCCGGCTCGCCCGGCACCAGCGCGAGCGAGGGGAGCATCGATCAGCTGCCGGGCGCGGGAACCGGCGGATTGGCCGGCGCTGCGTCGGTCTTGGCTTGCTCACCGCTGCGGATATCGACAAAGGCCTCACCGCGCATTTCCTGCAGGAAGCGGTTGTATTCGTCCTCCAGCTTGCGGCGGCCAATCGTTTCGCGCACCTGCGCGCGCTGGTTGTCGTTGGTCACGTCGGTCTGGCGGGTTTCCAGACGCTGGACGATGTGCCAGCCGGCATCGGTGCGGAACGCCTGGCTGATCTGGCCGTCGCTCACGCCTTCCACCTGCTTGCCGAAATCCGGGCCGAACGCATCGGCCGGGAACCATCCCAGGTCGCCACCGCCGTTGCGGCTGTTCGGATCTTCCGAGAATTCCTTGGCGACTTCGGCGAAATCCGCACCGCCGGCGATGCGCGCGCGCAGCGTCTCGATCTTGGCCTTGGCCGCGGCGGCGTCCTGAGTCGGGGTGATGCGGACGAGGATGTGGCGAGCGTGGTATTCGGTCACCGTGCGGGTCGGTCCCTGGTTGCTGTCGCGCGTTTCGACGAGCTTGAGCAACTGGAATCCGCTGGCGCCGCGCAGCGGACCGATCACCTGGCCTGCCGACATGGTCTTGAGTGTTTCAACGAACGCGGTCGGGATTTCATCGACCGAACGCCAGCCCAGATCACCGCCTTCCAGCGCGTTGGGGCTGTCCGAATAGCGGACCGCAGCGGCATTGAAATCGAGCTCGCCCTTGTCGATCAGGCCCTTGATGCCGTCGATCTTCTGCTGGCCGGTGGCGATCTGTTCGGCGGTGGCGCCTTCGGGCAAGGCCACGAGGATGTGGGCCAGATGGTACTGGCGGCTGGACGACTGGTTGGCGAGGGCCGCATCGACTTCGCCTTCGCTGACCTGGATGCGGCTCTGCGCGAAGCTCTGGCGCAGGCGCTGCACGGTGATTTCGTCGCGCAGCGAGTTGCGGAAGTCGGTGAAATTCATGCCGTCTTCCGCGAGGCGCGCGCGCAGGGTGTCCACCGTCATGTTGTTCTGCTGGGCGACACTGGCGACCGCGTTGTTGACTTCTTCATCACTGGCGCGGATGCCGCTGCTCGCGGCGCGCGCGACCTGCAGCTTCACCAGGATCAGGCGTTCCATCACCTGGCGCTGGAGCACGGACAGCGGCGGCAACTGGCCGGGCTGGTTGGCGTACTGGGCGACCACGTTGTTGATGGCGCGATCCAGTTCGCTCTGGAGGATCACGTCTTCATCGACGATGGCGGCGATGCGATCCAGCGGCTGGAGGTTCTGCGCCAGAAGCGGAGCGGCGCAGGAAACGGCCACCAGCAGGGCGGCCAGGGAGCGGAACAGCTTCTGAGTCATAGGATCACGTCCGGCACATTGGGGTCATCGTCCGGATCCGGCGTCGTGTTGCTCGGCGGGACGAGATAGAGGTCGTCTCGGTAATAGCCGAGAATACCACGGCGCAGGGTCCGCTCCGTGTTCTGGCCAGCCGAGCCGAGGCCCTTGAGGATGAATTCCACCTGGAAGGAGTTGTTCATTTCGCCTTCGCGGTTGCGCACATAGCGGCGCACCACCGCGCGCACGGCAAGGCAGCAACTGTCCCACTGCACGCCGGCGATGGCTTCCAGAAGTCCGGGCTCGATGTTGCGGGCCGGGTCGTCGTACAGCGAGTAGTAGTAACGACCCACGACGCTCCAGGACGGCGAGATGGGATACAGGAACGAGAAGTCCACCTGCTCCAGTTGATTCACGCGGGAGCGGTAATTGAGGTTGATGACGCCGTCGTCGCCGATCAGGTAGCGCGAACGGAAGCTCGCCAGGTCTTCCTTGCGCGTCTTCGGATCCCATTGGTAGGACGCGCCGAAGGTCCAGCGATCGTTGGGCATGTAGTTGGCGTCCGCGATCCATGCGGATTTGCCTTCCTGCACCCGCTGCTCGTTCGAGAGCACCACGCGGCTGTCCTCGAAATAGCGGATCTGGCCGATGCTGGCGGAGAAACGTTCGATGCCATCGGTCTGGCGCAGCCAGCGCGTGGTCAGCGCCAGCGTCAGCTGGTTCGCGTCGGCCTGGCGATCCGGACCGGTGTAGCGGTTGTCGCGGAACATCTGCCCCCAGCTGAAAGTGAAGGCGCGCGTATCGAACACAGGCAGCGCGTCCTGGTTCCGGTACGGGACGTTGAGATAGAACAGCCGCGGTTCCAGCGTCTGCAGGAAGTGCGTGCCCTTGATTTCGGTTTCGCGGTCGAAGAACAGACCCGCGTCGAGCGAGCCGATCGGCAGGCTGCGACTGGGCTTTTCATCGTAGTAGGGCGCCATCTGCGCCGGGGTAATCGAGGCGGCCGGGACACCCAGCACGCGAGCGGCACGCGAAATGGCCAGTTGGCTCGCCAGTTCGGGTTCCAGATCGTAGGCGGTATGGCGCCACGCCACGGTAGGCGTGACGTACCACGATGCGCCCTGGATCGGCAGGCTGACATACGGCTTCAGATCCAGGCGCGTGCCGTCGCCGCGTTCGTTGTGCTGGAAGCGCACGGCCTCGCTTTGCACGCCCGCCGAGAACCACCGGGTCAACGGGCGCTCCCAGTTGAAATACACGCGCGGCAGGCGGTTGTAAGGCAGCGTCAGCGGGCTCGAGGTGAAGTCCATCAGCTGCCAGGTATCGGCCATGGCGCCGGCGGTCCAGCCGTCGCCGACGCCATAGACGCCAAGCGTGCTGGTGGTCGATGCGGCGGAAAGCCCGGCCAGGCTGTTGCTGAAATCCTCGGTGTAGCGCGGGTCGCTGAACCAGACCAGGTTGGCGCGCGCCTGCCAGTTTCCGTTGATGTTGTGATAGCCGTCATAGCCGAACATGCCGCGGCTGTCGTCGATATCCGGATTCAGTTCCGGCTGGTACCCGGGCTCCCGGCTGCGGGTTTCCAGCAAGTCGTCGCGGTGCATGTAGTTGCCGACCAGCGTGCCTTTGCCGCCCCGGTACAGGTAGCGGAACTCGCCGCCCAGCGCGAACCCGCGTTCGCTCATGTAACGCGGGTAGAGCGTGGCGTCGTAGTTCGGTGCCAGGTTGAGATAGATGGGCTGCCGGTAATCCAGGCCATTGCGGCCGGAGCGGCTCAGCGCCGGGTACAGCAGACCGGTGTGGCGGCGATCATCGACCGGGAACTTGAACCAGGGAACATACAGCACCGGTACGTGACCCATGCGGATGGTCGCGCCGCGGGCCACGCCCCAGCCGCTTTCGGTGTCGACATCGATGCGGTGCGCGCGCAGTTCCCAGATGCGGTCATCGGGGTCGCAGGTCGAATAGGTCGAGTGATACAGCTTGCCTTCGGCACCGCTCATGTCGATGCGGTCGGCGCCGCCATTGCCGCGCCGGTCGATCAGCTGGTACTGCAGATTGTCGATCTGGTGGCGATCGGCCTCCTGATCGCCGCGCGCGCTTTCGGCCACGATGCGGATGCCGGCGTCCTGGTAGCGGACGTGGCCCTCGGCCGAATAGGTGTTGGTTTCCTGATCGAATTTCAGGTTGTCCGCGCCGAGGAACTGGTCGCCGCGGCGCAGGGTCACGTTGCCGGAGTAATGCGCATCGGATTCGGTGCCGGTCAGTGCGTCGCCTTCAATCGAAGTGTCCTCGCCAGCGCGTGCGGCGCGGGCGGCTTCGTTGTTGGAACCGGCTTGCGGCTGCGGAACGCCGTCGAACGCGGGAACCGGATCCTCGATGGGGCACAGCGCCCAGCTCTGGGGCTTGTCGTCCGCCAGCGCCGGCAAGCACAGGGCGATACTGATGGGCAGGGGGAGCAAGCGAAGGACTGGACGCACGCGGTACCGGGCTCCGTGGCAGGGTGGTTCAGAAACGGCCGCTAGCTTGCCGTATCCCATGCATGCGGGCAATGAAAGGATCCGGCCGGTGTGGGGTGGGGTTCATGCTGTCCAGCCGGCTTCAGCGCAGTTCGTCCACATGCGCCGCGGTGCATTCTTTCAACGCTTCCAGGTCGTAGCCGCCTTCCAGCATCGACACCATCCGACCGTCGGCGTGCCGGCGGGCGATCTGGCGCAGCTGGCGCGTCAGCCACACGAAGTCCTCGGTCTCCAGCATCAGATCCGCCAGCGGGTCGCGCATGTGGCCGTCGAAGCCCGCGGACACCAACAGCAACTGCGGCTTGGTTTCCTCCAGCGCGGGCAGCAGCTGGTCGGCCCAGGTGTTCTGGAAGCGGAAGCCGCCGCTGCCGGGCGGGAGCAGTGCGTTGAAGACATTGCCGGTGCCGCGTTCATACGGGGCGCCGCTGTTCGGGAACAGGCCGGATTCGTGCGTGCTGAAATACGAAACGCGGGGGTCGTTGGCGAAGATGGCCTGCGTGCCGTTGCCGTGGTGGACATCGAAATCGACGATCGCCACGCGCTCCAGCCCGTGCTTGTCCAGCGCATGGGCGGCGGCGACGGCGATGTTGTTGAACAGGCAGAAGCCCATCGCGGTGTTGGAAGTGGCGTGGTGGCCGGGGGGCCGCACGGCGCAGAAAGCGGTCGCGCTGTCGCCGTGCATCACAGCGTCGACGGCGGCGATGCCGGCGCCGGCGGCGCGCAGGGCGGCGGCGCGGGAGGCTGGGACCATCACCGTGTCCGGGTCGAGCATGCGGTAGCCGTCGAAATCCGCGTCGAGGACATCGCGGACCAGGTGTTCGTCGTGGACGCGCCTCAGATCCCCCAGCTTGGCCAGCGGCGCTTCGCGCCACTCCAGATCACCGTGTTGCTGCCGCAGGACCTCCAGCACCACCTCCAGCCGCGCCGGCCGTTCCGGGTGTTCGGGTCCCGGATCGTGGAGCAGGCAGGCCGGATGGGTGTAGATGATCACGGGCGCCGGGCTATCTGGCGCGCCGGCGTTCGTGGTTCCACAACACCTCGCCGTGGCCGCTGGCGCGGGCGAGCACCCGGGCGAGCACGAACAGCAGATCCGAGAGCCGGTTGAGGTAGCGGATCGCCTCCGGGCGCACGGCGTCGTGGCGCGCGAGGGTGACCGTTTCGCGTTCGGCCCGGCGGACGATCGTGCGTGCCAGGTGGCAACGCGCGGCAGCTTCGCCGCCCGCCGGCAGGATGAAATCCTTCAGCGCGGGCAGCGCGTCGTTGTAGTGGTCCAGCCGCGCCTCCAGCGCATCCACGTCTTCGGCGTGGATGGCCGCATGGCCCGGAATGCACAGCTCCCCGCCCAGATCGAACAACTGGTGCTGGATCACCGTGAGCAGCGCGGCGATGTCCTCCGGAACGTCGGGAGCGGCCAGGACGACGCCGATGGCGGAGTTGGCTTCGTCCACCGTGCCGTACGCGGTCACGCGCGCCGAATCCTTGCCGACGCGGCTGCCGTCACCCAGGCCGGTGCTGCCGTCATCGCCGGTGCGGGTGTAGATCTTCGAGAGCCGGTTGCCCATCGGTCAGCGGGTCGAGCCGTGCTTCTGGCCGGCGCGGACCAGCTGCTCGATGCCGACATGCGCAATGACGGCAAGGCCGACATAGATGGCGGTCGAACGCAGGTAGGGCAGGAACCAGTCGCTGTAATTCTTCCACCAGCCGGCGACGCTGGGCTCGCGCACGCTGTCGCTCAACCAGTAGAAGCCGCCCTGGGCGAACAGATGGCACACCGCCACCGACGCAATCAGGCTGCCGGCCAGCACGGCCAGCGTGCGGCCATGGTTCTCGCCGTGGAAACGGCGCACCGTCATGCCGCCCATCCACAGTGCGAAATGCGCGGGAATCAACGCCCAGTACCCCGGCGACACGCAGTAGTGCGACCAGAAATCCATGCCCTGTCCGCTGATGACGATGTAGTCCACCAGCACGGCCATCGCCATGAACAGCGGAAACGCCCAGCGCGTCCAGCCACGCAGATAGAAGCCGCCCAGGAAGAACACCGCCCACGAGGCATCCGGAATCGGGCCGATATGGGTCAGGGTGGCGGGCAGGTGCAGGCGCGTGCTGACCATCAGCAGGGCCAGAACCAGAAGAATGGCGGTGCGTTGGGAACGATTGTTCATGCGGGTGGTGTCCGGAGGATCAACGGCGCATTCTAGGCCAGTGCGCCGCGCCGTGGTGTGTCGCGAAGCAGGCGGCTGCGGCCGAGCCGCTATCATGGGCGGCATGACGGAACCTAGGCACGACGTGGTAATCGTGGGCGGCGGGCTGGTCGGCGCCAGCCTGGCCATCGCGCTGGAGCAACTCACCGGCCTGGATGTGGCGCTGGTCGAAGCGGCGCCGCCGCAGTCGATGCCGGCCGTATTCGACCAACGCAACCTCAGCTTCGCCGCAGCGACGATCAATGCGCTCACCGCGCTGGGCGTGATGCAGAAGCTGCAGGCGAAGGCGGGCCCGATCCGCCAGATCCACATCTCCCGGCAAGGCGATTTCGGCAGCGTCCGGCTGGATGCGGCCGACTACGGTCGCCGTTGCTTCGGCCAGGTCGTGGTGGCGCGGGACTTCGGCAGGGCACTGGAACAGCGCCTGGACGAACTGCAACGCGTCACGCGCTATCGCCCGGCCCGCTTCACCGGCAGTTCGCTCGGGAACGGCGGCTATCGCCATATCCGCTTGCAGACTCCGGAAGGCGAACGGGTGCTGCGCACGCGACTGCTGGTCGCGGCCGACGGCACGCGCAGCGCGGTGCGGGATTCACTCGGCATCGGCACGCAGGAGCACGATTACCGCCAGACCGCCTTCGTTGCCCGCGTGCGTGCGGAAAAGCCGCCGTCGGGCGTGGCCTACGAACGTCTGCGCAATGACGGCCCGCTTGCGTTGATGCCGCGCGGCGACGGCCACTACGGTGCCATCCTCTGCGTGGACTCCGGCTTTGCGCCGTCGATGGCCGCGATGCCGGATGCGGAATGGCGGGCACACCTGCAACAGCTGTTCGGCTGGCGCGAAGGCCGATTTCTCGAATGCGGCGAACGCAGCGCGTATCCGTTGATCCGCGTGGTGGCCGGACAGGTGACCGGCGAGCGTGCCGTGCTGCTCGGCAATGCGGCGCAGACGCTTCATCCGATTGGCGCGCAGGGATTCAATCTGGGCCTGCGCGATGCGCTCACGCTGGCCGAGGAAATTGCCGGAGCCGATGATCCCGGCGACGCGATGCTGTTGCGGCGTCACGCGCAGCGCCGGGGCGAAGACCGCCAGCGCACGCTCGCATTCTCGGACGGACTCGCGCGAATCACGTCCAACCCTTCACCGCTGTTGCGCCCGTTGCGCAGTCTGGGCCTGGCGGCAATCGGCAGTTCCACCACGCTGCAGTCCTTCCTTGTCGGCGGCGCCATGGGCTATCGCGGCGATGTTCCCGCGCTGTGCCGGGGAGAGGCCGCATGAGCCGGCGCGGGCAACGCGATGCCGTGATCGTCGGCGGCGGCGTCGTGGGCGCCGCGTGCGCCCTCGCGCTGGCGAAGGCGGGGCTGGACGTCGCGCTGGTCGAAGGCCGTCCACCGTCGCCGTGGTCGGCCGAACGACCGGACCTGCGCGTGTTCGCGTTCGCGCCGGACAACGCGGCGCTGCTGCAATCGCTCGGTGTGTGGGACAGCATCGTCTCCGCGCGCGTGCAGCCGTATCGGCGCATGCGCGTGTGGGATGCGGCGGGCGGCGGCGAACTGGCCTTCGATGCCGACGCACTGGGCCGCGCGCAGCTGGGCTGGATCGTCGAGAACGCGTTGCTGGTGGATCGCCTGTGGGCGGCTTTGCCGCAGGCCGGCGTGCGCGTGCATGCACCGGCGTCGGTGGAGGAGGTCGAACAGGACGAGGACGGCGTGCGTCTGCGACTGGACGACGGCGCGCGCCTGGATGCCCGCATCGCCATCGCCGCCGACGGCGCCGATTCGAGGCTGCGCCGCGCTGCCGGGCTGGGCCTTTCCAGCCATGACTACATCCAGCGCGGCGTCGTGGCCTACATCGAAACCGAACATCCACACGAAGCCACCGCGTGGCAGCGGTTCCTGCCGACCGGACCGCTTGCGCTGCTGCCGTTCGTCGAAGGCCGCAGCTCGATCGTCTGGACCTTGCCGGATATCGAGGCCGAGCGCGTGCTCGCGCTGGATGACGATGCGTTCTCGCGTGAGCTGACCCAGGCGTCGGCGGCACGGCTGGGCACGGCGACCGTGGTTTCGGCGCGCGCCGCGTTCCCGCTGCGCCGGCAGATCGCCGCCTCGTTCGTGGCCGGTCCCATCCTGTTGGTTGGCGATGCCGCGCACGTGGTGCATCCGCTTGCGGGGCAGGGCGTCAATCTGGGCCTGCGTGATGTGGCGGCGTTGCATGCGTTGATTGCCGATGCCACGCGCAGGCGCACCGACTGGGCTTCGACGCACCGTCTTGCGCGCTGGTCGCGTTTGCGGCGCAGCGAGAGTATGGCGGCCGCCTACACCTTCGAAGGCATCAACCACCTGTTCTCGAACGATGAAATGCACCTGACCCTGCTGCGCGGCCAGGCGTTGGGACTGGCCGGACGCATCCGTCCCCTGGCCAATCTGCTCTGGCGCCGGGCGTCCGGCCTCTGAACCGGCGGGCGGGATCATGGCGGGTGCCCGCCCGCGCCCGCTGAGGGCATGGCCGCGCGCTGCGGCCCCTTACTCGGGCAGGAACGGAAACACCAGGCGCAGCAGCTTCTTGAGTCCGTCTTCGGCGGTGCTTGCAATGGCTTCGGCGCCCAGGCTGTTGAGCGCATTGCGTGCGTCCTGCCAGCGCAACTGGCTGACGTCCTTCTTCAGCAACTCGGCCACTTCCTCGGAAGCCGGCGCGAGCTTCCGGAGCTCCGCCCGGACCTGTCCGGCATCCTGTTGCAGGAAACCCCAGCGTTCGGCGATGGCCAGCAACGTGTCGAAGCGGACCGCGACGACATCGCGATTGCGTTCGTACACCGGCAATGCACCGACATCGAGGATGGCCTGTTCGAATTGCTGCTGGTCGTCCGGATGTTCGATGCGGACGGCGAGGAAGCCTTCCTTGCGGGCGCGTTCGCTGACGTGCTTCGCGCCTGCGCGCAGGTTGGCGGCGGTCAACACGGTCGAGGCAATGCGCTGCAGCGCCGCCTCGCGCGGCTCCGGCACAAGGGCACGCCAGCGCGCGTAGCCGTCACGGCGCAGCGCGCGCACTTTCGCCGGCGTCACGCGCAGCTTGCCGGCCACGGTGAAATTGGATTCGCCCCGTTCGATGGCACCGTCGCGTTCCAGCAGCACGAAGATCAGCAGTTCCAGATCGCGCTTGGTCAGCGACTGGAATCCCTGCAGCAGGGTCAGACGCAGGAATTCGTTGCCGAAGCTCGCCGGATCCTTCAATTCAATCGGCAACATGACCGCTCTCCCATTCAGGCAGGCATCTTGCCATGCCGGCATGTCAGCGCCTGAGACCCCGCGCGCACTGCGTCACGCCCTGCGCCGGCGAACGGTTGCCAATGGACGCGGACGGGCAGATCGAGCTTCGGGCGTGGCGGCTTCGACCGCCCTCAGGACCCGGATTGACCGAGTGCGTAAAGCGCCGTGGCGAACGCAAGCAGGGCGATCGTCGCTGCGACGGCTGCGGTGAGATTGGCACGACGCAGGCGGCGCTCCATGCGCTCGGCGCCGACCTGCAGCACATCGAGGGTCTTCTGCATGTCGGTCGCCAGTTGCACGATGGCGTCGGCATTGCGCGTGGCGGCGGTCTGCAGTTCCGCAATCTGCGCTTCGACCAGTTCCAGTCGTTGCGTCTGGCTCACGTCGATATTCGGGGTGCGGGTGAACAGCGGGCGCGCGAGCCGGATGATTTCCGGCAGTGAAGAAGCGGCAAGGGTGACCCAGGTAGCGGCCATGCGAGGCATTCCGTCGGAGGATGCCGCATTGTCCCCGATGGCGGCATCGGGAAGATCGAGTGCCTACGGTTTTGCGGGCGTGGCGAAGACCGTGATC
This sequence comes from Pseudomonadota bacterium, assembly GCA_023419315.1. GTDB lineage: Bacteria > Pseudomonadota > Gammaproteobacteria > Xanthomonadales > Xanthomonadaceae > Pseudoxanthomonas_A. Next base: position 53,802 of record JAEZYE010000059.1, read on the forward strand.
TCTTCGCGGTCGTGGTAGAGCTGCCGCGCGCGCACGGTGAGCGGACGCTGCGCCTGTTCGCGGAACAGATCCAGGCACAGGCGGGTTTCGTCCCAGCGCTTTTTCATCGGCAGCTTCAGGTTGAAGATCGTGTGCCGGCACCAGCCCTCGCGGACCCAGGTCGCCATGCGTTCGGCGACGCGGCGCGGTTGTTCGACCATGTCGCACACCATCCAGTCCAGCGGTTGCGAAGGCTTCCAGTGAAAGCCGTCGGCGCGCAGATGTTCGACCAGGCCCGTGTCGAGCACGTGCTGGCGCAGCGGACCGTTGTCGACGCTGCTGATGCGCAGATGTTCGCGTGTCAGCACCCAGGTCCAGCCGCCGGGCGCCGCACCGAGATCGGCCGCGGTCATGCCGGGTTGCACCAGGCGAGCGCGTTCGTCTTCGTCGAGCAGCACGAGCAACGCTTCTTCCAGCTTCAACGCCGAACGCGACGGCGCATCCGGCAGCAACTTCAAACGTGGAATGCCGAGCGGCCACGGCGATGAATCGCGCGTGCGCGCACTGGCGAGGAACACATGGTCACCCTGCACGAATACCACGTGGAGACGCGGCAAGCGCGGATCGTCCGCGTCCGTGAGTACGCCGGCCTTGCGCAGCGCCGGACGCAATGCATTGCCGAAACTGCGCGCCAGTCCGGCGAGCGGCTTGCAGCTGTCCGAGTCCGGGTGTTCGACCCGGAGATCGCCAAACCGGCAGCCCTGCAAGGCCGCCAGGATCGGCGTGATGCGGTCTTTCGGATCGAGCCCGCGCAGCTCCGTGATCAGCGCGAGCTTCTGCCGCGCGAACACGAGGTCGCGCCAGTGCAATGCACGATCAAGCGCGTCGCCTTCCTCGCACGCGAAGACGACATAACCGTCATTGCGCTGTGTGCGTGCGTAGCCGGCGAAGCCTGCATTTGCAGCTTTTTCGGTCAGTTCGGCCGCCAGTTCGGGTTCGAACCCCTGTCGGCAATAGGCGAGCAGTCCGGTCACGACGCGACCGTTCCGATCACGGAGGCCGGTGCGCGATCAGTACCGATCGCCACCGGACTCGCCGTATTGCTTGAGCACCGCACGGGCGTCATCGCGCAGCAGGTCGCGAACGACTTCGATGCCACGCCGGTTGAGTTCACCGATCCAGTCGTTTGGCAGCGGACCTTCATCGAATTCGGTCAGCGACAGCACGTCTTCCGTGCGCGCGCCAATCAGCAGACGGTCGATGCCCGCCCACACGGTGGCGCCGTAACACTGGCAACACGGCTGCGCGGACGTCGCGAGCGTAATGGGCGCCTGCATCGCATTCAGCCGCGGCGTCTGCAGGCGCTGCTGCGCGAGCATGTAGGCCATCGTCTCCGCGTGCGCAAGCGAACAGCTGTGCGGGATCACGCGATTGACGCCCACCGTGATCACCCGATCGTCCGGACCGAACACCACCGCGCCGAACGGCCCGCCGCTCTGTGCTTCGATGTTGTGGCGCGACAGCTGGATCGCCAGCCCGACCTTGGCTTCGTCGGTGGCGTACGTGCGCGTGGTATCGACGACCTCGTGCACCCACGCAGGCAGGGTGAGGTGCACCTGTGCGTACAGCAGGCTCATGCCTTGGCCCAGGTGTCACGCAAGGTGACGCTGCGGTTGAACACGGGCGTGCCGGCGGCGTGGTCGTAGCGATCGGCGACGAAGTAGCCCAGACGCTCGAACTGGAACGACTGTTCCGGCGCGGCGTTCGCGGCGGCCGGCTCGACGAAACCCTGCACGGTGCGGCGTGAATCCGGATTGAGGTAATCGCGGTACGTCTTGCCTTCGGATTCGTCATCCGGGTCGGCGACCGTGAAGAGGCGGTCGTACAGGCGCACTTCGGCGGCCACCGCATGCCGCGCGCTGACCCAATGGATGGTGCCCTTGATCTTGCGTTCCGCGCCGGCCATGCCCGGGCGCGATTCCGGATCCAGCCAGCCGCGCAGTTCGACGATGCGGCCGTCGGCGTCCTTGATCACCTCGTCGCAGCGCACGATGCCGGCGCCACGCAGGCGCACTTCGCCGCCGGTGGTCAGGCGCTTGAAGCCCTTCGGCGGCACTTCCTCGAAATCCTCGCGCTCGATCCACAACTCGCGTGAGAACGGTACATCGCGCTTGCCGAATGCTTCGTCCTTCGGGTGGTTGGAGAAGCTCAACGTTTCCGCATGATCGTCCGGCAGGTTGGTCAGCACCAGCTTGACCGGATCGATCACCGCCATGCGACGCGGCGCGGCGGCGTCCAGCGCATCGCGCAGCGCGCCTTCCAGGATGCTGTAGTCGAGCAGCGAGTTCTGCTTGCTGATGCCGACGCGGTCCACCATCAGGCGCAGCGCGGCCGGCGTGTAGCCACGGCGGCGGATGCCCTGCAGGGTCGGCATGCGCGGGTCGTCCCAGCCATCGACAAGGCCGTCGTTGACCATCGCCAGCAGCTTGCGCTTGCTCATCACCAGGTAATTGAAATTGAGGCGCGAGAATTCGATCTGACGCGGCTTGCTGGCCTCGTTCGGCAGTCCGCGTGCAAGCAGCGGCGCGATCAGCTCCGGCGAATGCGCCAGGTCCACCTTGTCGACGCACCAGTCGTACAGCGGCCGGTGATCTTCGAACTCCAGCGTGCACAGCGAATGGGTGATGCCTTCCACGGCGTCGCTCAGCGAATGCGCGTAGTCGTACATCGGGTAGATCGGCCAGTCATTGCCGGTGTTCTGGTGTTCGACATGCTTGATGCGGTAGATCGCCGGATCGCGCAGGTTGATGTTGCCGCTGGCCATGTCGATCTTCGCGCGCAGCGTGCGCGCGCCGTCGGGGAATTCACCGGCGCGCATGCGCTGGAACAGGTCCAGGTTTTCCTCGACCGAGCGATCGCGCCAAGGCGACGGCCGGCCCGGTTCGGTGAGCGAGCCGCGGTATTCGCGCACCTGCTCGGCGCTGAGATCGCACACGAACGCATCGCCCTGGCGGATCAGCTTGAGCGCGGACTGGTAGAACACTTCGAAGTAGTCGGACGCGTGGCGCAGATCGTTCCAGTCGAAGCCGAGCCAGCGCACGTCGTCCTGGATGGCGCGGACGTATTCCGGGTCTTCCTTGGCCGGATTGGTGTCATCCAGGCGCAGGTTGCAGACGCCGCCGAACTCGCCGGCGATGCCGAAGTCCAGGCAGATCGCCTTGGCATGGCCGATATGCAGATAGCCGTTGGGTTCCGGCGGAAAGCGCGTCTTGACGCTGTGATGGCGGCCGCTGGCGAGGTCGTCGCGGACGATCTGGCGGATGAAGTCCCGCTTTTCGGGGGAAACGCCTTCGACGGCGGGATCGGCGGCGGGGGAGGAATTCTCGGACATGCGGGCGCTTGCGACGGTCAAACCGCAAGTTTAGCCGCTGCCCGCGCTGGCGTCGTCACGGCCCGGGCAGAGGCCGTCCGCCCGCGACATGGCTGCCGTATGCTGCGGCCCCGTCCTTCGAGCGCAGTCGCCATGAGCCGTCCCGTCCTCGTCATCGGCAACAAGAACTACTCGTCGTGGTCGCTCCGCCCTTGGCTGTTGATGCGCGAAGCCGGCATCGATTTCGAGGAAATACGGCTGCCGCTGGACACTCCGGCGTTCTTCGCCGAAGTCCACCGTCATTCGCCGACCGGGCGCGTCCCGGCCTTGCGCGACGGAAACGTGCATATCTGGGATTCGCTGGCGATCTGCGAATACGTCAACGAACGCTGGCTGGAGGGCCGGGGCTGGCCGGCCGATCGCGCGGCGCGCGCGGTCGCGCGTGCGGCGGCGGCGGAGATGCATTCGGGTTTCGCGGCGTTGCGCACGCAATTGCCGATGAACAGCAGACGCCGCCCCGACGCGTATCGCTGGGATGAAGCGGCGCAACGCGACATCGAGCGCGTGCAGGCACTGTGGTCCGAACTGCGCGGTCAGGCTGCGCATGCGGGGGAATTCCTGTGCGGCGCATTCGGGATTGTCGATGCGATGTACGCGCCGGTCGCGATCCGCTTCGAAGGCTACGGCGTTCCGGTGGATGAAGCGGCACGGCGGTACATGGATGCCTTGTTCGCGCTGCCCGCCATGCGTGAATGGCGCGACGCCGCCGAGCATGAAGCCGAATCCATCGCCGACACCGAAGCGCGACGCCAACCGCTGTGAAGGCCGCGCCTGCGCCGGACCGTGCAGCATCGTGCAAGGACGGACGAGCAATGGGCTAACGCTGGCCGCGCCCGCGGCGGGATGCTGTGCGCCGTCATCCACATCCACGGAGTCAACGATGGACAGCGCATTTCCCCGCCGCACGCTTGGCCGTGACGGCCTGACCGTTTCCAGCCTCGGCCTCGGCTGCATGGGCATGTCGGATTTCTACGGCCCCAGTGACGAAGCCGAAAACCTGGCCGTGCTCCACCATGCAATCGACATCGGCATCGATTTCCTCGACACCGCTGACATGTACGGCGTCGGCCGCAACGAAGAGTTGCTGGCGAAGGTGCTGAAGACGCGGCGTGACGCCGTCGTGCTGGCGACCAAGTTCGGCAATGTGCGGGCGGCGAACGGGGATTTCCTCGGTATCGATGGCCGGCCCGAATATGTGGCCGCCGCCTGCGACGCCAGCCTCAAGCGGCTGGGCGTGGAGCACATCGACCTGTACTACCAGCACCGTGTCGATCCGAACGTGCCGATCGAGGACACCATCGGCGCGATGGCGCGGCTGGTCGAGGCCGGCAAGGTGCGCCACCTCGGTCTGTCGGAAGCATCCGGTGCGACCGTGCGGCGCGCGGCAGCGGTCCATCCGATCGCGGCCCTGCAGAGCGAATACTCGTTGTGGACGCGCGATGTCGAAAGCGATGCGTTGCTGGCATGCCGCGAACTCGGCATCGGCTTCGTCGCCTACAGTCCGCTCGGCCGCGGCTTTCTCACCGGCGCCATCCGCAATACCGGCGAACTCGCCGCCAACGACTGGCGTCGGCAGAACCCGCGGTTCCAGGACGGCAACATCGATGTGAACCAGCAGTTGGTGCAAGCGGTGGAGGCCCTGGCGCAGGCGCGCGGTTGTACGCCGGCGCAACTGGCGCTGGCGTGGCTGCTGCATCGCGGCCCGGACATCGTGCCGATCCCCGGCACGCGGCGGATGTCGCGCCTCGACGAAAACGCCGGCGCGGCGGGCATTGTGCTGACCGAAGCCGAGCTCGATGATCTGGCCGCGGTGCTTGCACGCCATCAAGTCGCCGGCACGCGTTATCCGAGCGCAGGCATGGCGTCCGTCAACGCATGAATCCATGACGGGAAGCGAACGGCCGGCACGCGCAGGGCGGCGTATGCTGGCCGTCGTTCCGGCGTTCGCGAGGTTCCCGCATGCAGATCGTCTATCTGGCCGACAACCTGTTCGACGCGCATCTGGTCAAGCACGCGCTGGAGGATGCCGGGATTCCCGCATTCGTGTTCGGCGAGTCGTTGATGGGCGGCATGGGTGAGTTGCCGCTGTTCGGCGTGCTGCGGGTCGGCGTGCCGGATGCCGCCATGCCCGAAGCGCAGGACCTGATCGCCGGACTGTCGTTCGGGCGTGCCGAAGCCGATTCAACCGGCGCGATGGACGAAGACGGGGACGGCTGGCCGTCGCCCGCCTGACAAACGCTCGCGTCATTGCGGGCAGTGTGCGGGTGCGTCCTGTGTCGTGCTGTCCTCGGTGAACCAGCCGTTGGTGGTGGCGATGCGGCGTGACCAGCAGCGTCCCTCGCTGTCCTGGCGACTGAATATCTGGCGCGAATGACCCGTAGCGCGGCGTTGTTCACGCGGCACCTCCTGCGTGTACGCGGCTTCGCCCTCGAAACGGTTCCCGATGCGAATCCACTGCGCATCCCGACCGTCGCCCGCATCGCGATACGCCTCGTTCGCTTCGATCACCAGATCCGTGGTGAGGCGCGGATGCCCGGACACCGGCGCGGTGCGGATGCCGCCATCCAGGCGCACATCGAGGATCTGCTCGTGCTGCAACGGTGTTTCGCCGTCGCGTTGGCGGGTGATGCGTTGGCGATCACGCCACTGCGCCTGCAAGCGATCATCGGATTCATCACGGCTCCAACGGTGCGTGCCTTGCATGCCGATGTCGTATTGGATCGTGATCTGTTCGCGCCCGGAACCCTCGTCGACCCAGCCCGAAATGTGCAGTCGGTGCGCGCCCTCGACTTCCAGCCGATGGCCGCCTTCCTCGCCATGGATCGGATGGCTCAGGACCAGGGGTTCCAACCGGTGTCCGGTGAGTGCGCCTCGCGTCCTGCGGCCCTGCGCGTTACGCCAGACATGCAGCTGCGGCAGCAGCGTCCAGCCGGCCGCGTCGGGCGCCAGCCCGATCACGCGCACGCGCAGTTCATGCGGCTTGCCGTCGTTGAGCAGACCGATGAAGGGCGACAAGTCGAACCGCTGCGGGCGAAGATCGAACGTGTGCGGCGCGGGAATCGCATACCAGAGGAAAGGATTGGACCAGCCGCCCGTATAGATATGCGGGTAGGGGGCGGCGAGCCCAGCGATCTTGCCGTCGACCAGCACCTGCACCTCGCGATACGGACCGTGTTCGGCGCGGCAGGAATAGCCTTCCTGGTTCGCCGTGAGATACCAGAATTCCTCGCAGCCGCCGCCTGAGCCGTTGGCGTACACCTCGGCGACCAGCCGGCGCGTATCGATCGGCAGCACGAATCCACCGGCCAGATCCGCGCCGACGCGGTGCGCGTTGTCCAGCGGCTGCACGCTGTCCGCGCTGTCGAGCGCCGGATGCCGCGCGTCGCTCATGTAGAAGCTGAGCGTGGCGCGGATGTCGAAGATGCCGGTGTACGTTTCGTTGACCAGATTGCCCAGTTCCATGACGACGGGCTGCTCACGATGGAGCAGGGGCGCGTAGGCGCTGACGTCCTTTTCGACATGCCAGCGGATGCCCTCGCGCGATGGCTCGGGCGTGCTGGTGCGCAGCACGGTCACGCCGCCGATGCTGATCAGTCCCATGCGGTCGTACTGCCGGCCCTTCACGCTGCCTTCCAGATCCAGGACGACCTTGTGCCAAGGCCCGGCGCAGTCGGCCGGCGGCGTGAACAGGTTCCGGTAGGGCTCGAAATCAGCGAAACCGTGGCGGACGATCTCGACGGTGCAGACGCGGGTGTCCGGTCGTTCAACGGCGGGTTCGGCGGTACGCGGATCGTCCCAGTCGCTACCGAAGCGATCGCGCGGCTCGGCGGCGTGTGCGCTCGATGAAGCGAGGGCGATGAACAGGGCTGCGGTGGCGGAAATCGAAAAGCGCATGGTTTGCATCGATCCAAATGTGAACCGGGAGACTAGCACCGCGGGTGCCGGGCACAACAGTGCAGGCTTGAAACCCCGCCACGCGGGCCCACGTCATCAGGATTCCACTCAAGCGAGGTTTCCATGCTCGGTATCGGCGCTTTCAAGCAACGCATGCCGCGGCCGGAAGATATGTTGCCGGGCCGCCCCCACGCACTGCCGTTGAACGACAGCCACTTCGTCCATGGCCGTCCGCTGCGCGTGGATACGCAGGGTTTGCTGCAGGTGGAGTTCGGCATGGGCTGCTTCTGGGGTGCGGAACGGAAGTTCTGGAGCCTGCCCGGCGTATACACGACGGCCGTCGGCTATGCCGGTGGCGGCACGCCCAATCCGACGTATGAAGAAGTGTGCTCCGGGCAGACCGGCCACAACGAAGTCGTGCGCGTCGTCTATGACCCCAAGCAGATCGACTTCGCGCAACTGCTGCAGGTGTTCTGGGAAAACCACGATCCGACCCAGGGCATGCGGCAGGGCAACGACGTCGGTACGCAATACCGTTCGGCCATCCTGTGTCACACCGTCGAGCAATACGACGCCGCCATGGCCAGCCGCGACATGTTTCAGCAGCGCCTGCGCGAAGCGGGATACGGTGACATCACGACCGAAATCGTCCACCCCGCGCCGGAGTTCTATTACGCCGAGGATTACCACCAGCAGTACCTGGCGAAGAATCCCAACGGCTACTGCGGGCTGGGCGGCACCGGCGTCAGTTGTGCGATCGGGCTGGACGCCTGAGTTGCGGGGAAACGCGATCCGCGCGCCGTTGCGCGCGGCTTCGCGGCGCAGTCAGAGCTTGCTGATTCCGCAGACGTAGATCACCTCGCACGCACCGCCGCCACTGTCGGTGCGGGAGGTCGAACTGCGCCAGCGCCAGCCGTCGCTGGCATTGGCCTCCACCAGCCAACCGTCGATGCGCACGCGGTCATCGCGGCGAATCGTCGCCAGCGTGCGCGCCACCGCATCGTTGCCCGGGATGAGGTGCATGTTCGCGCTGCTGCGCGCGATCTCGGAGGGTTCAAGCGGTGGCTGGTCGCTCCACCGGTAGTGATACCAGCGCGATGACTGGCTGATGTCGAGTGCGCCGATGACGTCGTCATCGGCCATGCGCTTCCAGCCGAGCGCGAGGTCGGTGGGCGAAAGCTCGGCTTCTCGACCGGAGCGATAGTCTTCGCGCGACAGCACGCGCGCCTGCACGCTGAAGCCGGCGAGCGGTGTCAGCGTGGCGGCCTGCAACGCGAATGGCCGCACGCCGTCGGGCACGTCCGTCTGCAAGGGTTCCTCGCCCGCGGCGACGCGGGCGGGAAGCGGGCAGTCGAGGCTGATGTCGGCAGCGGCGACCGGCGCGCGCGTGCCGGAGCCGGATTCGGAAAACCACCAGCCCGCCAGGCCGACGATCAGCCCGAGGACAAGCAGCGTTCGCAGGCTCAAGCGTTGGCCGTTTCGGTCAGGCGCTGGGCGATGGTCTGGCGCAGCGCGACCAGATCCTTGGCGAAGGTTTCGATGCCGGTGGCGAGTTTTTCCTTCGCCATGGGATCGGCCTCGATGGCGGCCGCGAAGCTGTCCGCGTTGACCGGCGCCGCCGAGTGGCCGGTGGCCGCCGAAGCAGTGAGCTTGCGCGGCAGATCGCCGTGGTCCGCTTCCAGCTTTTCCAGCAGATCCGGCGAAATGGTCAGGCGGTCGCAGCCGGCCAGTGCTTCGATCTGCGCCGTGGAGCGGAACGATGCGCCCATCACCACCGTCGGCGAGCCGCGGCGCTTGAATTCCTGATACACGCCGCGCACGAACACCACGCCCGGATCTTCGTCGATCGTCGCGGGCGTCTGGCCTTGCGCGACATACCAGTCGAGGATGCGGCCGACGAAAGGCGAAATCAGGAACGCACCGGCTTCGGCGCACGCGATGGCCTGCGTCGGGTTGAAGATCAGGGTGAGGTTGCAGTCGATGCCTTCGGCTTGCAGCTGGCGCGCGGCTTCCACGCCTTCCCAGGTCGAAGCGACCTTGATCAGGATGCGATCGCGGCCGATGTTGCGGTCCGCGTACATCGCCACGAACTTGCGCGCCTTGGCGACGGTGGCGGCGGTGTCGTAAGCGAGGTCGGCGTCGACTTCGGTCGATACGCGGCCCGGAATCAGTTCGCTGAGCATCGCGCCCACGCCGACGGTCAGCCGGTCGGCGACTTCATTGACGATCGTGTCGCGATCGCCCTGCTGCGCCCGCGCCCAGGCCAGTTCACGCTCGATCAGATCGGCATAGACCGGCAGATCCAGCGCCTTCTTCACCAGCGTGGGATTGGTCGTGCAGTCCACCGGCTTCAGGCGCTTGATCGCGTCGTAGTCGCCGGTATCGGCGACGACGACCGACAACTCGCGCAGTTGGGCCAGTTTGGACGGGGCAGCGGGGGCGTTCATTCGGATCACTCGCGTGGGGGCAAAGGACGCACAGTATGCCCTGCGAGGCGCGGCAGTTCAGCCGCGCAGCCCGCTTCAGATCTGCGCGCGGCTCACGCCGGCGACACGCAGCCGCAGATGGCGGCCGCCCGGCGCATCCCAATCGATCGACTGGCCGATGGACAGGCCGAGCAAGGCGCTGCCGACCGGCGCAAGCACGGACACGCGGCCCTGATCGACATTGGCTTCATGCGGATAGACCAGCGTGAGCTGGTGTGTTTCGCCGGTCAGTTCGTCCTGGCATTCGACCAGTGAATGCATCGTCACGACGCCGTCGGGAATCTGATCCGGTTCCAGGATTTCGGCGCGATTGAGTTCGTTGAGCAGCGCTTCGGCCGCCGGCTGGTTGCGGTGCGCCGGAGATTCAAGCAGGGCTTCCAGGCGGTTGATGTCCGCGCTGGAAATGATGATGGACGGCGGCAGGCCGCTGGTGGGTGCGTTGCTCATCGGAGGCTCCATTTTGTTCGTGAACAAGAAAACGGGCGCCGCGTTTCCGCGTCGCCCTTGAGAATCAAATTGTCGGCGTACCGTAGCGGGTGAACCGCGATGGTTCAAGTGATCGATGATGCTCTGGCGGCTGGCGCGTGAGGGGGATTCAGCATCGTCCGGTTTGCGGAGTCGATCGCCGGTTCGAACAGCGCTGCCGGCAACTCCCGGAACACCTGCGCCAGTTGCTGCAGGAACTCGCCCATCGCCGAACTCTTGCGCCAGACCAGCGCAATGCGGCGGCTGGGATGGGAGTCACTGAAGCCGAGCAGATGGATGTTGTCCGAACGTGCGACGGGCGGCTTCACCGCCAGCGTCGGCAGCAGGGTGATGCCCACATTGGCGGCGACCATCTGCCGCAATGTTTCCAGACTGGTGGCGCGGAACTCGGATTTTTCATTGGCCCCGGAAATGCGGCACACATCCAGCGCCTGCTCGCGCAGGCAATGGCCGTCTTCGAGCAACAGCAGTTGCTGATCCGCCAGCTCGTTGAGGCTCAACGAATCGCGGCGCGCGAGCGGATGCGATTCGGGCACCGCCAGCAGGAAGGGTTCTTCGAACAGGAACTCCGTATGCAGCTGGTCGTCCTGCAGCGGCAGCGCGAGGATGCCGGCGTCCAGCTTGCCCTCGCGCAACCGCGACAGCAGGACGTCGCTCTTCTCTTCGATCAGCAGCAATTCCAGTTGCGGAAAACGTTGGCGGATGCGCGGCACCACGTGCGGCAGGAGATAGGGACCCAGCGTGGGGAAAATGCCCAGTCGCACCGTACCGGCTTCCGGGTCCTGGCTGCGCCGGGCCGCTTCCTTCATCTGTTCGACCTCGGCGACGATGCGCCGCGCACGCTCGGCGGCATCGCGGCCGGCCGGCGTGAGCATCACCTTGCGCGGCGCGCGTTCGACCAGCGGAACGCCGAGTTCGTCTTCGAGTTTCCTGATCTGGGTCGAGAGCGTCGGCTGGCTGACGAAACAGGCCGCCGCCGCATGGCCGAAATGCTTGTGATCGGCCAGGGCCACCAGGTATTTCAGATCGCGCAGGTTCATGGCCATCCTTTCCCGGCCGCGTGTGCGACGGCCGGAGTGTAGATCAGACCGCTACGGTAAACGCGCAGTGCGGCGGCGCGTGTCGCACGCCGCGTGCTGCCGTTTTCCGCATTACGCGGACATCGCTTCTTGCGGTTCCACGGGTGCGGAGGTGCGGATCAGATGATCAAATGCACTGAGCGCCGCCTTCGAACCTTCGCCCATCGAAATGATGATCTGCTTGTAGGGCACCGTGGTCGCGTCGCCCGCGGCGAACACGCCGGGCACCGACGTGCGCGCATGCGCATCGACTTCGATCTCGCCACGCGGCGACAGGGCGACCGTGCCCTTCAGCCACTCGGTGTTGGGCAGGAGGCCGATCTGCACGAACACGCCTTCCAGTTCCACGCGATGCGAATCACCGCCCGCGCGGTCCTTGTAGACAAGCCCGTTGACCTTGCTGCCGTCGCCCAGCACTTCGGTGGTCTGCGCGTTCACCACGATGCGCACGTTCGGCAGACTGCGCAGCTTGCGTTGCAGCACCTCATCGGCGCGCAGCTTGCTGTCGAACTCGATCAGGGTGACGTGGCTGACGATGCCGGCCAGATCGATGGCGGCTTCGACGCCGGAATTGCCGCCGCCGATGACCGCAACGCGCTTGCCCTTGAACAGCGGGCCGTCGCAGTGCGGGCAATAGGCCACGCCCTTGTTGCGGTACTGGTCTTCGCCCGGCACGTTCATCTGCCGCCAGCGCGCGCCGGTGGAGAGGATGACCGTCTTCGCCTTGAGCGACGCGCCATTGGCCAGCTGGATTTCGATGTGGTCCTCGCCCGGCACGAGTTTTTCGGCGCGCTGCAGGTTCATGATGTCCACGCCGTATTCGTTGACGTGGTGTTCGAGGGCGCTCGCCAGCTTCGGACCCTCGGTGTAGGGCACGGAGATGAAGTTCTCGATCGCCATGGTGTCCAGCACCTGGCCACCGAAACGCTCGGCGACCACGCCGGTGCGGATGCCCTTGCGCGCAGCGTAGATCGCCGCGGCCGAACCGGCCGGGCCGCCGCCCACGACGAGCACGTCGTAGGGCGCTTTCCGGCTGATCTTTTCGGCATCGCGCGCGCCGGCATTGCTGTCCAGTTTGGCGACGATTTCCTCGACGCCCATGCGTCCCGCGCCGAACACTTCGCCGTTGAGGAAAATCGTCGGCACCGACATGACCTGGCGGGCCTCGACTTCCTGCTGGAACAGCGCGCCATCAATCGCGACATGCTGGATGCGCGGATTCAGCACGCTCATCAGGTTCAGCGCCTGCACGACATCCGGGCAGTTCTGGCACGACAGCGAGAAATAGGTTTCGAAGCGGTAATCGCCTTCCAGCCCGCGGATCTGTTCGATCAGATCCTGCGACAGCTTCGACGGATGGCCGCCCACCTGCAGCAGCGCCAGCACCAGCGAGGTGAACTCGTGGCCCATCGGCAGGCCGGCAAAACGCAGATGGATGTCCTGGCCCGGCGTGCCGAGCGTGAAGGACGGCTTGCGGGCGTCATCATCAAAGCGCTCGCTCACGCGGATCTTGTCCGACAGCGCCACCAGATCGGCCAGCAGCGCCTGCAGTTCCTTCGAGCCATCGCTGGAATCGAGCGAAGCGACGATGTCGATCGGGCGGGTGACCTTTTCCAGATAGGCCTTGAGCTGGGTCTTGAGGCTGTCGTCCAACATTGAAGACTCCTTGCGGATGGTGCAGAAGGGGAACGCGCAAGCCGTGCGGCTTCGCGGGCGTTTGCAGGAGCGGCCTGGGCCGGGAGGAGGGAGCCGGGGGGAGAGTTCCGGCTCGGGCGCAGGCCGCTGGTGCAAACGTCCGGCTGCGGGGAGAAGCGCCCGGGCAGACGGCCCGGGCGCGATGGAACATGAAGCGGTGGTACTTAGATCTTGCCGACCAGATCCAGCGACGGCGCGATGGTCTTGTTGCCTTCCTTCCACTTGGCCGGGCAGACCTGGCCGGGATTGTTGGCGACGAACTGCGCGGCCTTCAGCTTGCGCAGCGTCTCGGAGACGTCGCGGGCGATGGCGTTGTCGTGGATTTCCAGCGTCTTGATCACGCCTTCCGGGTTGATGATGAAGGTGCCACGCAGGGCCAGGCCTTCTTCTTCGATATGCACGCCGAAAGCGCGCGTCAGCTGATGGGTCGGGTCGCCGACCAGCGGGAACTGCGCCTTGCCCACGGCCGGCGAGGTTTCGTGCCACACCTTGTGCGAGAAGTGCGTGTCGGTCGTGACGATGTACACCTCGGCGCCGGCCTTCTGGAATTCGGCGTAGTTGTCGGCGGCGTCTTCCACTTCCGTCGGGCAATTGAAGGTGAAGGCGGCCGGCATGAAGATCAGGACGGACCACTTGCCCTTCAGATTGGCTTCGGTCACTTCGACGAATTCGCCGGCATGGAACGCGGTGGTCTTGAACGGCTGGACTTGGGTGTTGATCAGGGACATCGGTTTTCCTCTTGGTTCGGAGGTCAGGGGTGAAGCAACGGCCGCCAGACTAATAGGCGCCGCCTAATAAAGCCAATGGATTGATAGCATTGGTTCAATAGATATTGCCTATCAAAAGACGAATACAAGAGGCGCCGGCTATTCCCTGACTGCCGAGGGCGGCTCGCCAAATCACATATCCAGTACTTTCGGCAGGGGCAAGGGGACGCCTCCCCCCTCGTAAGCTCGCAGGCTTGTCCACGAGGGGATCCCAGATGACCGTTCTGCGTCGCACCGCGCTTGCCTGCGCCTTGATGCTTGCCGTCGCGCTTCCCGGCCAGGCGGCCGAAACCGGCGTGCCGAAGGGGCCGCTGCCCCGTACCGTGGTGCCGTCGCTGGTCAAGCTCGAACTGAAGCTCGATCCCCGCCAGGAGCGCTTCAGCGGCACCACCCGCATCGAGGTCGATGTGGCCGAAGCCACGCGCGTCATCTGGATGCACGGGCGCGATCTCGACATCCGCCAGGCTGCGGTGACCGCGCAGGGCGGCAAGCGCATCGCCTTGAAGAGTGAATCGGTCGATGTCTCCGGCGTCCTGAAACTGACCGCCGACGAAGCGATCCCGGCCGGCAAGGCGCAGATCGAGCTTGCCTTCGAAGCGCCGTACGGGCAGCTGCAGGGCGCCTACCGCGTAAAGCCGGACGGCCACGACTACGTCGTTACCCAGATGGAGCCGTTGGGGGCGCGCAACACGTTCCCCGGCTTCGACGAGCCAAGCTTCAAGCAGCCGTGGGACATCACCCTCATCGTGCCCGAGCAGGAAGTGGCGGTGGCCAACAGCCGCGAGCTGAAGACCGAAAAACTCGGCGATGGCTGGAAGAAGGTCACTTTTGCGCGCACCGAAGCGCTGCCGAGTTATCTGATCGCCTTCGCGGTGGGGCCATGGGACGTACAGGCCGGGCCCGACGTGCCGGCCACGGCGATCCGCAGCGCGCCGATCACGCTACGCGGCATCGCGGCCCAGGGCCAGGGCGAGCGCATGCGCTATTCGCTGCAGCACACGCCGGCCATCGTGACGAAGCTGGAGGAATACTTCGGCACGCCGTACCCGTTCGACAAGCTCGACAATCTCGCCGCCCCGGATTTCTGGGCCGGCGCGATGGAGAACGCCGGCCTCATCGTCTATCGCGACACCCTGATGTTCCCCGACGAGAAATCCACACCGCGCGAGCGCCAGGGCTTCTGGGGCGTCAGCGCGCACGAACTCGCGCACCAATGGTTCGGCGATCTTGTGACGATGGAGTGGTGGGACGATCTGTGGCTCAACGAAGCGTTCGCGACGTGGATGGGCACCAAGATCACCGGTCAGCTACAGCCGGACTTCCATGCCGATCGCGGCCTGCTCGAAGGCGCGCTGGAAGCGATGAGCGAGGACAGCCTGGTCAGCACGCGTCGCGTGCATGAGCCCATCAACGACTTCACCGAAATCCAGTCCGCATTCGATGGCATCACCTATCAGAAGGGCGGCGCGGTGCTGTCGATGTTCGAAACCTACATCGGCGAAACCGCTTTCCGGGACGGCGTGCGCAATTACCTGAAGGCGCATGCGCGCGGTAACGCGACCAGCAGCGATCTGATTGCCGCCGTCGCGGCGCAGAGCAAGGATCCGGGCGGCGTGGATGCGGCGTTCAAGAGTTTCATCGATCAACCGGGCGTGCCCTACGTGAAGGTCGATGTCGACTGCGCCGGCAAGACACCGTCGCTGAAGATCGAACAGCAGCGCTACGTTCCGCTGGGATCGCAGGTCAGCGCCACGCAGAGCTGGGGCCTGCCGTTCTGCGTGCGCTATCAGGACGGCGGCGAAGTCCGCTCCGAATGCACGCTGGTCAACCAGGCCAAGGCGGTGGTGCCGCTCAGGCAGGCCAAGCAGTGCCCGACCTGGGTGATGCCGAATGCGCACGGACAGGGCTATTACCGCTTCGCGCTGGCGGATGCGCCGGCAAAGCAGCTGTCGGCCGCGTTCGCGCAACTGGATGAGCGCGAACAGCGCGTTTATGCCGACTCGCTGGAAGCCGCATTCCATGCCGGCAACATCGACGCGTCGGCGTATCTGGCGACGGTGCCGCAGCTGGCTTCGGCCGGCGTCCGCCAGACCGCGGCCGCGCCGATGTCCGAACTCGTGTGGATGAAGGAGCACCTGGCGAAGGACCCGGCCGAAAAGCAGGCCGTTGCCGCTTACGCGCGCAGGATCTATGAACCGCACCTGCGCACGCTCGGCCTGGAAGCGAGGCCGGGTGAAAGTGATGACAGCCGCATTCTGCGCCGTTCGGTGATCGGGTTCCTGTATCACACCGGTGAAAGTGAAGAACTGACGCGCGAACTCGTTGCGCGTGGCCGTGCGGTGATCGGCCTCAAGCCCGATGGCACGCTGGGCTCGGGCACGCTCAACCCCGAAGGCACGACGCGCGATCTGCGTGCGTTGTCCATCGAGGCGGCGGCGCGTGCCGGTGACAAGGCCACCTTCGACGTGCTGGAGAAGCACCTGCGTGCCACGCAGGACGCGGCATTGCGCAGCGAACTGCTGTCCGCGATCGGCAGCGCGACAGATCCTGCACTGGCCGAACGCGCGCGCGCGCTCGTCCTGGAGAAGGGACTGCTCCGTCGCAATGAAATCGCGCCGCTGCTGTACTCGCAGATGGATGAAGAAAAGGGCCGCGCGGCGATGCGCCAGTGGATGGATCAGCACTTCAGCACGCTGGAAGCTTCGCTCGCGCCGGCCGGCGCGGGACTGGTGTCGCTGTACGCCGCCGGCATGTGCAGCCAGGCCGAAGCCGACGCACTGCAGACCCGGTTCGCCGAGCGCATGAAGAACATCGAAGGCGGCCCGCGCGCGCTCAAGCAGTCCGCCGAGTACATCGGCCTGTGCGCCAACCTGCGCGAAGGACAGCAGGCCAAGGGTTTCGGCAGCGCGCTGAAGTGACGAACGGCGCGCACGATCACACGATCGTGCGCGCCTCGTTTTACCACCGGGGCGTGAGGGCTCGCGGTGTTTTTCGCGGGACATTGGCGGACAATGCGGATCACGCCGCCCGAGCAACGCCGCTTGAACGACCACGCGCCGCCCCACGACATCAACCACCTTCTGGCCGACGCCGCAGCGCGCTTGCCGGAAGGTGACGGGCGTTTCGTCGCCGAACTGCTGCTCCTTCACGTGCTCGGGCGCGAGCGCGCCTGGCTGTTTGCACATGCACGCGATTCACTGGATTCAGAAGCGGCCGCGCGTTTCCGGATACTGCTGGAGCAACGCATCGCCGGTGAGCCGGTGGCGTATCTCATCGGCCGTCGCGGCTTCTGGACGCTCGATCTGCAGGTCAGCCGCGCCACACTGATTCCACGTCCCGAGACCGAACGCCTGGTGGAACTGGCGTTGCAGCGCCTGCCCGCGGATCGCGTACTGCGCGTGGCCGATCTGGGGACCGGCAGCGGCGCGATTGCACTCGCGCTCGCCAGCGAACGCCCGCTTGCGCAGGTCATCGTCACCGATGCGAGCACGGATGCGCTGGAGATCGCGCGCGCCAATGCCGCCCATCACGCGATCACGAATGTCGAATTCCGGGACGGCGCGTGGTGGACACCGCTCCGGGGTGAACGTTTCGCCCTCATCGCCAGCAATCCGCCGTACATCGCGGAGGATGACCCGCATCTCGCGCAGGGCGATCTCCGCCACGAACCGATGACCGCACTGGCTTCCGGTCTGGACGGGCTGGAAGACATCCGCACGATCATCGACGGCGCGGGCGAGCATCTGGAGGAAGGTGGCTGGCTCCTGCTCGAACATGGCCTCGATCAGGGTGCTGCCGTGCGCGCATTGCTCGAAGCCGCGCATTTCGTCGATGTCACGACCGAGCAGGATCTCGAAGCGCGTGATCGCGTCAGCCTGGGGCGCAAGCCCGCAAAACCGGCGCGCTGATCAACGCCATTGCATGCGTTTGGGCGACCGCGCGAGCGGCGAGTACAATCGCCGCACACTGCAAACGGACCCTGCCATGCGCACGCTGTATCCCGACATCGAGCCTTTCGACACCGGCACGCTGCAAGTCGACGATCGCCACACGCTGTACTACGAACAATGCGGCAACCCGAACGGCAAGCCGGTCGTGCTGCTGCACGGCGGGCCGGGCGCCGGGTGCAGCCCGAAGATGCGTCGCTTCCACGATCCGGCCAAGTACCGGATCATCCTGTTCGATCAGCGCGGTTCGGGCCGTTCGACGCCGCATGCGGATCTGGTCGGCAACACCACCTGGGATCTGGTCGCCGATATCGAGAAATTGCGCGTGAAGCTCGGTATCGATCGCTGGCAGGTATTCGGCGGAAGCTGGGGTTCGACGCTTGCGCTCGCCTACGCGCAGGCGCACCCGCAACACGTGACCGAGCTGGTGCTGCGCGGCATCTTCATGTTGCGGCGCTGGGAACTGGAATGGTTCTATCAGGAAGGCGCTTCCCGCCTGTTCCCGGATGCTTGGGAGCACTATCTGCAGGCCATTCCGCCGGTCGAACGCCACGATCTGATCTCCGCCTATCACCGTCGCCTCACGTCCGATGTCGCTGAAACGCGGCTGGCGGCGGCGCGCGCATGGAGCGTGTGGGAAGGCGCGACGAGCTTCCTGCATGTCGATGCGGATTTCGTCAGCGGCCATGAAGACGCGGAATTCGCGCTCGCGTTCGCGCGGATTGAGAACCACTACTTCGTCAACGGCGGGTTCTTCGAGGTCGAAGATCAACTGCTGCGCGACGCGCATCGCATTGCCGACATCCCCGGCGTCATCGTGCATGGCCGCTACGACGTCGTCTGTCCCATCGCCAATGCCTGGGATCTGCACAAGGCCTGGCCGAAGGCGACGCTGGCCATTACGCCGGCGTCGGGACATTCCGCGTTCGAAGCTGAAAACGTCGATGCGCTGGTGCGCGCCACCGACGCATTCGCCTGACGGCAGGACATGAAAAAGGCGCAATGGCGTTCATCGCCGTTGCGCCTTTTTTTGTGGGCGTGTTGCCGGAAACCGCTCGATCAGGGGTGATCACCGCCGCCGCGCGGGGTACCGTCCAGTTCGTGTTCAATCATCCATAAGCCGGCCCACAGCTTGGCGTCCAGCTCGTAGCCTTCGCCGAGCTTGCTGGTCAACCACGCGGCTGCTTCGCGGCGCGGAATTTCATGCACGGTGATGTTCTCGTCGCCGTCGCCACCGCCTTCGCCGACCTTGCGCAGGCCGCTCGCACGCACGAACGCGACCTTCTCGCTGCTGCTGCCCGAGGAGGTCGGACCAATCAGCAGTACTTCGGCGCGCTCGGCCGTCCAGCCGGTTTCCTCTTCCAGTTCGCGGATCGCCGACAGCTCGATCGATTCCTCGGCATGGATGTCGCCGACCAGGCCGGCCGGCATTTCGATGGTGTTGGCCTGCAGCGGGACGCGGAACTGCTCCACGAACACGACGCGATCCTCCGGCGTCACCGCCAGGATGATCGCGGCCAGTCCGCCGGTGTGGGTGCGTTCCGAATATTCCCAGTTGCCGCGCTCGACCATCCGCAGATAGCGGCCTTCGTACACGATGCGGGGCGCGGCGGTCTTGCGTGCGTCTGAAGTGTCGTCCATGCGGGGATGCTAGCAGTCGGGTGATGGCGGAAGACAGCGCGTCAGGCCGGGGTCGCCAGACCCGCGGCTTCGCGCAGACGGCGGCGGGTCATCGGGCCGAAACGCAACGCGTCGGACAGCGCCTGTAGAGGTTCGGCGTCGACGCTGGCCCGGCCGAACTCATCCACGACATCGCCATACGGAGCATCCAGCGCGATTGTCGTGAGCTGTCGCCACAGCAAAGCGTGCTCGCGTTGTTCGCGCAGGCGCAGGGCAATGCCGGCCGCGCCACGCAGGCGCAGGAAGGGCACTTCATCGACCCGCGCGAGCAGGGCGTCCAGGCTGCCGAAATGCGCAAGCAACACCGCCGCGCTTTTCGCGCCGATGCCGCTCACGCCGGGAATGTTGTCCACCGCATCGCCGGTGAGCGCGAGGTAGTCGGCGATCTGCCGCGCTTCCACGCCATGCCGCGCTTTCACGCCCGCCATGCCCCAGCGGTGGCCGCGCGCGAAGTCCCATTGCTCGTCGTGTTCCATCAGCAGCTGGGACAGATCCTTGTCTGCCGAAACGATCACGCCGCGGAATCCCGCCGGCCGCGCCGCGTGCAATGCACTGCCGATCAGATCGTCGGCCTCGTACTCGCCATGCGCGAGCACGTTGAGGCCGAGTGCCGAGCACAACGCCTTGCAGTGCGCGAACTGCCGACGCAGTTCCTCCGGCGCCGGGTCGCGGTTGGCCTTGTAGGACGGATACAGACGATGACGGAAGCAACTGTCGAGTGCTTCGTCGAAGGCGATGGCGATGTGCTGCGGCCTTTCGCGTTCGAGCAGTTCCAGCAGGAAGCGCGCGAAGCCGTGCACCGCGTTGGTCGGCCAGCCGTCGACGTCGTGGAATTCGTTCGGAATCGAATGCCACGCGCGGAAGACATACAGGCTGGCATCGATCAGATGCAGCGGCCGCATCGACGGTGTCGCCTCAACGAGCATCGGGCGACCATTCGCTCAGCAGCGCGGCAACGTCGGGTCGATCGCGTTCGGGCGCTTCCAGCTTGGGTGTCCCGAGGTGGATGAAGCCGACGACGCGTTCGTGTGCGCCCAATCCCAGCAACTGCGCGACGGAGGCGTCATACGCCATCCATCCGGTGAGCCACTGGGCGCCGAAGCCCATCGCCTGGGCAGCCTGCAGCAGTGCAAAGCAGACGCTGCCGGCCGTGAGCAGCTGCTCCTGTTCCGGCACCTTGTGGCCGGGCGTCAGGCGGGCAATGACGGTGACGATGTCCGGCGCATGGCTGAAGCGGGCACGGTCCTTCTCGATGGCCGCCTCGGGTGCCTGCGGGTCGCGTTGGCGGGTAATCGCGGCCAGTGCGTCGCCCAGCGCGTGCCGGGCCGGCCCGTGGATGTGCAGGAAGCGGAAGGGAACCAGTTTGCCGTGATCGGGAACCCGCGCCGCGGAGGCGAGCATGCGCTGGAGTTCGGCCGCGGAGGGACCGGGTTCGGCAAGTTGCCGGGACGGCACCGAGCGGCGCTGATCGAGGAATTCGAGTGCGGGGGAAGTTGTCATCGGCCTAGTTTACCGGCGGCCAATGTAGGGGCGCCGTGCGGCTCACGGATGTGAAGGCCGCGTGATGACAAAAAACCGACGTGACCGGCTTCGCGTCGGCGAGGCCCTCAATGCGGCTTCGCGTCTTGTCATTCGCGCTGCACCGCGCCAAAGTGCCGAACTGGTCACGTTGCCTTGGCAACGGATTGCCTACGATGTTAATGCGGCTGTCCGGCCGCGCACTTCACGCACTTTTCGCCTGCCAAGGCGGGGACCTTGCGCATGTCGAGTACCCCACACGCCACCGTCCGCCGTGGACACGATTCGCACCTGCTCGGGCAGGCCCGCGATGCCGTGATCCCGCCGCTGACGGACGCTTTCGCCGTGGCGCTGGGCCGGTTCGACGATGCGCTGTTCGACCGTGCCGAGCGCGCGGGGGCGTCGCAGATGGCGTTCCTGGACGCCATGCGCGAACTGCGCCGCCGTCGCGATGAAATCGTCTCGCGCTTCCGGGCCTCGCTGTTGCAGGCCTGGCGTTCGCTGGAAGCCGGCGAACCGCTCTCGGCCGACGAAACGCTGGTGCAGGGCGAGGCCAGCGGCCTCAGCCTGGTCAGTGAACAGGAACTCGAATCCCGTCTGGCCGCGCGCAATTTCGCCACGGTGCTGGCACGCGATTGCAAGGGCGTCCTGACCCGATTGGAGCGCCGGCTCGGCGTGATCGCCGGCAACCTCACGCTGGACAGCGAACACAATCCCATTGGCGCCGAACATATCGGCACCGCGCTGCATACGGC
Source organism: Pseudomonadota bacterium (assembly GCA_023419315.1). Classification (GTDB taxonomy): domain Bacteria; phylum Pseudomonadota; class Gammaproteobacteria; order Xanthomonadales; family Xanthomonadaceae; genus Pseudoxanthomonas_A. Next base: position 75,518 of record JAEZYE010000059.1, read on the forward strand.
GTTCGCCACCTGCGATCTTGCGCTGGACGTGCGCCTGGTCGTCATCAAACTTTGCGAGCGCGACCTCGTCCCGGCGATTTCCCGTCTGTACGAAGCGCTGGACCAGCGCCTGGCCAAGGCCGGCGTGATGCCGGAGATGGAAGCGCCGCGCCGTCCGGCCGCGCCGATGCCGCGCCCGCGCGCGCCGGAAAGCCTGGACAACGAATCCCTCGGCCACGATGACGAAACACAAGCGCCCGCCTGGGCCGCACGTTTCGTCAACCGCATGGCCGGCTTCCGGGACATGCGCAACGCCGAGCGCGAAGCGATGGCGCAGGGCGGATACGAAGGCGCCCCCGGTGCGCAGAGCGTGCTGCTGGAAGCGCTGCACCATCTGCTGCAGGAATCGCGTGGACAACGCGATTCCGGCGCGCAATCCCACCTGGGCGCGCGCGACCTGTCGCAGCGCGAAATGCTGTCGGTGCTGTCCCTGCTGCAATCCACGCCGAGCGCGACGCTGCGTGCCGCCATTGGCGACACCGGTGAATCGCTCGCGCAGCGCTTGAAGAACGAAGTGATCAGCAGCGCGATGCAGCTCGGCGTCGACCCGGCCACCGCGCGCCTGGCGCCGGTGGACGAGGACGCAATCGATCTCGTCGGCATGCTGTTCGACGTCATGCTGGACGAGCGGGATCTGGAAGGACGTCCGCGCGAACTGATCGGGCGGCTCGTCGTGCCGTTCGTGAAGGTTGCACTGCTGGATCGCCGCATGTTCGTGCAGAAGACGCATCCGGCGCGCCGCCTGCTCAACGCGCTGGCGGAAGCCTGCGAAGGCAACAACGGCGAAAGTGCGGCCGAACGCACGCTGCTGACGAAGGTCGAGGAAGTCGTGGACCGGCTGGTCGCCGAGTTCAATGAAAACCTCGCGATCTTCCTGACGCTGGAAGAAGAATTCCGCGCGTTCCTCGACCAGCATCGCCGCCGCATCGAAATCGCCGAACGCCGTGCTGCGGAGATCCAGCGCGGCCAGGAGCGGCTTGAGACCGCGCGTTCACGCATGAACCGCGAACTCGACGCGCGCGTGGAGGGCCGCGAGCTGCCCGGCGCGATCGAGGATTTCCTGCGCCAGCCGTGGGCGCACCACGTCACCATGACCGTGCTTCGCGAAGGCGAGGAAAGTCCGGCGCTGAACGATGCATTGGCGCTGGCCGATGGCGTGCTGGAAGAACTGGCCGAAGCGCAACGCCAGATCATCGGCAAGCCGTGGTTGCAGGCATGGCGTCCCGGCCTGCAGCAGGTGTTTGGCAGCGTCGGCATGAATCCCGATGCGGCCAATGCGGCGGTGGACGCGCTGCATGACACGTTGCAGGCCATCGCCGCTTCGCGTCCGGACCTGCAGAAGCCGCTGCCGGAGTTGCCGCAGGTGGTGTTGCCCAAGCCGGCCGAAGAGGAAAGTGCGGCCATCCAGCTGGTCGGCGGCACGGATACGCTGGAGTTCGATCACACCGATGCCGATCATTTCCGCCAGCTGCCGATCGGCACGTGGCTGGATTTCATCGACAAGGACAACAAGGTGCAGCCGGGCAAGCTGTCGTGGGTCAGCCCGATTTCCTCGCGCCTGCTGTTCGTCAATCGTCGCGGCGTGCGCTTCTGTGTGGCCTCGCCCGAGGAACTGGCGGCGATGGTGCGTTTGGGCCGGCTGCGCAAGCACGTCGAGGAAGACGCCTTCGACGCGGCGATGCAGGGCGTCATCGAACGCCTGGACGCCAACGAAAAGCGCTGAAGCCGGCGCTCGCGCCGGTCGTCTGCGTCGCATGTTCCCCGGCGCAAACGGGCACGCGTCCACCGCGATAAGCCTGCGCGACGCGCGTGCTAGCATCAGCCGGTCTTCATGGCACCGGAGTAGGCATGGCGGTCGAACTGCTGGTCCTCAAGGAAACCGCGGCGGGTGAGCGTCGCGTGGCGGCCACGCCGGAAACGGTCAGGAAGCTCATCGCCGCCGGCGCGCAGGTGCAGGTCGAATCGCAGGCCGGACAATCCGCCGGCTTTCCCGATCAGCTCTATCTGGATGCCGGCGCGCAGTTGGCGGACAGCGGTGCACGTCCGCGCGCGCAGGTGGTGTTGTGCGTGCAGCCGCCGGAGCCTTCGGTGCTGGCGCAGTTGCAGCCCGAAGCCGTGCTGGTCGGCATGCTGCAACCGCAGGCCGATGAAGCACGCGCCGCCGCGATCGTCGCGCAGCGCCTGATCGCATTCCCGCTCGAACGCTTGCCACGGACCACGCGTGCCCAAGCCATGGACGTGCTCAGTTCGCAGGCGGGCATGGCCGGCTACAAGGCCGTGTTGATCGCCGCGCAACTGGCCCCGCGCTTCTTCCCGATGTTGACCACGGCGGCGGGAACGATTCGTCCGTCGAAGGTGTTGATTGTTGGCGCCGGCGTGGCCGGCCTGCAGGCCGTCGCCACCGCCAAGCGCCTGGGCGCGCAGGTGGAAGGCTTCGACGTGCGCCCGGAGACGCGCGAGCAGATCGAATCGCTGGGCGGCAAGTTCCTCGACCTGGGCGTGAGTGCGGCGGGCGAGGGCGGTTATGCACGTCAACTGACCGAGGACGAACGCCGCGAGCAGCAGCGCAGGCTGGCCGAGCATCTGAAGAACATCGACGTCATCGTCTGCACGGCGGCGGTGCCGGGACGACCGGCGCCGAAGATCATCACCGCCGGCATGGTCGAGGGCATGCGCAGCGGCAGCGTCATCGTCGATCTCGCGGCGGAAACCGGCGGTAACTGCGAACTGACCCGGTCCGGCGAGACGCTGGACCATGGCGGTGTGGTGATTGCCGGACCGCTCAACCTCGCCAGCATGGGCGCCGTGCACGCGAGCGAGATGTACGCCCGCAACGTACTCAACTTCGTATCACTGTTCCTGCGCGGCGGCGCGCTGGAATTCGACTGGCAGGACGAACTGCTGGCCAGGACACGCTGGCCGGACGCCGCTCCGTCCGCCTAGATGTGTAAACCCACCACGTTGTTCAGTGGGATTCGGGTGATGGGTGGCCTGTAGCCAAGGCTGGCATGTGGTCGATGCCAGTTGTAGTGATGAAGCCAGCCCTGCAGCGCGTGGGCTCGCTGTTCGGAGTTGGCGTATGAGCGGGCGTAGGCCCATTCGCGCAGGCTGGTCTGCACCAGCCGCTCAGCCTTGCCGTTGGTGCGTGGGGTGTAGGGGCGCGTGCGCAGGTGGCGCATGCCCAACCGACGGACCAGACGCCGGAAGCTACGCGATCTGTAGCAGGCGCCGTTGTCGGTCAGGACGCGCTCGAATTGCACGCCCAAGCGTCGGTAGTAGCGCACCGTCCGCAACAGCGCCCTGCACGCGCTACTACCGCGCTCGTCCGGCTCGATGGAGCCGAACGCCACGCGGGAGTGGTCATCGATGGCCAGATGGACGTATTCCCAGCCGATGCCATCGGAGTTGACTTGGCGATTGCCGGTGACCCGATGCCCCGGCTGTCGGAAACGAGCAAGCTTCTTGATGTCCAGATGCAGCAGCTGGCCGGGCAAGGCGTATTCGTAGCGGTTCTCCGGCGCTGCCGGCTGCAGTTCGGCCAAGCGGTGCAGGCCGGCGCGACGCAGCAGCCGGGCGATGGTGCTCGGGGCAACAGGCAGTTGCCCGGCGATCTGCCGATACGTCTGCCGTGAGCGGCGCCGCTCGATGACGTGCTGCACAATCTCCTGTGGCGTGGCATGCGGGCAGGAACGTGGCCGAGAGGACCGGTCGACCAAGCCTTGCGGACCTTCCTCCTTGAACCGTCTGAGCCACTTGTAGGCCGTGCGGACGCTGACAGCGGCCGCATGCGCTGCTTCTTCGACGCGAAGGCCCTGAACAAGGATGCGGTCCACGAGCAGGGCTCGACCGCGCGGGCTCAAACGGGCATGTTTATGCAGGTTCATCCGGGGCTCCTGGGGGCTGGGTTGGCTTCGCAACCCCCATCTTCCAGAGATGCCCCGGATGAACAACCTACCGAGAGATCACACCTAGACGCCGATCAGAACCGGCGTTGTGGCGCGTACGCGGCCTCAGCGCGCGGGCGGCGGTGGAGGCAGATCGCGCGGATGGTCCTTCGGCGGATTCTGTTGCAGCCAGGTGCGGCGCTGTTCCGGCGTCATTTTCTTCCACTGATCACGCAACTGGTCACGCTGCTCGGGCGACATGTCCCGCATGCGCGAGAACAGCGCGCGCGCGCGTTCGCGCTGCTCCGGATTCATGTGCTCGAAGCGCTTCATGCCGCGTCGCGCCTGCTTGCGCTGTTCCGGCGTCATCTGCTGCCAGCGTTGGCCGTGTTCGAGCATGCGCGCACGGCTCTGCGGGTCGCTGTTCCAGCGATCACGCAGCGGTGCAATCAGCGTCTCGCGTTGCTGCGGGGTGAGCTTGTCCCATTCCGGCAGCGCGGCGGAGGATGTGGACGCGGGCGGCGGCGGATGCGGTGTCGCCGTCTGCGCCGCAGCGGGGAACGCGCACGCGAGGATCAGGCAGGAAAGAAGGAAGCGGTGCGGGGTCTTCATGGCTGTTTCACTCCATCGCCAGGGGCTGCGCTTCGGTGGAAGCGAGCCACAGATACAGTTCGGGATTCTCGTCGAGCAAAGCGCCGGCATCGCCCGACGCCGTTTGCAAACCCTGGCTGGCGATCGTGGCCGGCCCGGGATTCGCGGTGTTGTCCGATGGCATCCATTGCATGCCGATGAAAGCCGCCAGCAGGCCGCTGCATGCCGTTGCCGCCAGCCACGGCCATGCACGCCGCCGCTGTTTCGCATGCGCGTTCGCACGTGCCGCGCGCAATTGCGACAACGTCTGCGGCGACAACTGGGCAAGTGAGGTCCGATGCAGGTCGCGCATACGCGCATCGAATCCGGACGGGGATGTCATTGCAGGTCCTCCAGGTGTTTCTGCAGCGCTTCGCGCGCACGGGAGAGATGGGTCTTCACGGAGCCTTCGGAACAACCCATCGCGCGTGCCGTATCGGCCACGTCGAGTTCTTCCAGCACGCGCAGGGTGAAGGCCTCGCGCTGGCGGGCCGGCAATGCGCGCAGTGCCTGCGTCAGCCGGTTGTAGGCCTGGCGCTGTTCGTGCGACTGCGATGGGCCGGGCGCCGTATCCGCCCAGTCCACCGATGCTTCGGCCTCGTCTTCGCCGGCCGGACGCAACCAGCGCAGGCGGAAGCCATGGCGTCGCTGGGCGTCGATGATCTTGCTGCGCAGGATGCTCCAGAACAGCGGCGTCCATTCGCTCGCCGGACGCTGCTCGTACGCGAGCATCTTGATCATCGCGTCCTGCACGGCGTCCAGCGCGTCCTCGCGGCTGCGCAAGCCGGCTTCGGCGAAGCGGAACGCCCGCGTGCCGATATCGGCCAGGAACTGCTCCAGTGACGCGGCCAGGCGCGGGGGTGGCGCGCTGTCGAGGTCTTGTCCGGGTCCGGTACTCACCAGCACAGCTTATCTCCGGCGATGCCCCGAGCATTCACCGGCCCGCGCCCGGCCGGACCACGCACAGGGGCGATGGAATTCCGGAACCGGGATGGATGCATGGCGCGAGCTCGCAACGGGCGTGTCGGGGATGAAAACGTCACGAGGGCGGATCCGTTGACATCGCCCTGCCCGGCGCCCTGCGGGTTCAGGGACGGTTATGATGCGGAAGGCCGGCCGACGGCGGCCGAAAACAGGGAGACGCGCGGATGAACGACGGTTTCGTGGCCTTGTACATCTTCATGCTGGCGGCGATTGCCGGCCATGTGATCATCTCGCGCGTGCCGGTGATCCTGCACACGCCGCTCATGTCCGGATCCAACTTCATCCACGGCATCGTGCTGATCGGGGCCATGGTCGTACTCGGCCACGCCGATACGATGCTGGAAAAAATCATCGGCTTCCTGGCGGTATTGCTGGGGGCGGGCAACGCGGCCGGCGGCTACGTCGTGACCGAGCGCATGCTGGAGATGTTCAAGGCATCGAAGAAGCCGGGAGGTGACGCATGAGCTTCGCCTGCCATCGCGTCCGCACGGAGGCCGCACGATGACCACGCCGGAACTGCTCGCGATTCTGGTCAAGACCAGCTATCTGGTCGCCGCCACCCTGTTCCTGCTCGGCCTGCAGCGCATGGCGTCGCCGAAAACGGCGCGCAGCGGCATCCGCTGGGCGGGGCTGGGCATGCTGATCGCCACCGTGGCGACATTCTTCCTGCCTGATCTGCACAACATCCCGCTGATCATCGCCGCCATCGCGATCGGAACGGCGGCCGCCTGGGTGTCCGGCAAGCAGGTCGCGATTACCGACATGCCGCAGATGGTCGCGCTCTACAACGGCATGGGCGGCGGTTCGGCCGCGGCCATCGGCGCGGTGGAGTTGCTGCGCTTCGCCTTCCTGGTGCACGGCGTGGACACCTCGCATTTCTCCGAAGCGGCCCTGGTCGAACGTGCGGCGCGGATGCCGGGCACGGTGACGCTGGCCCTGGCGGTGATCGGTTCGGCGATCGGCGCGGTGTCGCTGTCCGGTTCGGTGATCGCCTGGGCCAAGCTGGACGGGCGGCTGGACAAGCGCGTGGTGTTCCCCGGCCAGCAGGCTTTCAATCTGCTGGTGTTCGTGGCGATGGTGGTGCTGGGCGCATGGGCGGCCATCACGCTGTCGACGCCGATCATCATTGCGTTCTTCGTGGTCGCGCTTTTGCTTGGCGTGCTGATGACGCTGCCGATCGGCGGCGCGGACATGCCGGTCGTGATCTCGCTGTACAACGCGTTCACCGGGCTCGCGGTGGCATTCGAAGGTTATGTGCTGGGCAATGAGGCCTTGATCATCGCCGGCATGATGGTCGGCGCGGCGGGCATCCTGCTGACGCGGCTGATGGCCAAGGCGATGAACCGGCCGATCCGCAACGTGCTGTTCTCCAACTTCGGCGGCGGCGCGCAGGCGCAGGAAATCGCCGGAACACAGAAGCCCATCGAGGCCGGTGACGTTGCCGCGATGATGGCGTTCGCCGAACGCGTGGTCATCGTGCCGGGCTATGGCATGGCGGTCGCGCAGGCACAGCACAAGATCTGGGAGCTCACGCAGCGGCTCATCGAGCGCGGCGTCAAGGTGAAGTTCGCGATCCATCCGGTGGCCGGGCGCATGCCGGGGCACATGAACGTGCTGCTCGCCGAGGCCGGCGTGCCCTATGACCTCATTGCCGACATGGACGACATCAACCCGGAGTTCGCCAACACCGACGTTTCACTGGTGATCGGCGCGAACGACGTGGTGAATCCGGTGGCGAAAACGGATCCGGCTTCACCGATCTACGGCATGCCGATTCTAGATGTGGTCAACAGCCGCAATACCATCGTCATCAAGCGCGGCAAGGGTACCGGTTTCGCCGGCATCGAGAACGCGCTGTTCTACGCCGACAACACGCGCATGCTCTACGGCGACGGCGCGGAAATGGCGAGCGCGCTGGTCAGCGAGCTGAAAGCGCTGGACGGCGGGCACTGACCCGCCGCGCGGCATTGGGCCGAGGCCCGGGCGCGCACGCCCTCAGCGGCGCGCCAGCCAGGCGGCTGCCACCGGAGCGGCAAGGACGTGGAAGACATCGAGCGGGCCGTTGGCCAGGCGCGTCAGCGTCCAGGCGTGTTCCGGGCCCAGTCGCAGGGCCGATTCCCAGGGCAGCAACCCCAGCGCGAAACCGAGCTGGCTGGCGATGGTGAACCAGTGCGCCAGCACGGCCATCAGCAGCGTCGCGATGGCGGCGGTTGCGCTGCGGACGATGCCGGGTTGCATGCCACCGAATCGCAGCATCAGCACCGCGTCGACCGCACCGAGCCAGGCCATCCAGTTCACTTGCCGGCCCAGATAGAGCGCCAGCAACACCCAGATGGCGGTGAAGCAGACCCCGCCAACAAGCAGAACCAGCGGGGCAATCCAGCGGGACGAACGGGTGCTCGGGCTCATGGGCGATCCAGACGGGGCCGCCAAGCATAGGGCATCGGCGCGGGTGCTCCACGGCTGCAGGCCCCTGCGGCGGGGCGGGCTACAATACCGCTCTTGGCGCATCCCCCCGGCGTCCCCATGTGACTGGCATGTATTCACGCAGCAGCGAACCTGTCCAATTCGAACGCGATTGCCCGGCCGTCCTCGTGCCGCAGGGCGAGAGCGTCACCCTTCCCGCGGGCACCTACGGCTACATCACCCAGGCATTGGGCGGCAGCTATACGGTGTTCGTCGAAGGCAACCTGTTCCGCATCGCTGGCAAGGATGCCGATGCCATCGGCAAGGAGCCGGTCGAGCCGCTGTCGCTGCCCGAGAACGCCAGCGACGATGAAGTCGAGGCGATGGTGTGGCAGCAGTTGCGTACCTGTTTCGATCCGGAGATTCCGTTCAACATCGTCGATCTCGGCCTCGTGTACGAGGCCAAGCTGGCGCATCGTGAAGATGGCCGGCGCGATGTCGAGGTCAAGATGACGCTGACCGCCCCGGGCTGCGGCATGGGGGAAATCCTGGTCGATGACGTGCGCAGCAAGCTGGAGATGATTCCGACGATCGCCGAGGCCGATGTCGAGCTGGTGTTCGATCCGCCGTGGGGCCGCCACATGATGTCCGAAGCGGCCAAGCTGGAAACCGGCATGCTCTGAGGCGCCGGCCCTTTTTTCGCAGTCGAGTACAGGAAGGAATGATGAACGTCGCTACCGCCGCACCGCTGGTCTATCGGACTGAAAACTCCACGCGCGCGCGCACTGCCGCCGAGCGCGAGGCCATCCTCGCCGCGCCGGGTTTCGGCTTGCACTTCACCGATCACATGATCGCCATCCAGTGGGACAAGACCCAGGGCTGGCACGATGCCGAAGTGCGTCCCTACGGTCCGCTTGCGCTGGATCCGGCGGCCTCGGTGCTGCATTACGGGCAGGAGATTTTCGAAGGCATCAAGGCGTATCGCCATGCCGACGGTTCAATCTGGACCTTCCGTCCCGAAGCCAACGGCGAGCGCCTGCAACGTTCCGCGCGCCGCCTGGCGCTGCCGGAACTGCCGGTGTCCGAGTTCGTCGAATCGCTGCGCCAACTCATTGCCGTGGACGGTGACTGGGTGCCGTCGGCGCCGGAAACCAGCCTGTATTTCCGTCCCTTCATGATCGGCACCGAAGCCTTCCTCGGTGTACGCGCCGCGCAGGAAGCCGGCTACTACGTCATCGCCAGTCCGGCCGGCCCTTATTTCGCCAAGGGCGTGGCGCCGGTCTCGATCTGGCTGTCCACTGACTACGCGCGTGCGGCCAAGGGCGGCACCGGCGCGGCCAAATGCGGCGGCAACTACGCGGCCTCGCTGTTGCCACAGCGCGAAGCAGCCGCACAGGGCTGTTCGCAGGTGCTGTTCCTGGATCCGGTCGAAGGCAAGTATCTGGAAGAACTCGGCGGCATGAACGTCTTCCTGATCTACAAGGACAACCGCATCGTCACGCCGGAACTGTCCGGCAGCATCCTGGAAGGCATCACGCGCTCCAGCATCCTGCAGCTGGCGCGCGATCGCGGCATGACCGTGGAAGAACGCAAGGTGTCCATCGACGAATGGAAGCAGGGCGTGGAGTCGGGCGACATCGTGGAAGCGTTCGCCTGCGGTACAGCCGCTGTCATCACGCCGATTGGCGAACTCAAGGGCAAGGATTTCTCCATCGGCAACGCCAACGCGCCGGCCGGCGCGATCACGATGTCGATTCGCCAGGAGCTGACCGATATCCAGTACGGCCGGGTGCCGGATCGCCACGGTTGGCTGGTCAAGCTCAGTGCCTGATTGATCGGCGGATGAAAGAAAAAGCCGGGCATTGCCCGGCTTTTTTTCTGGCTTTCGTCAGGCCGCCTCGAAGCGGTTGGCGGCCACGTTCTTGCGGACTTTCATCGGGTCCCAGATGCGCCCGTTCATGGCAATGTAGACGCCGGGCGGCAACGATTGCACCGCGCCCACCGCGCACCCGATGTTGAACTCGGCATCGGAGCCGCGGAAGCGGGCCGGATTGAGCGCGCCGGTCATGACGATCGTCTTGTCCGTGATCGACTGCAGCACCTGCCCGGTCTGCACCATTGAATCGGTGCCATGCGTGATCAGCACGTGGCGCGCCGGCTGCGCCGCGATCGTCGCGCGGATCAGTTCGCGGTCGGCGTCGGTGATGTGCAGGGAATCCTTGCGGATGATGGGGATGACGGTGAAGCGGAATGCGACGCCGAGTTCCTTGAGGATCTGGCCGATCTGCGGATCACCGACCTGATAGTCCGACTTGTCGTCGAAGTAGATCTTGTCGATCGTGCCGCCGGTGGTGACGATCAGCAGCTCTTCCATTTCATTGCTCCTGCGCTGCGGCGTCAGCCGCCTGCGCCTCTTCGGGGGTGACCAGGTGGTAGGTGTCGCCGTAGACCTCGCACAGGGACAGCCATTGCGGGCCGGGCGGTGCGGCGACGCGCCAATTATCGCCGCTGCGGCGGCTGAAGGTGCACCGTGCCTCGTCGTTTCCTTCGTCCATGGCGCCGGCGCCGGCGCCGACGGTGATCATCCAGTCCATCGGCGCATCCCGCAGTGACGCGGTGGCCGCGTCCATCCGCCAGGCGTGGTATTCCCACGAACAGCAGCTGGCGCGCCCGGACTCCACGAGATGGCCGTCGAGGTAACGCAGATCCGAATATCCGCCGCTGAAGAAATGGACGAGTTCGCCACGCGCTTCCGACCAGCGATACAGATCGCCCAGGCAGTTCGGGCCCGCGCCGCACATGCCGCGCGCTTCGACTTCATGCATGCCGTCGCCGTCGATGTCGACGAACGAGACGGCACGGATCGGCTCGCCGAAGTCGTCGCGGTCCAGCGCCAGCATGTGGCGGAACCGGTCTGAACCTGGCGCGGCGTACTCGATGGCGAAGGACGGATACGCATCTTCCGCGGCATCCGCCGTATCCACGCAGCGCACGTTCAATCGCAGCCGGGCGCCATCGCGCTGGCTGACCTGTTCGCTGGACGGCGTGCAGGCGTCCTGCGCCCATGCCGGCGGGCCGTAGGCGAACAGCAGCAGGAAAGCACAGACGCTGCCGAAGCGGATCATCCGCGCCTCTTTCCAAAACGCGCGCGCAGTCCCGGCCAACTGGCGGCGAGGACGATGACGAGCGAGAGCACGATCTCCATCCATCCCCACAGCGCGAGTTCCGGGTAGCTGTAGGCGGTCATCACGCCGTGACTGAACCAGAACAGGCCGAACACGCCGGACCAGAACGCCGCACGTGTGCTTCCGCCCCACACGCCCAACGCAAGCAGCAGTGCTGGCAGCGGGAAAACCAGCATCGTCGCCACGAAATGCTTGTCGTGCCAGAACCAGCCGAGATAGAGCAGGGCCAGCAAGGGCAATGCGATGCCGAGCAGAAGACGCGCGCTCATTGCGTGGCCTCCAGCCGCCGCGCGACATCCGCGACGCGACGCCCCAGTGCACGCGCGAGCGTGGCTTCTTCATCGGTGGGTTGCGGATCATCCTGGCTGCCGGCGACGTGGCTGGCGCCGTAGGGCGTGCCGCCGCTGCGGGTGCTGCTCAGCAAGGGCTCGGTGAACGGAATGCCGACCAGCAGGCAGCCGTGGTGCAGCAGCGGAATCTGCATCGACAGCAGCGTGGATTCCTGGCCGCCATGTTGCGTGGCGGTTGAGGTGAACACGGCTGCGGGTTTGCCGACCAGCGTACCGCTGGCCCATTCCGCACCCAGCCCATCGATGAAGTGCTTCAACGGTGCGGCCATGTTGCCGAAGCGCGTCGGACTGCCCACGATGATGCCGGCGCACTCGGCCAGATCCGCTGCATCCACGTAGGGCGCCCCGTCTTCGGGCACCGGTGGCATGGTCTGCTGCGTCACTGCCGCAACCGGCGGCACCGTGCGCAGGCGCGCCGACATGCCTTCGATCTCGCCGATGCCGCGTGCGATCTGACGCGCCAGGCGGGCCACGGATCCGCCGCGGCTGTAGTAGAGGACGAGGATGTCCGGCATGCGGTGAAAGCCCCTTGAAATGACGGGCTAGTATCGCCGCTGGCGCGGGCGATGTCCCGATCCGGGCGCATCGGTTACCCTTCGCGCAATGGAGCCTCTGGATTCCTTCAACCGCTGGACCGACCGCCTGCGCGATCGCGCACGTGCCGGCACCTTCTTCCGTTTCCTCGCCAAACGCTTCCTCGACGATCGCCTGTTCCAGGCCGCTGCTTCATTGGCGTACACCACGTTGTTCGCGCTGGTGCCGCTGGCGATGGTGGTGTTCGGCGTACTGGCCGCATTTCCCGTGTTCGAGCGCTGGAGCGATCAGCTCAGCGATTACATCTTCTCCAACTTCGTGCCGAGCGCCGCACGTTCGGCGCAGGTCTATATCAAGCAGTTCTCCGCGAGTGCGGGCCAGCTGACCGCTGTCGGCGTGATCGTGCTGGTGATCTCGCTGCTGATCACCCTCAACAGCATCGAAGCCACCTTCAACCGCATCTGGCGCGTGGCTTCTTCGCGCCCGAAGTTCGGGCGCTTTCTCGTGTACTGGACGGTGCTGACGCTGGGCGCGCTGGTCGCCGCCGCCTCGCTGGCGATGTCGGCGCGCTTCTTCGAACTGCCTGTGTTCGCCACCCAGGAAGGCCGTGCGCTGCAGACCATCGTGCTGACCGTGACGCCGCTGCTGATCGAGTTCGCCGGCATCACGATGATCTATCGCGTCGTCCCGCACCGGACCATCAACCTGAGGTATGCGGTCGCGGGCGCGCTGCTGGCCACCGTGTTGCTGGAAGTCGTGAAGTGGGGCCTGGGCCTGTACCTGGGCAGCTTCAACACGTACCAGAAGATCTACAGCACCTTCGCCGCCGTGCCGATCCTGCTGATGTGGATCTACCTGTGCTGGGTCGCGATCCTGATGGGCGCGTCGCTGGCGTCTTCGATGGCCGCATTCCGCTATCAGCCGGTGTCGCTGCGCCTGCCGCTGGGCTACGAGTTGTATGGACTGCTGCGCATGCTGGGCCGCTTCCAGGAAGCGCGGCAGAGCGGGCACGGCCTGCACAGCGATCAGATCCAGGCGATGGAGCCGATGCTCACCGATTCGCTCATCCAGCAGATGCTCGGCCAACTGGGCAGCATCAACCTGCTGCGGCGCGACGAACAGGGCGAATGGCTGCTGGCGCGCGATCTCGACACCATGTCGATGGCCGAGCTGTATGAAGCCTGCCAATTGCGCGTGCCCATCGCCGAAGCGCATCTGCCGTTCCACGACGACTCGCTCGGCCAGGCCGCACGCAATGCGCTGGACGAACTCCGCGTGCCCTTGCGTGAGCTGCTGAAGCGCAAGGTCAGCGACATCTACCCGCACAGGACTGAAGAATGACCGCAAGACTGATCATGGTGTCCCTGCTGGCGCTGTCCGCGCTGGTGGCATGCAAACCGCAGGCGCCCGCGTCGCCGGGCGCGGCCGACCCGGCTGCTGCCAAGCCTGCTCCCGTACAGGCGATTGCGCCGGAGCCGGAAGACGCCGCACCGAACGCGAACGGCATGACCATCCGCGAAACGACGGCTCAGCAGCCGGCATTGCAGGTGCAGACGGTGGACGGCAAGCCGTTCGACCTCGCGACGCAGCGCGGCACGTGGGTGGTGGTGAATTTCTGGGCGACGTGGTGCGGTCCGTGCCTGAAGGAAATGCCCGAGTTGTCCGCGCTCGACGCCATGCGCGAGGACGTCGCGGTGGTCGGCCTGGCATACGAAGACATCACGCTCGAAGACATGCAGGCGTTCCTGAAGGAACATCCGGTCGTCTATCCGATTGCCATCGTGGATGTCATGTCGCCACCGGCCGATTTCGCGACACCGCGCGGTTTGCCGATGACCTACCTGATCGATCCGCAGGGCAAGCTGGCGAAGGAATTCGCCGGCCCCGTCACCGCCGGTGACATCGAAGCGTTGATTGCCGCTGCGGGCGGAAAGCCCGGCAAGGCCGGCGGATGAGTGCGGCGCGGTTCCTGATCAGCGGCAAAGTGCAGGGCGTGTTCTTCCGCGCCTCGACCCGCGAGCAGGCGCAGCGCCTCGGGCTGACAGGCAGTGCGCGGAATCTTTCCGACGGCCGCGTTGAAGTGATCGCGGCGGGCGAGGGCGCCGCCATCGAAGCACTCGCTCAATGGCTGCAGCACGGGCCACCCAGTGCGCGCGTCGATCGCGTCGAGCGCTTGCCTTTCAATGACGCTGTTGCAGACGGTTTCGAAGTGGGTTGAAACCGTCTGCAACAGCTGACGACTCAGTGCGCGTTGCCTTTGTCCTTGCCCTTGCCGTTGCCCTGATTGCCTTGGCCTTGGCCTTGGCCTTGGCCCTGGCCTTTGGCTTTGCCGCTGCCCGTGCCCGGATTCGAATTTCCACGTGCCTTGTCCTTGCCGCCGGAAGCGGCTGCGTTTCCATGGCCGTTCGATTCCTTGCTGCGATTGCCGCCGCTGTTGCCGGCGTTGTTCGACTTGCCCTTGCCCGGGCCGTGCTGCGACCAGTCCACGCGCACGTTCCTGTCCACCACCACCGGATAACCCCAGCGGTCATAGGTGCGAGCGAATCCATTCTTCAGCGCATGGAATTCGGATGAACCCGGCTTGATGCCCATGCGCTTGGCGATGGCGCCCCAGCCTTGTCCGCGGTCGCGTTCGTACTCGTTGACCACGTTGAGGCAGGGGATGCGCAGCAGGTGCGCGATTGCACAGGCGTAATAGATGTCGCCGGCCGACCAGCGGCGCCCGAACAGATCCACCACCAAAGATCGCGGCGCACCGTAATAGCCGGTCATTTCATCGATGAAGGGCTCACGATAGCGGGAACCGTAATCATTGATCTCGATGAGCCGGGTATCGACCCAGGCATCGCCCGTGCGGAAGTTGTAGCCGACCACCTGCGCCTGCGCGGACGCCGCAGCGAACAGCGTTGCGATGGTCATGCCCAGGATCGAAGGAACATGCATGCGGTGTTTCATGGCGACTCCTGACTCGTTGCCGGGAGCGCAATGTGGAGCGCAGGGTCTGAATCGCCTGTGAAATGAGCAACTGTCGCCGGAATCGACTGCAGCGCTCAGTCAGCTGAGGAATCTTCCGGTAGCGGATACGCGGGCAACGGTTCGACGACGCTGAATTTTTCCTTGCGCGGCTTGTGATGAAGCGGGCCGAGCTTCAGCGGTTTCAGTGGCACATGCGTGTCCGGCAGGCGATCCAGGAAATCCCGGATCAAGGTCAGGCGTCCGAGCCGTTGATCGTTGAAATCCACCAGCGTCCACGGCGACTCGTCAGTATGCGTGGCCTTGAGCATGGCTTCGCGCGCAGCGGTGTAGTCGGCGTATTTCTCGCGCGCCTGCAGATCGATCGGCGAGAGCTTCCAGCTTTTCAACGGCTCTTCCGCACGCTCTGCGAAGCGCTCTTCCTGCTGCGCCTGGTCCACCGCCAGCCAGTACTTGAACAACAGGATGCCTTCATCGACCAGCATGCGCTCGAACAACGGCGCCTGCTGCAGGAAGCGCCGGTACTCGGCCGCACTGCAGTAGCCCATCACTTTCTCGACGCCGGCACGGTTGTACCAGCTGCGGTCGAACAGCACGATCTCGCCCGCCGCCGGCAAGTGCGCGATGTAGCGCTGGAAGTACCACTGCGTGGTTTCGCGATCGCTGGGTTTCGGCAGTGCGACCACACGGCATTGGCGTGGATTGAGATGCTCGCGGATGGCGTTGATCGCACCGCCCTTGCCGGCGGTGTCGCGTCCTTCCATCAATACGACGATGCGCGCGCCACTCGCACTGGCCCAGCGTGCCATCGCACCCAGCTCCAGTTGCATGGGCTTGAGCAGTGCTTCGTAGGGTTTGCGTTTCAGCGGCTTCATCGCGTCGCCTTCCGGGTTGCGGAGCGGCGCGTCCGAGCCGTGCCCGCCATGCCGCGGGCCACTTCCAGCAACGCGCCTTGCTGTCGTGGCGCGAGCGCGCGGTAGGCGGCCAGCAAATCGTGCTCACCCGCCGTGCGCGCCGGATCCAGTTGGGTCGCCAGTTCACTGAGCAGGGCGCCAGCCGGCACGCCGAATGCACGCGCCAGTGCGGCGAGTTGTTCGCGTCCTGGCAGTTTCTCTCCGCTCAGCCAGGCCTTCACCGTCGATGCGCCGGCCCGCGGAATCGCCTCGGCCAGTTCCGACGGCGTCATGCCGCTGGCCTTGGCCAGCATGCGGAGCGTCGTATCGAGCGGCAGTGACATCGACCTACTCCTTCAGTCGCGGACGCAGCGTAGCCAGATTGCAGGGTCGTGTACGCGCGTCGAGCTGGGTAACGATGATCTTCTCCCACGCGGTGCGGCAGGCCGATGTCGAACCGGGAAGGCAGAACACGAACGTGCTGTTGGCAAGGCCGGCGAAGGCACGCGACTGCAGCGACGACGTGCCGATCTCTTCGTAGCTGATTGCGCGGAACAGCTCACCGAAGCCCGGCATTTCCTTGTCGAGCAGCGGCAGCAGGGCTTCCGGCGTGGAGTCGCGACCGGTAAAGCCGGTGCCACCGGTCACGAGGATCCCGTCGATGGCGGGATCCGCAATCCAGCGCGACACCAGCGCGCGCAGTTGATAGCGATCGTCCGGCAACAGGTTGCGCTCGGCGATCCGGTGTCCGGCTTCGGCGGCCGCACGAGCCAGGTAATCGCCGGAAGAGTCGTTGTCGAGGGTGCGCGAATCCGAGACCGTCAGGACGCACAAGGAAAGGGGGATGAGATGGGCTTCGGCAGTCATGTCCGGAGCCTAGCATTCAATGGCGCAGGTCGAAGCGGAAACGTTGCGTGCCGTCGTACGTCGTCCAGCCGAGATGGCGATACAGCGCCTGGGCCGATCGGTTGTCGTGATCGGTTTCCAGTTCCAGCCGCGAAGCGCCGGTCTGGCGACCGAAGTCGGCCGCCGCCTCGATCAGCGCGCGCGCGACGCCCTGGCGCCGGGCTTCGGGCAGGACATACAGATCGTTGAGTATCCACGTGCGCGAAGCGCCGACCGACGAGAACGAAGGGAACAACTGGGTGAATCCCAGCGCCTGGCCTTCGGGCGATTCGGCGATGAAGATCGCGGACTCGTCGCGTTCAAGCCGTTCCTGCACGAAGGCGCGCGCCAGCATCGGATCCGGGGCCTGCTCGTAGAACTGCCGGTAGCGATCGAACAACGGGGCGATGGTCCCTGCATCCTGCGGCGTTGCGCGTCGTACCTGCATGCTTACGTCTCCGTCAGTCGGGCCAGTTCGTCGGCCTGGTATTCACGCATCAGGCGCTCCAGCAGCGGATCCAGATCGCCTTCGATGATGTTCGGCAAATCGTACAGGGTCAGGCCTTCAACCCGATGGTCGGTGATGCGGCCCTGCGGGAAGTTGTAGGTGCGGATGCGCTGGCTGCGATCGCCGCTGCCGACCTGGAGGCGGCGCGTAGCGGCCTGCGCGGCCTGCTGCCGGCTGCGTTCGGCGTCGAGCAGTTGCGCCTTCAGCCGCTTCATCGCCTTGTCCCGGTTGGCGTGCTGGCTGCGCTCGGTCTGGCATTCCACGACCACGCCAGTCGGGACGTGGGTGATCCGGATCGCCGATTCGGTCTTGTTGACGTGCTGGCCGCCCGCGCCGGAGGAGCGGAACGTATCGACCTTGAGGTCGGCCGGATTGATGGCGATGTCTTCGACTTCGTCCACGTCCGGAATGATCGCGACGGTTGCGGCCGAGGTATGGATGCGGCCCTGCGATTCGGTGTCCGGCACGCGCTGCACGCGGTGGGTTCCGGATTCGAACTTCAGGTGCGCGAAGGCGCCACGGCCGCTGACCTTGGCAACAATTTCCTTGTAGCCGCCGTGTTCGCCCGGATTGTCGGATTCGATCTCGACGCGCCAGCCCTTGCGCTCGGCATAGCGCGCATACATGCGGAACAGATCGCCGGCGAAAATTGCGGCTTCATCGCCACCGGTGCCCGCACGGACCTCCAGGAAGAGGTTGCCGTCGTCACGCTGGTCGCGCGGAATCAGCAGCAGCGCCAGTTCGTCTTCCAGCTGCGCCAGGCGCGCCTGCGCGGACGCGATTTCCTCTTCGGCCAGTTCACCCAGATCCGGATCGCCACGCATGGCTTCGGCCGAAGCCAGATCGCGTTTGGCGCGCGCTTCCTCGGCCAGCGCGCTGGCGACGGGTTCGAGCTGGGCGAATTCGCGCGAATAGTTGCGAAAACGTTCGTTGTCGCCGACCACATCCGGATCGGCGAGCAGGCGTTCCAGTTCCTCGCGACGCTCGGCGAGTGCTTCGAGCTTACGGCGCAGCGTCGGCGTCATTGGAATCAGGCGGATGCGTATACGGAGCCTTCTCCGGGAACAGGCGCTCGGCGGCGCGGCCGAGTTCCGTATCGCCGGTCAGCGCGGCTTCGCGCAAGGCAGCGGTCGGCGGATGCAGCAGCCGGTTGGTCAGCGAATGCGCGAGGAATTCCAGTACGGCTTCGGGTTCG
Source organism: Pseudomonadota bacterium (assembly GCA_023419315.1). Lineage (GTDB taxonomy): Bacteria > Pseudomonadota > Gammaproteobacteria > Xanthomonadales > Xanthomonadaceae > Pseudoxanthomonas_A. The sequence continues at coordinate 93,984 of JAEZYE010000059.1, forward strand.
CGGCCGTTGGCCAGTTGCTGGCGGGCCTTGGACAGCACTTCCTCGCGTGCGGATTCGCCGTGTGCACGCAGCCGTTTCAAGGGTTCCTGGCGGCCGCTGGCCTGCAGCATCTCGACGTAACGCGCGACCTGCAACTCGATGATCGCCTCGGCCGCGTCGGCGGCTTCGCGACGGCTGCGGCGGTTGTCTTCGACCGCGCGCTCCAGATCATCCACGGTGTAGAGATACGCGTCGGTCAGCTCGGCGACATCGGCCGCGATATCGCGCGGGACCGCCAGATCGAACAGCAGCATCGGCTTGTGCTTGCGCTTGAGCAGTGCCTGTTCAACCTGCGCGCGCACGATGACCGGTTCGCGGGCCGCGGTCGCCGAAAAGACCACGTCGGCTTCGGACAGGTGGCGCTCGATCTCGGTCAGCGGCAACGCGTAGCCGCCATGCCGGCTGGCCAGTTCCTGAGCATGCGCCAGCGTGCGGTTGGCAATCAGCAGGCGGCGGACGCGGCCTTCGCTCAAGTGCTTGGCCGCGAGTTCGATGGTTTCGCCTGCGCCGACCAGCAGCACGGTCGAATCGCTCAGCCGGGTGAAGGATTCCTGCGCCAGCCGCACGGCGGTAGAGGCGACCGAAACCGGGTTGGCGCCGACGCGCGTATCGGTCCGCGCGCGCTTGGCTACCGCGAACGTCTGCTGGAACAGGCGATCCAGCCGGTTGCCCAGTGCGCCGTGTTCGCGCGCAATCGACCAGGCATCCTTCACCTGCCCGAGGATCTGCGGTTCGCCGAGCACCATCGAATCCAGACCTGTCGCGACGCGGAACAGATGGCGCACGGCATCGGCGTCACGGTGACGGTAGAGATAGGCATCCAGCCCTTCCGCATGCGTGGCCAACCAGCCCGCCAGCGTCTGCCCGTCTTCGGCGATGGCGTACAACTCCGTGCGATTGCAGGTGGAGAGCAACGCGGCTTCCTCCACCTGGGGCAGGGCGCGCAATGCGCCCAATGCGGCAGGCAGCGCACCGCCATCGAAGGCGACGCGCTCGCGCAGTTCGACCGGCGCGGTCTGGTGATTCAGTCCGAGGACCCACAACGTCATCGTTCAGGCGCTTGCGTTAAGCTGCTGGCTTCAGAGGGCCACCATTTTACGGCCCGCGTGAGCCTCATGCCCGCAATGATGCGTATTTCCGTTGCGCTGGCCCTGTTGCTGGCGCTGTCGTCGCCCGCATGGGCCGCCCGAAAGCCCGCGCCGACGGAGCCGCTGGAGGCCGTCATGGCCGGGGAGTTCGCTCTGCTGGCGGGGCAACTGGACGAAGCCAGCCGTTGGTATCTGCAGGCGGCGCAGGCGACCGATGACGCCGGCCTGGCCGAGCGCGCGACACGGATCGCGTTGCTGTCCAACAACGACAAGGAAGCCGCTGCCGCGCTCCGGCTGTGGCGCGAGCGTGCGCCGACCTCCCTGGCGATGCGCGGCGCCGAAGCGACGCTTGCCATCCGCCGCGGTGATGCCCGCGCCGCGCGCCGCGAACTCAAGCAACTCATCGCCGACCCGGATGACATGGGATGGCGTTACGCAATGATGGCGCTGGGGAGCGGCGGCAAGGACCCCGAACTGTCTGCCAGGCTGCTCGGCGAACTGGTCGACGACGGAGCGATCCCTGCGGATCTGCAGGCATGGCTGGCGTTCGCGGGCCTGGCGCAGCAGCTCGATCAGCGTGATCTGTCACAGCGCATCGTCGGTCGGGTCGTGGAGCGTTTTCCGCAGGAGCCGCGGGTTGCATTGCTGCACGCCGCACAATTGCGCCGTGCCGGGGATGCCGACGCTGCGCGCGCGGTGCTGGCCGATCTCGATGACGATGTGCTGGTCATTCCGGATATCCGGTTGGCGGCGGCGGCCGAGTACGAAGCACTTGGCGACAGCAAGGCGGCGGCGGCGACCCTCGCGCGCGGACCGCAGGACGACCAGAGCTACGGCCTGCGCGCATCGCTGCTGGCCAAGGCGGAGGACACCGGAGCCCTCACTGCGCTGTACGACGAACTGCGTCGAGGAACCGAGGATCACGACCCGGACCGCAGGTTGCTGCTCGGACAACTGGCTGAATTCCTGAAGCGGCCGCAGGAGGCGCTGGACTGGTATCGCAGCGTCGCCGCCGGCAGCGCGCGATCGCAGGCGCGGCTTCGCGCGGCCAATACGCTTTTCGAACTGGAAAGCAAAAAACAGGCGTTCGACGAACTCCGGGCGCTGCAGAGCGACGCAGCGGCGGATGACGATGCGCGCCGCAACGCCTATCTGCTCGAAGCGGAACTGCGCCACCAGAACGGCGACGAAGACGGTGAACTGGAGGTTTTCGCGCGCGGGCTCGCCGCCTATCCGGACGATCTGGAAATCCTCTATTCCAGGGGACTGAGTTGGGAGCGGCGCGATCGCATCGACCGCGCGGAGGCTGACTTCCGCAAGATCCTGATCGTCGATCCGGAAAACATCGCGGCGCTGAACGCATTGGGCTACACCCTGGCCGATCGCACCGAGCGCTATCGCGAGGCGCTGGAACTCATCGACCGCGCGCGCGCGGCCGATCCTGACGACGCGGCCATCATCGACAGCTACGGCTGGGTGCTCTATCGCCTCGGGCGCAGGCAGGAAGCGCTGGTGGAACTGCGGCGCGCTTACACACTGCGAAAGGATCCCGAGATCGCCGCGCATATTGGCGAAGTGCTGTGGGTGATGGGGCAGAAGGATGAAGCCCGCCGGTACTTCGACGAAGCACGCAAACTCGATCCGGAAAATCGCGCGCTGCAACGGGCGCTGGAGAAGACGGGCGCATGATGCGGAAGCTGGGAAGCCTCGCCTGGGCGGCCGGGATACTGTTGCTGGCGGGCTGCGTCAGCCGCGGGCCGACAATTCGCACGCCGGATGATCTGAAAGATCCCGAAGCGGTTGCGGCGGCGCAAGCGCGGCAGGCGACGCGGGAAGCCTGGCTGTCCGCCCGCCCGGACTGGAGTTTCGAAGGACGGGTTGCGGTGAGCCAGGGCAGCAAGGGCGGCAATGGAAGGCTCGACTGGCAGCAGACGGGTCCGGGCTATGTCGCGGCGTTGAGTGCTCCCATCACGCGCCAGAGCTGGCGCTTGATCGCCGATGAAGACGGTGCGCGCATCGAGGGGCTCGAGGGTGGAATCCGCCGTGGGCCGGATGCCGACCTTCTGCTGCGCGAGGCCACGGGTTGGGATATCCCCGTGAGGACACTGGCAGCGTGGGCGCGCGGCATCGCGGAAAACGGCGAAGCCAGCTTCGATGTCAACGGACAATTGCAGGCGCTGTCTCAGTCCGGCTGGGATATCCGCTATTCGGAGTGGCAACCGATGGGGAGCGATGCTCCGCCGATGCCGCGTCGGATAGAAGCCCGTCGTGGCGAAGCGCGCGTCCGCCTGATCGTGGATCGCTGGGATTTCGGGAACCCGCCGTGAGCCGTTACCCGAACGATGCGGGCTGGTCGGCATGGCCGGCGCCGGCCAAGCTGAACCTGTTCCTGCACATCACCGGCCGCCGCGCCGACGGCTACCACCTGCTGCAATCCGTCTTCCGCCTTCTGGATTGGGGCGACACCGTGTATCTGCGACTCCGGGATGACGGCCTCGTCCGTCGCGTGGGTGAGGCGGTGCCGGGTGTCAGCGAAGATGACGATCTGGTCATAAAAGCGGCAAGAATGCTGATAACTTCGGCGAAATCACCGACGGGTGCCGATATCGCCCTTGAAAAGCGAATACCTGCGGGGGGCGGTTTCGGAGGTGGATCGTCGGATGCGGCCACCGTTTTGCGTGCCCTGAACAATCTGTGGAACTGCGGACTGGAGGTCGACGAACTCGCCGAGCTCGGCCTCACACTGGGTGCAGACGTGCCAGTCTTCGTACGCGGTGAGAATGCATGGGCGGAAGGCGTAGGCGAGGCGCTCACTCCACTTGCTTTGCCGCCGGCCTGGTACGTGCTGGTGGATCCTGGCGTTCACGTCCCGACGGCAGAGCTTTTCCGCGCGCCGGATTTGACGCGCGACGCGCCGCCCGCGAAAATATCCGACTTCGTTTCGGGCTCCCTGTCCGCAAACGCGTTCGAGCCGGTACTGCGCCGTCGCGAACCGGCGATTGAAGCCGTGTTCGAGCGTCTGGCGCGCGTTGGCACGCCGCGACTGACGGGATCCGGCAGCGGTTGCTTTGTCGAGTTCGCCACGCGCGAACAGGCCCAAGCGGCGCTGGACCAGCTTGGCGGTCTCAAGGCCTGGACAGCGGCCGGGGCCGCTCGCTCGCCCTTGCTGGATGCGCTTGAAGCGAAAAGAAACAAATAGGGGCGTCGCCAAGTGGTTAAGGCACCGGGTTTTGATCCCGGCATTCGTAGGTTCGAATCCTTCCGCCCCTGCCAATCCAGACGGTCGATGGACCTTCCGCCGTCAGCACGCTGAACCCGTAAACACTCCGACGTTCCTTGCTGGCGGTCCGCCGCCGGTTCAACCAGACAGCCAATATCGCCATGCAAGACGAACGGAACCTGCTCGTATTCTCCGGCAACGCCAACAAGCCGCTGGCCGACAGCATCTGCCGCGAGCTTGGCGTGCGCCCCGGCAAGGCGCTGGTCTCGACCTTCTCCGATGGGGAAGTGCAGGTCGAGATTGAGGAAAACGTCCGCCGTCAGGAGGTCTTCGTCGTGCAGCCGACCTGCGCGCCGGCAGCCGAGAACCTGATGGAACTGCTGGTGCTGATCGATGCGCTCAAGCGCGCATCCGCTGCCAGCGTGACCGCCGTGGTGCCGTATTTCGGCTACTCGCGCCAGGATCGCCGCCTGCGTTCCTCGCGCGTGCCGATCACGGCAAAGGTGGCCGCCAAGATGTTCAGCGCCGTCGGCACGGACCGCGTGCTCACGGTGGATCTGCACGCGGATCAGATCCAGGGCTTTTTCGACATTCCCGTCGACAACGTCTACGCATCTCCGCTGCTGCTGGCCGACATCTGGCGCGCCTACGGCACGGACAACCTGATCGTGGTGTCACCCGATGTCGGTGGCGTGGTGCGCGCGCGCGCCGTCGCCAAGCGGCTGGATGACGCGGATCTGGCCATCATCGACAAGCGTCGTCCGCGCGCCAATGTCGCCACGGTGATGAACATCATCGGTGACGTGGACGGCAAGGATTGCGTGCTGGTCGATGACATCGTCGATACGGCCGGCACGTTGTGCGCTGCAGCCGCTGCACTGAAGTCGCGCGGCGCCAAGAAAGTGGCCGCGTACTGTACGCATGCGGTGCTGTCCGGCCCGGCGGTGGACAACCTCAACAAGTCGGTGCTCGATGAACTTGTCGTCACCGACACCATCCCGCTTTCGCCGGAAGCGAAAGCCTGCAACCGCATCCGGCAGCTCAGCGTCGCGGAGTTGCTTGCGGAAACCGTTCGCCGCATCGCCTTTGGTGAATCGGTGAGCTCGTTGTACGTGGATTGACGACGCGCGTTCGGCATTGGGGAGCGGGGGTTTGCATGGCGCACCTTCGCTCCCGAATGCCGAAACCGGCATCACCGGCTCTTCTGGTCGCGGAAGAGTCACCAGCACCGCCGCGAGGCGGTTCAACAACCTAGGTAACAAGAAAATGGCAAAGACACACGAAATCAAGGTGGAGCGCCGCGAAGTCGAAGGTAAGGGTGCGAGCCGCCGCCTTCGTACCGCGGGCAGCATCCCCGCCATCGTTTACGGTGGCGAACTGGCTCCGGTCGCAATCCAGCTGAACCACAACGAAGTCTGGCTGGCCAGCCAGAATGACTGGTTCTATTCCTCGATTCTGGACTTGAGCCTCAACGGCGACATCCAGAAGGTGCTGCTGCGTGACATGCAGCGTCATCCGTTCAAGCAGCTGATCATGCATCTGGACTTCCAGCGCGTGAACGAGAACGAGGCCCTGCGCACGGCGGTGCCGCTGCACTTCATCAATCAGGACACCTCGCCCGCCGGCAAGTCCGCCGATGTGGTGGTCACGCACGAATTGAACGAAGTCGTGGTCGAGTGCCTGCCGAAGAACCTGCCGGAGTTCATCGAGATCGATCTGGGCAATCTGGCCGTGGGTGCGGTGATCCACCTGTCGGAAATCAAGCTGCCGGCCGGCGTGGAAATCCCGCAGCTCAAGCTGGGCAAGGAGCACGACGTTGCCGTCGTGATCGCCAAGCACGGCCGCGAAGAAGCCGAATCCGACACCGCAGCCGAGTCGGCTGACGTGCCGGCTGCGAAGGTCGCCAAGAAGGACGACAAGTAAGTCCGTCGCGATGCGCCCGCATGTGCGGGCGCGTCGATGCGGAATGCTGTCATGGCAGGTCTTCGTCTTATCGTCGGGCTGGGCAATCCTGGTCCCGAACACGCGCGAACCCGGCACAATGCCGGGTTCCGTTTTGTCGACACCCTTGCGGAACAGGCGGGTGAACGTTTCGGTCTGGAAAGCAAGCTGTTCGGCGAGACTGCGAAGATCATGGTGGCGGGCCAGGCCGTATGGTTGCTCAAGCCGGCGACCTTCATGAATCTCAGCGGCAAATCGGTGATGGCCGCGCTGCGCTACTGGAAGATCGCACCCGAAGAGGCGTTGCTTGCCCACGACGAACTGGATCTTGGGCCGGGCGTGTCACGGCTGAAGTTCGATGGCGGGCACGGCGGACAGAACGGACTTCGCGACACCATCCAGCTGCTCGGCCATGGGAAGTTCCACCGCTTGCGCATCGGCATCGGGCATCCCGGCCACAAGGACAAGGTCACGGGATGGGTGCTTGGCAAGCCGGGCAAGGACGACGAAATACTGATCGGCCATGCCATCGACGCTGCGATCAGCGTGCTGCCGCTTGCAGTGGCCGGTGACTTCAACGAAGCGATGAAACGTCTTCATACGCCGCGGGCCTGACCTGGCGATTGGGGATTCGGGATATGAAGCGCACAGGTCGCTTCGAATCCCGAATCCCGAGTCACCAGCACGGATCCATCATGGGTATCAAATGCGGCATCGTCGGACTGCCCAACGTCGGCAAGTCGACCCTGTTCAATGCGTTGACAAAGGCGGGCATCGCTGCGGCGAACTTTCCCTTCTGCACCATCGAACCCAACGTGGGCGTGGTCCCGGTGCCGGATCTCCGGCTGAACCAGCTGGCTGAAATCGTGAAGCCGCAGAAGCTGATCCCGACAGCGGTCGAGTTCGTCGACATCGCAGGCCTGGTGGCCGGCGCCGCCAGCGGCGAAGGCCTGGGCAACAAGTTCTTGGCGCACATCCGCGAAGTCGACGCCATCACGCACGTGGTGCGCTGCTTTGACCATCCGGACGTGATCCATGTGGCCGGGCGCGTCGATCCGATTTCCGACATCGAAACCATCGACACCGAACTGGCCTTGGCAGATCTGGAAAGCGTGGAAAAAGCGCTCAATCGAGCCGAACGCTCCGCCAAGGCCGGCGAGAAGGACGCCATCGCGCGCAAGCCCGTCCTGCAGAAGCTGTACGCGGGATTGAGCGAAGGCAAGCCGGGTCGCGCTCTGGGCCTGGACGATGAAGAACGTGCACTCGTTCGCGACCTGTTCCTGCTGACGCTCAAGCCGGTGATGTATGTCGCCAACGTGCTGGAGGACGGTTTCGAGAACAATCCGCACCTGGACGCGGTGCGTGCCCGTGCCGTGACCGAAGGCGCCGAAGTGGTGCCGGTATCCGCCGCCATCGAGGAAGAACTTTCGCAACTGGACGATGCCGATCGCGACGCCTTCCTCACCGATCTGGGCTTGCAGGAGCCCGGTCTCAACCGCGTCATCCGGGCGGCGTACAAGTTGCTCGGCCTGCAGACCTATTTCACCGCGGGCGTGAAGGAAGTCCGCGCATGGACGGTGAAGGCGGGTGCCACGGCACCGCAGGCCGCTGCGGTCATCCATACCGATTTCGAAAAGGGCTTCATTCGCGCTGAAACCATCGCCTTCGACGACTTCATCAAGTACAAGGGCGAATCCGGAGCGCGCGACGCCGGTCGGCTGAGGCTGGAAGGCAAGGAGTATCGGGTGCAGGAAGGCGACGTCCTGCATTTCCGGTTCAACGTGTAAGAAAATCCGAATTGTGCGTTGACAGCCGAGTGCGTTCACGCCAGAATTATTGGCTGTTTCACCCCGCTTTGATTCGACTCCCGTCGGCCAAGGCAGGTGACTCCGGAGGGATACCCAAGCGGCCAACGGGGGCAGACTGTAAATCTGCTGGCTTACGCCTTCGGTGGTTCGAATCCACCTCCCTCCACCAATTTGCAGTACCTTGCATCTCCCCGACAAACGGGAATGGAAGGAAGCCGCAGGAAGGGCGGCCGGGTGCAGACTCCAGGGTCTTGTTCCCAACCCTCCGAAAGTTCAGTTGTTTTGTGTTGCAGGCGTCTCCCGGCGCGGGAGTAGTTCAACGGTAGAACCTCAGCCTTCCAAGCTGATGGTGCGGGTTCGATTCCCGTCTCCCGCTCCAATGAACGCCCGGCGCGGAAACTGCGGTAGCAGGGCAACAACGGTTTCACGCTCACGTAGCTCAGTCGGTAGAGCACCTCCTTGGTAAGGAGGAGGTCGATGGTTCGATTCCATTCGTGAGCACCACCTTCCCAATCCATCCAACGATCCATTCGAGAAGAAGCAGCCATGGCAAAGGGTAAATTCGAACGCAGCAAGCCGCACGTGAACGTGGGCACGATTGGTCACGTGGATCACGGCAAGACGACGCTGACGGCGGCGCTGACGAAGGTGGGCGCAGAGCGCTTTGGCGGCGAGTTCAAGGCGTACGACGCGATTGACGCGGCGCCGGAAGAAAAGGCGCGCGGCATCACGATTTCGACGGCGCACGTGGAATACGAAAGCCCGACGCGCCACTACGCGCACGTGG
>JAEZYE010000002.1 GCA_023419315.1 Pseudomonadota bacterium
CGCTCCGGAGTGCCTGTCGTCACGCTGGTGGGCTTCTACGACCCGCAGGGCATCTTGCCGACCACGTTGTATCCCGCGATGTACGGCAACTACGGACACACCTACAGATTGCCCGTGCCGGCCGCCCGCGATTGTGGACTCGGTGTGCAGACCGCTTCAGGCAGGATCATGGTCAAGCTCAGCTCCACCCGCGCCAAGTCGGGCGAGATGAACAAGTTCCACGTGAACATTCCGGCCGACAGCAAGCCGTCCTACGCGTTCGTGTCCTGCCTGATCCAGGGCAAGCCGCGCACGCTGGGTTCGCTCGCCATCGCGCCTCCGTCGGCTGTCCTGCCTGCGCCGGCTGTCGTGGGCAAGGCGGATGGCTACCGGGCCGCGCTGCAACTGCCGCTGATTGCGTCGCTGCTGGGCACGAAGACCTTCGCCAGCCTGGCGGACTTCGAGGCCGCGCTGGAGATCAGCCATGGCGAGATCTTCAAGTGGTCCAGCAAGGGCGTGGGCGATATCGGCACCCTGTATGCGTACGACAATCCGTACAGCCGCCGACGCGAGTACTTCCAGCTCAAGAACACCCGTTACGGGTACTTCCCGACCGATGGCAAGGACAATGCCCACTGGCGCTACGTGGGCAGTTCGGCCGCGCACATCAAGCCGAGTCGCTGAGGAAAACACGCGTCCGCGATATTGATCGCGGGCAGTGAAAAAGAACGCCCCGCATGTGCGGGGCGTTTTTTTGCGCGGTTCACCGGAACCGTCTGATGCAGACCCGGCCACGTCTCCGCGCAGTCATTGCGCAGCGCCCGCGAGTGACGTCAGCAACTTCACCGAATCACCCACCACCAGGGACTCGCCATCACGCAAGCCGATGGCGTTGAACGACTGCCGGCCAGCGTCCAGCCATGGAATCGGCCGCAGCGGACCGGCGGTTTCATTGCGCCAGCCTTCCACCGGCAGATTCTCGCCGGCCATGCGATAGCTGACCGGAACCACGAGCGTCGTTTCCTGTTCGCCACCGGGATCGGCCGGTTCGAATTTCCATTTCAGTGCGGCGGTCGTCGTGGCTTGCTCGAAAAGACGCCCCCACTGCCTGGCGGCTTGCGCGCCGGCCCGACCGTACGGCCAAGCAATCTGGATGGCAGCGGCCTCCAGAACGTCACCCTGCGCATCCACGCGCACCGCAACCAGCACATCGCTACTCACTCCGAATTTCATCGCCCCGGACGGATACGTCGGCGGCACAATCGACCGTTCGCGGCGTTCCCCGGGGAAATGCACGTCCGCAAAGCCCGCCTGATAGCCGCCCTGCACCGGTGTGAGTACCAGCGTCATCCGCAGGTTGGCCTTGGCTGCCACCGCGGCGCCGTCGCGCATGACGGGCTCGAACCGCCACGCACGCACCGTGCGTTCGACCAATGCGGCCACTGCTGCGTCCATCTTGGTCTCCGTGCGGTAATCGAACACGTGGCCCTGCGGGTCGATGCCGATTTCGCCTTCGATCGGCAGCCGCAGCTCGCCGGCGTATACGCCGCTCCACACTGCCAGCCAAAGGCAGATCCCAACAATCAGTCGATGCATCCCTGTCTCCCTTCTGATGGTGTCCGTCACGGTCGCCCGCACCACCCGACGGGGTGTGGCCGCGACCTTCCTGTGTGTTCCCCGCGGCGGAGCGTGACACGGCCGGGGATTGCGGGCAAACGGCCCAGCGTCATGGACGGGCCGCATAATGTGGGCCGAGGTGAAACATGCACGGTAGTGGTCTGGAACTGGCGCTGGTATTCCTGCTGTCCGCGGTGATCGCGGTGCCGCTGTTCAAGCGGTTCGGTATCGGCGCGGTGTTGGGGTATCTGGTCGCGGGCGTGGTGCTGGGGCCGGATGGCCTGGCGCTGGTGCGCGATGCCGACCGCGTGCTGGATGCGGCGGAAATCGGCGTGGTGATGATGCTGTTCGTCATCGGGCTGGAACTGTCGCCAACGCGCCTGCGCGTGATGCGCAGGCCGGTGTTCGGTACCGGCGGCCTGCAGGTGGCGGTGACCGCGCTGATGCTGGGCGGAATCGCGCTGCTGGCAGAACATCACTGGAAGACGGCGCTGGTGATCGGCCTTGGGCTGGCGCTGTCATCCACTGCGGTCAGCCTGCAGTTGCTCTCGGAACGGAAGGAAATGGCCAGCGGCCACGGCCGTGTCGGTTTTGCCATCCTGCTGTTCCAGGACGTGGTGGCGATTCCGCTGCTGGCGGCGATTCCGCTGCTGGGAGGCGCAAAGAACGAAACGCTGACCTGGACGATGGTGTTCCAGGCCACCGGTGCACTGGCGATTGTCATCTTCGGCGGGCGTCTTCTGCTGCGCCATCTGTTCCGCGCGGTGGCGCGCACGCGCATGCCGGAAGTGTTCACCGCCAGCGCGCTGCTGGTGGTGCTGGGCACGGCGTGGTTCATGCAGCTGGCCGGCCTGAGCGCCGGCCTCGGCGCGTTCCTCGCCGGCGTGCTGCTGTCGGATTCGGAATTCCGCCACGAGCTCGAATCGCAGATCGAACCGTTCAAGGGGTTGCTGCTGGGCCTGTTCTTCATCGCGGTCGGCATGGACATCGATCTTGACCGGGTCATGGCCGAACCGCAGATCATCACCGCAGGCGTGCTGGTACTGCTGGTGGTGAAGTTCAGCCTGCTGTTCCTGCTCGGGCTCTGGCCGGGCCGCCTGGGCGTGCGCGGCGCGCTGATGCTCGGCGCCACCCTGTGGCTGGGCGGCGAGTTCGCCTTCGTCGTGTTCAACGAAGCCGCGCGCGTCGGCCTGCTGGAATCGGACATGCGCGATCGGCTCGTCGCCATCGTCGGCGTGTCGATGGCGCTGACGCCGTTGTTGATCATGGGCATCTCGCGCGCGGTGTCCGGTATTGCGCTGCCGTCGCCGGATCAGCGCAGTTTCGACGACATCCCGTCGCTGCAGCCTCAGGTATTGATCGCCGGCATGGGCCGCTTCGGGCAGATCGTCGCGCGGTTGCTGACGTCGCAGCGCATTCCCTTCGTCGCGCTGGAACACAGTCCGGAAACGGTGGACACCCTGCGCCGCTTCGGCAGCGCACGGATCTATTACGGCGATCCGACGCGGCCGGATCTGCTGCGCTCGGCCGGTGCACAGCATGTGCGTGTATTCGTCGTGGCGATGGACGATCCGGACACCAACATCAAGGCGGTGCGCCTGATTCGCCGCATGTATCCGCAGGCGAAGATCCTCGCCCGCGCGCGCAACCGGCAGCACGCGTGGCGGCTGATGGATCTCAGCGCAGAGGCGTTCCGCGAGACGCTGGGTTCGAGCCTGGAAATGGCCGAGCGCACGCTGGTCGAACTGGGCCGTTCGCCGCAGTCGGCCGCGCAGCAGACGCAGCGCTTCCGCGAGCACGATGAGAACCTGCTGCGCGCGCAGTACCTGGTGTACGACGACGACGCGGCGGTCATCCAGACGGCGCGCGACGCGGTCGATGATCTGGAAAAACTGTTCGAAGCCGATGCCAGCACGGCCGACGAGCCGGCGCCGGAGCCGCCGCCCGCGCCGATTCCCTGAGCGCGGGTTCCGGTTGCGGACTCAGCGCGGCTCGCGCAGGAAGCGGGCCATCGAGGCGCCCGGAGCGATCGGCGCGAATTCGCCGGCGACGTCAATGAAGCCACGCATGACCGCTACTTCGCGCGGCGTGCGGTTGAGCGCATCGCGCTGTTCCGGGTCCGCGCCGGCGCGAAGCAGGCGCTGTACGACCCGCAGCAATCCATGCAGCGCCGCCAGGTGCAGCGGTCCGAAGCCACGCGGATCCTGGCTTTCAAGCGAAACGCCTTCGTCCAGCAGGCGCTCGACGCCGGCCAGCACGACGTCTTCATCGCAGGCGGTGCCCGGTTCCGCACGCGCGCCGAGCAGCAGCAACAGCGGCGTGACCGATCCGGCCGCCACCTGATCCGGCTCCGCACCGGAGAGCAGCAGGGTGTCGAACAGCGCGACCAGGCGCGGCTTGTCGCGTGCGGTGAATCCGTAGAGCGCGGCGCAATGCAGCGGCGAGAGCCCTTGCGCGTCGCCCGCGTGCACGTTGGCGCCGGCAGTGAGCAGGCGTGCGACGACATCCGGCAGACCGAGCGCGGCGGCGAGCATCAGCACCGTCACGCCGCCGGGCAGGCGGTGTTCGAGTTGCGCGCCGGCCGCAAGCAGCAGGGTGACGATTTCCGCCTGGCGCATGCTGACGGCCGCCGACAACGGCGTCGCCCCGGTGTTGGCCGCGTGCTGAGGATCCGCATCGCGCGCCAGCAGCAGTTCGACCGTGGCGCGATGGCCGCCACCGGCAGCACGCAGCAACGCGGTGCAGCCTTGCGCATCCGGTGAATCGACGCCGAAACCCAGATCCATCAATCGCCGTACGGCGTCCGTATCACCGACCATCGCGGCGGCTGGCAGATCCGCCGCGCGCAGTGCACGGCGCGGCAATGGCCAGCCGCGCCAGTCGAGCCAGTCGGCCAGATCGCGGCGACCGTTTGCGAGGGCTACACCAAGCGGCGTCTGGCCGTCGGCGGCGCGCGCGTCCGGGCTGGCGCCCTTGGCGATCAATTGGCGCAAGGCGGCTTCGCGACCCAGCGCCGCGGCCAGGTGCAACGCGGTCATGCCGTGGCTGTCGCGCGCTTCGCGGTTCACGCCGATGTCGAGCAGGCGCTCGAGCAGGCGCGACCAGCCCAGCCGCACCACCAGGGCCAGCGGCGGGTCGCCCAGCGGCGAGTTGGCGAAGGGATCAGCGCCGCGTTCCAGCAATTCCAGCGCGAACTGTTCCAGGCCCCGCGCCGCGTGGTCATTGCGCGCGCACGCATCCAGGAAGCGCGCCAATCCACCCGCTCCGGCCGGCGCGACGCCGTGCCTCAACAGGGCCTGCAACGTTGGCACGGCATCGGCGCCGCGCGAAAGCAGCGCGAACAACGGCGTGTCGCCGGTCGGATCCAGCGCCTCGCCGTCTGCATTGTTCGCCAGCAGCCACTCGACGCGCTGCGGCGACAGCGCGATTTCCGCGTCGTGCATCAGATTGCCCAGTTCGCGGCGGGTGGTGAGCTTCACCAGCGGCGCCAAATCCGAGGCCGGGCGACCCGCATGCAGGCCGTCCCGCAGCAGCGCGATCGGCGCGCGATCCGGGGCAGGCTCGTCCTCGCCTCCAGCCACCGCGGCCGGCAGCGCGTAAGCGGGATCGAGCACCGAGACCACCGCCCAGCGACCGGCTTCGGCCGCCAGGTCGACCGCGCGCTTGCCATGGATGTCCGGCAGATCAGGCGCAACCCCCAGTTCGAGGAGGCGGCGCAGCAACGAGGGCGGCGCGTGTTCCGCCTGCGCGACCAGCAGGATCGCGTTGCGTCGTGCCTGGTCCTGCGCCGCGACATCGGCGCCGGCATCGGCCAGCCGTTCAATCGTGCCGACGTGCCCGCCGCGTGCGGCTTCCAGCCACGGCGTGCGTCCCTGCAGGTCCCTTGCGTCGACGGAGGCGCCGGCCGCCAGCAGCGTGGACACGATCTCCACGTGTCCGGCGAAGGCTGCCTCATGCAGCGCCGTGCGCTGCTGCGCATCGCGCGTATCGACCTTCGCACGATGCTTGAGCAACAACTGCACGCCGCCGGGATCGTCTTCTTCCGTCGCGGCCGCGGCCAGCAGCGCCGGCTGGCCGCCGGTGGGCTCGGGACGCGCACCCCGTTCGAGCAGGAACTTCGCCAGCCGCCAATTGCCCGCCATGCATGCCACGCCCAGCGGGGTGATGCCATCCAGGTTGAGCACGTCGATATCGGCGGCCGCATCGCGCAGCAGTGCCACCACACCCGGATCGGAACTGCGCGCGGCGTGGTGCAGCGGGGTGTTGCCCTCGTTGTCGGCCACGCGCGGATCCGCGCCATTGGCCAGCAGCGTGGTGACCGCTTCCGGTCGCCCGTGCCAACTGTCGCGCGTGGCCGCAAGCAGCGGCGTCATGCCCGCGTGTGCGTGATTGACGTCGACGCCGCGCGCGATCAGCGTGCGCAGCAAGCGCAGATCCGGCAGCACTGCGGCCAGCACGGCCAGGCTGCGTTGATCGCGCGACCCGGGGGCGGGCAGCGCGTGCGGATCGGCGCCAGCGTCGATCAGTTCCAGCGCCCGTTCGACGCGGCCGCCGCGGGCGGCTTCGAACAGTGCAGCATCCAGGTCGAAATCGGGCAGGCTCTCGATCGGCGAAAGATCAGCGGCATCGCTTTCCCGAATGGCCTCCATTTCCACCACCGGCAATCCGCGCGCCGCGGGAATCGTCTGGATGGCCCAGTGGAGGGCGGGCAAGGCGCAGATATAGACAATCGCCACGATGACGTGGGTGGATGCCGCCAGAAGACCCGGCCAGGCCAGCAACACTCCCCCTGCGATCGCACTCCCGACCAGCGCGGCCACGGCCAGCCCCCGCCATGCCTGGATGTCGCGCTCGGCAAGCGCACGCCAGTGCCAGGCGAGGCTGCCCGGCTCCCGCTCCAGGCCCTGCCACAACGGCCAGGTCCGCCACAGCCCGATGAGCAACACGCCGATCACACCGCTCAGGGCCAGCGCCGCCGGCAGGCTGCCGCTTTCGCGCAAGGCCGACAGCGGCCAGGCGACCAGCACGGCGCTCAACGCCAGTGCGCCGCCCCACGCAAGCACCAGGGCCGGCAACGATTCCTTCCAGTCCCTGCGCGTCGGTGCCGGGCGCGTTCCGCGCTGCCACGACCACGCGAGCGCCCACGCCGGCTGCGCGCACCACGCGCCCAGCGCTGCCACGATGCCGCCGGCCAGCGTCAATGCCGCCAGCAGGACCCCGGCCGCGGCCGCGAGGCTCACCAACAACCGCTTTTGCGGGAGAACCTCAGGCATCCGCTCGTTCTTCGTTGATCGCCTGGGGAGGAAACTGGATGTGGAAACCCCGCGCGACCAGATTGCCGCGCACGATGGCGGCATCCTCGCGGGCGAGTCTGCGCTCCGGCGTCAGCGCCACTTCCAGCACGAACGTCAACTCGCCCAACTGCGTGCGCAGCGGTTCGGGCAGGCGGGTGAAATCATCGCGCGCAGCGAGATAGACGAAGGTGTCGGCCTTGCGCAGGCTCTTGTAGACGTAGGCTTGCATCCGCGATGACCGCGTCTTTTCCGGATTTCAAGGAAATCGGATTGTGGAGGAAACGTGTTGCGCGGGAAACCCGGCACTGACGCGTTTCCGCGGCACGGCATGACCATCGGCGGACGGACGCTCCCGCCCGGACTGCTAATCTTCGCCATTCACACGCACCTAACGGGATCCCGATGCGAAGCGCCTTGCCCGCCCTGTTCCTGCCGCTGTCCCTGCTCGCGCTCGTGCCTGCCACGGCGCAGGACAACCGCACCCTGACCATCGAACAGGTGATGGCGGATCCGGACTGGATCGGCCCGCCGGTGGAACGCGCGTGGTGGAGCTGGGACGGACGCGAAGTGCAGTACGAGACCAAGCGTGAAGGCAGCAGCGTGCGCGACACCTTCCGCCAGCGTATCGACGGCGCCGCGGGCGTGCGAGTCTCCGACGACGAGCGCAGCGGACTGGACAGCGCCAACCCGGTCTTCGACAGCACGCGCCAGCGCATGGTGTTCGTGCGCAACGGCGATGTGTTCCTGCGCGACCTGCGCAGCGGCGCCCTGACCCAGATCACCCGCACGAACGACACCGAAACGCGCGCGCGCTTCGCCGCCGACGGTGGCGTCATCTGGCGCAACGGCAACGAGTGGTACCGCTGGTCGCAGCAGGCTGGGGTCGCGCAGGCCGCTTCGATCCGCGCCGACAAGGATCCGACCGCGGCGCCCAAGGCGGATGCCCTGCGCGAACAGCAGCTGCGCACCCTCGAAACACTCGCCCGTGATCGCGCACAACGGGAAGCCGCCCAGAAGCAGAACGATGCCTGGCGGCGCGCCGATGCCAGCCGTGCACCGGCGACGGTTTACCTGGGCAACGATGTCAGCATCGTCGACAGCGCGCTCTCGCCGGATGCACGCTGGCTGCTCGTGGTGACCCAGGCCAAGAACGCCGACGAGGGCCAAGACGGCAAGATGCCGCTGTACGTCACCGAATCCGGCTACGAGGAATTCCAGACCGTGCGCACGCGCGTCGGTCGCAACGATCCCGTGCCGCAGTCGCTGTGGCTGGTTGATGTCGCGGCAGGCAAAGCGCGGGCGCTTTCCTTCGATGCCTTGCCCGGCATCCAGGACGACCCGCTTGCCGCGCTGCGCAAGGCGGCGGGCAAGGATCCGCTGAAGGGCAACCGCGCGGTGCGCATCGAAAGCGAAGCCAACCCGGCGCTGGTGTGGAACGACGATGGAACACAGGCCGCGGTGCAGATCCACTCCGTGGACAACAAGGATCGCTGGCTGGTCACGGTCGATCTCGCCAATGCGAAGCTGCAGCCGCGTCATCGCCTGACCGACTCCGCCTGGATCAACTGGAACTACAACGAGTTCGGCTGGTTGCCGGGCAACACGTTGTGGCTGGTCTCCGAAGAGTCCGGTTATTCGCACCTGTACACGATCAACGGCAGCGGCAAGCCGCGCCAGCGCACACGCGGCACGTGGGAAGTTTCGTCGCCCGTGCCCGCGGAAGGCGGCTTCTTCTTCTTGTGCAACCGCAATGCGCCGGTGGACTACGAAGTGTGCCGACTGGATCTTTCCAGCGACCAGGTCAGCGAAGTGACCGCGATGGATGGCGTCGAAGCCTTCGCGCTGTCGCCGGATGGCCGCCAGTTGCTCGTGAGCCACTCGCAGCCCTATGTGCCGACGCAGCTTTCGGTTGTCGCTGCCACGGGAGGTGCGCCGCGCGGGCTCACCGATACACGCACGGCGGCTTTCAAGGCGCGTGAATGGATTGCGCCGGAGATCGTGCAGGTACCCTCGAAACACGGTGCCGGCACGATCTGGGGCAAGTACTACGGGCCGGCGACGGTGGAGCCGGGCAAGCGCTATCCGATCGTCATGTTCGTACACGGCGCGGGTTATCTGCAGAACGCGCACCACCGCTATCCGACGTACTACCGCGAGCAGATGTTCCACAACCTGCTGGTGCAACGCGGTTACATCGTGCTGGATCTGGACTATCGCGCCAGCGAAGGCTACGGGCGTAACTGGCGCACCGCGATCTACCGCAACATGGGCCATCCGGAACTGGAAGACTATCTCGACGGTCTCGACTGGCTGGTCGAAAACAAGCAGGGCGATCGCGACCGCGCCGGCATCTACGGCGGTTCGTACGGCGGCTTCATGACGTTCATGGCGCTGTTCCGCAAACCCGGCGTCTTCAAGGCCGGCGCCGCGTTGCGCCCCGTGGTGGACTGGACGCAGTACAACCACGAGTACACCGCCAGCATCCTCAATACGCCGGAGCTCGATCCGCAGGCCTATCGCACCTCCTCGCCGATCGAATACGCCAACGGCCTGCAGGATCACCTGCTTATCGCCCACGGCATGATCGACGACAACGTGTTCTTCCGCGATTCCGTCGTGCTGACGCAGAAGCTCATCGAGCTGCACAAGGACAACTGGGAGCTGGCGCCGTATCCGCTGGAACGGCATGGCTTCGTCCGCGCGGATTCGTGGCTGGATGAGTACAAGCGCGTGCTGAAGCTGTTCGAAAACAACCTGAAGTAGCTGCCGGCATGCCCGCGACGCGCTCCGCCTTCGTCAACGTGCTCGCATGGATGTCGCTGGCGCTGGGCGTGTGCGGCGTCTTGATGGGCGTGTTGCAGGCCGTGTTGTTCGCCACAGTGTGGCCGGCCGAATGGTGGACGCAGGCGATGGCCGCCGACGCTCTGGTCCCGCCGGCCATGCAATGGCTGATGGATCACATGGTTGCGATCAGCCTCGCGAGCGCGGTCGGCTCGACGGTGCTGGGGGTCGTGGGCTGGGGACTGCACGTGCGTCGCGAGTGGGCGCGAGTCGGGTTCATCGTCCTGCTGGTGCTCGGCTGCCTGCTACCGTTCGCAAGCGCGCTGTTCATCGACCTGACGATGGACTGGATGGCGGAACAGGTGCAGGCCGACATCGGCCAGGTTGATCCGTTCTTCAATCAGTTCCACATCGCGATGCAGGTGATGAACTACGGCTTCGGCGCGTTCATCGCAGCGGTGCACGGCTGGCTGGCGTGGAAGCTCTGCACGCCCGCCATCCGCGCCGAGTTCGGACGCTGAGTCTTGACCTGCCTGCCGTCCAGCGTCGATAGAATGGCGGCATGAATGACATTGCTCCGGTTCGCGACTATCTGACCGATCTGCAGGATCGCATCTGCGCCGCCATCGAACAGGCCGATGGCCAGGCGCGCTTTCACGAGGATTGCTGGCAACGCGCGGAGGGCGGCGGAGGCCGTACGCGCGTGCTGCGTGACGGCGCCGTGTTCGAACAGGCCGGCATCGGGTTCTCCGATGTTTCGGGGACACGGTTGCCGCCGTCCGCGTCGGCCCATCGACCGGAACTTGCAGGCGCATCATGGCGCGCCGTCGGCGTGTCGCTGGTGTTCCATCCCCGCAATCCGCATCTGCCGACCACGCACGCCAATGTGCGGCATTTCCGTGCCGAGCGCGATGGTCAACCGGTCGCGTGGTGGTTCGGCGGCGGTTTCGATCTGACACCTTTCTACCCATTCGACGAAGACGTGCTGCACTGGCACCGGACGGCGCGCGCACTGTGCGAACCGTTTGGCGGCCAGGCGCGCTACGACGCGCACAAGCGCTGGTGCGACGAGTACTTCTTTCTCAAGCACCGCAACGAAACGCGCGGTGTGGGCGGCCTGTTCTTCGACGACCTCGGCGAGGACTTCGATCGCGACTTCGCCTATCTGCGCGCAGTCGGCAATGGCTTCCTCGATGCGTATCTGCCAATCGTCGAACGCCGCAAGGACACGCCCTGGACAGAGCGCGAGCGCAATTTCCAGCTGTACCGGCGCGGACGCTATGTCGAGTTCAACCTGGTGTTCGATCGCGGCACCCTGTTTGGGCTGCAGAGCGGTGGACGCGCCGAATCAATCCTCATGAGCCTTCCGCCGCTGGTGCGGTGGGAATACGGTTTCCGCCCCGAAGCCGGCAGCGCGGAACAGCGCCTCGACGATTACCTGCGTCCCCGCGACTGGCTGGCGGAACTGGTTTGAACTGACCCGCTCGGCGCAGGGCGCGCTGCGATGGGTCGACTCGACAGGGTCGATCGCTGATTGTCGCGAACCAGCAAAGATCGTCGGGCAATAAAAAGCCCCGAAGACCAGGGGGGGGTCGTCGGGGCCAGGGGAGCGGGACCTGGGGAGGGGTCTTCGCTCCGGGGAGATCGCTCCAGGGGATGGGAGAGATCCGCGACAGACGTTGCATCTGTCGCGAGCTATCTGACCACTTCGAACATGCATAGTTCGTGAAGATTGCGGTAAAAAAATCGTGGGATTAAGGCGTGATTCACTTTATTGAACCGGTCAGTTCAATAAATAACTCAACGCACTTTCTTGATTCCCGTTGCAACCGGTTGTCGCGTTGGAAAATTTCCATGCGCGCCGAACCTGAACACGCTTCAGTGCGCTTCGTCCCAGTTATCGCCGATGCCGCTGTCGACGACCAACGGCACGTCCAGTTCCGCTGCGGCGGACATCCGCGCGGTCACTTCCGAGACCAGCGTCGGCACGAAGTCGGCGTCCGCCTCGAACACCAGTTCGTCGTGCACCTGCAGGATCATCAGGGCGCGCTGCCGATGGTCGGCCAGCCATCCGTCCACACCGATCATTGCGCGCTTGATGATGTCCGCCGCGGTGCCCTGCATGGGCGCGTTGATGGCGGCGCGTTCGGCGCCTGCGCGCTGTCCCTGCGTGCCTTTGTTGATGTATTCGAGATACAGACGACGACCGAATACGGTTTCGACATAGCCGCGATCCCGCGCCTGCTGGCGTGTGCGCTCCATGAAGTCGCGTACGCCGGGATACCGGCTGAAGTACAGCGCGATGTAATCCTGAGCTTCGCCGCGGGCGATGCCCAATTGCCGGGCCAGTCCGAACGCGCTCATGCCGTACATGAGGCCGAAGTTGATCGCCTTGGCGGCGCGGCGTTCGTTGCCGGTCACTTCGTCGAGCGGGCGGCCGAATACTTCCGCCGCGGTGGCGCGGTGGATGTCGGCGCCGGATTCGAAGGCGCGCAGCAGGCCCGGATCCTGCGAGAGATGCGCCATGATGCGCAGCTCGATCTGGGAGTAATCGCAGGCGATCAACTTGCGCCCTTCCGGTGCGACAAAGGCACGACGGATGCGGCGGCCGTCATCGGTGCGAATCGGGATGTTCTGAAGATTCGGGTCGGTGGATGACAAACGCCCCGTCGCTGCGCCCGCCTGGTGATAGCTGGTATGCACGCGCCCGGTGGACGCATTCACCATCTCCGGCAATTTGTCGGTATAGGTGCTGCGCAGTTTCGCCAGGCCGCGGTATTCGAGAATCACGCGCGGCAATTCGTGCTGATCGGCGATGGCTTCCAGCGCCTCTTCATTCGTACTCGGCTGGCCGGTCGGCGTCTTCAGTACGGCCGGCAGCTTGAGTTCGTCGAACAGCAAGGCCTGCAACTGCTTGGGCGAATCGAGATTGAACGTGCGTCCGGCCAGCTCGGTTGCTTTCTGCTGCGCGGCGAGCATGCGCTTGGAAAGATCCGCGCTCTGGCGGCGAAGTTCCTCCACGTCGATGCGCACGCCGTTGGCTTCGATGCGCGCCAGCACGGGCACCAGCGGCATTTCGATGTCGCGGTACACGCGCGCCAGCGCAGGCTCTTCCGCCAGCTTCGGCGCCAGCGCGCGATGCAGGCGCAGCGTGATGTCGGCATCCTCGGCGGCGTAGCGCGTGGCGTCATCGAGCGCGACCTGCGAAAACGGAATCTGCTTGGCGCCCTTGCCCGCGACATCTTCGTACTTGACGGTGTCGTAGCCGAGGAACCGTTTGGCCAGGCTGTCCATGTCGTGACGGTTGCTGCCGGAGTTCAGCACGAAGCTCTCCAGCATCGTGTCATCCGCGTATCCCGCCACGTCGATGCCGTGGCGGCGCAATACATGCAGGTCGTACTTGCCATGCTGCCCGAGCTTGCGCCGCGCCGGATCCGCGAACACACCGCGCAGGCGTTCGAGCACGGTCCGGCGATCGAGCTGCGCGGGCGCTCCGGCGTAATCGTGGCCCAACGGCAGATAGGCGGCCCGGCCGGGCTCCACGGAAAAACTCAGACCGACCAGGTTGGCCTGCATGGCGTCGAGGCTGTCGGTTTCGGTATCGAAGGCGAATTCGTCCGCCGCTTGCAGGCGTTCAATCCACGAAAGCAGCGCTGCTTCATCCAGCACCATTTCATACTCGCCCGGCGCAGACAGCGCGGGATCCAGCAATCCCGGCACGATATCCGCCGTCGGGCCGGATACATGCCCGGCACCACGTGCGCGCCCGGGCTCCTTCTCCGCGAGGGCCGCGCCGACGCCGCCATCAAGTTCCTTCAAGGCCTGATTGAAGCCGTAACGCGCGTACAGCTCGCGCAGCTCCCCGACATGCGGATCGCGCAGGGCGAGCGTGTCCGGTCCGCCATCGAGCGCGACGTCGGTCTTGATGGTCACCAGTTCGCGGTTCAACGGCAGGCGCGACAGCGCCGCGCGCAGGTTCTCGCCAATCTTGCCCTTGATGCCGTCGGCGCCGGCGATGATCGCATCCAGCGTGCCGTATTCGCCGAGCCACTTCGCCGCGGTCTTCGGCCCGCATTTCTCGACGCCGGGCACGTTGTCGATCGCATCGCCCATCAGGGCGAGGAAATCGACGATCTGCTCGGGGCGCACACCGAACTTCGCCAGCACGGCCTCCGCCGAATCCATGCGGCTTCCGCTCATCGTGTTGACCAGCGCGATGCCGGGCCGCACCAGCTGGGCGAAATCCTTGTCGCTGGTGGAGATGGTGACGTCGATGCCCTGCGCCGCGCCCTGCAGCGCCAGCGTGCCGATGACGTCGTCGGCTTCCACGCCATCGATGCACAGCAGCGGGAATCCGAGCGCCTGCACGATGCGGCGCATCGGATCCACCTGCGCACGCAGATCCTCCGGCATCGGCCGGCGGTTGGCCTTGTACTCGGGATAGAGCGCGTCGCGGAAGGTCGGGCCACTGGCATCGAGTACGAACGCCACGTACTCCGGGCGATCCTTCAACGTCGCACGCAGCATGTTGACCACGCCGAACAGGGCGCCGGTCGGCTCGCCGGCTGCGTTGGTCAGCGGTGGCAGCGCATGGAAAGCGCGGAAGAGATAGCTGGATCCGTCAATCAGTACGAGTCGTTTCATCCGGCGATTCTACGCCGCGATGGCGGGCCCGGCTCACGCCCGCCACTGCGCGACTGGCGCATAATGGCCGCGTCCATTCCGGAGTGCGCCCATGTCCCGACTGTCCCTCTTCGCCGTTTGCTGCATCGCGCTGGGACTGGCGGGTTGCGCGTCCCATCCGCATGCCGCTGGAGCGCCGGAACTCGACCTGGCGGATGCGCAGGTGGCCGTGCGCACCGAGGCCAATGGCGATGTCATCGAGGAATACCGCGTCGGCAGCGTGCTGCGCATGGTGAAGGTGACGCCGGTGCGTGGCCCGGCGTATTACCTGGTCGATGAGAATGGCGACGGCCTGCTCGACAAGAGCCGCGGCGAAGGCCCGGTTTCGCCGGTCTACTTCAAGATCTACGGCTGGTAGAAACGCGTGCGCGGCATCGTCAGCGGATGACGAGCACCGGAACGGGGCTGTGCGCCAGCACTTCCTGCGTCTGGCTGCCGATCAGCAGACGGCCGAGGCCGCGGCGACCATGCGACGCCATCACGATCAGATCCACCTTGCGCTCTTCGGCGGTTTCGACGATGCCTTCCGCGGCGTAGCGATCGCGCACGTGCACCGTGCTGACGTCCACGCCCGCCGCGGTTCCCTGCTGTCGCACCTGATCGAGGATACGTTCGGCAGTGTCGTCCTGCGCCTTCTGGTATTCCGATGACAGACTGTTGACGCCGCCCCAGCCGAGCGCGTCGTCGTAGCCGGTGACGATGGGTTCGCTGACGGTCACCACGATGACGCTCGCGCCCAGTTGGCGGGCCATCGACAGGCCCTGCTCGACGCCCTTGCGCGACAGGTCGGAACCGTCGGTGGCGATCAGGATGCGCTGGTACATGCTTGCTCCTTGAAGGCGGGAATCGGAACGAAACTACGCTGGCCCTGTCCCCGGTTCAAGGCGGCGCACTAGATGAGCTGGAGATTGGCGTAGGCGAGCACCAGCCATTTGCTGCCGTCGTCGTCGAAGTTGACCTGCACGCGCGCGTGCGCGCCGCTGCCTTCGTAATCGGTGACGACGCCGCGCCCGAACTTGGCGTGCATGACGTTCTGCCCGAGCTTCAATCCCGGGGATTCCACCGCGGCGTGGCCCAGATCGCGACGCGGTCCGTAACTCGCGGCCGGGCGTGACACCTGCACGCGTGGACGTACCTCGCTGATCAGCGCGGAGGGAATCTCGCGCAGGAAACGCGACGGAATGCCGTACATGTCCTGGCCGTGCAGGCGACGCGCTTCGGCAAAGCTCAGCACCAGCTTCTGGCGCGCGCGGGTGATGCCGACATACGCGAGGCGACGTTCTTCTTCCAGCCGGCCGCTCTCTTCCATCGATTTGTTGCTGGGAAACAGCCCGTCCTCCAGACCGGCCAGGAACACCAGCGGAAACTCCAGGCCCTTGGCCGAATGCAACGTCATCAGCTGCACGCCGTCATCGCCGGCCTGCGCCTGCCCCTCGCCGGCTTCCAGCGCGGCATAGGCGAGGAAGGCGACGAGTTCACTCATGCCCTGGCTTTCGTCGTCGTCGCTGCGGTTGAAGCGCGACGCCACCGACACCAGTTCATCCAGGTTGTCGGTGCGCGAATCCAGTTGGCCGCGGCTCTCGTTCGCATAGTGCTCGCGAAGGCCCGATCGCATCAGCGCGTGATCGATCTTGTCCTGCAGCGGCAGATCCCAGCTTTCCGAATCCAGCGCCTCGATCAGCGAGAGGAAGCCACCGAGCGCATTGCGTGCGCGCGCGGCCAGCGTCGTGCCTTCGATCGCGCGCTTGGCGCTTTCCCACAGCGACAATGCATGCAGGCGCGCCAGCGATCGCACTTCGTCCATCGTGCGATCGCCGATGCCCCGCGCGGGCGTGTTGACCGCGCGTTCGAACGCCGCGTCGTCGTCACGATTGGCCACCAGCCGCATGTACGCCAGCGTGTCCTTGATTTCTGCGCGCTCGAAGAAGCGCATGCCGCCATAGACGCGATACGGCACCTGCTCCGACAGCAACGCCTCTTCGAAGGCGCGCGACTGCGCATTGCTGCGGTAGAGGATGGCCGCATCGTTGAGGCTGCCGCCATCACGCACCCACTGGCGGATGCGCTCGACCACAAAGCGGGCTTCGTCGATTTCGTTGTAGGCCGCGTAGAGATCGATCGTCTCGCCGTCGCCGGTATCGGTCCACAGCTGCTTGCCGATGCGGCCCGGGTTGTGGGCAATCACGGCGTTGGCCGCATTGAGGATGTTGGCGGTCGAACGATAGTTCTGTTCGAGGCGGATGGTATGCGCCTGCGGGAAATCCTTCAGGAAGCGCTGGACGTTCTCGACCTTGGCGCCGCGCCAGCCGTAGATGGCCTGGTCATCGTCGCCGACCACGAACACATTGCCGGTGTCGCCGGCCAGCACGCGGACGAAGGCGTACTGGATGGCGTTGGTGTCCTGGAACTCGTCGATCAGCAGTTCGCGGAAGCGGTGCCGGTAATGCGCCAGCAACGCCGCGTTGTCACGCAGCAGTTCGTGCGCGCGCAGCAGGAGTTCGGCGAAATCGACCAGCCCGGCGCGATCGCAGCGTTCCTGGTACAGCGCATACGCACGGCGGAAGGTCTCCGCCCAGATGTCATCGCCCGGCTGCAGGTGTTCGGCGCGTCGGCCTTCATCCTTCTGCGCGTTGATCCACCACGCGATCTGGCGCGGCGGAAAGCGCGATTCATCCAGCTCCAGTTGCTGCACGACGCGCTTGACCAGGCGGATCTGATCGTCGCTGTCGAGCACCTGGAAGGTTTCGGGCAGTCGCGCTTCCTTCCAGTGCAGGCGCAACAGCCGGTGCGCCAGGCCATGGAACGTGCCGATCCACATGCCGCGGCTGCCCTGCCGCAACTGCAGGTCGGCGCGCGCGCGCATTTCCCCGGCGGCCTTGTTGGTGAACGTCACGGCAAGGATGCCGTGCGTGGGCACGCCCTGGACTTCGTTGAGCCAGGCGATGCGATGCGTCAGCACGCGCGTCTTGCCCGAGCCCGCGCCCGCCAGCACCAGATAGTGCCCGGGCGGCGCGGACACCGCTTCACGCTGTGCCGGATTCAGGTCGTCGAGTAGGTGAGAAACATCCACCGCGGCATTTTACAGGAGCCGGTCGCCCCGGCTGCGATCAATGTGCCGCTTCATGCTCGCGCCGGGCGGCGCCGTTGCTCATCAGCTTGTCGGTGTAGGCGATGCCGATGGCCGACAGGATGAAGGCGCCATGGATGATCGTCTGCCACATCACGCCGCTGCCCGTCAGCACGGTGCACTTGACCGTCGGCCAGCTGAAACCGGCCGCGAGCGCGGTCGCGCCGGTCTGCAGCGCCTGCAGATGCTCGGGCGAACCACACGTCGGCAGGCCGAGCTCGCCGGCGCCGATGAAAGTCTTCAGCAGATGGATGGAGGAGATGCCGATGATCGCCATTGCGAGCTTCACCTTCAGCACGCTCGCGTTGACATGGCTCAGCCATTCGGGCTGATCCGGGTGGCCATCCAGGTTGAGCCGCGAGACGAAGGTTTCGTAGCCGCCGACGATCACCATCACCAGCAGGTTGGAGATCATCACCACGTCGATCAGGCCCAGCACGATCAGCATGATGCCCTGCTCGGTCAGCGCGTTGGCGTCATGGATCAGGTGCCAGAGTTCCTTGAGGAACAGGAATACGTACACGCCCTGCGCGACGATCAACCCGAGGTACAACGGCAGCTGCAGCCAGCGCGACGCGAAGATCAGGTTGGGCAGGAAACCGAGGCGGGCGGAGGAAGGTTGCGACATGCGGTGTCCGGCACGGATCTGGGGGAGCGCGCAGGTTACCGGCCCTCCGGCGTGCTGCCAACCCGCGCCGGGGCGGTACACTCGACCCTCGCTTTTCCGGGGATCCACCATGCTCGACCTTTATTACTGGCCGACGCCCAACGGCCACAAGATCACCTTGTTCCTCGAGGAAGCCGGGCTGCCGTACACCGTCAAGCCGGTCAACATCGGCGCCGGCGATCAGTTCAAGCCGGAGTTCCTGGCGATATCGCCGAACAACAAGATGCCGGCCATCGTCGATCACGCGCCGGCCGACGGCGGCGGCCCGCTGAGCGTGTTCGAGTCGGGCGCGATCCTGGTGTACCTGGCCGAAAAGACCGGTCGCTTCCTGCCGGCCGATCCGCGCGGCCGCACCGCCACGCTGGAATGGCTGTTCTGGCAGATGGGCGGATTGGGGCCGATGAGCGGGCAGATGGGGCACTTCAATGTCTACGCGCCCGAGTCCATTCCCTACGCCATCGACCGCTATGGCCGCGAGGTCGCGCGCCTGCATGGCGTGATGGACAAGCGCCTGGCGACGCACGCCTGGCTGGCCGGCGATGAATACACGATCGCCGACATGGCGAGCTTTCCGTGGATCGGCGCGTACGAAAAGTTGCCGGCCGATTTCAATGCTTTCCCGAACCTCAAGCGCTGGCACGACGCCATCGCCGCGCGCCCGGCCACGCAACGCGCCTATGCGCTGCGTGCGCAAGTCAACCCGAAGGCGGGCCAACCGCTCACCGACGAAGAACGCAAACACCTGTTCAACCAAGGACCTCGCCCGTGATGAAAAAGCGTATCGCCCGGCCGTTCGCCGGCCTGTTCCTCGCCGCCTGCGTGGCGGCCACCTGCCAGATCGCCATGATGCCCGTCGCCCACGCCGAGAAACTGACCCTGGAAGCCCTGACCGGCGACACTTCGCTGTCGGGCCCGTCATTAATGAAGGCCAAGACCTCGCCGGACGGCAAGCGCGTCACGTTCCTGCGCGGCAAGACGGACAACCGCTTCCAGCTGGATCTGTGGGAATACGACATCGCCAGTGGCCAGACGCGCATGCTGGTCGATTCCAAGGTCGTGCTGCCCGGCGTCGAAACGCTCAGCGATGAGGAAAAGGCACGCCGCGAACGCCAGCGCATCGCCGCGCTGTCCGGCATCGTCGATTACCAGTTCTCGCCCGATGGCCAGCGCCTGCTGTTTCCGCTCGGCGGCCAGCTCTATCTCTACGACCTCGGCAAGACCGGCAGCGAAGCGGTGCGCAAGCTCACCCAGGGCAGCGGTTTCGCCACCGACGCGAAGGTCTCGCCGAAGGGCGGCTTCGTCAGCTTCATCCGTGATCGCAACCTGTGGGTGATCGATCTCGCCAGCGGCAAGGAAGCGCAGCTGACGCGCGACGGCTCGGACGTCATCGGCAACGGCGTGGCCGAATTCGTCGCCGACGAGGAAATGGGTCGCCACACCGGCTACTGGTGGGCGCCGGACGATTCTTCAATCGCCTTCGCGCGCATCGACGAAACGCCGGTGCCGGTGCAGAAACGCTTCGAGATCTACCCCGATCGCGCCGACATCGTCGAGCAGCGTTATCCGGCGGCCGGCGATCCGAACGTGCTGATCCAGCTTGGCGTGATCTCGCCCAAGGGCGGCGCGCCGAAATGGCTGGACCTGGGCGCGGACAAGGACATCTACCTGGCCCGCGTGAACTGGCGCGATGCGCGGCATCCCACCTTCCAGCGTCAATCGCGCAACCAGCGCACGCTGGAACTGATTGAAGCGGATCTGGACACCGGCAAGCAGCGCACGCTGATCACCGAAACGAGCGATACGTGGATCAACCTGCACAACAACCTGCGCTTCCTGAAGGACGGCCGCATCCTGTGGTCATCGGAAAAGACCGGATTCGAACACCTGTACCTGCATGACCGTGACGGCAAGCCGCTGGCGCAGCTGACCTCGGGCGACTGGATGGTCGAAGACGTCGTGGCGCTCGATGAAGCCAAGGGTCTGGTCTACTTCACGTCGACCGAAGCCTCGCCGCTGGAGCGCCATCTGTATTCGGTGTCGCTGAAGGGAGATGCCAGGCCCGCGCAGCTGACGCAATCGCAGGGCATGCACGGCGTGGCCTTCAGCGACAATGCCGAGATCTACATCGACAGCTGGTCCAATCCGTCCACGCCGCCGCAGGTCGAACTGCGTCGCGCCGACGGCAGCCTGGTGACCGCGCTGTTGAAGAACGATCTGGCCGATCCGCAGCATCCGTTCGCCAAGTACAAGGACGCGCAGCGCCCGATCGAATACGGCACGCTCAAGGCCGAAGATGGACAGACACTGCACTACAGCCTGATCAAGCCGGACGGTTTCGATGCATCGAAGCGCTACCCGGTCGTCGTCTACGTCTACGGCGGTCCGGCCGGACAGACCGTGATGCGCACCTGGGCGCCGAACTTCGATCAGTACATGGCGCAGCAGGGCTACGTGGTTTTCTCGCTCGACAACCGCGGCACGCCGCGACGCGGGCAGAAGTTCCTCAGTGCGTTGTTCCGCAAGCAGGGCACGGTGGAAGTGGCCGATCAGCTCAAGGGCGTCGAGTTCCTGAAGTCGCAGCCGTGGGTCGATGCTTCGCGCATCGGCGTGCACGGCTGGTCCAACGGCGGCTACATGACGCTGATGATGCTGGCGAAGGCGTCGAATGCGTACGCCTGCGGCGTGGCCGGTGCACCGGTGACCGACTGGGCGCTGTACGACACGCACTACACCGAGCGCTACATGGATCTGCCGAAGGACAACGTGGCCGGTTATCGCGAAGGCTCGGTGTTCACGCACCTGGATGGACTCACCAGCCAGTTGCTGCTGGTCCACGGCATGGCCGATGACAACGTGCTGTTCACCAACTCCACCAAGTTGATGAGCGCCCTGCAGCAGCGCGCCATTCCATTCGAGCTGATGACCTATCCGGGCGCGAAGCATGGACTGCGCGGCAAGGATTCGCTGCACCGCCTGAAGGTGACGGAAGACTTCTTCGAGCGCTGCCTGAAGCCGGCGAAGTAAGTCGGACCCGGTGTGCGCGCCGGCGGCCACCGCCGTCCGGCGCGCGCGCTGACCAGGGCCACCCGATTGGCCGGCGCGCCCGCGTGGATGCGTTCACGCATGCAGGACACCCACCCGCCGATTCCTTCCCGCACGCATGGAGCCCGCATGAGCACTGCCCCGACGACCTCGCCCAACTGGTGGAGCCGCAACTGGAAGTGGTTCGTTCCGGTGCTGATCGTGACCGCCATCGCCCTGATCGGCGGATTCATCCTGGCGATTCTGACTTTCGTGATGCGGATGATGAGTTCATCCGAGCCCTATCAGACCGCCGTGGCGCGGGCGCAGGCCGATCCCGCCGTCGTCGCGGCGCTGGGCGAACCGGTGTCGCCCGGTCGCTTCACGATGGGCGAGATCGAAACGAACAACGACAGCGGCAGCGCGAAGCTGTCGATTCCGCTGTCCGGGCCGAAGGGCGAAGCACGGCTGCACGTCTACGCCGAACGCGAAACCGGCCAGTGGAACTACGACACGATGGTCGTCGTCGTTGATGACAGCAGCACGCGCATCGATCTGCTGGAAGGCGATGCGGCAACTCCGGCCGCATCGCCTTCCGATTGATTCAGGGCGTCTGCGCAGGCGTGGACGGAGCCGGCTGCTCCGTCGCGCCGGGCGGCACATAGATCGCCACGCCCGCCGCACGCTTCTGCGTGGTGGGAATGCCGATGCCCACGCCGCCCGCCGTATGGCCGCCATAGCTGCCCGCACCGACCGACATGCCGACGGGCGAACCGCTGGAGCCGACGCCCATCAGCACCACGCCGTTCGCGCCCAGCGCCGCGGCTTCCTTCTTCAAGCGCGCGACCGCCGCGTCCGTCTGGCCCTGCGTGCCGAAACCGACTGCGCTGGTCGATTCCAGCTGCGCGATTTCCACCGCGCCCACCGGCGGCGTCGAATAGATGCGCACCTGCGCCGGATCGATCGGCGCGCGCGCCTGGCCCAACATGACCTTGGACGTGCCCGCGCATCCGGCGAGCAGGAAAGCGACGCCCAGCAGGGCGGCAAGACGTAGGCTCATGGCGTTCTCCGGAGATGGCTGCGGATGATCCGCGGACGCCCGTGAATATGGCATATCCCGCGCCAAGGCCATGTGGCCTGCACCGCCGCGTTATCATGCGCGCCTGTTCATGCGTACCCGGCTTTCCCGATGAGTGTCGTTCCCGACTTCCGGCCCAGCGCAGCACGGCTGGCGGTCGACTATGTCCCGGTCACCGCGTTGTCGGCCGAACTCGAGCGCAGCGACACGCTGGCCGTGTTCGGTTTCGGACGCTCGGCGCCGGGCCGGGATCTGGTGCCCGATCCGCGTTATCTGAATGTGCCGCTGCAGCCGCTGCGCGGCCAGGCTCGGCTGGAAGTCTGGCGCAGCCAGCAGCCCGTCACGGCCGGAATGTCCGGCGACGTGCGCTGGGCCAATGACGGCGACGTGCAGTTCGGCGTGCTGGAAATCGAGGAACCCGAAGCGGGAATCCTCTCCGCCAGCGAACTGGCTTACCGGCGCCTCACCGATTTCTGGCACGGCAGCGAGTACCCGCACCTGCTGCGCATCTGGAACTACTTCGCCGACATCACGCTGGGCGATGGCGATCACGAGCGTTATCGACAGTTCTGCGTCGGTCGCGTGCGCGGGCTCGGCGAGCTGGACACCACGGCGTTGCCTGCCGCGACCGCCATCGGCAGCCGCGAACGCCGGCGCGTGTTGCAGGTGTACTGGCTCAGCGCGAAGCAGCCCGGCCACCCGCTTGAGAATCCGCGCCAGGTCAGCGCATGGCGCTATCCGCGCGAATACGGCCCGCAGTCGCCCAGTTTCGCGCGCGCGCTGTTGCCGACCGCATCGCCCGGCCTGCCGCTGTTCCTGTCCGGCACCGCCGCGATCGTCGGCCACGCATCGCAGCATGCGGATTCGCTGAAGGCGCAGCTCGACGAAACGCTCACCAATCTCGACAGCGTGATCGGCGCCGCGCATGCATTGCGTGCCGAAGTGCCCGCCCATCTGGACGGCAGCTCGCGGCTGAAGGTCTATGTACGCGATGCGGTGGACGCCGACGAAGTGGCCGCGCAACTGTCCGCGCGGCTCGGCGACAGCGTGCCGTGGCTGATGCTGCAGGCCGATGTCTGCCGGCGCGAGCTGCGCGTGGAAATCGAAGGCATGCACGGGCTGGCGGTTTGATCACGCGCCGTGCGCACCTATAGTGTCGCCATCACCGGCGCGGTGCCGGTTGGGGGAGTGAATCGATGGGCTTGATCAGTCTGCTCTGGGGCATCGTGTCCATGATCTGGATGGTGCTGGCGTTGATTCCCCTGCTGGGCTGGGGCAACTGGTTCCTGATTCCCTTCGCCGCGGTGGGCGCGGTCATCGCCGCGATCGGCGTGATGTTCACCAGCCCCGGCAATCGCGGGCGCGCGAAAACCGGACTGGTGCTCAACGGCATCGTCATCGTCGTCGCGATTGGCCGCCTCGTGCTGGGCGGCGGCGTCATCTGATCCATCCGGCGGCGTACGTCGCCGCGGATTGAATCGCCTCCATTCCGGGCGCAGACTGGGCCCGCCGGACTCCCCCTGGTTGCATGTCCGGCTCCGTCCGTTCCTGCGATCCCCACCCGGGTTCCGTTCGGCCTGGCGTGGTGCAGGTTCCCCTGTGTTATGCAATGGAGAGCGTGATGAACCTGAAGCATCAGCCGTGGTGGCTGCTGGCGGGTATCGCCGTCTGCAGCACCGCCCAGGCATTACCGGAACAACCCTCGCAAGATTCCCCCGCCGCCACCGAAAGCGCCTCGCCCGGCGTGAAGGTCGCCATCGATCCGAAGACCGGCAAGCTGCGCGCA
Source organism: Pseudomonadota bacterium (assembly GCA_023419315.1). Lineage (GTDB taxonomy): Bacteria > Pseudomonadota > Gammaproteobacteria > Xanthomonadales > Xanthomonadaceae > Pseudoxanthomonas_A. The sequence continues at coordinate 24,034 of JAEZYE010000002.1, forward strand.
CCGACCGAGGAAGAGTCGCGCCAGCTCGATCAAAAGGCCCAGCCTTCCGCCGCCGCGCGTTCGGCCAGGCGCGCCGAGCCGCTCGGCGCCGGCAAGAAGGGCTTCGTTGCCCCGGGCAACGCCACTGAGGCGGCCACACAGCAGCGCAGGCTGCCGGCCGGCGGCGTGGCCCAGCAGGTGCCCGAAAGCCTGATGACCAATGTGCTCATCCACCGCGACGCCAACGGGCAACTCGTGCTCCAGCACGCGGATACCGGGACCGTGGCCAATCCGCCGCGCAAGGAGGCCGACGATGAATAAGAAGACATGGGCGCCGCTTGCCGCCGCCCTCCTGTCCGTGATGGTGGCGCCCGCGGTCAGCGCGGCCGATCTCGTGCTGATCAGCGGCGACGCCGGCAGCGGCCTGGGACTGGAAGATCCGACGCCGAAAGCACCGGAAGGCCAGAACCCCGGCACGACGCTCGGCGAACAGCGCACCATCGCCTACCAGTTCGCGATGGACGTGTGGGGATCGGTGCTGCAGAGCGACGCGACGATCTATGTCGGCGCCAGCTTCCAGCCGCTGGCGTGCACGCCGACCAGCGCCACGCTCGGTTCGGCCGGCACCACTTTCATCTTCTCCGACTTTGCGCCGGGCATCGTCGCCGATACCTGGTATCCCTCGGCGCTGGCCGACGCGATTGCCGGCGAGGATCTCAATCCCGGTTACATCGACATCAATTCGCGCTTCAACGGCGACATCGGCGTCAATCCGGACTGCCTGACCGGCGCGGACTGGTACTACGGTCTCGATGGCAAGACACCGGAAGGCAAGATCAACTTCCTCAACGTGGTGATGCACGAAATCGGGCACGGCCTGGGCTTCCAGGGCTTCACCGGATCCAACGGTGCGTTCTTCAACCTGCGCAAGGACATCTATTCGACCTACGCCTTCGACAACGCGCTCGGCAAGACTTTCCCGGATCTGACGCCGGAACAGCGCGCCAATTCGTTGCGCAGCACGGGCCAGCTGGTGTGGTCCGGCCCGCAGGTGAAACGCGAAGCGCCGCTGGTGCTTGATTACCTCAGCGTGATCAACGTGCTGTTGCCGTGGCAGATCGCCGGCGGCTATGAAATCGGCAAGGCGGCATTCGGTCCCGAACCGAGCGTGCGCAACATGCTGGGCTTCATGGTGGCCGCGCAGGATTCCACGGGCCTGAGCAGCACCGATGCCTGCGAGCCGATCACCAACGCGCCGACCGTGCGCAAGAAGATCGCGCTGGTGGATCGCGGCAACTGTCCGTACGTGACCAAGGCTGCGAACGTGCAGGCCGCGGGCGCCATCGGCATGGTGGTCGCCAACACCGGGCTGGGAGCGCCGGCGATGGGCGGCGCGGACGACACCATCCGCATTCCGTCGGTCAGCGTTTCGCAGGCCGATGGCGCGGTGCTGCGTTCGAACCTGCCGTCGCTGGTGGTGTTCGGACACGACTACCGCCGTTACCAGGGCGCGGACAAGAAGGGACGCGTGCGCCTGTACGCACCCAATCCGTACGAGCCGGGTTCGTCGTTCTCGCACTACGACACCAACCATTCGCCGAATGCGTTGATGGAGCCTGCGATCACCGACACCCTGCGCGGCGACGCCAACCTGGATCTGACCCCGGCGCTGTTCCGCGACATCGGCTGGACGCTCAATCCGGGCAGCGCGGCCATCGGCGCCTGCAACACCAAGGTCGATGTGGTCGAGGAAGGCGGCTTGATTCCGGGCGCCAACGTGCAGGCCTGGAACAACCTGTGCGCCGCCAGCAGTGGCAGCAAGGCGCAGTACGTGGGTTGCATGGACGCGTACCGCAAGCGCGCAACGTCCGACCGCGTGCTCAATCCCGGCCAGGGCGTGAAGGTGCTCGCCTGCGCGGCGAAGTTCACTCCGTAAGCGTTCTCCAACGGCTTCACCGGAACGGCGCCGCAAGGCGCCGTTTCCTTTGGGCGAAGCCGGCTCCTGAACGGGGGCGTATGATCGCCGCACCCCCTAGGAGTCCGTGATGGCTTATCCGCATTCCCGTCCGCGCCGCATGCGCCGCGACGATTTCTCCCGCCGCCTGATGCGCGAACACGTACTGACGGCCGACGATCTGATCTACCCCGTCTTCATCCATGAACTCGAAGGCCGCGAAGCCGTGCCGTCGATGCCCGGCGTGGAGCGCCTGTCGATCGACGAACTGCTGAAGGTCGCCGAACAGGCGGTCGAACTGCGCGTGCCGGCGCTGGCCTTGTTCCCGGTGACCGCGCCGGACGCCAAATCGCTCGACGCCGCCGCCGCGTGGGATGACAACGGCCTGGCGCAACGCGCCGTGCGCGCGCTGAAACAGCGCTTCCCCGAACTCGGCGTGATCACCGACGTGGCGCTGGATCCGTTCACCACCCACGGCCAGGACGGCATCATCGACGACAGCGGCTACGTGCTCAACGACATCACCGTCGAAGCCCTGGTGAAGCAGGCGCTCTCGCATGCGCGCGCCGGCGTCGACATCGTCGCCCCCAGCGACATGATGGACGGCCGCATCGGCGCAATCCGCACGGCGCTGGAAGAAGCCGGCTTCATCCACACCCGCATCATGGCCTACTCGGCCAAGTACGCCTCCGCGTTCTACGGCCCGTTCCGCGCCGCTGTCGGCAGCGCCGGCAACCTCGGCAAGGGCAACAAGTTCACCTACCAGATGGACCCGGCCAACACCAACGAAGCCCTGCACGAAGTCGCGCTGGATCTCGACGAAGGCGCGGACATGGTGATGGTCAAGCCCGGCATGCCCTACCTCGATGTCGTGCGCCG
>JAEZYE010000011.1 GCA_023419315.1 Pseudomonadota bacterium
GAGTACGGAGCGAAAGGCATGTAGGCGCAGCGGTGATCGCCACCCACGGCTCCAAGAAATACAAACCGACCGCGCTAGAAGCCGACTATTGGACGGACCGTAAGACCGTTGGCCACATGCAATTTACGGACCGAACGGATGAAATATTCTCGCGTTTTGTAGATGCGAAAGCCTACTTCGACGCAAAGGCGAAGCCATGAACATAGCCATCGATATCGAATCGTTCGACCGCCAACTACCTTTCCTTATCGCGGACTCCAGCACCATCCAGCAAGGCATGGTCATCGATGCGCCCGGCGGTGCCAAGCTGCACTTTCAAGGCGGTCTGATTCGCAAGGCAGTTGATATTCCCGAGATAAGCCAGTACATCCTGCAACTCGCGGTAGATATCGACGTAGGTCTTTTCTCTGCGTGGATCTACGACAAGCTCAAGTCCAGAAGCGTCGAGCGAGTTATCATCAATCGCGTTGAGATTACGGAGATTACCGAGAACTCAATCCGGCGCGTTATTACGGAGCAGATTGAAGAAAGGCGTTAACGCGCCCACTTCACGCGCACATCGTCCACGGGCTCCGGTCGGGAGAGATCGAACACCGCCAGCGCCAATGCCAGAACAAGGTCATCATGCGCCCCTTCGCGGGTGTTGAACGTGGCATTGCCGGATCCCGTAAAGCGAACGCGGAAGTCCCGCAGTTCGCGCGCCAGCACGGCAGCATCGGGAAAGCTGGCAGCGATGCGAAGGCCGCCCGAGTGCAGCAGGGCTTGCAGCTTCGACACCAGTTCCCCTTTCGGCACCGACCACCCAGCCCGGTTGCCCGACACTTCGCGCCCGCCGGTAGTTACCACATCTTGCGTAGTACGCAGCAGCCTGCGGCGGACAAACATGTCAAGCAAAATGAAGCCTGCAATTCTCAGGTCACCGCGTGTAACGACGCATCAGTATCGTGGTCGAGCTATGCGGCTCGTGGCGCACGTCTAAACATCCGCAGCACGTCTCGGTGCGAAATCCGGCGCGGGATAAAGGCGACCCACTTCCTGAGCATTCGTACCGCAACCCAACCCACTTTCATTGTGAGTAGACGTGTCCGCGCCGCCTCGGCATGCTCCGTTTCGGAGCGTAGAAACTCCTCACACGGCGGCATCCCACCTCCGACAAACTGGTGGGATTTTTGTGGACCGATATATTGTCGGCCATGAAAATTTCGGCGCTTTCCTGCGCCGGGAGGGCGGCGAATACAACACCCGAAAGGGAAATAAGCCCGCCGGCTGTGTGCGGTTTCTAACCTCCCGGCATTCCCGCTCACGCGAGCGGGGATTCATTCAAAGGACTGAAAGGAACACGCCATGACAGCCACTTCTCCACGCGACGCCGGTTATTTCCTGCCCGAAGATGCGGGCAACGCACTGCGCGATCTGCACGATCAGATGCAGTTGCTCTATCTGCTTGCCCGCCCGGATTCGCATACGCCGCTGGACCTGGTGCTGCCGCGCGCGAGCTTGGCGCAACTGCTGCATCTGCTGACGCTGCAATTGCAGCAGGTGGCTGATCAGTTGGCGTGGCGGCCGGGCTGAGCCGGCCGTCGTTCGCCACGTTCTTCACGGGTGCGTGCCCGGGCCGGCGGTTCGCTGCCCCGGGCACCGCTTCAGCTCCCGCCGCCCGTTCGTCGGTTGATCCTTTGAACCTGAAATTTTCCGGTTGACATCGGTCCGTTATTTCCATAATTCTGGAACTATGGAAACCAATACCGCGCTCAAGGTGCTCGCCGCGCTCAGCCAGGAGTCGCGTCTGTCCGCTTTCCGCCTGCTCGTCGAGGCCGGCCCCGACGGGCTTGCGGTGGGCGATTTGCGGGAACGGCTCGACATTCCGCCCGCCACGTTGACCGCACATCTGAACGTGCTGCGGGCGGCGGCGCTGGTGCATGACACGCGAGAGGGCCGCGTGATCCGCGTTCGCGCCAACTACCTGCAAATGAACGCGCTGCTCGATTTCCTGACCGCCAACTGCTGCGGCGGCGTCACTGCCTGCCCGCCCGCCAACGCCTGCACCCCGAAGAGGAAGACCCGATGAACCGATTTCACGTGCACCTCAACGTCGACAATCTGGAGGCCAGCATCCGCTTCTATACGCATCTGTTCGCGGCGCCGCCTTCGGTGGTGAAGCCGGACTATGCCAAGTGGATGCTGGACGATCCGCGCGTCAACTTCGCCATTTCCAACACCGGCCGCGCGCCGGGCGTCGATCATCTCGGCATCCAGGCGGCCGATGGCGAAGGCCTGGAAGCACTCGGCCATCGTCTGGATGCCGCGGGCGGTTCGGTGGTCCCCGAGGCGGCGGCGGTGTGCTGCTACGCGCGCTCGGACAAGTACTGGACCGAAGATCCGCAAGGCACGCGCTGGGAAACCTTCCATACCTTCGGTGACGCGACGACGTACTACTCGGCCGAACAGCCGTGCGCGTCCAGTGAAGGCGCCTGTACCACGCAGGTCAGCGACATGAAGCCGGCAACCCGCGGCGAGGCTGCGTGCTGTGCGCCGCAATCCGGCTGTTGCTGAGGATTACGCCATGACGCCGTATCGGGTGTTGTTCCTGTGCACCGGCAATTCCGCGCGGAGTGTGCTGGCCGAAGCGACGCTGCGTGCGTGGGCCGGTCATCGATTCGACGTGTTCAGCGCGGGCAGCCAGCCTTCCGGCGTGGTCAATCCGTATGCGTTGGCTCAATTGACGGCCGAAGGCATATCCACCGCAGGCCTGCGCAGCAAATCATGGGACGAATTCGCGGCGGCCGATGCCGCACCGATGGATCTGGTGATCACGGTGTGCGATGCCGCGGCGGCCGAAAGTTGCCCGGTGGTGCTGGGCGATTTCCTGCGCGTGCATTGGGGCTTGCCGGACCCGGCAGCCGTCGATGGATCCGATGCGGCCAAGCGCGCGGCGTTCGCGCTGGCGCATCGTGTCGTCAAGGCGCGATTGATGGCGCTGCTGGCATTGCCGGGCGCCGTGTGGGACGACCGTGCGGCGTTGAAGGCGGCGTTGGACACCATCGGTTTCCTCGAACCGGAAGACCAGGCCGTTGCGCATGGCTGATTCGTCTTCGATGAGCCTGTTCGAGCGCTATCTGTCCGTGTGGGTAGCCGTTTGCATCGTCCTGGGCACGTTGCTCGGCCATCGGTTTCCCGATCTCTTCGCCGCGTTCGGCAGGATGGAACTGGCGCGGATCAATCTGCCGATCGCCGTGCTGATCTGGCTGATGATCATTCCGATACTGCTCAAGGTCGATTTCGCTGCGATGCGCAGCGTCGGCCAGCACTGGCGTGGCATTGGCGTCACCGTCTTCATCAATTGGGCGGTCAAACCTTTCACGATGGCGTTGCTGGGCTGGGTGCTGTTGAAGCATGTGTTTGCACCGTGGCTGCCGGCCGATCAGATCGAGTCGTACATGGCCGGCTTGATTCTGCTGGCCGCCGCGCCGTGCACGGCGATGGTGTTTGTCTGGAGCCGCCTGTGCCGGGGCGACGCCAACTTCACGCTGAGCCAGGTGGCCTTGAATGACGCCATCATGGTGTTCGCTTTCGCGCCGCTGGTGGCGCTGTTGTTGGGAATTTCATCGATTGCGGTGCCGTGGGACACGCTGGCGCTTTCGGTCGCGCTGTACATCCTGGTGCCGGTGGCATTGGCAATGTCCGTGCGTGGCCGTCTGTTGAAGCGCGGCGGACCGGCCCGTCTGGAACGCGTGCTGGCGAGGTTGTCGACCCCGTCGCTGATTGCACTGCTGGCCACGCTGGTGCTGCTGTTCGGATTCCAGGGGCGCCAGATCATCGAGCAGCCTCTGGTGATCGCGATCCTGGCGGTGCCGATCCTCATCCAGGTGTATTTCAACTCCGCGCTGGCCTACCTGCTCAACCGCCGGCTGGGTGTGGCGCATGAAGTCGCCGGGCCCTCGGCCTTGATCGGCGCCAGCAATTTCTTCGAACTGGCGGTCGCCACGGCGGTGGGCATCTTCGGAATCCGATCCGGTGCGGCGCTGGCGACGGTGGTCGGCGTGTTGATTGAAGTGCCGGTGATGCTTTCCGTCGTGAAGATCGTCAACTCGACCCGTGACTGGTACCGACAACCCACTTCGCTACGGTGATCACCATGCCCGAGATTCGTCCGCTGGCGTACGACGCATCAATCGCCGCCCTGCTCGCCCGGAACCGTCTGCCCACTGACGACCTGCCTCGCCCGGACGTCCACTTCCTGGGTGCATTCGACGGCGCACGGCTGGATGGATGCGTGGCCATCGAAACATGCGGACGCGACGGCCTGCTGCGTTCGCTGGCAGTGAGCGCCAACATCCGCAAGACCGGTCTGGGCTCGGCCCTGGTGGCGGCCTCTGAAGACCTCGCCTGCGCGCAGGGACTCGACGCGCTGTATCTGCTCACCACCGATGCGGCGAACTACTTCGCCTCGCGTGGCTACACCGTGGTGGAACGGGCGCAGGTTCCCGGAGCCATCGCCGACACCGCGCAATTCGCGGGCTTGTGCCCCGCCAGCGCGATCGTGATGTTCAAGCGGCTGTCGGGCTCAGTCAGTGTTCGGGAAAAGGGATCAGCCTGTAGTTCACCCTATTAGTACGCAGCAAGGCGCTGAGCCGTGATCCGCGCAGCGGCTGCCCCGATACATCGATCACGCACAGATGCAGGAAAAGCGTCGAGGGTTGCTCAAACCGAGCGGCCGACATGACCGAATATCCAACGAATCGCACGCCAACGCCCACATCGCTCCCAGCTCATCGGGTCCGATGAACTGCGCTCGCTTCCGAGCGCGAGTACGACATTCAACCCGTGTTGCCGTTGCATGCCATCACCTCCGCACAGCGAACCTGATCGGCTCGGACGGAAGACAGCGGAAGCTCTGCGCAATCGATGCGCCAACGGCATCGCGCGTTCGGAGACCGCATGTCTGCGGTGCATGACGTAGACGCAGCCATGCGATGAGCGGCAAAAAAAAGTCGCCCCTTTCGGGGCGACTTTCGTTGCAGCTATGCAAACGCTTTGACTTAGAAGTCGTAGCGGATGGTGAAACGTGCCGAACGCGGCGTCTGGTAGTTCACGTCGTTCAGGTAGTCGGCGCTGATGACATCACGCGACGCTTCCTTGAACTCGTTGTACTCGGTCACTTCATCGTTGTTGAAGACGTTGAAGATATCGATCTTGAACTTCAGCTTGTTGTCAGCCCAGTTCGGGGCATACAGCACACCCAGGTCGGCACTCCAAGTCCACGGCGTACGACCCTCATTGCCACGGTGACCCAGTTCACGCTCACCGGCGCTGTTGAGGCAGTAGAAGGTGGAACCGCTGTAAGCCGCCAGCGTGCCACGGTCTGCGCCGATGCTCGGATCTTCCAGGTCGATGTAGCCCTGGCAGCTGACCGGACGGCCCGACTGCGCCAGGAAGTTGCCGCTCATCGCCCACTCTTCGTTGAAGCGGTATACACCGAACAGCTTCAGCACGTGAGTGCGATCGTTCGGCAGCGGACCCTGCGAGCCGGCCATGAACAGCGCGTGGTCGAAGTCCTGCGTCAGGCCCGGATCTTCCTGTTCCAGCGTCGAGTTCACGTAGCCTTCGATGTTGCCGCGACTCTTGGAGAACGTATACGAACCCTGGAATTGGAACTTGTCACCCGCGCGTTCCCAGAACAGTTCCAGGCCGGTGTAGGTGCGCTTGTACTTCGGCAGGCCGAAGTAGGACGCCGGCACGGTGACCAGTTCGACTTCGCCATCACCATTGGTGTCGACGTTGATGGAGATGTCTTCACCCGGGTTGATGATGTAGCAGCTCGGCACGGAGCTCGGATCGAAATCGTCCAGGCCCTGATCCTCGGCCCAGTCGATGAACGGCTGGCGCACGCAGGTGTCGTCCATGCCCGACTTCACTTCGCGGCGGATGACGCGAGCACCCAGGCTCCACGCATCATTCAACTGCAGCTGCGTACCCAGAATGAACTCGTCCTGGTACATCGGCGACAGATTCTGCGAAGCGACGGACGCCGGATTCGGGGCCTCATCGCTGCCGTTGAGAGCCGACGGACCGATCTGGGCACCCAGACCCACCGGCAGACCGGTGGCCGGGTCATAACCCAGCGTACCCGTCGGCAGGTAGTAGAAGTTGATCAGAGTCGATTCCGTGCCGGTGGCGCGAATGCTCGAGTTGGTCGCAATCGGAATGTAGTAACGGCCGGCGTTACCGAAGACCTTGAACGTGGAGTCGCCGGCGACGTCCCACGAGAAGCCCAGACGCGGGGCCAGCTCGTAATCGGACTCGGCCCAGGAAATGCCGTCACCGTTCTTGCTGTTGAACTTCTCCCAGCGCAGGCCCAGGTAGCCCATGAAGTTGTCGGTAATCTGCCAGCTGTCTTCCAGGTAGGCTGCCGAGTTCACGTTCTCGAAGGACGAAGTGCCGGTCCGCAGAAGGCGCGAGCGGGCGTAGCGGCTGCCCGGAGCGACAAGCTGGCCGTTCACCGTGCGGCCCGGCTGGCCCGCGTAGGCGCCGGTGGCGATGGAACCCGCACCGACGGTGTAGTACGCCCAGTTGATACCACCCGTGTACGTCTGGCCCAGATGGCTTGACTTATAGGTGTCATGGTCGTAACCGAAGCGAATCTTGTGATCACCCACCTGCCACTCGGCATCAAGGCGATAGGCCTGGCGCTCATCTTCATCCGGATCGCCGTCGACGGCGCTGATTACGTTCTGAGCCGGGTTGAAGCAGCCGATATTCGTTGTGGTGGTCGTGGTGGTGCCCCAGTCATACGCCCACGGGCATTCGAATCCATCCAGATTTCGCGGCAGGCGATTGTCAATGCTGTTGCGCAGATAACCGTACTGGCCTGATACCGTGAAGTTGCTCGACCAATAGCCGGTGTACTTCAGGATGCCGACTTCACCGCCATTCTCGATTTCGTACTCACCGACCTTGTTCACATGACGACCGGCGTTGTATTCACCGTCATTGTCATAGGTGGTGTACTTTTCCTTGGAGGTGTTCTCGATGCCGGTGAATTCCAGCACGTGGTTGTCGGTGATGTACCAGTCCAACTTCACCAGGCCCTGCGGGCTGGTGTTGGAGACGTGCTCGCTGGTTTCTTCGCCGTAGGTGTCGGTCGAGTCATCACGACCTTCCACCATTGCGAAGAAGAACAGGCGGTCCTTGATGATCGGGCCGCTGGCATAGGCCGAGTACGTCAGGAAGTTGCCTTCGTTCTCGCTGCGGAAGACCGAGTAACGGTCGCCGGCCGAGATCGACTCCGAATCACGGGTCACGACGTTCTTGCCGTGCTTGCGCGCCCAGTCGGGTTCCCATTCAACGCCGCCACCGAAGTGCCATTCGTTCGAACCGCGCTTGGTCACCAGGTTGATCACGCCACCCAGCGAACGACCGAATTCGGCGCCATAGCCGCCGGTCTTGACCTGCTGCTGCGCGATGGCCTGGAACGGCAGATCGGCGAACGAAAGCATGTTGCGCATGTTCGTCACGTCAAAGCCGTTGATGTAGTAGCCGTTTTCAGCGACCGACGAGCCACCGAATGAGGCCAGGTTGCCGAAGCCGGAGTCACCCTTCACGGTGCCCGGAGCCAGCAGGGCGATGGAGGTGATGTCGTTGTTCACCGGCAGCGCGGCGATCTGCTCGGCCGTGAAGACGGTGGTGGATTCGACCGACGACACGTCGATCGGGTTGATGGCGGCACTACCCACCACGGTCACGGCGTCCAGATTGGTGGCGCTGCCACCCGCGGCCGGCGTGAAGCTGACCTGCGTACCCGTGCCCACCTTGACGAGCACTTCGCGCGACACGCCACCCGACGTGACGCGATAGCGGCCCGGGGCCAGCTGCGGGAAGGTGAAGTTGCCGGCGGAATCGGCCGTGATCTGGCGCGACAGACCGGTTTCCAGATTGTCGATGGTGACCTGGGCGCTGTTTTCAACGTGTCCGAAAATCGAACCAACGGCGCTCTGGGCCTGGACACCGCCCACGAAGCAGATGCTGAGTGCAACGCTCAGTGCGGTACGTTTGATGCCCTTGGACAAGTACCTTGAACCCTTGTGGATAGTCATGTGCTCTCTCTCGAATTCAAAAAAACGTTCGAAACGCTGGCGTCCCGAACAAATGAACAGACGCCTAATGGGCGTCTGGTGAACGGAGGATAACGTAACTTTCACGCTATCAACCGGAATTCGAATTACGCTCTGCGTCGATAAAAAATCAATGAATTCATTTACTTGCGTAATCCACGCCACCCAATAACGCTCTCATTTGAAACTGAATAGGTGAGTGATTGGTGCGCAGCGCTCGTCTACAGCATTCCAGGCTCTTCTTGGGAGAAAGTTGATCCGCAGGATTTCCATCCCCGATGCATGTGACGGTTACAGGCGTAACCAGCACATTCGACGGGATCCAGGTTCGCGGCCAGCGCGACGTTGCAAATGAAACCATCCGGCGCTTTCAGCTGTCCGGATTTCGCCCGCCCGCCGGATTCCGAGGCCAACGGCGCGGGACATGCAAACGTCGCCAAACGGATGGGCCCGCAGTTAGCGGACTCCGTATTGCACAGGCAGGCCGACACAATCCCCTGCGCTTGAAACGCACTCGCCGGCTGCCCGTTCGCGGCGTTCTCCAGTCCCGCGCCCATGCAATGGCGCTTGCATGGCGGACGACGACGGGCATGGAGCAGATGCCGCCACGCCTGAGAACGGTGCGTATGGCTTTGCATGCCGGCGGTATGACGTGACGTCGAAGCACCTCCGATGCAGTCGCGCCGTGCGAAAGGTCGCTCTGGCTGCGCATTGCCATGTCGCGCCCGCAGCAATGGCGCGCCGTGATGACATCAGTCGTGCCGTGACGCTTTCGCGCTCCGACTCGCAGGACGACGCGTCCACCGACGGCGGCAGTCACGACACGTGCGATGACGAAGTCCTCCACGACCATGCCGTTCCGCGCCGAACAGACCACCGCATTCGCACAGCAAGCCGGGATGGCTGCGCGCACGCCACAACCTGAGCGAACTCCAAGCCCCCGAAAGCAATGACACGGCGACCAGAAGCCACGGCAGGCCATTCCCTGCGATGCCCGGCATCCACGAACGGACCGGCCAGGTCTGCGTAGGCGGCAGCGACAGTGCGAACGCCGCCGCCAAGGCGAACAGCGCCGGCAGGAACGCCCGGATCACGCGTCCATTCCAGTGATTCATGGCTTTTTCCCCGTAGCAATGCGACCGGCGATGGATTTTCCGCAGGCCGGTCTCCCGGGATGCGACAGCCCAGCAGCCCTGCGATCTGCACAGCCCCGGGGGCTCTCTTGCGTGATGCAGGCCGCGCAATTCCGGCCAATAAAGCCGCAAACGACGTCAAATCGCTCAATCGCTTCGTGCTTTCGCCGGCTTGCAAAAAAATTGTTTGGCAATGTGCCATCTTGTGCTATACCTGAATCAATTCAGTACGAAATTAAACGGATGCGGTCATCACTGCCGTCCGGCAGTTGACAAAGCGGGATTGCATCCAGTCGGTTCGCCGCCGGCCCCAGGGGGGGCTTCCAGCCAACAGCATCGGAACGCCAGTGAGCAATTCGACCGAATACCGCGTGACCCGTCTGGTCAGTCCTACCCCGCTGCTGCGGGGACGTCGCAACATCGAGCTGTGCAAGCGCGGGGAAATGCGCGCCGAACGCTTCCTTGACGCCGCCACCGAGGTGTTTGCCGAGAAGGGCTACCAGCACGCCAAGCTGAGCGAAATCGTCGCCCGTGCAGGCGGATCGCTGGCCACGCTCTACCGGATCTTCGGCGACAAGGAAGGACTGGCCCACGCCATCCTCGAGCGCCGGCTCGACAGCCACGTCGGCATCCTGCGCAACATGAACCTTTCGGGGATGTCGCCCGACAAGGCGCTGCGCGAGGTTGCCGTACGCATCGCGGAGTCGATGAGCAAGACCGAGTCGCGCGTGGTGTACCGCATCGTGATTGGTGAAGGCGAATCCTTCCCGGCATTGCGCGACTGGTTCTTCGAGCAGTCCGTCGCCGAGACGCGCAGCATCCTGACGGCCTATTTCAAGCAGCAGATGGACGCCGGCCGCCTCAGGCTGAAATCGGCCGAGGCCGCCGCCAACCAGTTCCATATGATGATGTTCGGCAATCTGATCATCCGCGTCGCCAGTGGCTATCTGGAGCGTGTGGATGCGGAAGACATCAAGGAACAGGCGCTGTTCGCGGTGGATCTGTTCCTGCAAGGCGCACTGCCGCGGGAATGAGCCGCGCGAAACGCATCCGCACGCCATCGCGCTCCTGATCGCAGGACCGGGATGGATCTGAAGAGCGGTTATCCGTGGTGGGCCGTCAAGAACGGCCTGATGCATGAATTCCCTGCCCTGCAATCCGATCTGGATTGCGAGATTGCCGTGCTGGGCGGCGGAATCACCGGCGCCTTGATCGCAGACGAGATGCAGCGCGCCGGTTTCGATGTGACGGTGCTGGAGCAGCGCGACATCGCGTGGGGCAGCACGGCAGCGAGCACTGCGTTGCTGCAGTACGAAATCGATACCCATCTGATCGACTTGGCCCGTCGCTACGGTGAAGCCGACGCCGGCCTGGCCTACACCGCCTGCGCCGAGGCCATCGCACAATTGCGTGACGTGACGCGCGGGCTGCGCGATGTCGGCTTTTTCCGCAATGACAGCCTCTACGTGGCCAGCCGGTGGCGTGACGCACGCACGTTCGCCGAGGAGCAACAGGCACGCCAGCGATGGGGGCTGGATGTGGCATTTCTCGCCATGCCCGAAATGCAGCGCGAGTACGGTTTGAGCGTGCCCGCCGCGCTGGTCAGCCGCCAGGCCGCATGCGTGGACCCGTATCGCATGGCGCAACGCCTGTTCCAGCGCCTGCACAAACAGGGCGCCCGCGTGCACGACCGGACGCGCGTGGACCGCGTGAGCGCAACGCGGCGGCGTGTCGAACTCGTCACCGAGCACGGCCACCGTGTGCGGGCGCAGTACCTGATCGTCGCGGGCGGCTACGCATCGCAGGCTTGGCTCAAGCAGAAGGTCGCACGCAATCGCAGCAGCTATGCCTTCATCACCGATCCGCTGGATCCGGATGAGCTCGGCTGGTTGAAGCACACCGTGGTATGGGAATCGGCGCGTCCTTATCTCTACATCCGCGCGACACCGGATCACCGCGTGCTGGTCGGCGGCGAAGATGACGCAATCGATATCCCGGCGCGACGCGACGCACGTGTCATGCGCAAGGCCATGCGGCTGGCGGGCAAGGCGCACGGCTGGTTTCCGCATCTGCCGCTGCGTCCGGCCTTCGCATGGGCGGGCACGTTCGCCGAAACCGAAGACGGCCTGCCCTTCTTCGGTCCGCATCCGCAGTACGGGCCGCGCGTGCACTTCGCGATGGCGTACGGTGGGAACGGGATCACCTACAGCATGATCGGCGCAGGCCTGCTGCGTGCACGCATCGAGCGTCGCCGTCATCCGCTCGCACGACTCTTCTCTTTCGAGCGCCTCGATACGCGCCGCTGATTTTTCATTCGTTCGCGACAGCGTTGCAGTTACGTTCCGCGCACATCCTCAACGCAGGAGAGTGCACATGCCACGCGGAGACAAATCGGCTTATTCGGACAAGCAGAAGCGCCAGGCCGAACACATCGAAGAAAGCGAGCGCGAACAGGGACGTTCCGAAGACGCCGCCGAACGCATCGCCTGGGCCACCGTCAACAAGCAGAGCGGCGGCGGACGGAAATCCGGAAGCGGACGCGGCAAGACCGCCGCGAAGAAAGGCGCGCGCAAGTCCACGGCAAAGAAGACGGCAAAGAAGGCGACAAGGAAGACCGCGAAGAAGGCAACGAAGAAGGCAACGAAGAAAGCGGCGAAGAAAACCGCCCGCAAGTCCACCCGAACGGCTGCGAAGAAAACCGCACGCAAATCGCCGGCGAAGAAGGCAGCCAGCAAGACGACGCGGAAGTCGGCCACGCGCAAGACGGCAGGCAAGTCGGCAGCAAAGAAGGCCGGCAGGAAGGCAACAAAGAAATCATCGCCACGTAAATCCGCGCGCAAGGCGGCTTCGAAGAAGGCCGCGAAAAAAGGCGGACGCAAGTCGGCAGCAAAGAAATCCGCCCGGAAATCCGCACGCGCCGGCTGAAATGCAGAAGGCCCAGTCGTCCGGGGGATGTCCCGTCGGGCTGGGCCTTCTTGGCCGGCGATTCCGTTCCGGTCTTTCGATCGGTGGTCACATCCGGCATGCGCAGCTTCGCGCTCCCGGCGCAAACAGCATGTGAAATCGCCGCTGCCGTCCGTCGGTCAGCCGGGCCACCAGCCCCGACCGGTCATCGCGTAGCGATCGGCCGCGCGTTCGAACGGATTGCGCACGCTGACACCGCCGCACAGCAGATAGACCGGGAGGAACAGCGGCCCCAGCACCATGTACTGGAACACGTGCGCGCGCTCGTGATCGCCGAGGCGGATCATCGGGTGCTCGCAGCGACCGGCGCGATGTTCATACGTGCGGCAGGGGCCGTCGAGATCGACGCCGGTGTGCAGGATGACATTGCCGAAGGTGATCGCCCCGCCCGGCCCCCACGGCCAGTGATGGAAGACCAGCGCGCACTCGCGCGGACGCCAGTGCGCATGCGCACCGAACATCAGCGCAGCACACCCGGCCACCAGGCCAATCAACGAATTGGGTGACGTCCACAGCACGCCGGCAGCGCGCAGCAGATGCAGGCCCCAGCGCGATGGCGTCGTCTTCAATCCGCCTCGTTGGGGATCAGCAGCCAGAGGATCAGGTAAACGAGAATCCCCGGAAACGCCGCCGAGGCGATCGAGACGATCACGAACAACGCGCGCACCAGCGTCGCGTTCCAGCCGAACCGATGGGCGATGCCGCCCATCACGCCGGCGATCATGCGGTCGTTCAAGGACCGCGCCAATGGCCTGGACACTGCGTTCATCCTGCAAAACTCCCCTCGGTTCCGGCCGCAGTCTACGCTTCAGCGCGCGGTGCCGCCTGAACCACGCAGCGCGTTCAGCCGCGCCATGAACCAGGCGCTGGCGTCGCTGTCAGGTTGGCCGGGACAACGCACGCGATACGCCCGGCCACTGATGCTGCTGCGCGACGCCGCGCGTTCGATGAACTGTTCGGCGGTGTCCACCAGATCCCGCTTCAGCAGGTAGTCGTACTTGCGTTGCAGGTGCGCGCGCGCTTCAGGCGGCTGATGCCATTTGCCGTTGCGCTGGAACTGGCATTGCGACGTGGACAGGCCATCCATCAGTTCGCGGATTTCGCGGCGCGCCTGCTCCGTCGGCGGTGCCGCCATCGCGGCCAGCGCGGTGGCGCAGGAAAGAACGCACAACAGCAGGCGCGCTTTCATCGGTTCATTCACTCGGCGCGCTCGGCCAGCCAGCCGTGGATGGCCGTCGGCACTTCACGTTGCGCACGGCTGGACACGTAGATGCCGATGTGGCCGCCCTTGAAGCTCAGTTCGGTGTAGTCGTCGCTGCCGACCAGATCGCGCAACGCGCGCGAGGCATCCGGCGGGACGAGATGATCCTGTTCGGCAAAGATGTTGAGCACGGGCATGGTCACTTCGGTCAGGCTGACGGGCTGTCCATCGATTTCGATGCCGCCGTTGACGAAACCGTTGCCCTGGTAGAACTGCCGGATGAACTGGCGGAACGCCTCGCCGGCCAGATCCGGCGAATCGAAGATCCATTTCTCCATCCGGAGGAAATCCTCCAGCCCCTTTCGGTCATCGAGGATGTCCACCAGCCCGACGTATTTCTGCAGGTTGAGGCGGAAGGGCTTCAGCATGAGGTAGCACGCGTTCATCATGTCGGCCGGCACGTTGCCCACCGCATCGACGAACAGATCGACGTCCAGATCCCGCGTCCAGTGCGAGAGCATGTTGTCCGGCGTATGGAAATCCACCGGCGTCACCATGGTGATCAGGTTGCGCACCTTGTCGGCGTGCAGCGCGGCATAGCACAGCGAGAACGCGCCGCCCTGGCAGATGCCGAGCACGTTGATGGCATCGACCGCATGCTGGCGGCGGAGATGATCCACCGCGCCGTCGATGAAGCGTTCGATGTAATCGCCGAGTTCGAGGAAGCGGTCGGAACGATCCGGGTAGCCCCAGTCGAGCACGTAGACGTCCTCGCCCAGCCCGAGCAATCCTTTCACGAGCGAGCGATCCTCCTGCAGGTCGACCATGTACGGGCGATTCACCAGCGCGTAGACAATCAACAGCGGGATTTTCGCCGTCGCCGGTTTCGCGCCCACGAAGCGGTACAGCACGACCTTGCCGTCGCGCCAGACTTCCTGCCGCGCAGTGGCGCCATAGTCCACATCTTCGACCTCCGGCAGCGTGCGCAGGCCGGCGGCGAGTTTCTGCTGCGTCAGCAGGGCTTCCTGCGCCAGCGCATCGGCGCTGAGGTTCAACGGTCCTTTCATTCCGCGCTCCCGCGCTTGCCCTTGCGCTTGCCGTCATCGGCGTAGCGCGCGACCCAGTCCTTCATCGAAACCACGGCGGCGGCTTCGCCTTTTTTCGCTTTGCCATCACCGGTCCTGGCGGATTTCCCGGCGGCACGCTTTGCGGCGGCCGGCGCTTTTTTCTCCGTTGCGGCCGCGCGTTTCGCGCTGCCCGCCTTCGTGGACACCGATCCGGTTCGCGTGGCGCGGGCCTTGGCGGCAGCGGCAGCCGGCTTGCGCGCCGCGTTTGCCGGGTTCTTCTTCGCGCTTGAACGCACCGGCCGGGCAGCCTGCGGCGATGGCGTCGAAGCCGCCTGTGCCGGCCTGGATTCATCCGCAGCGCGTGCCGGCGCGCTCGCCTGCTTTTCCATTCTCCGCAGGCGACGCTCCAGTTCCGCGATCTTGCGATGCGCCGAATCGACTTCGGTGCGCGACGGCATGCCGAGCAGAACGCAGATCTGTTCGACTTCGCCCTGCACGCCCAGGCGCAGGCGCATCTGCGCGTTGGTCAGCGCGCCATAGACGCGGCGGAAATCGGGCGACAGCGCCACTTCGGCATAGGCCTGCTCGGCTGCGTCGATCCAGAGATCGAACAGTGCGCGCGCGCTGGTGATCTGCTGTCCCGGTTCGCTGCGGGCTTCCAGCAGCGTTTCAAAACGCTCGAACGCCAACTGCGCCACGCGCAGCATCAGCTGTTCGAAATCGGCGAGGCGGCGCTGGTAATCCTGCTGCGATTGAATCAACGCCTGCCAGCGTTCCTGGTGTTCACGCGCCGGGCCGAACGCAGGCAGGTGCAGCCAGCGCTCGCTCTCGCGCTGCAAGGTGTCCAGCCACGGCGTGACCTGGCGGTACCAGCCGTCGAATCCGCTCGCTCCACCGCCTTGCAGCAGATGAAACAGATCGCGCCACGGCCCTTGGGCGGCGTCGGCGCCGAGCGCCTGCTTCCACGCCTGGCTGATGTCGGCGGCGGATGCATCCTGGCCGGCATGGCGCGCAGCGATCTGCTGCATCAGCCCATACCAGTCACCGCTCTGCTGGCGGAACCGTCCAATGACGTCGCCGCCGCCCGCCATGCCCGCGGGCATCAGCCGCGACCACCAGTCCAGCGCCTGCTGCCAACCCGGCGCCTGCGGCGAACTTGCGCCGCCCATCTGGCGAAGCGCATCGCCCCACAGGTTCCAGTACTGGCGCGCCATCGCTTCGAAATCGCCCGCCCCCGGGATTGCGTGATCGACCATGCGTCCTCCGTTTGGCGTGATTCTAGGGCAGCGTAGGCCGCGCGGATGACAGCCGACGCATCATGGCTTGGGGATGCGCAGTGTCTTGCTGATCATCAGCGTGCCCGACACCGCATACAGCAGCACTAGCGGATGCAACAGCCACGGGCCCAGGCGCCATTGCCCCAGCCAGAGATCCGCGCCGAGATCGCCGCGGTACGCAGCCACCGCCAGCACGATGACCAGCAGCAGGCTGGTCGGAATGGGCGTGCCCTCGAAATACTTGACCTTGCTGTCCTCGCCCGAGAGTGATTCGGCGGTGACGTTGTAGCGCGCCAGCCGGCTCACGCCGCAGGCGACGAAATAGGACAGCACCAGCCAGTCCCAGCCACCCTGCATGCCGCAGGCGTACGCCAGCGCGGCCGGTGCGACGCCGAATGAAATGACGTCCGCCAGCGAATCCAGTTCGCGGCCCAGCACCGAGGCTTGTTTGCGCCAGCGCGCCACCCGGCCATCGAGCGCGTCAAAGATGAAGGCCAGCGGGATCAGCGCCATGCCGATCATCAGGTCGCGCACGATGCCTTCCTGCAGAAAGCGCATGGCGGCGAAGACCGCGCCGGTGCCGCAGAACGCGTTGCCCAGGGTGAACCAGTCGGCCAGCTGGAAATCGCGGAGCATGGAGAAGTGACGCGCCATCGTGGGCTTCCTGACAGGGACTGCGGACAGGTTACGGCGTTTGATGTGTGACCGGTGTCGGCGCGCCGGATCGTCGCATCGGATTGCTACGCTTGGCCGGTCCCGTCTTCCCCCAGGCTTCCGCCGGAGTCCGCCATGCCCGTCCAGACCCATTCCATCCTCATCACCGGCGCGGCCAGCGGCATCGGCGCCGGCATCGCCCGCCTGCTTGCCGAAGCCGGACGCCACGTCATCGTGAGCGATTTGAACGCCGATGCGGCCGGTGAGGTCGCCGCCACCATCCGTGCCGAAGGCGGCTCGGCCGAATCGGTCGCGCTCGATGTCACGTCCGACGACAGCATCCGGGCGGCGCTCTCATCGCTGTCCCGGCCGGTCGATGTGTTGATCAACAACGCGGGGCTGCAGCACGTCGCGCCGCTGGAAGATTTTCCGCCGGAAAAGTGGGATTTCCTCGTGCAGGTGATGCTGGTCGGCGTGGCGCGGCTGACCCGCGCGGTGCTGCCCGGCATGCGCGAACGCGGGTTCGGGCGCATCATCAACATCGGCAGCATCCACGCGCTGGTCGCCAGCCCTTACAAGAGCGCCTATGTCGCCGCCAAGCACGGGCTGGTCGGTTTCTCCAAGGTCATCGCGCTGGAAACCGCGGACACCGACATCACCATCAACACCATCTGCCCGAGCTACGTGAAGACGCCGCTGGTGGACCGCCAGATTGCGGATCAGGCACGCACGCGCGGCATTCCCGAACAGGACGTCATCCGCCAGATCATGCTCAAGCCGATGCCGAAGGGCGTCTTCATCGAGATGGACGAACTGGCCGGCATCGCGGCGTTCCTCGCCTCGCCCGCCGCACGCAACATCACCGGGCAGACGCTGGCGGTGGACGGCGGCTGGACCGTGCAATGAACCCGACGCCGCGACTGCGCACCGCCGCCGTCGACGACGCGGCGGAAATCGCACGGCTGTCCACGCAACTCGGCTATCCCGCCTCGGCGGACGTGATGCGCGGACGGCTGGCCGCGTTGCTGTCGAACCCCGCGCACCGCATCGTGGTGGCCGATGACGGCGCTGCGCTCGCGGGCTGGATCGCGGCCGAACATCGTTGTGCGCTGGAATCCGGTGCGAGCATCGAAATCGTCGGGCTGGTCGTCGATGAAGCTGCGCACCGCTGCGGCATCGGACGCGCGCTGGTCATGGCGGTGCAACAGTGGGCGGACGAACGCGGCGAGCCCCGCATCACCGTGCGTTCCAGCATCGCCCGCAGCCAATCGCATCCGTTCTACGCAGGCCTTGGCTTCGTGCGCAGCAAGACCCAGCACGTGTACGTGCGCGATGCAACGCACGCGACATCGCGCGATCACCGTTGACATCGACTGGTCATTTTTTCGCCAAGGTTCTTGACAGCCTTGCCACGCAAGGCGCGCCACGGCTTATCCACATCTTTGCCCAAGCGCCATCCACATGCGCTGTGGAAAACCGGTGACACCCGTGTGATCGCGACGAATCTTCCGTTCCACGAACGTGGAACGGCGCGCGTCACCGATTGGTCATTTTTTCGCCAAGGTTCTTGACAGCCTTGCCGCGCAAGGGCCGCCGCGGCTTATCCACATGTTTCTCCGGAAAGCGTCCACACGCGATGTGGACAACCGCGCGCCGGCCTCAGATGCGCGAGTAGTTCCAGGACACCATGCGCCCGTCGCGATAGGGCATGACGCCGTGGAAGCCGCGCGGATCCGCATCGAACACCAGTGGCAGGAACTGGCGATCGCCGTCCCACAGCGGCAGTTCCTGGATGCGTTCGACCGGGACCCATTCCAGCGTGCCTTCCGGATTGCGGTCGTACGGCTCGCCGGACCACGCCGTCACCAGGAAGACGAACCCCAGCCAGTCTTCGCCGTGCTTGCCGAAGCCCGGCCAGCTGATGGTGCCGCGCAGGACCAGTTCATCGCACTCGATGCCGGCTTCCTCGCGGATCTCGCGGCGCATGCCGGCGACGACATCCTCGTCCGGCTCGATCTTTCCGCCCAGGCCGTTGTACTTGCCCAGGTGCTGATCATCCGGCCGCGCGTTGCGATGGATGAGCAGGACGCGGGAGCGATCCGGCGACAGGACGTAACCGAGCGTGGCGACGATGGGCGTATAGGGCATGGCAGGCAACCGCGGGACCGGCCCGCATTCTACCCAGCGCCTGGGGTGGCCACTGGCGTGAAGGCGACGGCTCTGTGCACCAGTTCGCAGTCGTCGCAGCGTGCATGCCGAATACTGCCGACTCAGGGGAACACCACCACGGATCGTCCAATGACTCGTCGAACCTCGATGGCGCGGCGCGAAGCCTTTCGCAGCCGTGCCCGGCGCGAAGCGGCGCCCTCGCCCGCTTCCGCCACTGCCGCGCAGGTGATGCAGGCCGCGCGCGAACGCCAGCAGCAGCTGTACGGCGCGCGCCGCGCGCCCGCACCGCGTCCCGCGCAAACCGGGGCCGGCGCGCCGGCTTCGACGGGAGCCATCGCCGAGAACATGAGCGAGCCGCTGCTCATCACCCTGCCCAAGCCCCCGTTCGCAGTGCAGGTGCTCAACCGGCTGAGCTACGCGGCCACGCCGACGACCCTGGCCGAGTTCAACGCGCTGGGCGGCAACGATCGCGAACGGCTGGCCAACTACGTGGACTGGCAGCTGGACTGGGACGCCATCGACGACAGCGCAGTGGAAAGCCGCTTGTCCACCGCCGGCTACACCACACTGGGCAAGTCGCTGAGCCAGCTCTGGACCGATCACGTCGCGCCGAATCCGGAATACGCCATCCGCATGCGGCCGGCCAACGAAGTGCAGCGCGCCGCGTTCGTGCGCGCGGTGTATTCGCGCCGGCAGCTGCGTGAACTGCTGGTCAATTTCTGGCACGACCATTTCAACGTGCAGGGCACCGAATTCAGTGCCGGCCCGGTATTCCCGCACTACACGCGCGACGTGATCCGCGCGCATGCCAAGGGCAATTTCCGCGCGATGCTGGAGGCGGTCGCGCAGAGCACGGCGATGCTCTACTTCCTCGACAACATCAACAATTCGCGCTCCGGCCCGAACGAAAATTTCGCGCGCGAATTGCTGGAACTGCACACCTTCGGCGCCGAGAACTACCTGGGCTTCACCGATCCGTTCCAGGTGCCGCCCTGCCCGGAAGATCCGGCGTATCCGATCGGCTACACCGACATCGACGTCTACGAGACCGCGGCCGCCTTCACCGGCTGGTCGGCGAAGAACGGGCATTGGGAATTCCCGAGCGAGAACGACGGCACCTTCGTGTACCGGCAGTCCTGGCACGACGCCGGTCCGAAGTTCCTGCTGGGCATGCTGATCTACCCGGAACAGCCGGCGATGAAGGACGGCCGCGATGTGCTCGATCGCCTCGCCAGCCACCCGCGCGTGGCGAAGTTCATCTGCCGCAAGCTGATCCGGCGCTTCGTCACCGACACGCCGAAGCAGTCACTGGTCGACAGCGCCGCGGCGATCTTCCGCGCCCACTGGCAGCGCCCGGATCAGATCGAACTCGTGCTGCGGCATATCCTCAATTCCAACGAGTTCGTCTACAGCTGGGGCATGAAGAACCGGCGTCCGTTCGAAGCGACCGTGGCGGCGATGCGGACGCTCGGGCACGACTGGACGCCGCGCGTGGGCCACGGGCGCAGCGACGACTTCCTCTGGCTGTTCGGTTTCACCGGCCACGTGCCGTACAACTGGCCGGCGCCGAACGGCTACCCGGATACCGGGCTGGCGTGGTCCGGCGCGAACTCGTTCGCGATGACCTGGCGCGTGCTGGGCTGGCTGGCGGAAACCAGCGACAACGGCACGCCGCTCAGCCCAATTCTCGCCACCACGCGCACCGGTGTTGCCGCGCCGTGGACGGCGGAAAAACTGGTGAATTTCTGGTGCAACCGCTTGCTCGGCTACCAACCGGAGGCCGCACGCCGACAGGTGCTGGTGAAGTTCATGGCGCAGAACGGCGGCGCCCACGAAACCATCGCCGATACCGATGCGTGGTCGGGCAATCAACTCAAGTCGCACTACAACCAGCAGCGGCTGCGCAGCCTGGTGTCGCTGATCCTGATGTCCCCCGAATTCATGACGCGCTGAGGGCCTTGCGATGAGCCGATTCACCCTGACCCGCCGCGAATTCGTCAAAGGCTGCTGCGGCGCCGCCGTCGTCGGCGCGGCCGGTTCCACCCTGATGTTCGCCGAGGACGCCGCCGCGGCCACGAATCCCTACGACACCGTCGTACACCTGTTCCTGCGCGGCGGCATGGACGGGCTCAACCTGGTCGTGCCAATCAGCGGCGATGACCGCGGCTTCTACGAACAGGCGCGCCCGGACCTGGCGATCGCCGCGTCCGGCACCTATGGCGCGTTGCCGCTGACGTTGAGCACCAATGCGGCAACCGGCTTTGGCCTGCATCCTTCAGCGACCGGCCTGCGCGATCTCTGGAACAGCGGCAAGCTGGCGATCGTGCATGCGGCCGGCATGAGCACGTCGGTCACGCGCAGCCATTTCGACGCGCAGTTGTCGATCGATCTCGGCACGCCGGGCAAGTTCGGCACCGGCAGCGGATGGATGACGCGCGCCTGGGACAGCCGGCCGGCCAGCACGCCCGCCGCGACCCTGCCGGCGCTCGGCGTCGGCGGCACCCAGCCCGCCGGCCTGATGGCCTCGACCGCCGCCATCAGCATGAGCAGCCCCGGCGATTTCCAGCTCAACACCGGTGCCTGGCAATGGCAGATGACGCGCCCGGATTCGCCCGCCGGGCTGCGCGGCGTCAACGAAACCATGGCCGAGCTGTGGGCGGGGGCGACCGGTCTGCAATTCAACGGCCAGCGCGCCGACGCCGCGCTTCGCCTGATCAAGCAGCAGACCTACGGCGCGCTGCCCGCGGCATGGCCGACCGGCACGTTCGCGCAGCAGTTGTGGACGATTGCGCAATCGATCCGGTTCAACCTCGGCCTGCGTTACGCCACGCTGGATCTCGGCGGCTGGGACACGCATGAAGGCCAGGGCACGGCGGGCAGCGGCTACCACTACTACCAGAACAAGATCGCCGAGCTGTCGCAGGCGCTGTACGCGTTCTTCAACGATTTGAACGCCGGCGGCGAGATGGCGCGCGTTACCGTCATCGTGCAATCCGAGTTCGGCCGCCGCGTGCGCGCCAACGCCAACGGCGGCACGGATCACGGCTACGGCAATCCATTGCTGGTGCTGGGCGGGCCGGTCAACGGCCGGCGCTTCTTCGGCACATGGCCGGGCCTGAATCCGGAAACGCTGTCGCCAACCTTCGGCGATGTGCCGGTCACCACCGACTACCGCCGCGTGTTTTCGGAAGTGCTGGTGCGCCGCATGGGCAACGCGAACCTGTCGACGGTATTCCCCGGCTATGGCGGCTATGCACCGCTGGGCATCGTGCAGGGCACGGACCTGGCCGTGAACCAGCAGGCGTTGCCGACGGCGTTGTATGGCGCGAGCGCGCCGGCCTCCGCATGGCCACTCGCATCGATGCAGGAAGCCACGCAGCCGACGCAGGCCACTCCGGATTGGCAGCGACGCGGCCGCGTCGATCGCTTCATCACCCGTCGCGAGCGTTGATGCCGGCGACGGCAGCCGTCTCTCTCCCCGGCTGCCGTCGTCGGCGAAGCGTTACGCCTTCTGCGCGTGCCAGGCCTTCAGCAGCTCGGCTTCGCGCTCGCGCGTGATGCCGGCACGCAACTTGGCCTGGCGTTCGGCCGGCAGGCTGCGGAACCATTCCATCAGGTCGCGAACGGTGGTCTGCAGCGGCCGGTAGGTCAGCCCGGCGGCCATGGCGCGCGCATTGCTGACCTGGCCATAGCCCGCGTACGGGCCGGCCTTCGCCGACACCCAGATCGGCAGTTCCTCGCCCACCTTCTGCGCTTCGAGGAATTCGGGCGTGACGTGCGTGTAGGTCGGCTTCCCGCCGACGGCCTTTTCCGATTCGCGCAGCATCGTGTCCATCGGCAGCAGTTTTTCGGGACCGACCGCGTTGAAGACTCCGTAGGTGCGGCTTTCCGCCAGGCGAATCATCCATTCGCCGAGATCACGGCCATCGATAATCTGCACCGGATCGGTGCCATCGCCGGGCACCAGCATTTCCCCGCCCTGGGCGATGCGGTGCGGCCAGTAGGTGAAGCGATCGGTCTCGTCGCGCGGACCGACGATGTAACCGGGTCGAACGATGGTCACGCGCTCGCCGAACTGCTTGTGCGCTTCCGCTTCGCTCAGCGCCTTGAGCGGGCCGTACAGGTTCTCGATGTCGGCGCGCAGGTTCTCCTGCGTTTCGGCCATCGCGTCCTTGCCCTTGTACGGCGCCAGCGGCGCGTCTTCGGTGATGCCGGGCCTGGAGCCATCGGCGTAGACGGAAATCGTGGAAATGAAGAGGTAATGGCCGACGTTGCCTTTAAGCACTTTGCCGGCGTCGCGCACCCAGAACGGCAGGCTGGTCGGGTTGTCGATGCAGACATCCCACTGCCGGCCTTCCAGGGATTTCAGATCGCCGGTGTTGCGATCGCCGTGGAGCTGTTCGACCTCACCCGGCCATTCCGGCGACGGACGCTTACCGCGATTGAACAGGGTCACCTTGTGGCCGCGCGCCAGCGCATACGCGACCTGGAACGGACCGGTGAAACCAGTACCGCCGAGAATCAGGATGCGCAGCGGCTTGGCGGCGCGTTCGATCTTGCCCGACTGCGCCCAGGCCAGCGGTGGAAACGCGGCGGTGGCGGCGGCAAGCGCACTCAGTTTCAACAGATCACGGCGGGTCGTCATGTCGTCAGGCTCCAGAGCGGTGGTGGGCGCATCGGGACCGCGTGGCACGCGGGCACGGCAGTTCGCCTTCATAGCACTGCCCGCGCGGAAGCCGCCTATGGCGAAAGTCGGGGGCACCAACGGCAGTCATCGCCATGCGCGAAGGACAGGCGCTGTGCATCGCGGACACGGCCCGTCGCGAGCAAACGCCTCGCGCCATGCCGCCGAACGGAGCCCGTTGCGCCGCGATGCAACACGCGCTGGCGCTGCGGTCGAACGGAACCGCGTTGGCCCTGAAAACAAAAAAAGCGGGCCGAAGCCCGCTTTTTTCGTGCGAAGAATGGGCGGCTTATTCGCCGGCCACGCCCTCGCCTTCTTCCACGGCCTTGATCGACAGTCGGATGCGGCCCTGCTTGTCGACTTCCAGCACCTTGACCTTCACCACGTCGCCTTCCTTCAGCTTGTCGCTGACCTTCTCAACGCGCTCGCTGGAGATCTGGGAGACGTGCACCAGGCCGTCCTTGCCCGGCAGGATGGTGACGAACGCACCGAAGTCCATGATCTTGGCGACCTTGCCTTCGTAGATGCGGCCCGGCTCGACGTCCGAAGTGATCTGCTCGATGCGCGCCTTGGCGGCCTGGGCAGCTGCGGCGTTGACCGAAGCGATGACGATGGTGCCGTCGTCCTGGATGTCGATCTGCGTGCCGGTTTCCTTGGTGATGCCCTGGATCGTGGCACCGCCCTTGCCGATGACTTCGCGGATCTTGTCCGGGTGGATCTTGATGGTCAGCAGTCGCGGCGCGTAATCGCTCAGTTCGGCGCGCGGCGAGGTGATGGCCGAGGCCATCTCGCCGAGGATGTGCAGACGGCCGGCCTTCGCCTGTTGCAGCGCCTGCTTCATGATCTCTTCGGTGATGCCTTCGATCTTGATGTCCATCTGCAGCGCGGACACGCCTTCGGCAGTGCCGGCCACCTTGAAGTCCATGTCGCCGAGGTGATCTTCATCACCCAGGATGTCGGACAGCACGACGAAGTTGTCGCCTTCCTTCACCAGGCCCATCGCGATGCCCGCGACCGGCGCCTTGACCGGCACGCCGGCATCCATCAGCGCCAGCGAGCTGCCGCAGACCGAGGCCATCGACGAGGAACCGTTGGATTCGGTGATTTCCGACACGACGCGAACGGTGTACGGGAACTCTTCGATCGTCGGCATCACGGCCAGCACGCCGCGCTTGGCGAGGCGGCCATGACCGATTTCGCGACGCTTCGGCGCACCGAAACGGCCGCACTCACCCACCGAGTACGGCGGGAAGTTGTAATGGAACAGGAAGTTTTCCTTGTATTCGCCGGAAACCGCGTCGATCACCTGGCCGTCGCGGGCGGTGCCCAGCGTGGCCACGACAATCGCCTGCGTTTCGCCGCGGGTGAACAGCGACGAGCCGTGGGTGCGCGGCAGCACGCTGACCTTCGAGCTGATCGGACGCACCGTGTCCAGCGCGCGGCCGTCGATGCGGACCTTGGTCGCCAGCACGGAATCACGCATGGTGCGGTATTCCAGCTCGCCCAGTTCCTTGGCGATTTCGCCGCCATTCCAGCCTTCGGATTCGATGCGGCCGGCGATGCGCTCGACGACGTCCTTCTTGATCGCCGACAGCGCGTCACGGCGCTGCAGCTTGTCGCGGATCTGGAAGGCTTCGGCCATCTGCGTGCCGACGGCTTCCTTCAATGCGGCGATCAGGGTTTCGTTCTTGGCCGGGGCCACCCACGAAGACGGCTTGGTGCCGGCTTCGACGGTCAGTTCGTTGATCGCGTTGATGACCTTCTGCATCTCGCGATGGCCGAACATGACGGCGCCGAGCATCACTTCCTCGGAGAGGATTGCGGCTTCGGATTCCACCATCAGCACGGCGCCGGCCGTACCGGCCACGACCAGTTCCAGCTGCGAGTCCTTCAACTCGGTGGCGGTCGGATTGAGGATGTACTCGCCGTTGCGGTAACCGACCTTGGCGGCGCCAATCGGGCCCATGAACGGGGTGCCGGCCAGCGCGAGCGCGGCCGAGGCGCCAATCAGCGCAGGAATGTCACCGTCCACTTCCGGGTTCAGCGACATCACCGTGGCGATGATCTGGACTTCGTTCTTGTAGTCCTCGGGGAACAGCGGACGGATCGGGCGATCGATCAGTCGCGAGATCAACGTTTCCTTCTCGGTCGCGCGGCCTTCGCGCTTGAAGAAGCCACCGGGGATGCGGCCACCGGCGTAGAACTTCTCCTGGTAGTCGACCGTCAGCGGGAAGAAGTCCTGGCCCTCGCGGGCGGACTTGGCGGCCACTGCGGTGACCAGCAGTACGGTGTCGTCCATCTTGACGATGACGGCGCCGCTGGCCTGACGGGCGATTTCGCCGGTCTCGAGCGTGACGGTGTGCTTGCCGTACTGGAAGGTTTTGGTGATTTTTGCCACGAGGTTTCCTTGAAAAGATGCGCTATCGGTTTTGGGCCGGCCGCGGCCCCTGCCGCGTCCGGTTTTGGCTGGTGACCCAGCCGGGGTTCCGGAAAAGCAAACGATGTGAAGTTTGCTCCCCTCAAATGCAAACCGCGGCGCATCTCTGCGCCGCGGTCGGGTATTGCATCAACGACGCAGACCGAGCTTCTCGATCAGGGCCTTGTAGCGCTCGTTGTCTTTCTTCTTCAGGTAGTCGAGGAGGCTGCGGCGGCGGTTGACCAGTTGCAGCAGACCGCGACGGCTGTGGTGATCCTTCTTGTGCACCTTGAAGTGACCGCTCAGCTGTTCGATGCGGGCGGTCAGCAGGGCGACCTGCACTTCCGGCGAACCGGTGTCGGCAGCGCCGCGCTTGTTTTCTTCGATGATCTTCTGGGTATCGATGGACATGTGTTTTCTCTTGGGATGCGTGGCCTGCAGGAACGCCGGGAGATACCGGATCAAGACCGGTGCACCGCGTGGCTCGCCGTGAACGAAAGGAAAATGCCGGTGTAAAACCGGCGGCGTAGTGTAGCCGCCGGGTCCTTTTGAAACAAGGTTTTATTGCGCGTCGATGACGGCCGCAGGGCGCGTCTGGCCGGTCACGGCCCAACTGAACAAGCGTTGCGGGGTCAGCTGGCCGGCCGCATCCACGCGTCCCAGCCCGAGCACATGGCCCTCCGGCGCGAACACGGCCACCGGTTCGACCGCCGCCCGTTCCACCCGCAAGCGCTGACCCATGCCGAAGCGTCGCGTTTCCTCGCTCGACAGATTCAGGCGCGGGAAGCCGCTCAGACCCTGCTCCACCGGCAACAGGCAGGCATCCAGCGCCGCCTGCCCGTTTGCTGCGGCGATTTCGAGTTCTTCAAGCGTGTACATGCGGGGCGAGCGGAATGGATCCACCCACAGCCGCCGGAGCGACCCGACATGCGCGCCGCAGCCGAGTGCTTCGCCCAGATCCCGCACCAGGCTGCGCACGTAGGTGCCGGAACCGCACTCCACGCGCAGGCGGAGCCAACCGGCCGCCTGCTCCAGCACTTCGATGGCATGCACGTCGACATCGCGTTCGGGAGCCTCGATGGCCTCGCCGCGGCGTGCCTTCAGGTACAACGGCTCGCCGCCCTGCTTGAGCGCCGAATAGATCGGTGCCCGCTGGCGGATACGACCGCGCAGCGGCGCCAGCGCAGCTTCGATGGTCGCCGCGTCGTACTGGCCTACCGCGCGCTCGCGCAGCACGGCGCCATCCGCGTCATCGCTGTCGGTGGTCACTCCGAGTACGGCCGTGGTCTCGTAGCACTTGGCCGAACCGAGCAGAAGGCCGGCAATCTTGGTGGCCTCACCGAAACACAGGGGCAGCAGGCCGGTGGCGAGCGGGTCCAGGCTTCCGGTATGGCCGCCCTTCTCCGCACGGAACAGCCGACGGGCGGCCTGCAGCGCTGCGTTCGAGCTCATGCCCTGCGGCTTGTCGAGCAGCAGCAGACCATCAAGGGAACGGAAACGGATCTTCGGCCGCATGGACAGCATTGGCTCCGCAATTCAGGCCGGACGGGAATCCAGGCAGTCAAACCGGTCCGGCAAGCCGGGCCGGCCACATCACCGGGCGCGACGCTCAGTCGGCGTCCGGCTCGCTGCGTTCGGGGAGATCACGCAACAACTGATCAATGCGCTCGCCCCGGTCCACCGAGTCGTCGTAATGGAAATGCAGTTCGGGCACGTGGCGTAGCTTGACCCGCCGCGCCAGTTCCATGCGCAATTCGCGCGACAGCTCGCGCAGGCCCTTGATGGCGTCGGCCGAACGCTCGGGCAGCAGTGCCGTCACGTAAACCTGTGCGTGCGCCATGTCGCGGGTCACTTCCACATCGGACACGCTGACCGAGGGCAGCCCGTACTCGCGGACGGCCTCATGGACGAGTGCGCCCAGTTCACGACGGAGCTGGGCGGAAACGCGATCGGTGCGATGGAAGGATTTGCTGGGCACGAAGGAAACTGTGTTGGGGAATGATGTATGGAACAACGGCTGCGGCGCCGCTTCGACTTCGGGATCAGGCGCTTCGTGCCTGTCCCGCATCGGATGCGGCGCCGCCGGCGCGACGCTTTACAGCGTGCGCGCCACCTCGATGCGTTCGAAGCACTCGATCTGGTCGCCCGGCTTGATGTCGTTGTACGCCTTCACGCCGATACCGCATTCGGTGCCGTTGCGCACTTCTTCGACGTTTTCCTTGAAGCGGCGCAGCGACTCCAGTTCGCCTTCGAAGATGACCGTGCTGTCGCGCAGGACGCGAATCGGCTTGTTCCGCTTGACCACGCCTTCCACGACCATGCAGCCGGCGACCGCGCCGAACTTCGAGCTGCGGAAGACATCGCGCACTTCGGCCACGCCGATGATTTCTTCGCGGATTTCCTTGCCCAGCAGGCCGGACGCCACCTGCTTCACCTGATCGATCACGTCATAGATGATCGAGAAGTAGCGCAGGTCCACGCCGTTGGCTTCGATGATGCGACGCGCGGAAGCATCGGCACGCACATTGAAGCCGATCATCGTGGCCTTGGCGGTGACCGCGGCGTTGGCGTCGGACTCGGTGATGCCACCCACGCCAGCGGTGATCACGTTGATGCGGATCAGGTCGTTGGACAGGCCCACCAGCGACTGCTTGAGCGCTTCCACCGAACCCTGCACGTCAGCCTTGATGACCAGGTTGAGCACCTGCTGGCCTTCGCCCTGGCCCATCTGCGCCAGGATGTCTTCCATGCGGTTGCCCGCCTGCTTGACCAGGCGCGATTCGCGGCGCTTGGCGTCGCGCTGCTGCGCCACGTCCTTCGCCAGCCGCTCGTCATCGACGACCACGAAATCGTCGCCGGCATCAGGCACGCCGGACAGACCCAGCACCTGGACCGGAATCGACGGACCCGCCGAATCTGGCTGCTTGCCGGTTTCGTCGAACAATGCGCGCACGCGGCCGTACTGGATACCGCAGACCAGATAGTCGCCCTTCTTCAACGTGCCCTGCTGCACCAGCACCGTCGCCACCGGGCCACGGCCCTTGTCCAGCGAGGATTCGATCACCACGCCACTGGCGCGGCCATCGCGCACGGCGCGCAGTTCGAGGACTTCGGCCTGCAGGCTGATGGCGTCGAGCAGATCATCAATGCCGGCACCGGTCTTGGCGGAGATTTCGACCATCTGCGTGTCGCCACCGAAATCCTCGGCCACGACTTCTTCGGCCAGCAGTTCATTCTTGACGCGCATCGGATCGGCGTCGGCCTTGTCGATCTTGTTGACCGCGACGATCAACGGCACCTTGGCGGCCTTCGCGTGCTGGACTGCTTCGCGCGTCTGCGGCATGACACCGTCGTCGGCGGCGACCACCAGCACCACGATGTCGGTCAGCTTCGCGCCGCGGGCGCGCATCGCGGTGAACGCGGCGTGGCCCGGCGTATCGAGGAAGCTGATGACGCCCTTCGGGGTTTCAACGTGGTACGCGCCGATGTGCTGGGTGATGCCGCCGGCTTCGCCGGTCGCCACCTTGGTGCGGCGGATGTAATCGAGCAGCGAGGTCTTGCCGTGGTCGACGTGGCCCATGATGGTGACCACCGGCGGACGCGCCAGCTTGTCGCCCTGCTGTTCTTCGGTATGCGCGAGCAGTTCACTTTCCGCATCGTTGCTGTCGGCACGCACGGCGCGATGGCCGAGTTCTTCGGTCACCAGCACGGCGGTGTCGTGATCAATCGTCTGGGTGATGGTCGCCATCACGCCCATCTTGAACAGGGCCTTCACCACGTCGCCGCCCTTGAGGGCCAGCTTCTGCGCGAGATCGGCCACGGTGACGGTCTCACCGATGGCCACTTCGCGCACGACCGGCGCAGTCGGGCGCTCGAATCCGTGTGCACCGCCGCCGCCGCGGCTTTGCTCCATGTGGCGCTTCGGCTTCGGCTTGCCACGCGAAGTCGTGCGACGCGCGCGTTCGGCAGCCGACAGGTGCAGCTGGCCGGCGAAACGGCTGGCCGCATCATCGTCCTCGATACCGCTGACCATCGCGTGCGAACCGCGAGTCTTGTGCTTGTGGGCGCCGGCCGTGGTGGCATTGCGATCATCCGGGCGCGCGACATCCTTGCGAACCACCGGCTTGGCCACGTGATGGCCACCGGCAGGACGGGCGGGACGTTCCGCATCGCCGGCCTCGGCAATATTGGCTGCCGCCGCTTCGGCTTCGGCGCGAGCCGCCGCTTCGGCTTCGGCTCGCGCGGCTTCTTCTTCCTTCCGCTTGCGCTCCAGTTCCTCGGCGCGACGACGGTCGCCTTCGGCCAGACGCTGCTGCTCGTCGAGATTGCGCTGCTTGGATTCCTCCAGCTTGCGCAGGATCTCGGCGCGTTCCGGATCGGTCTCGGTCTGCGACGTGGTCGGCGGCGCCACCGGTGCATCAGCGTCGGTCGGCTTGACGTACGTGCGCTTCTGCCGGACTTCGACGTTCACCGTGGTCTTGGTGCGGCCGGCGGCGACCGTCACTTCCTGCACCTTGCGGCGGTTCAACGTGATCTTCTTGGGCGCAGCCGCATCCTCGCCCGCCTTCTCGGTCTTGCCGTGGGTACGGCGAAGGAAGCCGAGCAGCTTCATTTTCTCGGTGCTGGTCACGACCTGGTCGGGACCGCTGAACTTCATGCCGGCCTCGGCCAGCTGCTCCAGCAGTTTCTCGACCGGCGTATTGACCAGTTCGGCCAGCTTGCGGATGGTGGTTTGCTGCGACATTCGGATCCTAGGTTCTGTGTTGCACCCCGCTGTCTTCCGCCAGGGGGCGCCCCTTTTCAAGGGTTGGGATTCTAAGCCCTGAGAAAGCCAGGGCGGTGTTCATCGCCGGATCATTCGCCGCGCTCCAGGCGGGCGATCTCCTCGGCACGGGCTGCGAGAATCAACGCCGCGGCGCGCTCCTCGTCCAGCCCTTCGATGCCAAACTCGACCACTTCATCGGCGGCCAGGTCGGACAGGTCCTCGCTGGTACGCACGCCGTGGGCGGCCAATGCGTAGGCGGTTTCCTCGTCCATGCCTTCGAGCGCGAGCAAATCGGCGGCCGGCTGGTTGTCTTCCAGGCCTTCCTCTTCAGCCAGCGCTTCGTTCAACAGTGCATCGCGTGCGCGGGCGCGCAGCTCTTCGACGATGTCCTCGTCGAAACCCTCCACCGCAAGCAGTTCGCCCACCGGCACGTAGGCGATTTCCTCGACCGTGCTGAAGCCCTCGCTGACCAGGATGGCGGCGATTTCCTCGTCCACTTCCAGCTTGTCCATGAACAGCTGGCGCGCGACGGCCTGTTCGGCTTCCGACTTGGCGGCAACCTGATCCTGCGTCATGACGTTGAGCTGCCAACCGGTCAGCCGGCTCGCCAGGCGCACGTTCTGGCCGCCCTTGCCGATGGCCTGCGCGAGACGTTCTTCCGCCACCGCGAGATCCATCGAGTGCTTTTCTTCATCGACGATGATCGACTGCACTTCCGCCGGCGCCATCGCATTGATGACGAAGGTGGCCGGATTGTCGTTCCACAGCACGATGTCGACGCGTTCGCCGTTGAGCTCGTTGGACACCGCCTGTACGCGCGAGCCACGCATGCCGATGCAGGCGCCGATGGGATCGGTCCGGGTGTCGTGCGCCAGCACGGCAATCTTCGCGCGGTCACCAGGATCACGCGCGCAGGCCTTGATTTCCACCAGGCCCTGGCCGACTTCCGGCACTTCCAGCTTGAACAGTTCGATCATGAATTCCGGAGCGGCGCGGCTGATGAACAGCTGCGGCCCGCGCGGTTCGGAACGCACGTCGAACAGGTAGCCGCGCACGCGATCACCTGCGCGCAGCACATCGCGCGGAATGCCCTTGTCCTTCGGGATGAAGGCTTCCGCGTTGCCACCCAGATCAACATAGATGTTGCCGCGCTCGGCACGCTTGACGACACCGGTGACGAGCTCGCCCACACGATCCTTCCACGCATCGACCACCTGCTGGCGCTCGGCTTCGCGCACGCGCTGCACGATCACCTGCTTGGCGGCCTGCGCGGCAATGCGACCGAAGTCGGGGTTTTCGATCTGCTCTTCGATCCAGTCGCCGACTTCGGCACCGTCGGCTTCATCCACAGCGTCCATCAGGCGCAACTGGCGATCCGGGGATTCCATCACCACGTCGTCGGCAACGACTTCCCAGCGGCGGAAGGTTTCGTAGCTGCCATCCTTGTGGTCGATCGACACGCGGACGGAAACGTCCTGATCCAGGTAACGCTTCTTCGCCGCAGAGGCGAGCGCCGCTTCGATGGCATCGAAAATCACCTCACGCGGCACGCCCTTTTCGTTGGCGACCGCATCCACCACCAGCAAAAGTTCCTTACTCATCGTTCACTCCGCGCGCGGCTTGGATGCCGCCGGCTTGTTGGATTGTTGCTTGCCTGTCTTTGCCGGTGCGGACTTCTTGTCCGCTCCAGCCTGCTTGGAGCCGGCCTTCTTGCCGCCTCCTGATTTGGGTTTTTCCGGCGCCAGGCCGAGGGCCGCCCAGTCGGGGACCAGCCGCGCCTTGTCGATGTTATCGAAAGCTATCGTCAATTCCGCCCCGTCGACGACAAATACGACCTGCTCACCCTCGACGCGTGCGATCACGCCCTGCAGGCGGCGGCGACCGTCCTGCGGCAGGCGCAATACGATCTTGGCCGATTCGCCCTGGTGCCGC
This sequence comes from Pseudomonadota bacterium, assembly GCA_023419315.1. Classification (GTDB taxonomy): domain Bacteria; phylum Pseudomonadota; class Gammaproteobacteria; order Xanthomonadales; family Xanthomonadaceae; genus Pseudoxanthomonas_A. The sequence goes on from JAEZYE010000011.1 coordinate 32,374, forward strand.
ACGAAATGCGGCAGCTGGAACAGAGGCCGGTCGACACCCGGCGAGGACACTTCGAGCGTGTAATTGCTGCTGATCGGATCTTCGACATCCAGCTGCGCGGATACTTCGCGGCTGACCGCCTCGCAATCATCGATGTTCACCACGCGGGCGTCGCGCTCTGATTCCTGGACATCGATATACAGGCGCAGCGTGCCGCCGCCCGGCGCGGTCAGGTACTCGATGCCGAGCAGCTCAAGCCCGAGCGCCTGGACTGTTGGCGCCAGCAGTTCGGAAATTTGAGTGGCCTTGTCGCTCACGGAATGACCTTCGACGTAACGGAATGCGGATGACAAAAACAACAAGGGGCCCGATGGGCCCCTTGTCCGATAACGCTGGATTCCGGTGTGAAAGCGGGAACATGCGCTTTCACGTGCCCGAGCCATGGAAGCGGAAGCCTTGAACAAAGGCTTCCCATTCCGGAAAGCTTGGTAGCGGGGGCAGGATTTGAACCTGCGACCTTCGGGTTATGAGCCCGACGAGCTGCCAGACTGCTCCACCCCGCAGCAGAAGCGGAATTATGACGATGTCCGGCGTTTCTGGCAAGCCCCGGACTGAAAAATCGTCAGGCGAACGCGGCCTGGCACCAGTCCATGATCGGGCTCCAGAACAGGCCCAGGCCCAGCAGCGCCAGCGCATTGATCGAGAACACCGCCTGCAGCGCGCCGCCGCGCACGGTCACCGGCTCGCCGGACGGCTGGTCGAAGTACATGACCTTGATCACGCGCAGGTAGTAGAACGCGCCGATCACCGCGAACACCACGCCCACGATCGCCAGCCACATCAGATCGGCCTCGACCGCCGCGCGCAGCACCGCGACCTTGGCCCAGAAGCCCAGCAGCACCGGCACGCCCGCCAGCGAGGCCATGATCAGCAGCACCATCCCCGCCATCCACGGACTGCGTGCGTTGAGGCCGCGGAAATCCTCGATGCGGTCGGCTTCGAACCCCTGCCGCGCCAGCAGCACGATCGCGCCGAAGCCGGCGACCGACATGATCGCGTAGCTGATCGCGTAGAACAGCGCCGCCGCATAGCCTTCGCTGCCGCCGGCCGCCAGGCCGAGGAACATGAAGCCCACGTGCGAGATGGTCGAATACGCCAGCATGCGCTTGAGGTTGGACTGCGCGATCGCGAACAGGTTGCCCACCGCCAGCGAGGCCGCCGCCAGCACGGCCAGCAGCAGCTGCACCTGCTCGTAGTTCGGTCCCAGCGCGATGTCGAGCATGCGCCAACTCATGCCGAAGGCCGCGATCTTCGGCGCCGAGCCGATGAACAACGTGATCGGGGTCGGCGCGCCGTGGTAGGCGTCGGGCAGCCACATGTGGAAAGGCGCCGCGCCGAACTTGAACGCGATGCCCACCACCACGAACACCGTGCCGGTCAGCAGCAGGGTGCGGTCCGCGCCGTCGACGGCATAGGCGGCGTCGCGGATGGCGGCCAGGTCGAGCGTGCCGGTGGCGCCGTAGACCAGGGTCATGCCGTAGAGCAGCAGGCCCGAGGCCAGCGAGCCGAGCACGAAATACTTCATCGCCGCCTCGGAGGCCAGCGGGCTGTCGCGATCGGTGGCGACCAGCGCGTAGGAGCACAGCGCCAGCAGCTCGAGGCCGACGTAGACCATGGTCATGCTGCCGGCCGAGACCAGCAGCATCATGCCGGCCACCGCGAACAGCACCAGCACCGACACCTCGCCCTTGTACAGCCCGCGCTCGCGCAGGAACGGCCAGATGTAGGCCATCGCCAGCGCGCTCACGCCCAGCAGCACCAGCTTCATCACGTCCGCGCCCTCGTCGCGCACGAACATGCCCGACAGCACGGTGCCCTGCCCGCCCACGTCGAACCAGACCAGGGCCGCGGCCGCAACCAGCATGGCGATCGCCAGCGCGTGGGTCAGCACCCGCCGGCGCTCGTCCAGGAACAGGTCCAGCATCAGCAGCGCGAACGCGCCGAAGACCACCAGCAGCTCGGGCGCCATCGGCGCGAGCTCGGCGAAGGTGCGTACGGGAGGGTGCATCATCGCGGTCGTCATCACTTCATGCATTCCTTGGCGGCCACGCGGGCCGCCCTGTCTCCACCCTCGAAACGGCGGGCCGGGCTCACAGCTTGCTCGCCGAGATGTGGGCGGCCAGTTCGGCGATCGCCGGGTCCATCAGGTCGATCAGCGGCTTGGGGTACACGCCGATGGCGATGGTGCCTACCGCGAACACCCCCAGCACAATCCACTCGCGCGCGTTGATGTCCTCGAGCTCGGCGACGTGCACGTTGCCCACCTCGCCGAACATCACCCGCTTCACCAGCCACAGCGAATAGCCCGCGCCGATGATCAGGGTGAGCGCCGCGGTGAAGGCGATCATCGGATGGTGCTGGAAGCTGGCCAGGACCACCATGAATTCGCCGACGAAACCCGAGGTGCCCGGCAGGCCGGAGTTGGCCATCGCGAACAGCACCATGAAGAAGGTGAACCAGGGCATGACGTTCGCAACGCCGCCGTAGTCGCGGATCATGCGCGTGTGCATGCGGTCGTACAGCACGCCCACGCAGGAGAACATGGCGCCGGAAATGAAGCCGTGCGAGATCATCTGCACCATCGCGCCCTGCAGGCCGAGGCGCGCCGCGTCCTCACCGCCACCCACGTCGCGCATCAGCGAGAAGGCGATGAAGGTGCCCAGGGTCACGAAGCCCATGTGCGAGACCGACGAGTATGCGATCAGCTTCTTCATGTCCTCCTGGACCAGCGCCACCAGGCCCACGTACACCACCGCGATCAGCGACAGCGCGATCACCAGCCAGGCCCACTCGTGGCCGGCGTCGGGCGTGATCGGCAGGCTGAAGCGCAGGAACCCGTAGCCGCCGATCTTCAGCATGATCGCCGCCAGGATCACCGAACCGCCGGTGGGCGCTTCGACGTGCGCGTCCGGCAGCCAGGTGTGCACCGGGAACATCGGCACCTTCACCGCGAAGGCGGCCAGGAAGGCGAAGAACAGCCACATCTGCTCGCTGGCAGTCAGGCGCAGCGCGTACAGGTCCGGCAGCTGCCAGCTGCCCGCCTTCAGGTACAGGTAGATCAGGCCGACCAGCATGAAGATCGAGCCCAGGAACGTGTACAGGAAGAACTTGATCGACGCGTACACGCGCCGCGGGCCGCCCCAGACGCCGATGATGATGAACATCGGGATCAGCATGGCCTCGAAGAACACGTAGAACAGCAGTGCGTCCACGGCCGAGAACACGCCGATCATCAGGCCCTCGAGGATCAGCAGCGCGCCGTAGTACTGGCTCACGCGGCGGTCGATCGAGGTCCACGCGCCGATCAGCACCAGCGCGGTGGTCAGCGCGGTGAGGATGATCAGCGCGATCGAGATGCCGTCCACGCCCAGGTGGTACTGGATGTCGTAGGCCGGGATCCACTCGCGCCGCTCGAGGAACTGCATGCCGGTCGCGGCGTAATCGAAGCCGGTGAACAGCGGCAGGCTCAGCAGGAACACCGCCAGCGCCACGGCTAGCGACAGCCAGCGTGCGCCGGAGGCGCGCTTGTCGCCGAGCGCGAGCACGGCGGCACCGCCGAAGATCGGCAGCCAGATCAGGAGACTCAGGAGGGGCCAGTTCTGCACGGTGTCAGGTCCAATGGCGGATCAGCACGGCCAGGAGCACGATCAGGCCGACGATCATCGCGAATGCGTAGTGGTAGAGGTATCCGGTCTGCATGCGGCGGATCAGCCCGGCGCTGAAATCCACCAGCCTGGCGGCGCCGTTGACGAACACGCCGTCGATGAGCTTGCTGTCGACCTCGCGCGAGCCGCGGCCCAGCAGCAGGCCGCCGCCGGCGAAACCCTTGATCCACAGGTCGTCGAAGCCGTACTTGTTCTCGAGCACGCGGATCGGGCCGCGCAGCGCATGCGCCACCTTCGGCGCCAGCTCGGGCCGCCACACGTACATCAGGGTCGCGAGCAGGAAGCCCGCCACGGTCAGCCAGAACGCCGGGGTGATGAAGCCATGCAGCGCGAAGGCGATCGGCCCGTGCCACAGGTTCTCCCTGAGTTCGGCCATCACGTCGTTGGCGGCCAGCACCTCGATGGCGCCGGCGAAGAACGGCGTGGTGTCGTCGTGGCCGGCCCAGTCGGTGCCGAACAGCATCGGGCCCGCGGTGAAGAAGCCGACCAGGATCGACGGGATCGCCAGCAGCACCAGCGGCAGGGTCACCACCCAGGGCGACTCGTGCGGCTCGTGCACGCCGTGGTGGTCGTCGTGCGCGTGGTGGCCGTGGGCATCCAGGTGCGAGGGCTCGTGCCGCGTTTCCTGGCCTAGCGGGCCGTGCTGCTCCTGCGGATGCGTCTGCGCCGCCTCGCGGAAGCGCTCGCGTCCGAAATAGGTCAGGTACAGCAGGCGGAAGCTGTAGAACGAGGTGACGAACGCGCCCAGCAGGACCGCCCAGTAGCCGTAGCTGCCGATCCAGCCGCGGCCATCGGCCGCATGCTTGGCCGCCTCGATGATCGTGTCCTTGGAGTAGTAGCCGCTGAAGAACGGCGTGGCCACCAGCGCCAGCGTGCCGATGACGGTGGTCCAGAACGTGATCGGCATGTACTTGCGCAGGCCGCCCATCTTGCGCATGTCCTGCTCGTGGTGCATGCC
>JAEZYE010000046.1 GCA_023419315.1 Pseudomonadota bacterium
GCGAACGGATTGAACAGGTAGACCGGGCCCAGTTGCTGGCGCCAGCCGGAGGTGACGTCGAATGACTCCTGCTTGATATCCAGCACCACCACCGAACCGCGGAAGTCGAGCAGGTTCGGCATGACGAATCCGACGCCCTTGCCCGAACGGGTCGGTGCGGCCAGCAATGCATGGCGGGTGCCGGACATGCGCAGGAACCGGCGCCCGGACTTGCCGACGATGATGCCCTGCGGATCGTCCTTGAGCAGTCCGAGCCGGGCGAGGTCACTTCGCGTCGCGAAGCGCGCGTCGCCGTGCGTCGAAGGCCTGCGCGACTTGAACAACGGAACCAGCAACAGCAGCCAGAGCAGCAATGGCAGGCCGAACCCCACGAGGCCGCCGATGCGGATGGTCTTTGCGTAAGGCGCGACGTCCGGCAGCGACAGCGCCTGCCAGTACTCCAGCCACGTGTTCCATTTCAGCGGCGCATCCAGCTTCAGCAGCATCAGCGTGATGGCGCCGGACAGGTACAGGCCAGCCACTGCCGCGATCACCAGCGCGACGGATGCGAACGCCGCTTTGCGAATGCCCGAAGCGAGCATTTCCTTCTCCCGTTTGAACGGGTCCATGACCCTGCGCACGCGATTGACCGCGAGCAGGGCTGTTCAAACTAGGAAGTGGTCGATGTCGTGTAAACGGCTCTTCCGCGAACGCGAACGAAACATCGCCTAAAGCACAATCCAGGCACATTTCATGCGCTGGTCATGCGGTTCCCCATGTGGACACGACCGCCCTGATTCCGGAGCCTTGCCTGTCTCTATCAACAGACCGACGGATTGCCGCAGTCCGTCAATACGCTCGAAGCACGTCGCAAAAAAAGCGGGCGTGGTTTTCACCACGCCCGAGCTTGCCCACCAGGGTGGGAGAGAGGGGAGGGTATTACTTGACTTCGATTTCCTGCGTCATGCCGGCCGGCTGGCCGTTGATCGTCACGTCCACCTTGTACTTGCCGGCGGGCCACGGATTGGTGTTGCTGAACTCGATGTTGGTGATGCCCGCATCGGTGGCCTTGACCGTCGTGGACTGGTTGCCAGCCACCTGGCCATCCTGGAACGTCAGCTTCGCGTCGATCGCCGCTTCCGCAGGAACGGATGCATCGGTCTTCACCGAAACGATGATCTTGTCCTTGGGCGTGAACGTGCTGACCGCGCTGACGGAGCGATCCGCGGCGGCGGTGTTGCCCACGGTCACGCTGGTCGCGGTCACGGCGGGCGCAGGCGCGGGCTCGGTGGGTGCGGGAGCCGGTGCGGGCGCGGGCTCGGAAGCCACCGGCGGTGCGACCGGTTCTTCCTTCTTCTTGCACGCGGCAAGCGACACGGTGCCGGCGAGCGCAATCATCAGGGCGTACGAAATGCGGTTCGTCTTCATGGAGTTTCAGTCCTTGGAGTGAGGGCGAAAGGAGGGATCAGGCGATGCTGTCCTTGGGCGGCAACTTGATCACCTGCCCAGGGAAGATCCGATCGGGATCGTCGATGACGTCGCGGTTGGCCTCGAAGATCTGCTTCCAGGCGTTCGCATTGCCGTAGTGTTCCTTGGCGATCTTCGACAGCGTGTCGCCCTTGTCGATGGTGTAGCTCTGTTCGCCGACGATCGCTTCGCTGCTGTCCACGCGCGCGGTGACGCCGGAAAAGTCCGCCTTCTCGACGATCTGTTCGCTGGAATCCACCTTGGCCGAGACGCCCGAAAAATCCGCCTTCTTTTCGTTGCTCATGAAAGTAAGCCTTCCCTGCGGTGATGGAGGACGGGCTAGCCTTGCATGGCAACTGTTAAGCCCTCATGGTTTTCCCGTGAAAAAAGAGCGGTCCGGTCCGGTGCTCATTGACGCAGTTCACGTCTCGCCGCAGGCGGCGCGGTTCCGGGCGTGCCGCGCCAGGGATTGATGTCCAGTCCACCGCGCCGCGTATAACGCGCTTCCACCGACAGCCAGTCCGGTGCACAACGCTGCATCAGGTCACGGTGGATGCGCTCGACGCACTGCTCGTGGAACTCGGCGTGATCGCGGAACCCGATCAGGTAACGCAGCAGTTCTTCGCGATCGATGCGCGGGCCTGCGTAATGGATCACCACGGTGGCCCAGTCGGGCTGGCCAGTGACCGGGCAATTCGATTTCAGCAATGCCGAGGTCAGTGTCTCCTCGACGTGTTGCGCGGCATCGACCAGCAGGCCGTCCGCGCGCGGCGGGCCGTAGTGATCGATCTCGATGTCCAGTTCGTCCAGTGATTCGCCTTCGCTCGTCTCCTGCATCGGCGGCAGGCCGAATGCAACCTCGACGTCGGCGCCCGCGCGTGCGGACAGATCGGTGCGAAGGCATTCGACCAGCGTCGCTTCGCTGTTGAAGCGCGCGCTGTTGAGCGAATTGAGGAACAGCTTGAACGACTTGGATTCAATCAGGTTCGGCGAGGTACACGGAACGACGAACGTCGCGGTCGCCACGCGCGGCTTGCCGCGCGCGTCCAGCCAGCTCAGCTCGTAGGCGTTCCAGCGGTCATGCCCGATGAACGGCAGCGCATCGGCTTCGATGCCGAGTTCGGCGCGTGCCTGCTGGCGTGGAATGGGGAACAGCAGGCCGGGGTCGTACCGGTCGGGATACGCGACCTCGCGGCCCAACAGGGAATCTTCGGGGGTATTCATGGCCGACAGTTTAGTCCGCCCCGGCGTTTCCGCCGCGGACGGTGCGCGTTCACGCGTCCGCCTGAGCGGCGGCGTTCATCGTTGTGTGGGCCGGGGCGCCTGCGCCGATGCGCCTTGATGCAGGTAGTCGAGGCTGACCTGCAGCAGCGCGCGGAATCCGATGTCCAGCGCCTGCTCATCGAGCTGGAAGCGAGGCGAGTGATTGCTCGGCGCGGTGACCGGATCGACATCGCGCGCGGTTGCGCCGACGAAGAAGAACAGCGCCGGCGCTTCATGCCCGTACAGCGAGAAATCCTCCGAACCCATCTGCAGCGGCGGCTCGAACACGTTGTCCGCGCCCACCACTGCGCGCAGGCTGGGCAACGCGCGCGCGGTCAGTGCAGGATCGTTGACGGTCGGCGGATTGCCGTCGTCGCTTTCGATGTCCACTTCCGCCCGTGCGCCATGCGCGGCGGCGGTGTGTTCGGAAACATTGCGCAGATCGGCAAACAGCTTCTGCCGCATGTCCTCGTCGAAGCTGCGGATGGTGCCCAGCAGCTCGACATCGTCGGGAATGATGTTGTGGCGGATGCCGCCGTCGATCGCACCGAATGTCACCACTGCCGGCAGCCGCGAAATGTCGGTGCGGCGGCTGACGATCGTCTGCGCGGTGCCGATCAGATCGGCGCTGGCGACGATGGGATCCACGCCGCTCCACGGGCGCGAACCGTGCGTCTGCCGGCCGATCACGCGGATGCTGAAGCGGTCCGAGCCGGCCATCAACGGCCCGGATCGCACGCCGATACGCCCAACCGGAATGTTCGCGAATACATGCAGGCCGAACACGGCATCGGGCTTGAAGTCCGCGAACAGGCCCTGCCGGATCATCATCGACGCGCCGCCTTCCTCGCCCGGCGGTGGACCTTCCTCGGCGGGCTGGAAGATCAGCAGCACTTCGCCCGGCAGCTCATCGCGCATGCCGACCAGGGCTTCGGCCACTGCCATCAGGATGCCGGTGTGTGCATCGTGTCCGCAGGCGTGCATCACGCCGACGGTTTCGCCGCGATAGGTGGACGTCGCCTTGGACGCAAACGGCAGACCCGTGTCTTCCGTGACCGGCAGCGCGTCCATGTCCGCGCGCAATGCGATGCGCGGCCCGGGCCTGCCGCCCTTGATGACCGCCGCGACACCGTGATGCGCGAGTCCGGTGCGCGGCTGCAGGCCCAGCGAACGCAGGTGCGCGGCGACCTTGGCCGCCGTGCGCTGCTCGCGATTGGAGAGCTCGGGATTCCGGTGGAAATCGCGTCGCCATTCGACCAGCTTCGCCTGCAGCGCCTGCGCGGCGCGTGCGACTTCCGGCCGCTGTGCAGGGGACGCCTCCTGCGCGTGCGCACCCGTCGACATGACCCATCCGAACAACATCCACGACCAGGCGTGCAGGACGATCGAGCGCATCAGTGGTTTCTCCCCGAGGAAGCCCGATGCTAGCGCGCCGGCGTCATGCGGGAAACCGCGCCGCGGGCCGCGGCCCTACAATGGCGCGTTCTTCCTCCCGCGTGCGTCCGGAGGTTGCCCGCTCCGGAGTCCGCGTGATCGATTTGGCCGCCCAGGTGTTGCTGTTGCTGTTCTTCGCCGCGTTGCTGGCGGGCTTCATCGATGCCATTGCCGGCGGGGGCGGCATGGTGACGATCCCGGCCATGCTGCTGGCCGGCATTCCGCCCTTGCACGTACTCGGCACCAACAAGCTGCAATCGCTGTTCGGTTCGGCGTCGGCCAGCTGGGCGTACGCGCGGCACGGCCACGTCGATCTGGCCTCGCAATGGCCGATGGCGCTCGCCGCTGCCATCGGCGCGGTGTTCGGCGCCCTGCTTGCGACCTGGATTCCGGCGGACCTGCTGAAATCGGCGCTGCCATTCCTGCTGATCGGCATCGCGATCTACTTCGGCCTGAAACCGAACATCGGCGCAGTGGATCGCCATCGCCGCATCAGTGTGTTCGCTTTCGGTGCCGGCTTCGTGCCGGTCATCGGCTTCTACGACGGTGTGTTCGGCCCGGGCACGGGCTCGTTCCTGATGCTCGGGTTCGTCGCGCTGGCCGGGTACGGCATCCTCAAGGCGACCGCGCACACCAAGTTCCTCAACTTCGGATCCAACCTCGGCGCATTCGCCGTGTTCGTCGTGCACGGATCGGTGCTGTGGAAAGTCGGCCTGGTGATGGGCGCGGGCCAGTTCCTCGGCGCACAGCTGGGATCACGCTTCGCGATGAAGCAGGGCGCGCGCATCATCAAGCCGCTGCTGGTGACGGTCTCGATTGCACTGGCGATCCGGTTGCTGGCCGATCCCGCGCATCCACTGCGGACGTGGATCGGCCTGTAGGCGGACCCTCGCCGGTGATCAGCGGAATACGACCGTGCGATGACCGTTGAGCAGAATGCGATGTTCGACGTGGCGACGCACCGCGCGTGCCAGCACCAGCGATTCGATGTCACTGCCGACACGCACCAGATCGCGCGGCGTCATGGCGTGATCCACCCGCGCGACGTCCTGCTCGATGATCGGGCCTTCATCGAGATCCGGGGTGACGTAGTGCGCGGTCGCACCGATGATCTTGACCCCGCGCCGGTGCGCCTGGTGATACGGATGCGCGCCCTTGAAGCTGGGCAGGAAGCTGTGATGGATGTTGATGGCCCGTCCCGCCAGCGCCGCGCACAGCTGCGGTGACAGGATCTGCATGTAGCGCGCGAGTACGACCAGGTCGATCGACTCGCGATTGAACAGTTCCAGCAGCGCCCGCTCCTGATCTTCGCGGTTGCGCGTGTCGACGGGCAGGTGATGGAACGGCACGCCGTACGACGCGGCGAGCGGGGCGAAGTCCTCGTGATTGGAGGCCACCGCCGTGATGTCCACCGGCAACTGGCGGCTGTGCGCGCGGAACAGCAGATCATTGAGGCAATGGCCCTGCTTGCTGACCAGCACCATCAGTCGCGCGCGCCGCTGCGCATCGTGCAGGCGCCAGTCCATCGCGAAGTCGTTGGCCAGTGCGGTGAAACGTTCGACCAGTCCGGGCATTGCCGACGGATCACCCAGGTCGAAATGCACGCGCAGGAAGAAGCGCGCGGACTCCTCATCGCCGAACTGCTGGGCGTCGAGAATGTTGCAACCGGAGTCGAACAGCAGCCCGCTGACGCGGTAGACGATGCCGGTCCGATCCGGGCAGGACAGCGTGAGGATGTGGTCGTGGCGCATGGCGGACTCGCCGGAGGGTCTTCCGCAGTCTAGATCGCCTGACCGGGCTTCGCCCGCGTCGACGGCGACGCGGGCGGCCTGCCGTCAGAACGCGTGGTCGAAGCCGACTTCGCCCTGCACGCCGACCTGGTAGGCGGAAACGCGCCGCTCGAAGAAGTTGGTCAGCTCCTGCACGTCCTGGAGCTCCATGAAGGGCAGCGGATTGCGCACGTGGTAGCGCTTCTCCATGCCCAGCTTCACGAAGTGCTGATCGGCGCAGTGCTGCAGATACTGCCGCATGTCGCGCGTGGAGATGCCGGCGACACCGCCGGACAGCACATCCTCGGCGAACTGCACTTCGCATTCGATGGCCTCGGCGAGCATGGCGTAGACCTGCTCGCGCATGCTGTCGTCGAACAGCTCGGGCTCTTCCTCGCGCACCGTGCGCACGGACTCGAAGGCGAACTCCATGTGGCAGCTTTCATCGCGGAACACCCAGTTGGTGCCCGAAGCCAGCCCCGGCAGCAGCCCGCGGGAACGGAAATAGTAGACGTAGGCGAACGCGGCGAAGAAGAACAGGCCTTCGATGCAGGCGGCGAAGCAGATCTGGTTGAGCAGGAACTGGCGGCGCTGCTCACGCGTCTCGATGCGGCGCAGATCCTGGATGGAGTCGATCCACTTGAAGCAGAACTCCGCCTTCTTGCGGATCGAGGGAATGTTCTCCACCGCCGCGAACGCCTTGGCGCGCTCGGCCGGATCCGGCAGGTAGTTGTCCAGCAGGGTCAGGTAGAACTGCACGTGCAGCGCTTCCTCGTACAACTGCCGCGACAGGTACATGCGCGCTTCCGGCGCATTGAGGTGCTGGTAGAGGTTGAGCACCAGGTTGTTCGAGACGATGGAATCGCCGGTGGCGAAGAACGCGACCAGACGATGGATGAGATGGCGGTCGGCCGGTGTCATCTTGTCGTGCAGATCGCTGATGTCGATCTGGAAGTTGATCTCCTCCACCGTCCAGGTGTTCTTGATCGCGTCGCGATACATCTCATAGAACTGCGGATAGCGCATCGGGCGCAGCGTCAGTTCGAAGCCGGGGTCGAGCAGCATCTGTCGGTTGTGGGTGGACATGGAATTCCTGGATTGACGAAGGGAACAGGCGCATGGCGCCGGTTGAAGAAGGTGGTGCGAAGGACGGCGCCGCGGTCATTGCTCGTAGCGATCGTGGACATGCCGGGAGATGTACGTGGACAGGCCGCGGCCGGCCAGGGCCAGCCGCTTCATCTCGGCGACGTGATGCCTGCCCGCGCTGGCGTGGCTGTAGCGATACACGCGTGCGGATCCGGCGAACCGGACAAGGATGGCGTCGTGCAGGATTTCATAGGCCTGCACGCCGCTGTTCCCACTCAGGTTGCGGTATCGCTCCACGTCCACTCCCGCGTCAGATCACTGGCAGGCCTCGCACGCTTCCGGATTCTCCAGCGAACAGGCCACCGCTTCGGCGGGCGAATATCCGGGTTTCGTTGCCGCGCCGACGCTGCTCACCGTGGTCTTGGCGATGCGCGTGGCCGGGCGGGAACGCAGGTAGTACGTGGTCTTGATGCCCTGTTTCCATGCATACATATACATGGACGACAGCGCGCCGATGTTCGGACTTTCCATGAACAGGTTCAGCGAGGCGGATTGATCGATGAACGCGCCACGCTCGGCGGCCATGTCGATCAGCGAACGCATCGGCAATTCCCAGGCCGTGCGGTAGATCTGCCGCAGCGGTTCGGGAATGTCCGCAAGCCCCTGGATGGAGCCTTCGGCGAGCTTGATTGCATCGCGCATTTCCGGGGTCCACAAGCCCAGCTTCTTCAGTTCGGCGACCAGATAGCGATTGACCTGGAGGAAATCGCCGGACAGCGTTTCCCGCTTGAACAGGTTGGAAATCTGCGGCTCGACGCATTCGTAGCAGCCGGCGATCGAGGCGATCGTCGCGGTCGGCGCGATGGCAATCAGCAACGAGTTGCGCAGGCCGTGTTCACGGATGCGCTCGCGCAGCGCGTCCCAGCGCTGGCGCTGTTCCGGCGCCACGTTCCAGGCGTCGAACTGCAGCTCGCCGAGGGCGGCGCGGGTGTCGGCGAAGGACGGATGGCGCCCGCGTTCTTCGGCCAGTTCACACGAGGTTTCCAGCGCATGGAAGTAGATCGTTTCGGCAATCCGCCGCGACAGGGTGCGTGCCTCGTCGCTGTCGAACGGCAGGCGCTTGCGGAAGAAGACATCCTGCAGGCCCATGCAGCCCAGGCCGACCGGACGCCAGCGCAGGTTGCCGCGACGCGCGGATTCAATCGGATAGAAGTTCAGATCGATCACGCGATCGAGCTGGCGCACGGCCAGGCGCACGGTTTCGGCCAGGCGCTCGAAATCGAAGTCGCCATGCGCGTCGAAATGGCGCGCCAGATTGATCGAGCCCAGGTTGCAGACGGCCGTTTCCTCGGCCGAGGTGATCTCCAGGATCTCGGTGCACAGGTTGGACAGGTGGATGACGTTGCCCGCGCGCAAGGTCTGGTTGCTCGCGCGATTGCACTTGTCCTTGAAGGTCATCCAGCCGTTGCCGGTCTCGGCCAGCGTGCGCATCATCCGCGCATACAGCTTGCGTGCCGGCACCGAGCGGGTTGCCTTGCCCTGCGCCTCGGCTTGCAGGTATGCCTGCTCGAAAGCTTCGCCATACAGGTCGGTCAGTTCGGGCGTCACGCGCGGATCGAACAGCGACCAGGCCTGATCGGCTTCGACGCGCTGCATGAACAGATCCGGCACCCAGTTGGCGAGATTGAGGTTGTGCGTGCGACGCGATTCATCGCCGGTGTTGTCGCGCAGTTCGAGGAAGTCCTCGATGTCGGCATGCCAGGTTTCCAGATAGACGCAGGCCGCGCCTTTGCGCTTGCCGCCCTGGTTGACCGCGGCGACCGAGGAATCCAGCGTCTTCAGCCACGGCACGATGCCATTGGAATGGCCATTGGTGGAGCGGATCAGCGAGCCACGCGAACGCACGCGCGAATAGCTGACGCCGATGCCGCCACTGAATTTGGACAGCTGCGCGATGTCGCCGTAGCGCTGGTAGATCGATTCCAGCGAATCCTGCGGCGAGTCGAGCAGGAAGCATGAGGACAGCTGTTCGTGCGTGGTGCCGCTGTTGAACAGCGTCGGCGAGCTGGGCAGATAGTCGAGATTGCCCAAGCGACGGTAGAGCGCCGGCGCTTCGGTGACGTCCTCGCTCAGTGCACAGGCGATGCGCAGGAAGAACTGCTGCGGCGTTTCGATCACCTTGCGCGTGTGCGGATGGCGCAGCAGGTAGCGGTCGTACAGCGTGCGCAGGCCGAAGTAGTCGAAATGCAGATCGAGCGACGCATCCAGCGCATCGTTGAACTTGCGCGCGTTGGTCTGCACGAAGCCCAGCAGGCGATCGTTGATCAGGCCGACTTCGTGGCCGCGCGTGATCGACTGCGAAAAGGCGTGGATTTCCTGCCCGGTGACTTCCTTGTCGATGTAGCTGGCGAGCAGGCGCGCGGCCAGGCGGCTGTACTCGGGCTCTTCGGCGGTGAGCAATGCGGCGGTGCGGATCGACAGCTCATCCAGTTCGCGCGTGCTGGCGCCGTCGTAAAGCCCGGAGATGGTGCGGGTCGCCACACGCATCGGATCGACGGCGTGCAAGCCTTCGCAGCTGCGCTGCACGGCACGGACGATCTTGTTGAGATCGACCGGCTCGCGGCTGCCGTTGCGCTTGGTCACGCTCATCGCCGTCGCGGTCGGCGGCGAAGTCAGCAGGAAGCCGGGGGCGTCGGCGGATGTATTCGCGGACGGATTTGCGAGCGCGGGCGGCTCTTCGACGAGGTCGTGCGATGCGGTGGTCATGATTCCTCCATGCGTGATGCACGCGGCGGCCTGTCCCTCGCAGGCAGCGGACGCCGATGTGGATGACCAGAGTGGGAAAGCGGCGTCGCAGGAGTCGCGACACGCGGATGCGACGCGGCCGGCCTGCTTCACCAGCCATCTCCCCCCGGAGACTCCGCGGCCGGCACCGCGCGGTGTGCAGCGCGCGGCTGTCGGCAGGTCTTCGGACTCGTGGACGCGGAAGCGCTGCTTCCTCCTAGCCCGTCGCTTCCCGAGGCGAGGCCTCAGTGCCAATGACGGGTTCGTTTCCACTTACCGCTGCGGGGCAGTGCCGGCTTGTACCGGCTTCCCTTTTCATCCCCCGGTTGCGGCGGGGGAACCGACGGGCCCCAAGATAGTGGGGCAGTGCGGAAGCGTCAACACCAGATGTGGTGAAACCGGGCCGACGGGCCACGCCCCCTTCGCACCGCGGTCAACGCGTGAAGCGCACGGCGGAGAGCGCTTCCTGCAATCGCGCGCGCGCGGTGGCTTCATCGAATGGCGGCTGGCGCGGCGGGTCGAACACGTCCGGACGCGTGCCGCTGATCAGCAGATCGATGGCGAAGCAGCGGCCGTGGCGTACGGCGCGATAGGCGTCGACCTGGACGTAATGGCTCATGGCCGCGTCGCCGGCGCGGAAATGACGGAAGGGTTGGCCGTCGATCCGCACTTCATCGCTGGCGGCCGATTCGGCGGAATCGGCGATGTCTTCGCAATGGTCCGTGGCCGAGGCTTCGTTGCTCGTGCCGATGCGCAGCTCGGCGGCGGTGATCGCGTTGGAACCGTCGAGCACCAGCGCCAGCAGCGGCGTGCCGGGTGCGTCACCGGCATACGACTTCCATTCGGTGGTGTTCGTCCAGTCGCGATGGAAGTCACGCCGCAGGGTGAATCCCGGCGTGTGCAACACCGCAATTCCCAAGGCTTCATCGGTGAACTGCGCGCGCGGACGCTCGCGTTCCGAAAGAGGCACGCTGGTCGCGCCGGGCGATGCGGAATCTGCAGGCCGTGCCACCGGCGGCGCGGGGTCAGGCGTTGCAGGAGGTCCGGGCGATGGCTCGCGCTGGCAACCGAGCACAGTGAAGACACACAGGAGCAAGGGCAGGACGCGTTTCATCAGGGCTGGACTCGCCGGAACCTGCCGCAGTCTTGCAGCAGTGCGATGAAGACCGCATCGCGACGTCAGGCGTCGTGTGGATCCCGCTTCGGCGCCACCCAGCGCGAGGCGATGATGCCGGCTTCGTACAAGAGGCACATCGGCAACGCCAGCAGCAGCTGGGACACCACGTCCGGCGGCGTGACGATCGCGGCGACCACGAAGATGCCGACGACGGCATAGCCGCGCCCTTCGCGCAGCTGATCCGGCGTCACCCAGCCGAGCAGTGACAGGATGACCAGCGCGACTGGCAGTTCGAACGACAGGCCGAACGCCAGGAAGATCACCAGCACGAAATCGAGGTACTTCGCCGGATCCGGCGCGATGGTGACGATGTCGGGCGTGAACATCATCAAGCCGTGGAATACCGCGGGCAGCACGAGGAAGTACGCGAACGCGCAGCCGACGTAGAACAGCACGATGGCCGAGAACAGCAACGGCATCGCCAGCCGCTTCTCGTGCCGGTACAGGCCGGGCGCAACGAAGCCCCACGCCTGGAACAACTGCCACGGCGCAGTAACGAACAGGGCGGTGAAGAACGCCAGCTTGATCGGTGCGAAGAAGCCGGAAGTGGGTTCGCTGGCAATCAACTGCGTGGCCTGCGAGGCGGGCAGCTGGCTGATGAGCGGAATGGCCAGGTGCTCGTACAGCTCCTTCGCGAACGGCAGGCACGCCATCAGCACGACGCCGAGCCCGAGCAGGCCGCGCATCAGCCGCGTGCGCAGTTCGAGCAGGTGTTCCATCAGGCTGCTTTCGGCCTGGCTGTCAGGTGCTTCTTTGTTCATCGCGGCCGTCTGCGTCGGGCGGAGGCGTCATCGGCTCGTTGCGCGAGGCGAGCACTTCATCGGGTTGATCGATCGGATCTTTCGATTCGGCCGGCTTGTCGGTCGAGGTAACGGAGTCGCGCAGGTCGGCGAACTCGCGCTCGGTGTCGGCAGCGGCCTCACGCATGCGCCGCTCCGAATCGCGCAGCGCTTCCTCGGTGTCGTGCAGGCTGCGCTTGAGCTCGTCGGCGGCCAGCTCGCGCTCCAGTTCATCCTTCACCGAATGCCACTGCGCGCGCGCGCGCCGCACCCACAGCCCAGCGAAACGCGCCGCCTTGGGCAGGCGCTCAGGGCCGAGCACGACCAGCGCCACGATGGCGATGATCAGCAGTTCGCCGAAGCCGATGTCGAACATGGCGGCAGGACAGCCGCTGGGTCAGGGTGTGTTGTTGCGATCGCGTTCTTTCGACGCGTTCGGATCCTGGCTGCGGGACTGATCGTCCAGGCGCTCGACCGGCTTGTCTTCCTCGTCGCGCATGCCCTTCTTGAAGCCCTTCACCGCTTCGCCGAGATCACTGCCGACATTGCGCAGGCGCTTGGTGCCGAAGATGAGCAGCACCACCGCCAGCACGATGATCCAATGCCAGATGCTCAAACCGCCCATGGTGTGCCGCCGTTATGTGTGAATGTGATGCGTAGGATAACGCAGGCGCGCCACCGGATCCGCGCGCGCCTGCGTGTTTGCATCACGGCGTGCCGTCGAGTGCTTCCGTGCGCACTTCGCCTTCAGCCACCGGCTGGAAACCTTGCGAGGATGTGGAGACGGGGGCCTGGCCCAGCGGCACGGACTCGGCGGACGCGGCGGGCTGGGCAGCGGCGTTCGTGGCCGGATTCGCCCCCGGCGACGTGCTTGCCGTCGGCCTGGGTGTCGCGGTGCCGCGCGCGGCGCGTGCGGCGGCGGTGGCTTCTTCCAGCTCATCGCGGAAACCGACGACCGCACTGGAAGGTTGTCCGGCGCGACCCTCGAAGATCGCGCGCGGCGTACCCGCACTGCCGTAGACCGCGGTGTTGGCGTCGTCATCGATCTGCAGCACGGCGCCGTCCAGCGCCACGCCCGCGAACAGGCCGCGCGCGCGCGACCACGACCAGATTTCCGCCTTCAACTGGCCGTCGGTCGCGGCGACCGCGTTGCGGCCGACCGGACCGGCCGCGACGCCTGCATCGGCACCGAGCGTGAACTTGCCGTTGACGATGTTGTCCAGGTTCCGGTCGTTGCGGAACACCAGCACGATGTCCGAAGACTGCACGCCGGCCTGGAAGCCGATGCTGCCGCCGGTGAGTTTGACGAAGACCGGCTGCGACCAGGTGCCGTCCGGATTCTTCACCGACATCAGGCCATGACCGCGACGGCCGCCGACGACCAGTCCGGCCTTGAGGCTGTCGGGGACGACGACGATCGCCTTGGCTTCATCGAGCAGCTTGTCGGGAATGCTGTCCTCGGGCATGCGGCGGATTTCGTCGAGCACGCGAACGGCGTTGGTGGCGCGTTCGTCTTCCTTCGGGCCGGCCAGTGCGTTGCCCGCGAACAGCGCGGTGGCGAGCACAGTGGCGGCAGGCAGCATCAGCAGGCGGTGGTGACGGCGCTTCATGGCGGACTCCAAATGCGGATTCGCAGCAAAATACTGCAACCGCTTGAAAATAGGTGCGGCCGAATGAATCCGCGCTGACAAAAACGCGGGCCGCCGCGAGCGCGGGAAGGCGCATGCGCTCGGTCCGACACGCCGTGACACGGGTGACCTCTGACACAATAGCCGCATGCCCGACGCACCCGATACCGCGCTGATCGCGGTCAACCTAGGCACGCCCGCGGCGCCCACGGCACAGGCCGTGCGGCGTTACCTGGCGGAATTCCTCCATGATCACCGCGTGGTGCAGCTCAGCCGCTGGATCTGGTGTCCGCTGCTGCATGGCGTGATCCTTCCGTTGCGTGGACCGAAGGCGGCGCACAAGTACGCGCAGATCTGGTTGCCGGAAGGTTCGCCGCTGGCGGTGCACACGCATCGGTTGGGCCAGGCCCTGCAGGAGCGCCTGCCGCAGTGGCGCGTGATCGATGCGATGCGATACGGCCAGCCCGCGCTGGCGACGCGCCTGGACGAACTGCGCCGGCAGGGCGTGCGCCGCGCGATCGTGTTGCCGCTGTATCCGCAGTACTCGACCACGACGACGGAGTCGGTGAAAGACGTGCTGGCGCGCGAAACACCGGGTGTGCAGATCCACGTCATCGAGGACTATGCGGTCGATGTCCGCTGGGTGGCGGCCGTGGTGGCGTCGATTCGCGCGTGGCGCGAGCAGCACGGCGCCGGCGAGCACCTGCTGTTTTCGTATCACGGGCTCCCGCAGCGGCTTGCGCACGCGGGCGATCCCTACCCTCAGCGGTGCGAAGCCAGCACGCAGGCCATCGTGCGGGCGCTGGGGCTGGGCGATGACGAGTGGACGCTGACCTACCAGTCGCGCTTCGGCAAGGAACGCTGGCTGGAGCCGGCCACCGATCGCACGCTCGACGCGCTGGCCTCGCGTGGCGTCCGCAAGGTCGATGTGGTCTGCCCGGGCTTCGCCGTCGATTGCCTGGAAACGCTGGAGGAAGTCGGCATCGGCTTCGTCGAGCAGTTCGCCGCGCAAGGCGGGCAGTTGCGCTATATCCCCTGCCTCAACGCGGCGCCCTCGCATGCCGACGCACTGGCCGCGCTCGCGCTGGACGCAGCCCGCGAAGCCGGATGGAACTGACGCCGTTTCCGGTTCCCATCGCGATGGGAACGCTGCACGGGCTGCGGGGCGGCGAGCCCGGCGGCGCGCGGGTCATCGCGCTGCATGGCTGGCTCGACAACGCGGCCTCGTTCGTCCCGCTGGCATCACGCCTGCGCGGCGTCGAACTGGTGATGCCGGATCTGCCCGGGCATGGGCGCAGCGTCCATCTCGGGCCGGGCGCGGAATACACCAGCGGCGTCGCCGTGAATGCGGTACTGGATCTGGCCGATGCGCTGGGCTGGGACGAATTCTCGCTGCTCGGTCATTCGATGGGCGCCGGCATTGCCAGCCTGGTCGCGGCGTCTTCCCCTCGGCGCGTGCGGCGACTGGTCGTGATCGAGGCCTTGGGCGGGCTGGCCGAAACGGTCGAGCGCACCGCCGCGCGCTGGCAGGAAGCCATCGCCGCCGCGCGCGCGTTGCCCGGCAAACGCCTGCGCGTGTTTCCCGATCTCGCCGCGCCGGTGCGCGCCCGCATGCAGGCCAACCAGCTGAGCGAGCCCAGCGCGCGGTTGCTGGTCGAGCGCGGCGTGCGCGAGGTCGAAGGCGGTTACGTCTGGAGCAGCGATCCCCGCCTGACCCTGCCCACGCCGCAGCGCCTGGACGAGGCGCAGATCGCCGCACTGGTCGCGAGCATCGCGTGCCCGACCCGCGTGATCTATGCCGAACCGGCCCAGCCGTATTTTCCCGAGCCCCTGCGCACTACGCGCGCCCGGTTGCTGCCGCACGGCGAGCTGATCGTCCTGCCGGGCTCGCACCACCTGCACATGGATGACGCCGACGCGGTGGCCGCCGCCATCGGCGATTTCTTCCTCGCCTGAGTTCCGCACTGAAAAGAAAAAGCCCGCGATCTTCGCGGGCTTTTCTGCATCGCCTCGATGCCAGGCGCTTGTGCAGGCTCAGTTCGCGGCGGTTTCCGGCGCGATCACCTGCAGGCCGACCGTGACGGTCTTGCCGGGTTCTTCGGCGTTGAACGACACCGTCGCCTTGCGCTCGCCTTTCTCGTAGGCCAGCAGGCCATCGTTGGCGCTGCCCTGCATCGCCATCGTCTGCTTCCAGCCTTCCTTTTCCATCATCGCGCGGGCTTCGGCGTAGAGCTTGGCGACTTCGCCCTGCGCGGTGAGGGCGACGAGCTGCGTGTTGTTCATTTCCATCACGCTGCTGACGACGTACTCGGGCGGCAGGTAGATGTCCTTGGGGAAGGTGGCCGGCAGCGTGGCCGTATCGCCACCGCTGATCTTCATTTCGCCGTCGTCGGTCTTGATGGTGACCTGTTCGCCGTCCTGGTCCACTTCGACCTCATGGCCGGTCGCACCCTTGATCGCTGCCTCGGCGAGCGCTTCCTCGGCCGACTTCTTGCACGCGGTCAGCGCCAGCGCGATACAGCAAAGCAACCACAATCCACGCATTTCCAACCTCCGTTCGATGTCTTGGGCGTCAGCCCTTCATGGGCAGAACGTGGGTTGCCGGCTCAACCGGACAACAGCGCGCGCAACCCGGCTTTCAGGCGGCGGCCTTCCGCATGGAAGTAGGCGCGCTCTTCGCGCCAGGCCGGGAAACGTTGCTCGACCTCGTGCCAGAACGCGGCCGAATGATTGGCGTGGATCAGATGGCAGAGTTCGTGCACGAGGACGTATTCGAACGCCGACGGCCGGCCCAGCACCAACGACAGATCCAGCGTCATCGATCCATCCGGACTCAGCGAGCCCCATTGGGACGACATGATCTTGAATCGCACGCGCGCGGGCGGACGCGGCAGGCCGTCCAGATAGCGCGGCATCCAGCGGCCGACATCGGCGCGTGCTTCGGTTTCGTAGAACTGACGCAACTGCCGCCGCAGACCGGCTTCGCCGGCGCGTGCGGGCACGCGGAAACGCAGTTGCCCGCCTTCGTTCAGCAGCGCCGCGTAGCGTCCGGCTTCCCACAGCACCGGCAGCGTGTCGCCGCGCAGAGGCAGCGCCGGTGTCGTGAAGGGTTGCAGCGGTTGCAGGCTCTCGCCATCGACGTGGCGATCCAGTTGCATCTGCAGCCAGTGGCGGTGCTGCTGCAGGAAGCGCTCGCCGGAAATCCGGCTGGCGCGAATCGGCAGGGTGAGGCGCGCGCCGCGTTCGTCCACACTGAGCTTGAGCCGCTTGGCGCGCGGATCGCGCACGCGCGACACGATCACGCGGCGGCCGTCATCCAGCGCGAGCGTCATCTCGTCACGCTCGATGGTGCGCGACGGTCGGGTGATCAGGCGATGCAGCAGCGAGGACATGGGTCGAGCATGGCACGGACGGGTGACGCCGGCATGTGGCGCAAGTCCTTGTCCGGGACGTGCGGGATCGCGCCTGCCAGAACGTCACGCGGCGCCGGGCAGTGACCCGCCGCCCCACCCGCGACCGGTGGATCAGTCGGCCTTGCTGAGCTTCAGCGCGTTCTCCAGCACGATGAAGAGGCGCTTCACCTCGCCCGCCATCAGCGCGAAACGTGCGTCGAGTTCGGCGCGCAGGTCGTCGCGCTCGCTGTTCTCCAGCTGATCGACGACCCCGTCGAGGAACTTCAGCTTGCGGATGATCAGGTCTTCGCCCAGCACGAACGACACGTGGTCATCCAGCGTCAACGCCAGTCGGGTGACCTGCTTGCCGGCTTCCAGATGCTTGGCGATTTCGTCGCTCTGCAGTTCCTGGTGCTGGCACTTCACCACCGCGCCTCCATCCATGGCGTCCTTCATTTCGCACTCTTCGCCCAGGCTCAGCCCTTCGGGCAGCGGTTCGCCGGCAATCCAGCCGGTCATGATCGAACGCGGGGCGATTTCCGCATTGAGCGGCAGCGCGGGGAAGCTGCCGAGTGCGCGGCGGATTTCCGAAACCGCGTTCTCGCCGCTCTTGCGCGAAGACGTATCGACCGCCACGAAGCCGTGTTCCAGATCCAGCAGCGCGTCAGTGCGCGAAGGCTTCACGAAGGCGCGCGGCAGCAGCTCCATCAGCAGATCGTCCTTCAGCCGCTTGCGGGTGCGGCCGGACGGCTTGCGGCCTTCCTTCTCCTCGATTTCATCGAGCTTGCGTGCAAGTAGATCGTTGACCACCGCGCCGGGCAGGATCTTGTCCTCGCCGCCGATGCTCAGCCAGATGGAATCGCCGATGCGGTGGGAAAGATTCTCCTCGCCGCGTCCGAACGGGGAAATGAAGCCGCGCGAAGACAATTCCAGCGGACCGACCGGCTTGAGCCGGGCTTCGGGAAGCAGTTCGTCCAGTTGCGAGAAGTCGAGCGAAGGGTTGAAGCGGAACAGGGTCAGGTTGCGAAAGAACATGGAAACGCCGGAAGAAGGGAATCGGGGGGATGGAGCGATGCGTTGGAGCCGGATCAGTCGGGCGAGCCGGCATCCACGTCGCGACCCGGCTCGCTGGCGAGCCAGGCCTGGGCATCGGCCTGCACCGCGCCTTCGCGATGGCCCAGGCCGAGGAAGTCGAACAGTTTCGGATCACCCAGCTGCGAAGGCCGGATGTCGGTCAGCGCACGCGAGATGGTTTCGATGCGGCCGGGCGTTTCGCGCTCCCACGCATCGAGCATCTTCTTCACCTGCTTGCGCTGCAGGTTTTCCTGGCTGCCGCACAGGTTGCACGGAATGATCGGGAACGCTTTGGCGGCCGCATACGCTTCGATGTCGGTCTCGCGCACGTAGGCCAGCGGACGGATCACCACGTGCTTGCCGTCATCGGACAGCAGCTTCGGCGGCATGCCCGAGAGCTTGGCGTGGAAGAACAGGTTGAGGAAGAACGTGGCGACCAGATCATCGCGATGGTGGCCGAGCGCGATCTTGGTGAAACCCTGTTCCTCGGCGTACGAGTACAGCGCACCGCGGCGCAGGCGCGAGCACAGCGAACACATGGTCTTGCCTTCCGGCACGACCCGCGACACCACCGAATACGTGTCCTGCTCGAGGATGCGGTACGGCACGCCGATCGAGGCCAGGTAGTCGGGCAGCACGTGTTCGGGGAAGTCCGGCTGCTTCTGATCCAGATTGACCGCGACCAGTTCGAAATCCACCGGCGCTTTCCTGCGCAGCTGCAGCAGGATGTCCAGCATGGTGTAGCTGTCCTTGCCGCCGGACAGGCAGACCATCACTCGATCGCCCTGCTCGATCATCCCGTAGTCGGCAATCGCCTGCCCGACCTGGCGACGCAGGCGCTTGGCCAGCTTGCCTTGCTCGTGGGCCTGGCGGCGGGGATCCGGAGTGCGCGGCGCGGGATCCGCCAGCGGCTGGGGAAGGGGATGGAGGGCGTTCATGCAGGCACGCATTGTACCGGGCGCGATCGCGGTGACGGAGAATCACCGGCCGGTGTACGCTCCGGGCGTGGACGTCCAGAACCCCGCCGACATCGCCCAGCAACTCGCCGAACTCCGGCGTGAACACCGCGGGCTGGACGAGGAAATCGGCCGGCTGGTGGCCAGCATCGAAGCCGACGAAGTGGCGGTGAAGCGCCTCAAGAAGCGCAAGTTGTGGCTGAAGGACTGCATCGCCCGTCTGGAAAGCTCGCTCATTCCCGACGAACCGGCGTGACGCCGGGCCGCCGCAGCGGGCCGCAACCTGACGTGATGCGTCACCTCTCCCGCCGCGCGCGGGAGGGGATTGCCCGCCGGTCCGCCGGATTCCGCCGTGCGCACCCGCCGGGCAGTTGGCTCGATGTTTGCGTGGGAGTGGGCATCGCTGCTCATTCCGGACGGAGTCCGGCCGCAATGACCCCTGACCCGGACGCTTCCAACGAGTCTGCCCCGATGCGTGATCCGGTCGCGCCGGTGAACGCGCTGAGCGTACGCCGCATTCCGCCGGGCGAATCGCTGGGCGACGTGCAGCGTCTGCGCCGCGAGGTGTACTTCCTGGAGCGCGGCAAGACCAACGGTCACGGCAAGCGCATCGTCGACGGCCTCGATGGCTGCGGCACGACGATGGTGGTGGAGCTGCAGTCGCAGGCCGTGGCGACGCTGCGGCTGCACGACTTCAGCTCGTCGGCGGTGCAGGTCGAATACGGCAGCCTCTTCCAGGTCGATCGCTTCGCACGCGCCTGGCCACTGGCGGCGGTGGCGGTCGGCACGCGACTGGCGGTGCAGGCCGAGCAGCGCGCCGAACGCGTGATGGATCGCCTGATGGACGACGCGTACCGCTGGGCACAGGGCAATGGCATCCGGTTCTGGTTGATGGCGTGCGAGCCGTACCTCATCGACGCCTTCGAACATTACGGATTCCGCGAGTACCTGCCGCCGGCGATCCTGCCCGGCGGCATCGGCCTGTTGCGCATGGCACTGGTGATTGACGATGCCGCGCAATTGATCGCTTGCGGTTCGCCGCTGCGTGATCGCGTGGGGGATGCCGGCAAGGGCGCGTCCGCACGCGGCTGGCTGGACAGGAGTTTCGGGGAAGTGATCCAGGGGTAGTGCGGTGTGCAGCGGGCGGCCCTGCGTCGTGGGGACGATGCAGGGTCGCCGCGCGGCGCACGGCCCGCGAGGGGCACCGCCTTATTCGGCCGGCGCGGCCGGCTCGACCACCGCCGCTTCCGGACTGACGCGTTCGATCGTGTGGCGCAGCTCGCGCCCGAGGATCGCCTTGGCGTCCTTGGCCCAGGCATCCAGCCGTTCGTCGAACATCAACTTGCTGTTTTCGTCCGGCCAG
>JAEZYE010000056.1 GCA_023419315.1 Pseudomonadota bacterium
CACAGGATCACGCGGTTGACCGCATCGTGCGCGACGACGAGCAGCGTGTCGTGATCGCCCAGCCCTTCGGCCGCACGCGCGAGTGCACGCCACGAGCGATCCAGCACCTGCCGCAGCGATTCGCCACCCGGCATCAGTACGGTGTCCGGTTCTTCGCGCCATGCGTGCAGGCGCGCGGGATCCTTCTCCAGGATTTCGCTGGCGAGCAGACCTTCCCACTCGCCATGCGCGATTTCCTGCAGGTCGATATCGGTGGTGAGCATGTCCGCGCGGCTTTCACCGAGTGCGAACCGCGCCGTGGTCGCCGCGCGCGTCAGCGGCGAGGCCACTGCACGCGTGATCACTTCGTTCTGGAGACGCTGGCCCAGCGCCTTCGCCTGGCCTTCGCCGACGGGCGACAGCGGAATGTCGATCTGGCCCTGATAGCGGCCTTCGGCGTTCCACGGCGTTTCGCCGTGGCGGGCAAGCAGGATGCGCATGCGTGGGGATGTCCTGTGGGGAGAGCCGCTGCTTTCCGTTTCCCCGGAGGAAACGCAGGGGATCGGCAGCCCTGAAATGACAACGGGAGCGGATCATACCGCTCCCGTTGCCTGGTTCCGCGTCCGCACCGAAGGCGGACTTGGTGCCTGCGCTTACTTGGCGGCGGGCACGTTCATTTCCTTCAGCAACTGCGGGGCCGGATAGACCTCCTGCATGATCCAGCGAACGTAGCGGCCATCGACCGCGATCATGCGCGTCATCTTCGGATCGAACACCCAGTTGGAGCTCACCGATTCCCAGTTGCCGTCGAACGCCAGGCCAATCAGCTTGCCATTGGCGTCGAGCACCGGTGAACCGGAATTGCCGCCGGTGATGTCCAGATCCGACAGGTAGTTGACCGGCACCGAACCCAGGCGCTCGTCTTCGAGCCCGCCGTAACGCTTGGCCTTGACCGCATCGATCAGCGCCTTCGGCGAGTCGAACGGAGCCTTGCCGGTTTCCTTGGCGACCACGCCTTCCAGCGTGGTGAACGGGGTGTAGGCGACGCCGTCCTTCGGCTCGTAACCCATCACGTTACCGAAGGTGATGCGCAGCGAGAGGTTGGCGTCCGGATAGACGAATTCACCCTGGCTCTTCTTGTAGTCCGCCAGCGCCTGCAGGTAGACCGGACGCGCGACCAGCGACTCGCCCATGCGCGTCTTGCGTTCCTGCTCCAGCTTCAACAGCGTCGGCATCACCGCGACCGCGTACTGGATCGCCGGATCGTTGCTGCTTTCGAACGCCTTGCGATCGGCCTTCAGCCACTTCAGTCGTTCTTCGGTGCTGCCCAGTCGGGTGCCCGCCAACGTGTCGAGCGCGCGGTTCACGGCGGCCGCATCGTTGCCGCCCAGCCATGCATCGACTGCCGCGACGCGCTGCGAAGCCGGCAGCTTGATGTACTCGCCCAGCCAGTACTGCTGGATCTGGCGATCCATCGCAGGCACGTAGCGACGCTCCATCTGCTTCATCGCGCCTTCGATGCCCGGCAGATCACGTTCCTGGTAACCCTGCTCGCGCTCGGTGTTCGGCTTTTCGTTCTCGATCGACAGGCGATACAGCGTGCTGGCGACGCCGATCACGCCGCTGTTGCCGAACTGGCCGACGACGAGATCGCGATCACGCGTGGTCTTGGCCTGCTCGCTCAGCGCGACCAGCTTGTTGTGCGCGTCCAGCGCGGCCTTGCCCTGGCTGCCCTGGCCCTTCAGCCACTTCAGCACGGCGGCTTCTTCGGCGTGCTTCTGGCCGGCGGCGTCGATGCGCTTGAAGCCTTCCAGCTGGCCTTCGAAATTCTTGCTGGTGTTGTTCCAGCCGGCCATGCTGCTGGCGTACTTCACCGCGATGTCCGGGTTGGTCTTGCCGGCCGCTTCGACCATCGCGATCAGCGCCTTGTAGTGGCGCGCGACGGTGGGATACGTCCAGGCGGCGGTGTTGTCGAACTCGGTCGCCAGCGCGTAGCGGTTGGTCGAACCCGGATAGCCGGCGACCATCACGAAGTCACCGGCGCCCAGCGGCTTGTCGGCGAACTTCAGCCAGTGCTTCGGCTGGTACGGCACGTTGTCCTTGGAGAACGCCGCCGGCTTGCCATCCTTGCCGACATAGGCGCGATAGAACGAGAAGTCGCCGGTGTGGCGCGGCCACATCCAGTTGTCGATGTCGCCGCCGAACTTGCCGACGCTGCCCGGAGGCGCGTATGCCAGGCGCACGTCCTTGATTTCCAGATTCTTGAACAGGCGGTAGGTGTTGCCGCCGGAGAAGCTGTAGAGGCGGCAGCGGAAGCCCGGCTCGGCTTCGCAATCGGCGACCAGCTTCTTCTCGAACGCTTCCAGCGCCCTGGTGCGCGCCAGCGCATCGTTGCCCGCGGCGGCGATGGCGGCACGCGCTTCGGCGGTCACGTCCTTGATGTCGTCCAGCACGTAGATGCGCGCATTCGGGCCGGCGCTCGGCTCGTCAGCGAAGGTGGCGGCGTTGAAGCCGTCCTTGATGAGGTTCTTCTCGGCGGTGGAGTTGAGCTGGATCGCACCGTATGCGCAGTGGTGGTTGGTGACGACCAGGCCCTGCGGCGAAACGAAGCTGGCCGTGCAGCCGCCGAGCGCCACGACCGCGCCCATCGGGTCGCCGGTGAGGTTGGCCAGTTGTTCCGGGGACAACTGCAGGCCGGCCTTCTTCAGCGGACCGGCGATCTCCGGCAGTTGCTGCGGCACCCACATGCCTTCGCCGGCTACGGCGAGGCTGGCCGGGCCAAGGCTGGCCACGGCAAGAGAAACGGCAAGCAGGTTCAGACGCATCAGGAGATCCCCGAATGTAAGTGAGTTCCCGATTGTACCGGCCCGGTCCGGCCCGCCAGACCATGACTTTCGGGCTAGATCGTGCGGCTCTGCGACGCCGGCGCTACCGACCATACGGTCCGGGGCGGCGGCGTATAATCCGCGCCCTCATCCGCAAGGCGCGACGGTCCATGACGCAATCCATGAAAGCCCTGGTGAAACGCGAAGCCACCAAGGGCATCTGGCTGGAAGAGGTGCCGGTGCCGCAGCCGGGCCCGAATGAAGTGCTGATCAAGCTGGAGAAGACCGCCATCTGCGGCACCGATCTGCACATCTACCTGTGGGACGACTGGAGCCAGCGCACCATCAAGCCGGGCCTGACCATCGGCCATGAGTTCGTCGGCCGCATCGCCGAACTGGGCTCGGCGGTCACCGGCTACAGCATCGGCCAGCGCGTCTCGGCAGAAGGCCACATCGTCTGCGGCCATTGCCGCAACTGCCGCGGCGGCCGTCCGCACCTGTGCCCGAACACCGTCGGCATCGGTGTGAACCGCAACGGCGCGTTTGCCGAATACATGGTCATGCCGGCCAGCAACCTGTGGCCGATTCCGGATCAGATTCCCAGCGAACTGGCCGCGTTCTTCGATCCCTACG
>JAEZYE010000045.1 GCA_023419315.1 Pseudomonadota bacterium
CACCGCCGCTTCCGGACTGACGCGTTCGATCGTGTGGCGCAGCTCGCGCCCGAGGATCGCCTTGGCGTCCTTGGCCCAGGCATCCAGCCGTTCGTCGAACATCAACTTGCTGTTTTCGTCCGGCCAGACCAGGCGCATTTCGCGCATCTTCTGGATGAAGCTGCGGAACAGCGTCTTGTCGAAGAATTCCGGCGCCGCCGGCGCGTACAGCAGGCTGAGACGCTGTGCCGCCTGCTGGCACAGGCTTTCCAGCTCGGCGGTGCCGAGCTTGCCCGGACCGTTCTTCACCAGCACGGAAATGGCGATGTAATAGCGCTCGAAGGCCTGCTGGAGCGCATGGCCAATCGCGCGCAGCCGGAACACCTCGTCGGTCTGTCCGGCGTTGCGGGCGAGGATGCCGCCGTCGTCGTCGTTGACCTGCTGCAGCAGGCCTTCGCGAGTGAACAGATCAATCGTGCGATCCATGCGTTCGACGAACTCTTCCTCGGTCCACGGCAAGAACAGTTCTTCCTGCAGGAACGGATACAGCCCGCGCCCCAGGCGCAGCACGCCCGCGCGACTCATGCGGCGATTGTTCTGGAAGCAGCAGGCGATCCACGCCGACGCCGTGAACAGATGCAGCACGTTGTTGCGGTAATAGCTCATCAGCACCGCGGTGTCGTCGCTGTCGAAGCTGAGCACGTCGCCCATCGGATGCTTGATCCGGCGCAGCACGCCGATCTCTTCGCCGTGCGCGATGATGCGTTCCGGCGTGTGCGGCGTGACAGTGACGCGGTCGGAATACGGCAGTTCCGCCAGCAGCGTCTTCGACAGTTCGATCTGCGCGATCAGATCCGCTTCGCCCATCGCGTGCTTGGGCGTGGACAGCAGCGCCAGCGCGAGCAGGTTGATCGGGTTCACGTCGGCCGCACGGTTGATGTTGACCTGGATGTTCTGCGCGAGGGTGTCGATGGTGTCCGAAAGCCAGGCCGGCTTGTCTTCCTCCGACACCGGTTTGCCATTCCATTCCGGCGCATGCGTGGCGAGCACGCCGTTCAGCGGAATCGGTTCGCCGAAGTTCACCACGACCTGGCCGTAGTTCTGCTTCAGTACCTTGGGGATGTTCCAGAGCAGGGTCCAGATGGACTCCTTTTCCTTCGGCCGGCCGCTCAGTTCGTGCAGGTAGCTTTTGCCTTCCAGCAGCTTCTCGTAGCCGATGTAGACCGGCTGGAACAGCACCGGTTTGCGCGGCTGGCGCAGGAATGCGCGCACGGTCATCGCAATCATGCCGCCCTTGGGCGGCAGCAGGCGGCCGGTGCGTGAACGCCCGCCCTCGATGAAGTACTCCAGCGAATAGCCGCCGGACACCAGCTGGGCGACGTATTCGGTGAACACCGCCGAGTACAGCGGATTGCCGCGGAAGCTGCGGCGCATGAAGAACGCGCCGCCCTTGCGCAGCAGCGTTCCCACCACCGGCAGGTTGAGGTTGATGCCTGCGGCGATGTGCGGCGGCACGATGCCGCGTTCGTACAGCAGGTACGACAGCAGCAGGTAGTCCATGTGGCTGCGGTGGCAGGGCACGTAGACCACTTCATGGCCAGGCGCGGCCTCCTTCACCTTGTCCAGGTGATGGACCAGCACGCCGTCGTAAATCTGGTTCCAGACGTGCGAGAGCAGGAAGCTCGCCGAACGCACCACCGGATTGGAGTAGTCGGCGGCGATTTCCCACGCATAGGCGTGCGCCTTCTTCCACGCGTCTTCCGGCTTGCTCTTGTCGCGCCTGGCCTGCTCCGTGATTGCCTCGCGCACCGGCTCGGAGGCCAGTACCTGGTCGACCAGCAGGCGGCGGGTGGACAGATCGGGGCCGATGACGGCTTCGCGGATGCGGTGGAAATGCGTGCGCAGGACGCGCGACAGCTTGCGGACGGTGCGCTCGGGATCCAGGCCCTCGGCCACCGTGTCGCGCAACGACACCGGCGCGGCGAAGCGGACGATGGTGCCGCGTCCGTTGAGCAGGATCGCGAGCAGGCGGCGGAAGCGGCCGACGATCGCCCAGTTTTCCGAGAACAGCACCGAGAACCAGCCGCTCTGCTTGTCCGGCGCGCGGCCGATGAAGATCGAAACCGGCACCAGCTGCACGTCCAGCTGCGGATTCAGGCGATGGGCTTCGAGCAGCTTGGCCAGCGAACCGGAATGGGTCTTGGCGCTGACCTGATCCGGAATGAGCGTGCTGGCGTTGCGGCGCGACAACGCCACGTAGGCACGCTTGCGGCCGAGCGGGTCGCCGGGCACCGGCACGGGGACCAGCGGGGAAGGCAGGCCGGCGTCGCGGCAGGCGCGATCCAGGACCAGCGCGTTGGACAGGCCGTAGTCCTCGAGCACGTAGCAGATGGGCCGGCCATCGACGACTTCGCGCGGGCTTTCCGGTTCTATGCGCAGCGCCAGCCAGGGATCGGCGATGTAGCCGAGCAGGCGGGCCCACCAAGGGCGCTTGGCGGTGCGCAGCGGAGCGGAGGCGGGCACCATCGGTTGGCGGGGCGCGTCAGGGGCGTGCGCCTCCGGTGGCACCTCCGGTTTCTTGTCCGGCGGTGGCGGGGACGCGGGGTCCGGGAACGGCAGGGAATTCTGTTCAGGCATCGGGGGCATTATGGCCCAGGCAATCGAAGCGGATCGCGGCAGCGGCGGGACGGCG
>JAEZYE010000062.1 GCA_023419315.1 Pseudomonadota bacterium
AAGCGCTTTACAAAACAAAACCCCGCGAACGGGGTTGTGTTCTGAATATGGAGCGGGAAACGAGACTCGAACTCGCGACCCCGACCTTGGCAAGGTCGTGCTCTACCAACTGAGCTATTCCCGCGTGGTGAAGTTTGAAATTTTACCGGTATCTCGAGAACTGTCAACTGCCTTTTTCTCGTCGGCCCGCAGAATCGGCCAAGCCGCGTGCAGGTACTGGATACCGGACCAGAGCGTCAGTATAGCCGCTATCGCGAGCAGCCAGTCGCCGATTCTGAAAATCCATTCGCCGAGCCAGATGTCCGAGCGTTCGACAGCGCCCGGCGTGGACGCATACAGCAGGCATCCCAGCGCCACCATCTGCACGATGGTCTTGATCTTGCCGATGGTCGCGACTTTCACGCGCGCGCGCTGGCCCAGTTCGGCCATCCATTCGCGCAATGCGGAGACGGCAATCTCGCGTCCCACGATCACGGCGGCCCAGATGGCCATCCACATGGTCGGATTGTCCTGGACGATCAGGAACAGCGACACCGCCACCATCAACTTGTCGGCCACCGGATCCAGAAACGCGCCGAACGCCGAATAGAGGTGATAGCGACGCGCGATCCAGCCGTCCAGCCAATCGGTCACCGCCGCCAGGATGAAGATGAAAGCGGCGGCGAAGTTCGTCCATTTGTGCGGCAGGTAGAACACCAGCACCAGCACCGGTATCAGCACGATCCGCAGGAGCGTGAGCCAGGTGGGCAAGGTCAACTTCATCAGATCTCTACTCGTTTCCCGAAAGTGGTGCCGGCAGCCCGTGCAGGTTAGCGTATATCCGTTCGGCCAGCCCGGCGTTGATTCCCTCCACGCGCGCGATCTCGTCGGCGCCCGCGGCCTTCAGGCCGGCAAGGCCGCCGAAATGCTTGAGCAGGCTGGCGCGGCGACGCGGCCCGATGCCCGGAATATCCTCGAGCTTGCTGGTCATCCGCGCTTTCTGGCGCTTGCCGCGATGACCGGTGATGGCGAACCGGTGCGCCTCGTCGCGGACCTGCTGGATCAGTTGCAGGGCCGGAGATGCGGCGCCCGGACGCACCTCGTTGCCGTCCGCGAGCACCAGCGTTTCGTGCCCCGCCCTGCGTTCCTCGCCCTTGGCGACGCCGACGACCACAACGCCGTCCACGCCCTGATCGGCAAGTACGGCCTTCGCTTGCGCCAACTGGCCTGCGCCGCCATCGATGAGCAGCACGTCCGGCAGCACGCCGCCTTCCTCGACCGCGCGACGGAATCGCCGCTCCAGCGCCTGATGCATGGCCGCGTAGTCATCACCCGGCTCGATGCCGGTGATGTTGAAGCGCCGGTACTGCGAGCGCACCGGGCCTTTCGCATCGAACACGACGCACGACGCGACCGTGGCCTCGCCCATCGTGTGACTGATGTCGAAACACTCGATACGTTGCGCCGGCTCCGGCAGGTTGAGCAACGCCTGCAGCGCCTCGCTACGCGCACTCTGGGCATCGCGGCCGGAGATTTCCGTCACCAGCGCAATCTCGGCATTGCGCTTGGCAAGATCCAGATAGCCGGCGCGTTCGCTGCGCACGTTCCACTTCAACTGGACCTTGCGTGCCGCCGACGCGGCGAGCGCGGTTTCGATCAGTTGGGCATCGGGAATTTCCCGGTCCAGCACGATCTCGCGCGGGGGCGTCTGCTCGGCGTAGTACTGCGACACGAATGCACCCAGCACTTCCTCCGCGCTTTCTTCGCCATTGGTGCGTGGGAAGAACGTGCGCGTACCGAGGTTGCGGCCGTCGCGGAACGCCAGCAGCAACACGCACGCGGTGCTGCCGCGCATCGCGCAGGCGAGTACGTCCAGATCCGCGGCATGACCATCCACGTATTGCCGGGCCTGCAGGCTGCGGATCGAGCCGATGAGATCGCGCAGGCGTGCAGCTTCCTCAAACTCGAGATTCTCGGCTGCATGCTCCATCGAGCGACTCAGTTCACCGCTGAGTTCATCGCTGCGACCGTCCAGGAAAAGCGCCGCCTGCCGCACGGCTTCATGATAGGCCTGCGTTTCGACCAGCGCCACGCACGGCGCACTGCAGCGACCGATCTGGTATTGCAGGCAGGGCCGCGAGCGATTGCGGAACACGCTGTCTTCGCAGTTGCGGATCTTGAACAGCTTCTGCATCAGGTTGAGCGTTTCGCGCACCGCGCCAGCGCTCGGATAGGGGCCGAAATAGCGTCCCGGCACAGCGCGGGGTCCGCGATGGAACGCGATGCGCGGCCAGTCTTCCTGGGTGAGCAGGACGTAGGGATAGCTTTTGTCGTCACGCAGCAGGACGTTGTAGCGCGGCAGCAGCGACTTGATGAGCTGGTTTTCCAGCAGCAGCGCTTCGGCCTCGGTGCGCGTGACCGTCACGTCCATGCGCGCGACCTGGGACAGCATCGACAGGATGCGCGTGGTCTTGGGCGTATTGCTGAAGTAGCTGGCCACACGCTTGCGCAGCGCTCCGGCCTTGCCGACGTAAAGCAGGGAATCGTCAGCCGCATACATGCGGTAGACGCCGGGAGCCAGGCTCAATCCGGCGGCGAAAGCCTTGCCATCGAATCCGGCGGCGCGCTTGCCGCCGTCCGGCGTTCCGGAAGTATTGCGACCGCTCATTCGTCGATCGGTACGTGGCTCAGCTCGCCGCTGGCGATATCGAGGCGAAGCACGGCGTGCGCGTCGGTTTCGGCGATCCACAGGCTTCCGCCATGCAGCGCAAGCCCCGTCGGTCCATGCAGCGTCCGCGGCAACGTCACGGTGCTCAACTCGCCACCACCCAACCGCAGCATGCGCAGGCTGCCGTTGCCGCTGTCGGCAATCCACAGCTGCGGCGCTTCGGCGCTGATCGCGATGCCCTGCGGATGTTGCAATCGCGCCGCATCACGCGGGCCATCCTCGCCGCCGAACTGCCACGGCCCTTGGCCGATCAGCGTCTGCACGGTATCGCTGCGCAGTTGCATGGAGCGAATGGCCGAACCCAGCGCATCACAGGCGTACAAGGTCTGCTGGACAAGGGCGAGCGCGGCCGGTTGTGCGAACGCCGCCATCGGACCGACGCCGTCGCGCACCTCCACCTGCCCGGAGCCAGCGCGCAGCCGCAATTCATGCGTGCCGAGGTCGTAGCTCCAGATGCGGTTGTCGCCCGCCATGGCGATGAAGATCTGATTGTTGCCCGCCGCGATCGCCATCGGCTGGTTCAGGCTGACGCTGCGCGCACCGTTGACGATGCCTTCGACCGGATCGGCCGCGCGCCCGTTGCCGCACAGCGTGTCGACCGCCCCGGTCGGCAGGTGGATGCGACGAAGCGCATGGTTGCCGGTGTCGGCGACGTACAGGCACTCACGCACGAGCGCCAGCCCATGCGGATTGCGGAACGCGGCGTGGGTGGTCTCGCCATCGACCAGATCCCCGCCCGCCATGCCGAACTGGCGCAGCACGCGCCCGCCATGCGTGCATTCAAGAATGCGATGGTGCCCGCTGTCGGCGACGAACAGGCGGTCGGCCGTCGCGGCCAGCGCCGTCGGGAAACGCAGCGGCAGCCTTGGCTCCGGATGGCTCTCGCGCGGTATGCGCAAATCGTCCTCCGGCGGCGTGCCCAGTGTTTCGCAAAGGCTGGCAACCGAACGCTCCAGCTCCGCCGACGCCTCCATGCCTACCAGCCGGTGCCGGACCACCCCTTCGGCGTCGATCAGCAGTACGGTGGGCCAACTGTCGATGCCGAACGTCTGCCATGCCGCCCAGTTGGCGTCGTGTGCGATGGGGAACGAAGCACCATGCCGGCGCAGCCGCTTGAGCGAGGTCTGCGGGTCGCGCTCACTGTCGAAGCGCGGCACGTTCACCACCAGCGTTTGCAGGCGGCCCAGGTGGCGCGACTGCAATACGGCCAGTTCGTTCAATCGCTGTCCGCACCAGGCGGAAGCCGCATTGACGAACGCAAGCGCCACGACCCGTCCGCGCTGTTCCAGCAGCGAACCGGAGGGCGCGTTCAGCCAGGGCAGACCCGGCGGAAGTTCGGGAGCCAGAGAGTCGGCGGTCATGATGGCCCGATTATGCCGCAGTCCCACTCCGATGCCAGACGCGTCACCACCGCCTGCGCCGCCGAATCGACCAGTCGCCAGACATGGTCGAAATCGTCGTGTCCGCCGGTGTAGGGGTCAGGCACCGCGCCCGCGGTCTCCACGCCGGCCCAGTCCAGCAGCAACACCGCCTTGTGGGCGAGCCCGGGCGGCGCGATGCGACGGACATCGCTCAGGTTCTGCCGGTCAGCGCAGAACAGCCAGTCGTACGCCTCGAAGTCCTGCGGACGGATCTGGCGTGCGCGTTGCCCGCTGATGTCCACACCATGGCGCCGGGCGCAGGCGATGGCGCGTGGATCCGGCGGCTCGCCCACATGCCAGTGCCCGGTTCCGGCCGAATCGACCTCCACCTTGCCTGACAGTTTCGATCCCGCCAGATGATGGCGCAGCGCACCTTCGGCCAGCGGCGACCGACAGATGTTGCCCAGGCAGACCACCAGCAGCCTCACGCGCGCTGCGCCCACAGGCGTTCCGCGCGTTCAAGGTCTTCAGGCGTGTCGACGCCGGGCGGAAACGGTTCTGGCGTCAGCGCCACGGCGATGCGATGGCCGGCTTCCAGCACGCGCAACTGTTCCAGCGATTCGATCTGCTCAAGCCGTCCGGGTGGCAGCTGCGTATAACGCCGCAGGAATCCGGCGCGGTACGCGTAGATGCCGATGTGACGCAGCCACTGCGTCGCTTCGGGCAGTCGCGTGCGATCACCGGCAAACGCATCGCGATGCCACGGGATCGGCGCACGGCTGAAATAAAGGGCGTCGCCGTTGTCCGCCCGCACCAGCTTGACGGCATTGGGATCGAACAGCGTCTGCGCATCCGCGATCGGCACGGCAAGCGTCGCCATTTCGGCGCGACTGTCGATGAGGGTGTCGGCCACGCAACGAATGCCCGCCGCCGGTGCGAAGGGTTCATCGCCTTGCAGATTGACGATGACGGCGTCGTCGCTCCAGCCGGCGATGTCGGCGCACTCGGCCAGGCGATCACTGCCGGACGCATGCGAGGCGGACGTCATCGCCACACGCACATCGGTCCCGGCCAATGCATCCCGGATGCGCGCGTCATCCGTCGCCACCCACACCTCGCGCGCGCCTGCGGCCAGTGCGCGCTGCGCAACGTGGATGACGAGCGGCCGTCCGCCAATCAGTCGCAACGGTTTGCCGGGCAGTCGTGATGCGGCGTATCGCGCCGGAATGGCCACGACGAAATCGCGATTCATGGCGTGGGTTTCTCCCTGGAAGCCACCCTGTCCAGCAACGCCACCCAGAATGCCTCCGGCAGGCTGGCGGTCACCGGCACGCTGAAATACCAGTCCTTGGCGAACGCAGCGCACTTGACCGCGTCTTTCTCGGTCATCAGCACGGGCAACTCGCTGCCGAACTCGAAGTCGGCCGGCGTGTACGCATGGTGGTCGTCGAACGCATGCGGCACGACCCCGATGCCCTGCGCGCGCAGCATCTCGAAAAAGCGCTGCGGATGGCCGATACCCGCCACGGCATGGACACGTTGCCCGGCAAATGAAGACAGTGCGCGCGGACGACCTCCCCGCAGCGGCAAGGTCTGTTCGCTTTGCAGGGTCATCGGCCACTCGCCGAACGACGCTTCGCCACCGTTGAGGACGCGGAAATCGCAGCGCTGGCCGCGTTCGGCCGGCTCGCGCAGCGGCCCGGCGGGCAGCAGGCGTCCGTTGCCGTAGCGACGTCGGCCGTCGATGACTTCGATCTCCACATCACGCTCCAGCCGGTAGTGCTGGAGGCCGTCGTCGCAGACGACAACGTCGCAACCTTCCGCAATCAGCGTCCGGGCGGCGGCGACGCGATCCCGATCCA
This sequence comes from Pseudomonadota bacterium, assembly GCA_023419315.1. Lineage (GTDB taxonomy): Bacteria > Pseudomonadota > Gammaproteobacteria > Xanthomonadales > Xanthomonadaceae > Pseudoxanthomonas_A. Next base: position 5,931 of record JAEZYE010000062.1, read on the forward strand.
CGCGCACGCGGACACCCGTGCGGCGGGCAATCAGCACCGGTTCGTCACCGCCCGACTCTGGCGAAGTCCGCGCATCCACCCATGCCGCCAGCGTTTCGTCCCTGCGCCCGTAACCCCGGCTGGCGACGCCCGGCGTGTAGCCGGCTTCACGCAGTCGCTGCACGAGCGCGATCGTCAGCGGCGTCTTGCCGGTGCCGCCGACAGTGACATTGCCCACCACGATGACAGGCGCCGGCACACGCTGCGAGCGCAGCCATCCGGCACGGAAGAGACGCAGGCGCAGCGCGATCAGCGCGCCATAGACCGCTGCCAGCACGCGCGCGTGCCAAGGCGGCGTGCGATCGGAATGCCAGTAGTCCGGCGGCGATTTCGTGTTGCCGCTTCCGCTCACTCGGCGTCGCCTTCACGGAACTGCATGCGATGCAGGTGCGCGTACAGGCCATCGCGCGCGAGCAGTTCCGAATGCGTGCCCTGCTCCACCAGTCGGCCGTGATCCAGCACCAGCACCTGATCGGCGTGCTCGATCGTGGACAGCCGATGCGCAATGACCAGCGTGGTGCGGTCCGGCATCAATTTCTGCAGGGCGTTCTGCACCAGGCGCTCGGACTCGTTGTCCAGCGCGGCGGTCGCCTCGTCGAGAATGAGGATGGGCGCATCCTTGAGCATCGCGCGCGCAATCGCCAGGCGTTGACGCTGCCCACCGGAAAGCCGGCCACCCTTGGCGCCCACCGGGGACTCCAGGCCTTCCGGCAGTTCGCGCACGAATTCCATCGCGTTCGCGCTCTCGACCGCGCGGGTCAGCGCGGTGGACGACGCGCTCTGCATTTCGCCATAGGCAACGTTCTCGGCGACGCTGCCATCGAACAGGATGACCTGCTGGCCGACCAGGGCGATCTGCCGGCGCAGATCCGCCAGCGGATACTCCTGCACCGGATGTCCATCGAGCAGGATCTCGCCCGATTCGATTTCATAGAAGCGCGGGATCAGCTTGATGAGGCTGGACTTGCCGCTGCCGGAACGCCCCACGATCGCAGTCACGGTGCCAGGACGGGCGATGAAGCTGATGCCGTCCAGCGCGGGCCGCGACTGTCCGGGATAGCGGGCCGTCACATTGCGGAACTCGACCCGACCTTGCGCGCGCGTCAGCGGCCGCGTACCCGAGTCCACTTCATCGGGGGTATCAAGTACGGAGAACAGGCGTTCTGCGGAGGCGACGCCGCGTTGCGTCATGTTCTGCACATTGGTCAGCTGCTTGAGTGCAGGAATGATGGCGATCATGGAGGTCATCAATCCTACGAAATCACCTGCGGTGAGCCGGCCTTGCGCCGCTTCACGTCCCGCAATGAACAATAGTGCAGCCAGCCCCACCGCCCCCATCAGCTGCACAGTCGCCGAAGAGATCGCGCGCGTAGATTCGACTTTCATCGCCAGCCGCAGATTGTTGTCGGCAAGCACTCGGTAGCGTGAGAGCTCCGGTTCTTGCGCGCCGTAAATCTTCACTTCCTGATGGCTGGACAACGTCTGGTCCGCAGACTGCAACAACTGCGCACCGCTTTCCTGGATTCGGTGACTGATACGTCGATAACGCTTTGCCACCTTGTCCATGACCCAGGCCAACGGGGGCGCGAGCACCAATATCGCAATGGTGACCTGCCAGCTGTACCAGAGCATGACGGTCAGCGCACCGATGACCTGTAGCGATTGTTGAACAACGACTTTCAGCGCATCGACAGCGGCTTGGGCCACCTGATCACAGTCCGAACCCAAGCGAACAAGCATTGAGGGCACAGGCTCACCGTCGAAGCGGGAGCCGGGCAGTCGGAGATACTTGCCCAGCACCTTGACTCGCAAATCACGTGAAATGCTACGTGCAGAACGTCCCATCGAAACGTCGGTGATGTAACCCGCGACGCCACGAACCACGAAGAGGCCGATAATCGCCAATGGCATCCACGGCTTGAGGTTGGAAGGAGTTACGAGCCCGTTCGTGATCGGCTTCATCAAGGCCAGGAAGGCACTTCCCGCGCCGGCCTCGAGCAGCGCGCCAAACAGTGCAAGCAGCAACAGTCCGGTATAGGGTTTGGCGAATTTCAGCAGGCGCCGATAGGTCTGCCAGGGTGTGGCTTGTATCGCGCTCACTGCTTCTGCTCCGGCGCCGTGGCGATCTGGATCCGGCGAAAGCCGGCCTGGGCCAATGCGTCATAGGCCGTCACGACGGCCTGGTGCGGGGTCCGCGCATCCGCGCGCAGCAGGACGGGGCGTTCCCGGTCACTGCCTGCGACCTTCTCAATCGTCTGCTTCAGAGAATCGACATCCGTGCGCAGCACTTCCTGCTCATCGACGAAGTAATGACCGTCGGCATTCACCAGCACGCTCAGCACTTTCGCTTGCGCGGCGACGGGTTCCCCCTGCGCGCGCGGCAGTTGGAGCTGCAGCATGGAGCGCGAATCGAAGGTCGTCGTGATCACGAAGAAAATGATCAGCACGAGGATGACGTCAATCAACGGAACCAGATTGATGTCCGGCTCTTCCTGGGCACGGTCGTCGCGAATCCGCATGGTTCAACCGTTCACGCCGGCAGGTGCCGGACTGACAACCGGGCGCTGGGCGGCGGCGCGTTGCGGTCGCGATTCGAGTGCATCGAGCAGTGCACCGGCTTCCTTTTCCATCTCGATGACGAAGCCGTTGATGCGGCCGCGGAAATACCGGTGGGCCATCAATGCGGGAATCGCGACGATCATGCCGGTCGCTGCGCAGACCAGCGCCTTGCCGATACCGCCCGCAAGCTGGTTGACATCACCCAATCCACTTTCCTGGATGCCCAGGAACATCTGGATCATGCCGACAACCGTGCCCAGCAGACCCAGCAGCGGCCCGGCCGAAGCAATGCTGCCCAGCGCATTGAGGAATTTTTCCATCCGGTGCACGACGTGACGGCCGGTGTCTTCGATGCGTTCACGAATCTGGTCACGCGGGCGATTCCTGACGTCGAGCGCCGCCGCCAGCAGTTCGCCCAGCGGAGAGTTGCGACGAAGCGACTCGATATGCGCGGGTTCCAACTGTCCGCGCACCGCCCAGTTGCGGACTTCCTCGCCCAGGCCCGGTGGCATGACTTCCTTGCGGCGCAGGGTCCAGAAGCGTTCCACCACGATGGCCAGCGCCAGCACGGCCAGCAGCAGGAGGGGGATCATCGGCCAGCCACCGGCCTTGACCAATTCCAGCACGTTCAATCCTCGGGCCCTTGGGGCCAACGTCTCGTCGGCCGATAGGATAGCCCACGCGGCTGGTCAGCCTTCCGGACTTGGGGACACGGCCATCGACAGGGTCGATTCGTTCACATTTTCGGCGCTGCTCCGCAGCAGGCGCAGTCTTTCGGCCGCATCCCACAGACGCGGGTGGGCCCGTCGGCGCTCCCTGACCTGCAGCCCGGCGGCCCCGATCCACACCTGCACGGCACCGCTCTCCGCCGTGTCGAGAACCTCGGCACCGTTGTTCGCCCAGCGCTGCCGAATCAAGGGCCGCGGGTGACCAAACCGGTTTCCGTGTCCGCTTGATACCAGCGCCAGTCGCGCGCCGGTTGCCGCGACGAATGCAGGTGTCGATGAACCACCACTGCCGTGGTGCGCCACGAGCACGACGTCGGCGCGCAGCATCCGGGGTTGATCGCGGACGATCGAACGCTCCACCACCTCGCCGATGTCACCGGTCAGCAAGGCTGCACCGTGGGCCGATTCGATCCGCAGCACGCAACTGGATTCGTTTCCCAGATAGGGGAAATGGCGGCCTGGATGCAGGAACCGGAAATGCACGCCATCCCACTGCCAGGAATCACCGGCCCTGCATCGACGCGTCGGCACATGCCCCGTCATTCCCTCGGGAGCAAGCACCTCGTTTGGCGGCATTGCCCGCACGACGCTCGCCAGTCCGCCCGCATGGTCGTTGTCTCCGTGGCTGACGACCGCACGGTCCAGCCGGCGCACACCCAGCGCGCGAAGCGTCGGCACGACCGCGCGCTGCCCCGCGTCGAAACCATCGCGAATGGCGGGCCCCATGTCGTAAAGCAAGTTGTGGTGTCGCGTCTTGACCAGCACCGAAAGCCCCTGCCCCACGTCGATGACGGCCAGTTGCAGTTCGCCGCGCGCAAGCCGCCCGGCATCCGGAACAAGGAGAGGACACCAGAGACAGAGCGCGAGTCCCTTGCCCGGTGTGCCGCGCGGCATCAGCATCCACACCGCGCCGCAAAGGGCCAGCAGCAGCGTCCATCCGGGCGATTCGGCGATCCACCACAACGCAAATCGTGACTCGGCGGCATGGACGAAGGATGGCCATGTCAAATCGAAGCACCATGCGGCGGCCTGCCAGACAATCGTGCCTGCGCCTGCCACGGACGCTTCCAGCGCCAGACCACAGAGGGCGAGCGGCACGACGACGAGACTCCACCAGGGAATCGCGATCACGTTGACAAACGGTCCGGCAAGCGACGCCTGATCGAACAACACGACTGACAGCGGCAGGAGGCCGACAGTGGCAACCGCCTGTGCGGAGAGAAAGCCGCGCAGCCAATGGGTGTCATCGCTGGCAGGCAAGCACCAGGCCAGCCAGGCCACGCCCGCGAAACTCAGCCAGAATCCGGCCGCCAGCGGAGACAAGGGATCCGCCAGCAGCACGGCCAGCACGGCCAGGCCCAGCGCCTGGCCGACGGATGCAGGCCGCCGTCCCAATCGCGCCAAGGCCCAGACCCCCATCATCAGAACCGTTCGTACGGTGGGGAGCGCGAACCCCGCCAGCGCGGCATAACCGATTGCTGCCAGAAGCGCTGCGACGCCCATCGCCATCGGCCTAGGCACCTGGCGCGACCAGGCCGGAAACAGTCGCCACAATCCACCGGCAAGTGCCGCGACAGCCGCGGCGACGATGCCGACATGGAATCCCGAAATCGCGATGAGATGAGTGAGACCCGCAGCCCGCAGCGTTGCCCAGTCGCTCTCGCGCAAGCCGCGCGTGTCTCCCAATGCCAGGGCCCGCAGGAACCGTGATGAATCGTTTGGGACGTGTTGTCCGATGCGTGCGGACATGACCTCGCGCCAAGCCTGTAGTCCACTTGCCGCTTCCAGCCGCCGCGCGGTCTGTTCCGGATGCCGCAGATAACCGGTCGCGGCCAGGCGTTGCACCAGCGCGTGCCGCTCCGCATCACTACCGCCCGGATTGCGCAGGCCGCGCGGCGCGCGCATCCGGGCCCGGAAATGCCACCGTTCTCCCGCACGCAGTTGCAATCGGGGCCCCGGCTCGACGGCTTCGTAGTCGTCGTACCAGGCCAACCTCACGGTGCTGTTGCGAAGCGTGATCTCGTTGAAATCACTGTCATCGATACGGAACGCGAAACGCGTCCTGCGCGCCTCGTGCTGGGGCAATTCGACAACGCGCCCGGTGAGCGTCAGCTCCTTCTGTTCAAGGTGCAATGGCAACTGGGCCTGCAGCGCCAGCGCCGCATGCAGTCCGGCCCATGAAAAGCCGAACAACAATGCTCCGAAGGGCCGGCCTCGCCAGCGGGCGATCCATCCGACGGCGCCGACCATGCACGCGAGTACGAGGACGCTCAGCGGCAACAGATGCGGCATCAACAGGCTGAAGGTGGTTCCAGCGAGCAGCGCTACCGCATTGGCGATCCCGAACACGGGCCGACGAGCCGCGTCGGCCGAATCCTGCGCGCTCCCCCGAACGCCGGTTCGCGATGGGCTTCGTTGTTGCATTTCGGGACGTCCATTTCCCACGGACGACCAGTTTCAAGCGCGTCGCGCACCGCCACCATCAGTCGACTGCGGAATACGGCATCGGGAAAATCCGGTATCCGCAACGCCAGACTGCCGGCCTGCTGCCCGCCCCCTCGCCAACTCTGCCCTGAATCCATCCGCCCGGACAACGCACATGCAAGCCATCATCGACTTCGTGCTGGAACTGGATCGCCTGAAAGCGGTGACACGGAAGATTCGCCTGCGCGAATCCGGACGCTTGGAGAATTCCGCCGAGCACAGTTGGCAGTTGGCGTTGTTCGCGTTCTCGTTGCGGGACTACGCGCCCGGTGGCGTGGATGTCGATCGCGTCATCCGCATGCTGCTGGTCCACGATCTTGGCGAAATCGAAACCGGGGACACCATGGCGTTCGTGGAAGAAGGCCTGGAACAGCGCAAGCGGGACGAGCGCGCCGCGGTGACGCAGTTGTTCGGCGCGCTTCCCGAGGGAGACGGTGACGAACTGCTCGCATTGTGGGAAGAGTTCGAGGACGCCGTGACAACGGAGGCGCGGTTCGCACATGCAATCGACCGCGCCATGCCGGTCCTGCACAACCTCGCCAATGCCGGGCAGAGTTGGCGCGAGAACGGCATCAGCTTTGAGCGGGTCGTGCGCCGGATTCGCCCGCCCATCGAAACGGGATGTCCTGCGCTTTGGGAGTATCTGGAGCCGCGCCTGCACAAGGTACTCGCGCGCGGGTGGTTCGGCGCGGGCAACATGCCCGAACAATCGCGGCGGTAAGCGCGACAGGCGACGCCACGTCCTGGCGATAACGGATCAATCCGCCGTCGCAGTCATTCCTGCTTCGCCGACCTGCCTGGATGGGTACGCGTACGGATCAGACGTCCGCTGACGCCAGTTCGCGCAACCTGCCTTCGTGCAGTTCCAGCACCCGGTCCAGACGCCGCGCCAGTCGCCGATCGTGGGTCACGAGCACAAGACTGGTCTGCTGGGCGCGGTTGAGCTGGAGCATGAGGTCGAACACCGTCGCGGCGGTTTTTTCGTCCAGGTTGCCGGTGGGCTCATCACCCAGCACGCATGCCGGCTGGTTGACCAGCGCACGGGCCACGGCAGCACGCTGCCGTTCACCGCCCGAGAGCTCACCGGGCTTGTGTTCGATGCGGTGCCCCAGGCCTACGGACTCCAGCAATGCGCGTGCGCGCTGCATCGCGGTGTTCACGTCACTGCCACCGAGCATCACCGGCATCATCACGTTTTCCAGCGCGGTGAATTCCGGCAGCAGGTGATGGAACTGATACACAAAGCCCAGTGACCGGTTGCGCAGCTTTCCGCGCGCAGCATCGGAGAGCGAGGACATGCGGTGGCCAGCGACATACACCTCGCCCGCGGTCGGCGTATCGAGCCCGCCCAGCAGATGGAGCAGCGTACTCTTGCCCGCCCCGGACGCGCCCACGATGGCGACGGTTTCGCCCGCATGCACATCCAGTTCGAGACCGTCGAACACCGGCGTGTGCATCTTGCCTTCGGCGTAGGTCTTGCCGAGCCCTTCGGCGCGCAGCACCGACGTGTCACCGAACTTCTGCATCGAAGCCTCATTCATAGCGCAGGGCCTCCGCCGGCTGCGTACGCGCCGCGCGCCAGGCCGGGTACAGCGTCGCTAGAAAACTCATCGTCAGCGCGACACAGGCAATCGTGATCACGTCACCGGCCTGCAGGTCATAGGGAAGACCGGTGATGTAGTAGACATCGGATGGCAGCAGCGTGACGTGGAAGACCGATTCGATCAGGCCGAGAATCCGTTCCAGGTTCATGGTCAGCACGATGCCGCCGATGACGCCGGCGACCGTGCCGATGATGCCGATCAAGGAGCCCTGCACCATGAAGACCTGCATGACCCCGCGCGGCGTCAGGCCCAGCGTGCGCAGGATGGCGATGTCGGCCTGCTTGTCGGTGACCAGCATCACCTGCGAGTTCACCAGCGAAAATGCGCCCATCAGGATGATCAGCGAGAGCAGGATGCCCATCACCGTCTTTTCCATCTTCAGGGACTGGTAGAGGTTGGCGTTCTGGCTCATCCAGTCGCTGACGCGATAGACGTGGCCCAGCCGATAGACCAGATCACGCGCGACGGTCATCGCCTGGTCCATGTCGTGCAGCTTGAGCCGGACGCCGGTAACGCCGTCACCCATGCGCAACACGCGCTGCAGATCGTTCATGTGTACGACGGCGAGGTTGCGATCGATGTCGTTGTGACCGACCGCGAAGATGCCGCTCACGGTGAACCGTTTTATCTTGGGCATCGCGCCCATCGGCGTGCCCTGGAAATCGCCGGCGGTGACGACCACGCTGTCGCCGACGCCGACACGCAGCCACGCGGCGAGTTCCTGGCCGAGCAGGATGTGGAACTCACCGGGCTGCAACGAATCCAGGCGTCCCGCCTTCATCTTGTCCGCAAGCACGGACACCTTGCTTTCCTCGGCCGGCAGGATTCCCTGCACCAGCGCCCCTTGCGGGTCCGCATGGCCGCTGAGCATGGCTTGCACGTCCACGTAAGGCGCCGCACCGATGACGCGCTTGTCATCGATGGCGACCTTCACCGCACGCGGCCAGTCCTGCAAGGGTTCACCCGCTCCGCTTACCGTGGCATGCGCCGTCATCTGCAGGAGGCGATCGCGGATTTCGCGCTGGAAACCGCTCATGACCGACAACGTGGTGATCAGCACCATGACGCCCAGTGCGATCCCCACGATGGATGCCAGCGAAATGAAGGAAATGAAACCGTTGCGGCGTTTGGCGCGCAGATAGCGCAGACCGATGGCGACGGGGATGGGTTTGAACATTGGGACCTGCGGCAAGGAACCGTAGCGCGCTATGTTGCCATCGACTGCTGTGCGCGCGAAGCATGGAAATCGCCTGCGGCAAGCCGCAGTTCACGCCTTGCCCACTGCGGAAGATTCTCCGGTGTCCAGAGGCATCGATGGACTTCACCGCGGTGTGTCTTCCACGTGAAGACGGCGCACGGCCCCCGCCAGACCAGGCGAAGATCGCTGACACCCTCGCCTCCCACGGTGGCTGTGCCGGAGCCGTGGATGCAGATGTCCAGGGCCGGACGGCGCCATTCCCGGCGTGCCAGCGCCACGGCGTGCGCGAGTGCGATGAGCGCGCCGGGCCATGCCAGATATCGCGGAATCATGGACGCCAGCAACGAAAATGCTGCAAACACGCCCAACAGGAACAAGCTCAGGCAGACGGCGCGCGACGGGCGCCACTCATGCCGGAAGCTGACGGATCCTCTCGATGAGGTTGGCGAGTTCGACATCCTGACAGGTCTCGTAGCCCAGGAACCAGCGCCACAGCCTATCGTCCTCGCAGTCCAGCAGCCGTAGGAAAACCGCGCGCTCGCCCTCGGAAGATGCCGCCCAGCGCTGTGAGAGATAGCGGTCGAACAGCTGATCCAGCTCGCGCATGCCTCGACGGCAGCGCCAGCGGATTCGTTTGAGTTCCGGGTCGGCTTCGGTCATCGGAGATCGGCGCCCGCCGGATCGGGCGCTTGGCCCATCCGGCGAAAGCGCGCCTGCGTCAGGCGCGGCGTTCCATCATCAGCTTCTTGATCTCGGCGATCGCCAGCGCCGGGTTCAGTCCCTTCGGACAAGTGCGCGCGCAGTTCATGATGGTGTGGCACCGGTACAGCTTGAACGGATCTTCCAGATCATCCAGGCGGCTGCCGGTGTCCTCGTCACGCGAATCGATGATCCAGCGATACGCCTGCAACAGGATCGCCGGGCCGAGGTACCGCTCGCCGTTCCACCAGTAGCTCGGGCACGAGGTCGAGCAGCAGGCGCACAGGATGCATTCGTACAGGCCGTCCAGCTTCTTGCGATCTTCCGGCGACTGCAGGCGCTCGCGATCCGGCGGCGCCGGCGTCTGCGTGCGAATCCACGGCTTGATCGAAGCGTATTGCGCGTAGAAGTGGGTCAGATCCGGAACCAGATCCTTGACCACGTTCATGTGCGGCAGCGGGTAGATCGGCACTTCGGTCTTCTTGCAGTCGCTGATGGCGCGCGTGCAGGCCAGCGTGTTGGTGCCGTCGATATTCATCGCGCACGAGCCGCAGATACCTTCGCGGCAGGAACGGCGGAACGTCAGCGTCGGATCGATCTCGTTCTTGATCTTGATGAGCGCGTCGAGAACCATCGGTCCGCACGCGGCCAGATCCACTTCATAGGTATCCACGCGCGGGTTCTGGCCGTCTTCGGGATTCCAGCGATAGATCTTGAAGGTACGCGGCTGCTTCGCTTCCTTCGCGGGGAAATGCTTGCCCGGCTGGATTCGGGAGTTCTTCGGGAGTGCAAATTCGGCCATGGCTACTGCTGTCCGCTTTGGCTGGATGAGCCGTTGATTTGGATGGAGTTACAGAATTCGATCAGGTCGGCGCGCAAGTCGGCGACATGATCAGGTTGCGAGATCGCGGCACAACGGTAGAACGAAGCACCGTCCTGCAGGGTGACGGACAGATAGCCCTCCGGCACGGTCGAGCCGCCACCACCGACATAGTCATACGTGGCTCGGCCGATGGCACTGGATTCCACCGCCGCACGGCCGGCCGACGTGAGCCGTCGGGGAGCTGCGATGCGTCGGTCGGGGAGCGCCTGCGCGTACGCGGCCTGTGCCTGCGCAAACACGGCATCCAGCGATGCCGGCGCCCGTGCTTCCAGCAGCCACTCGACCGACATCTCACCGCGTCGGAGGCAACCCTCGCGTACCAGCGGGTCACACAGGTTCAAGGTCAGCTGGGGCACGCTGCTGGAAACCGGCGCGACAATCCAGCCCGCCGGCACTTCGACGGTAATGGGCGAGCCTTCCACGGCCACCCGCTGTCCCGCCATCGCGGACGACGCATGCAGGGCCAGGCCTGCGACGGCGATCGTTGCAACGCGCGGGAGGAAACGCGATGGCATCTCAGTAGACGCGCGGCTTCGGCGGCACCACGTCAACGTCGTTGCTCAACGTGTACATGTGCACCGGACGGAAATCGAAGCTGCACTTGCCCTGCTCGTCCACGTTCACCAGCGTGTGCTTCTGCCAGTTGACGTCGTCGCGATCCGGGAAATCCTCGTGCGCATGCGCACCGCGGCTCTCATGGCGCTGCTCGGCCGAGTTGATCGTCGCGACCGCATTGAGCAGCAGGTTGTGCAGCTCGTAGGTTTCGATCAGATCCGAGTTCCAGACCAGCGAACGGTCGCTGACCTTCACGTCCTCGAACGACTTGAAGATGTCGTCCATCTTCTCGCAGCCTTCCTTCAGCGTCTTGCTGGTGCGGAACACGGCGGCATCGGACTGCATCGTGCGCTGCATGCGATCGCGGATGACCGAGGTCGGCGTGTCGCCATCGGCATTGCGCAGCTTGTCCAGATGCGACAGTGCCTTGTCGCATGCATCGCCCGCCAGCGGCTTGTGCGGTGCGCCCGAAGTGATGGTGTCCGCGCAGCGATTGGCGACCGCGCGTCCGAACACGACGAGATCCAGCAGCGAATTCGAACCCAGGCGGTTCGCGCCATGGACCGAGACGCACGCGGCCTCGCCGATGGCGTACAGGCCGGGCACGACGGCATCGGGGTTGTCGCCGACCTTGCGCACGACTTCGCCGTGATAGTTGGTCGGGATGCCGCCCATGTTGTAGTGCACGGTAGGAATGACCGGAATCGGCTGCTTGGTCACGTCCACGCCGGCGAAGATGTGGGCGCTCTCGGCGATGCCCGGCAGCTTCTCGTTGATGACTTCCGGGCCCAGATGGGTCAGGTCGAGCAGGATGTGATCCTTGTGCTCGCCGACGCCGCGGCCTTCGCGGATTTCGATCGTCATCGAACGCGAGACCACGTCGCGCGATGCCAGATCCTTGTAGTGCGGTGCGTAGCGTTCCATGAAACGCTCGCCATTGCTGTTGCGCAGGATGCCGCCTTCGCCGCGCACGCCTTCGGTGATCAGGCAGCCCGCGCCGTAGATGCCGGGCGGATGGAACTGCACGAACTCCATGTCCTGCATCGGCAGGCCGGCGCGCATGACAAGGCCACCGCCATCGCCCGTGCACGTATGCGCGGAAGTGGCACTGAAGTAGGCGCGGCCGTAGCCGCCCGTCGCCAGCACCACGCCGTGCGCGCGGAACAGGTGCAGCGAACCTTCGGCCATGTCGAGCGCGAGCACGCCGCGGCAGACACCTTCGTCATCGAAAATCAGATCGAGCGCGAAGTATTCGATCATGAAACGCGCGTCGTGCTTCAGCGACTGCTGGTACAGCGTGTGCAGCATTGCATGGCCGGTGCGGTCCGCAGCCGCGCAGGTGCGCTGCGCCGCCGGACCTTCGCCATAGCGCGTGGTCATGCCGCCAAATGGACGCTGGTAGATCTTGCCTTCTTCGGTGCGGCTGAACGGAACGCCGTAGTGCTCCAGTTCGATGATCGCCGGGATGGCTTCGCGACACATGTACTCGATCGCGTCCTGATCGCCCAGCCAGTCCGAACCCTTGATGGTGTCGAAGAAGTGATAGCGCCAGTCGTCTTCGCCCATGTTGCCGAGCGCGGCGGAGATGCCGCCCTGCGCGGCCACCGTGTGCGAGCGGGTCGGGAACACCTTCGTGAGGCACACGGTCTGCAAGCCCTTGGCCGCAAGGCCGAAGGTGGCGCGCAGGCCGGCGCCACCGGCGCCGACGACGACCATGTCGTATTTGTGTTCGGTGATCTTGTAAGCGGACATTCGGTTCAATTCCCCAGCGCGATGCGGGCCACGGCGAAAACACTGACGATCGCGCCCAGCACGGCGACGAACTTGACGGTGACCTGCACCGCAAGCGCCAGCAGCGAGGTATGCACGTAATCTTCGAGCACGACCTGCAGGCCGAGCTGTGCGTGCCAGAACATCGCAATCAGGAAGCCCACCAGCAGCACCGCGTTCCAGGGCTTGGAAACGGCATCAATCGCGGTGAGGTAGTCGGAGCCGATCAGGCTGATCGAGAACACCATGAACCAGATGCCCAGCAGCACCAGTGCGGTGGCGGTGAGGCGCTGGTTGACGAAGTGCGCGGTGCCGATTTTCGCGGAGCCGAGGCCGCGGACATTCTTCAGCGGCGTGCGGTAACGGTTCCTCATGCGCCCGCTCCCATCAATACGTAGCCCCAGACCAGTGCGGTGATGAGCAGGCTGCCAATCACTGACAACCAGCTGCTGCGCACGAACGTGGAAATGCTGAAGCCGACCGCGAAATCCTGCACGACATGGCGGATGCCGTTGCACAGGTGGTAGGCGAAGCACCAGGTCCAGACGAACAGGAACAGCTGCCCGTACCAGGCGCCGGCGATGTCGGTGAAGCAGGCCCAGGCATTCGGGCCGAGCATCAGCGCCATCAGGGCAGCGGCGACGATGAGCGCGCCGAACGCGAGGAATACGCCAGTGGCGCGGTGCAGGATCGACGTCACCATCTGGATCTGCCAGCGGTAGATCTGCAGATGGGGAGAAATCGGACGTTGGGGTGTCGCCATTCGCTGACTCTTTCTCGGCTGGGCGGTCGCCAGACCGCGTTGGCTCAAAGCTGCATCTAGAAATCGATGCAGCGTCCGTTCTTTTCCCAATCGCCATAACGCGTCGGCTCGAGGCCGTCGCGTCCACCGATTTCCTTCTGCACCGGCGCCTTCGTCGCGGGTCCGCCGTTGGAATGGGCGGCGCCGTTTTCGGACGACTGTGTTTCGGCCTCGGGCTCGGGAGTGGGTGCTGTTTCGCCTATCATGAGGGCCTCGCAATGCACAAAATTTTAATCCTCACCCCCTTGGCTGACAACCTGCACCCTGTTCCGACGCCTGTGCTGGCCCTGCCCGACCACCGCGTGATGACGCTGGAAGGCCCGGACGCCGTGGCTTTTGCGCATGCGCAGTTCGCCAACGATGTGCTCGCGCTCGACGCTGGACATTGGCACTGGAACGCCTGGTTGACGCCCAAAGGCCGCGTAATCGCGCTGTTCGCGCTTGCACGGCTCGACGAGGATCGCTTGCTGGCGGTGCTGCCCGACTATCCCGCGGACGTGTTTGCCAGCCAACTCCAGCGTTATGTGTTTCGACGAAAGTTGAAGGTGAGCGCGCGGCAGGATCTGCATGTGAACGGGGCGCTGGACTTGTCTCCGCATGCGAACGGTTCTCGACTGGGCATCGAAGGCGACGGCGTCACCTTCGATCTGCAGGCCGGCGACACGCCGCGTTTCTGGCGCGTCGAGCCGAGGCAGGCTCCGCAATCCGAGGCGTTCGTGGCGCAATGGCGCGCGCTGGATCTGCGGCATGGCGTGCCCCGCTTGCCGGAAAGCCAGTGGGAGCAGTGGACGCCACAGCAGATCGCGCTCGACCGGTTGAACGCCTACAGCATCAAGAAAGGCTGTTATCCCGGCCAGGAAATCGTCGCGCGCACGCACTTCCTGGGCAAAGCCAAGCGCAGCCTGCGCCTGTTGCAGACCCCGCAGCCGGTTGAAGTCGGTGCTCCGGTGCAGGCCGATGGCGTTGCGCCAGGCACCATCGTCAGCACCGCAGAAACCGGCGATGGGTCGCTCGCGCTCGCCGTCGTAGCGCTGGACGCGACCGCCGAACACTGGACCTCCGGCGCAATTTCGCTCGCGGAAACACCGCTGCTGCCCGCACCCGCGCGTTGATCCGCCGTCGAATCGCCGGGGGCTTGATCGAGGTCAATTACGGCACGGAACGGATCCCTAGACTGGCGGAATCGCCTTCGAGGAGTTCCCATGCGCCACGACGTCATCATCATCGGAGCCGGCCCCGCAGGCCTCAGCCTGGCGCGCGCGCTGTGTTCGCTGTCGTTGAAGGTCGCCTTGGTCGAACGCCAACCTGAAAGCGCGATTGCCCAGCCCGCATTCGATGGCAGGGAAATTGCCCTCACCCACGCGTCGATGCGTCTGATGCGCGAACTCGGGCTTTGGGAACACCTGCCTGCGGAGGACATTTCGCCGCTGCGCGCCGCGCGCGTGATGAATGGCGCATCCACGCACGCTATGGAAGTCGACGGCGGCCTGCAGGGCCATGACGCGCTCGGCACCCTCGTCCCCAACCACCGCATTCGCGAAGCGGCGTGGCGGGCCGTGGAAGGCATGCCGACGCTCGAACGCTTCTTCGACGCGCGCATCGAAGCCGTACATACCGACCCCCGCGCCGCGCATGTGCGGCTGCAGGATGGCACGCAGTTGCAGGCGTCGTTGCTGGTGGCCGCCGACAGCCGATTCTCGGAAACCCGCCGCGCGCTGGGCATCAGTGCCGACCAGCACGACTTCGGCAAGACCATGATCGTCTGCCGCATGCGCCACGACCGCTCGAACGAAGCCACCGCGTGGGAATGGTTCGACCACGGACAGACGCTGGCGCTGCTGCCCCTGCAGGATCATCTGTCCTCCACCGTGCTCACGGTGCCGGGCAATGAGGCGCGGCAATTGATGTCGATGTCGCCGGAAGACTTCGCGCGCGAAATGCAGCGGCGTTACGACGGCCGGCTGGGCGACATGCAACTGGAAAGCGAGCGGCACGCCTATCCGCTGGTGGCGGTGTACGCGCGCCGTTTCGTCGCGGAGCGCTTCGCGCTGGCCGGCGATGCGGCCGTCGGCATGCATCCGGTGACTGCGCATGGCTTCAATCTCGGCCTGGCCAGCATCGAACGCCTGCGCGATCTGGCGCGCACCGCCCAGGCCGAGCAACGCGACCTCGGCGATGCACGCCTGCTGGCGCGCTACCAGCGCCGTCATCGCGCGGGCACGTGGCCGCTCTACACCGGGACGCGCGCGGTCGTGGAGATCTTCACCAGCGAGCGCCCTGCGCTGCGTCCGATACGCGAAGGCATCCTGCGCATCGGGCAGCGCGTGCTGCCGTTCCGGCGCGCGTTGGCGTCGCATCTGGTGGATGAAGCACCGCTGGATGCCCCGCTCGCCCGGCGTGTCATCGCGAGCCTGTCGAACCTGCGTCCGTCGTGACGCCGCGTCGGCTTCCTTGCGGGAGCCGATGCCCGAACCTCAGGCGCGTATCCAGGCTTCGAAGCGATCGAGGAAGGTGAGCAGACGCTTGCGTGCGCGCTCGTCGGCGATATCGCCGGCGGCATCGAACATTCCGTCCTTGTACTGCAGTGCGATCTCGGGCTGCGGCAGCACCGCCACATCGACGGCCGCCAGCACGTTGCGCAGATGCTGCTGTGACGACACCGTGCCGTGCGCGCCGGGCGAGATCCCGACGATGCCGGCGCGCTTGCCGGAGAACGTCGTGCTGACTGCCGGACGACTGGCGATGTCGATTGCATTCTTCAGCACGCCGGGTATCGATCGGTTGTACTCCGGCGTGACGAACAGCACGCCGTCTGCCGCTTCGATACCGGCCTTGAACGCCAGCGACGGCGCCGGGAAATCCGCGTCGTCGTCCTGGTTGTAAAGCGGCAGGCCGCCGATATCGAGGAGCTGGAAGCGGAATCGATCACTCGCCAGGCGTTCGACCGCATGCGCCAGCTGGCGATTGAGTGAAGCCTTGCGCAGGCTTCCGACGATGACGGCGATGTGCGGCGCGGACACGGCGCTTCCTTGTTTCCTGAGACGGCCCGGCAGCTTATCAGCCTGGGCCGCGCCGAAGTCCGGGAGCCCCCGTATGACGGGCGCTCCCCGCGCGCGTCAGGCCAGACGGCCGGCTGCGGCGACGATGTCCTCTTCGCCGGGCAGCACCAGGAAGGCGGCACCCGCAAGCGGCGTATACGTATCCGCTCCGACCACGCGCTGGAACGGACGCGCGCCGAAGCCACCCTCGGCGATGGCGGTGATGACGCCCTCGCCCACGCCCGCCGAGTGCCGGCCTTCATCGACGATGAGGATGCGCTTGGCGGTGCGCGCCTGTTCGGCGATGAAGCCTTCGTTGAGCGGCACCAGCCAGCGCAGATCGATCACGCGTACCTTCCAGCCCCGTGCAGCTTCGATCGCGCGCGCGGCACGCAGGCTCATCGGCACGCCATTGCCGTAGGTGAAGATCACCAGATCGTCCGCGTCCGGCGCATACACGCGGCCCTCGCCCAGCGGCATCGCTTCTTCCTGTTCCGGATACGGGAACAGCCACTGGCCATCGCCGGCTTCGTACAGGTCTTTCGTCATGTACAGCGCGATCGGTTCGAGGAACGCCGTCACCCGCCCGTCGACCTTGGCCAGCGCGGTGAGCGTTCGCAGCATCGTCGCCGCGTCGTCGCCGCGCGACGGACAACCGACTACCAGCCCTGGAATATCGCGCAGCGCGGTGATCGAATTGTCGTTGTGGAAATGGCCGCCGAATCCACGCTGGTATCCCAGTCCGGCGATGCGCACCACCATCGGGTTCCTGTACTGGTTGTTGCTGAAGAACTGCAGGCTGGCCGCTTCGCCGCGAATCTGATCGCAGGCATTGTGGAAGTAGGCCAGGTACTGGATTTCCGGCAGCGGCAGCATGCCCACGTTGGCGTAGCCCTGCGCCAGGCCGAGGATCATGGTCTCGTCGAGCAGCGTGTTGAACACGCGACTGCCCTTGAAGGCTTTCTGCAGCCCCTTGGTGACGGTGTAGACACCGCCCTTCTGCGCCACGTCCTCGCCGAACAGCAGCGTCTCCGGGTACTTGCAGAACAGGTCGTGCAACGCCTGGTTGATCTGGATTGCCAGGTGGCGCGGCGGCAGTCTTTCCGGGAGTTTTTCCTCGCTGCCGAACGCTGCCACGCGTCGATCGTGCGGCGCCGGCCGGCTTGCTTCCGCAGCCACGGCTTCCGGGGAATACGGCGCCAACGGCGCCATCACTTCATCGAGGCGGGTGATCTTCGGACGACGATCGGCTTCTTCCGCCGCAGCGAAGCAGCGCTGGCGCACGCGCTCGTACAGCGCCAGCAGGTCATCGCGCGACATCACGCCGGATTCGAGCGCAATCGCGGCCGAACGCAGCAGCGGGTCGGTCGCTTCCACCGCAACGAGTTCCTCGATGGAACGCCATTCGATTTCGAAATCGGTGCCGGCGTGGCCCATGATGCGGGTCGTGCGCAGGTGCAGGAAGGTCGGCCGGCGCGTGCGGCGGCAGTGTTCGACCGCCGCCTGCACCTGGCCATAGCCTTCCGCGAGATCCAGGCCATCGGCGGCGAAGTAGTCCAGATCACTGCGATTGCGGAAGTTGCGCGCAATCCAGCCATCCGGCGTCTTCACCGAGATGCCGATGCCGTTGTCTTCGCAGACGAACAGCACGGGCGCAGGCAGCTTCTGGTACGCCGTCCATGCCGCGGCATTGAACGCGGTCTGCGCGGTCGCATGGTTGCTGGAGGCATCACCGAACGAACAGATGGCGATGCTGTCGTCGGGAATCGGCAGCGTGTGGCCGATACGGCGCGCCTGTTCGATCGCCACGGCGGTGCCGAGCGCCTTGGGCAGGTGCGAAGCAATCGTCGAAGTCTGCGGCAACACCCACAACGGCTTGCTGCCCCAGACCTTGTGACGGCCGCCGGACGCGGGGTCTTCCGCGCTGGCCGCGAACGACAGCGCCGAGTCCATCACCGGATCCATGTCGGGCAACTTGCGGAAGCGCTCCGCCATGAAGCCGCCGCTGCGGTAATGCAGGAATGCGGGATCCGTATGCCGGGTCAGGCGCGCGACCATCGCATTGCCTTCGTGCCCGGAACTGCCAATGGTGTAGAAGACCTTGTTCTGCACGCGCAGCACGCGCGCCATCAAGTCCAGGTGGCGCGATATCAGCTGCGACTCGAACAGTTCAAGAAAACCCCGCACGTCCAGCGCACTGCCCGGCAAAACGGATTGCCCATCGCCCGGACGCGCACGGGTTTCGCCCTGCCATTCGCGCGCGAATTCGATGAAGTTGTGATCGCAGATTTCGGCGCGATTGAGGCCTTTCATGCGGGCGGGAATCGGCTTGCTCATGGGGTGGCGGTTATCCGTTGCGAAGTGAAGCGTGGGACGGTGGAAGGAAAAAAGTCAGTCGGCCGCAAGCCGCGCAGCGACGTCATCGTCAACTGGCGGCAGCGGCACGAAACCGGGCGTCGCGTGCACCCGCGACAACCACTGGACGACATGCGGAAAGCGGGAAAGATCGAAACCGCCATCGGCGGCGCAACCGGTATAGGCGAACAACGCGATATCGGCGGTGCCGTATTCGGCGCCGGTGAACCAGGCGTGCTGCCGCAGATGCTGTTCCATCACCGACAACGCCTGGTGGCCGCGTTCAATCAACCGCGGCAGTTCGGCACGGCGCGGTGAATCCAGCGGCGTCCAGCCGCGGATGAAGCGCGCGACTGCGATGTAGGGCTCATGGCTGTACTGTTCGAAGAAGAGCCAGCTGATCGCCTGCGCACGCGACCAGGCATCGTCCGGCAACAGCGGCGTGCCTTCGGCCAGCCAGAGCAGCATGGCATTGGATTCGACCAGCACGCGCCCATCCTCGCGTTCCAGCAGCGGCACCTTGCCGTTCGGATTTTTCGCGAGGAATTCCGGCGTGCGCGTGCCACCGTTCGGGCTGTCCACTTCGACCCAGCGATACGGGCGCCCGAGTTGCTCAAGCACCAGGCGCACCTTGTGGCAGTTGCCCGAGGCCGAGTAGCCGTGGACGGTCACGATTTCAGTCGACATCGAGCCACTCCCGCAGTGTGCAACCGGACGTCTTCGCCTCGGCCGCCGTGTCGCACGCATTCGAGTCAGCGGCACACGCCGCGTGCCGGTGCGGTCCGGGCGCGATGCCCATCAGCGCGGCCATCGCGCCTGCCATTCGGCGCGCGACTGGCCCCAGATATCGAGCACCAGATCGTCGAAAGGCGGCGGCATCCGCGCCTGGCGCAGCCGACGCGATCCGAGCCGCTCGGCCAGGCGCTGCGACGCCACGTTGTCCGAATCGATTGAATGGATGATGTCGTCCCAGCCCAGGTGTTCGAACGCCCAATCGATGATCGGCCGGGCCGCTTCCGTCGCGTAGCCTTTGCCCTGCGCGCGCGGATGGAACGCCCAGCCGATTTCGTTGCCCGGCCAACCTTCCGGCCGCCACGGGCCGATCTGGCCCAGCCACTGACCGCTCACGCGATCCAGCACGGAGAACATGCCGAAGCCTTGCAGCCACCACGCGCCCGGCTGCCACAGGAACCGTCGCCAGGCTTCCGGTCGGGCCACCGCGCCGCCGATGAAATGGGCGGCATCGGCATCGGCCTGCATCTCGGCGAATGCATCGAAGTCCGACTGGCGCGGCGGGCGCAGCAGCAGGCGCTCGGTTTCCAGTTGCGGGCCTTCCGGTTCTGGTCTCATGCGGACGCTCCGCGATTCGCGTTCCATTGGGCGCGGGACTGGCCCCAGATTTCCACCGGCTTGCCGTGGTGGGGTTCAGGCAGTTCGCCGATGCGGAGGAAGCGCGAGCCCAGCTTGGCGGCGACGGCCTTGGAGTTTTCGTTCGCGGGATCGATGGTGTGGATGACTTCGCTCCAGCCCAGGTGGTCGAAAGCCCAATCCGTCGCCGCACGCGCGGCTTCGGGCGCGTAACCGCGTCCCCAGCTCGCCCGCGCAATGCTCCAGCCGACTTCCGTGCCCGGCCAGCCTTCCGGCTGCCACGGCCCGACGCGCCCGACCCAGCGACCGCTGTCCTTTTCGATGACGGAGAACATCGCGAAGCCCTGCAGATGCCAGCTGCCCAGCATCGCGGCCAGTCCGCGCCAGGCGAGCGCGCGTGGCTGCACGCCACCGATGAAACGCGTGGCGTCTTCATCGGCAACGAATCCGGCCCACGGTTCGAAGTCCTCGCGCCGTGGCAGGCGCAGGATCAATCGGTCGGTTTCAAGCTGGAGATCGGACAGGCTCATGGTGTGGAAGGTTCACGATGCCGAACAGACCTCTCGAAAGACGAGGCAGGATGCACGATCCCGCCCCGTCGCCCCGGAAGCGGCGACTCAGAACGCGTTGATGCCGGTGAGTTCGCGGCCGATGACCAACTGGTGCACGGTTTCCGTGCCTTCGTAGGTGATGACCGATTCCAGATTCAACGCATGGCGGATGGCCGCGTGTTCGGTGGTGATGCCGGCGCCGCCGAGCAGATCGCGGCACTCGCGCGCGATGTCGATCGCGATGCGGCAGTTGTTCCACTTCGCCATCGACACCTGTTGCGGCTGCATGTTGCCCGCGTCCTTGAGGCGACCGAGCTGCAACGAAAGCAACTGCGCCAGCGTGATGCGGCGGGCCATTTCGGCAAGCTTGATCTGCGCGCTCTGGGTGGCTGCCACCGGGCGACCGAACAGGATGCGCTCCTTGGAGTAATGCAGCGCCTCGTCCAGGCAGGCGATCGCCGCGCCGATCGGGCCCCAGGTGATGCCGTAGCGCGCCTGCGTGAGGCAGCCCAGCGGTCCCTTCAGGCCCTTCACGTTCGGCAGGCGGCTGGAGTCCGGCACGCGCACATTGTCGAAGAACAGGGCGCTCGTCACCGAGGCGCGCAGGCTCATCTTGTGCTTGATTTCCTGGGCGCTGAATCCGGGCATGCCCTTCTCCAGCACGAAACCCTGGATGCCGTCATCGGTCTGCGCCCAGACGATGGCGATGTCGGCCAGGTTGCCGTTGGTGATCCACATCTTCGAGCCGTTGATCACCCAGTCATCGCCGTCGCGCCTGGCGTGGGTTTTCATGTTGGCCGGGTCGGAGCCGCCGTGCGGCTCGGTCAGGCCGAAGCAGCCAATGACCTTGCCCGCCGCCATGTCCGGCAGCCAGCGCGCGCGCTGCTCATCGCTGCCGTAGGCATAGATGGGATACATGCAGAGCGAGGACTGCACGCTGACGAAGCTGCGGATGCCGCTGTCGCCGCGTTCCAGTTCCTGGCAGATCAGGCCGTAGCTGACGCCGTTGAGGCCGGCGCCGCCGTACTGCTCCGGCAGCGAGCTGCCCAGCAGGCCCATGTCGGCGATCTCCGGGATCAGTTCGGTCGGGAAGCGGCCCTGGTCGAAGCAGTCGCCGATGATCGGCAGCACGCGCTCGTCGGTGAAGCGGGCGACGGAGTCCTGCACGGCACGCTCTTCCTCGCTCAGCAGCGAACGCACATCGAACAGGTCGTAGGG
>JAEZYE010000021.1 GCA_023419315.1 Pseudomonadota bacterium
GCACTCGAGCCTTGGCTACCGGACACCCAAGCAGTTCAAGGAAGATCAGCAGCAAGAGCAGCAACCAACACCCACCCATCGAGCCATCGTCAACTAATGGGTGGTCCTAAAAAACCCGGCAGGTCACTAGCGTTTTACCCCGAAGCCGACCTTGAGCGCCTCGATGTCCAGGTGCGCTTCGGCCAACAGCCGCTTCAGGCGGTTGTTCTCCTGCTCCAGCTCCTTCAGGCGCTTGGCGTCTTCGGCCTCCATGCCCCCGTACTTGGCCCGCCAGGCGTAGAAGCTGGCGGGGCTGAAAGCGTTCTGCCGGGCGAGCTCCGATACGGCCATACCGGCGTCGGCCTGCTTGATGAACCCGATGATCTGCTCGGTGGTGAAGCGACTCTTCTTCATGTCCGTCCTCATGGTTGACGGACTTTACAGCTTCACGTGGTACGGCTCAGTGGGGGCAGGTCACACATGAAGAAGCTCGAGGAATTCAAGGCAAATCCGGCGGTGAGACCAGGGATGGAGAAGTTGCCGGAGGACGTGATTAGGAGGCAGCAACAGCGGAGAATCGAGCATCTAGGGAAGGAGATTAAGACATTCCGCGAGAACATCGAGAAACTAAAGAACCCCCCGCCGCCCCCGCCACCACCTCCGCCGCCACCGTCACCACCGTCACCACCACCGCCGCCGTCACCGCCAAAGACCTAAATGAACATAATCGAACGCAATGAAAGGAAGATGGTTCTCTGCGGGCTGAATTGCTTGAGCGAGCTGTCGTCTATTGTTGACACAAATGGCTTTGCGGTGATGTTGCCGGCCTACTCCGAGGAGGAGATGCATGCCATGTCCGGCCTTGCAAGCGCATTAGTTGAGCTTGGTTGCAGAGAGCTATGTTGTGTGGGTGCGTTTGCAAGTGAAATGGAGGGTGCGCTGGATGCTGTCCTTGAAGACAAAGGCGATGTGGGTGTCGTAACTACTTCCTTTGCAGACGAAAGTGATGCTGCCGAATACTTTGCATTTGCGGCTAGTGGTGCGCAGGACACGCTGTTGGTAGCTGTAGTTGATAGCCATACAGCTCTAATGGGTCAGTTGATCAGTCTTTGGGATGAAAGTGCGGGTCAGTAACGGCTCCAGGCTCACCTCCTGAACAGCCATGAATCAAAAGGCTCGCGACGTAAGCTGCGCGCCTTCTTGCTTCCACTCGTTGCGAAGTATTGATTCAAAGCCATCCCTCATGACTCCAACCGGTCAAGTAGCATTCGATACCCCGCGCCCGCGAGGTCAAGACTGGCGCGAGCGTCCATGTACCAAGCGTACTAAGTCCAGAACACATCTGGCGATGAGGTCAGTGATCGTAAACTTCCCTGCTGGCACAGAGGTTGTAAGTAGAACTTTCTAGCATGTTTCCGCCAGGAGGTTTAAATGAAGACTTCGAAATTCACCGAGACGCAGATCGTCTCGATCCTCAAACAAGCCGACGCCGGGGTGCCGGTCAAGGACGTGTGTCGGCAGGCCGGCATCAGCGTGCCGACGTACTACAAATGGAAGAGCAGGTACGGTCGACTTGAAGCCTCGAGCTACGCCGGGTGAAGGAGCTCAAGGCGGATGTAAGACCCAGTGAATTCCTGCCCAATGAAAACAGCGCGCAGCCTGTGATCAATGCAAACTCCAGCCACACCCCACTCAATCAAGAAACTGCAGCTTCGCCAGTTCCGCGTACAGCCCGTCCTCGGCGAGCAGTTGTTCGTGGGTGCCTTGGGCAACGATGCGGCCGCGGTCCATGACGACGATGCGGTCGGCTTTCAGCACGGTGGCGAGGCGGTGGGCGATGACGAGGGTCGTGCGGCCCTGCATGAGGCGTTCGAGTGCGTGCTGGACGGCGCGTTCGCTCTGGGCATCGAGTGCGCTGGTGGCTTCGTCGAGCAGCAGCACGGGGGCATTCTTGAGCAGGGCGCGGGCGATGACGATGCGCTGCTGCTGTCCGCCGGAGAGGCGCGCGCCGCGCTCGCCGAGCGGGCTGTCGAAGCCTTCCGGCAGTTCGCGGAGGAAGTCGTCCGCTTCGGCGGCTTCGGCGGCGGCGAGCACGTCGGCGTCGCTGGCGTCGAGCTTGCCGTAGCGGATGTTGTCGCGGGCGCTGGTTGCAAAGAGGGTGGGCTGTTGCGGGACGAGCGCGATCTGTTCGCGCAGCACGGCCGGATCCAGTTCCCGCAGATCCACGTCATCCACGGTGACGATGCCGGTCTGCGGGTCATGGAATCGCAGGAGCATCGAGAACACGGTGCTCTTGCCGGCTCCGGAAGGGCCGACCAGGGCCACGGTCTCGCCGGGCCGCACGTGCAGATCGAAGCCGTCGAGCGCGGGTAGATCCGGGCGCGCGGGGTAGTGGAAGGAGACGTTGTCGAAACGGATTTCGCCGCGCAGCGGATGGGGCAGGGCGCGCGGTTGCGCCTGAATGCCGATCACGCGCGATTCTTCGAACAGCTCGGCGATGCGGCCCATGCCGCCGGCCGCGCGCTGGAGTTCGTTCCACACTTCGGCCAACGCGCCGACAGAGCCGCCGCCGATCACCGCGTAGAAGATGAACTGCGCGAGCGTGCCCGCCGACAGCGTGCCGCTGACGACATCGTGCGCGCCCATCCACAGCACCAGCACGATGGTGCCGAAGATCAGCGTGATCGCAGCGGCGGTCACCCACGCCTGCGCGCGGATGCGGCGGCGCGAGGTATCGACGGCGACCGAGAGCGCGGCATCGAACCGGCTGCGCTCGTAGGGTTCGCGTGCATGCGCCTGCACGGTGCGCACCGCGCCGAGCGTCTCGCTGGCCAGCGCATTGGCGTCGGCCACGCGGTCTTGGCTGGCCCGGGATGCCTTTCCGAGCCGGCGTGATCCGATCACGATCGGCAGCACCGCCAAAGGAATGCCGAGCAGTGCGAACCCAGCCAGCCGCGGGCTGGTGACGAACAGCATGACCAGGCTGCCGATCACGGTGACCGTGCTGCGCAGCGCGACCGACATGCTGGTGGCGACGACGCTGCGCAGCAGTTCGCTGTCGGCGGTCAGTCGCGACAGCAGTTCGCCGCTGCGATTGCGGTCGTGGAATTCGGCGTCCAGCCCAATGAGATGCGCATACAACCGCTGGCGCAGATCGGCGACGACTTTCTCGCCCAGCAGCGACACGAAATAGAAGCGCGCGGCGCTGGCGATCGCCAGCACGACGACGACGACGAGCATCAGCAGGAACGCACGGTTGATGCCCGATCCACCGGTGCGGAAGCCGTCGTCGATGACCTGCCGGAATGCAGCGGGCAAGGTGAGCGTGGCGGCCGACGCCACGGCCAGCGCGATCAGCCACGCGACGAAGAGCCCGCGATGACGCTGGATGAAAGGCCACAGTGCGCGCAGCACGGCGAGCTTGGCGCGGGGCGGTTTGCCGGCATCGGCCGGCACGGTGTCCTCAGTCATCGGCGATCCGTCGGAAGTGTTCTGGAAGCGGCTGCAACCACAGCCGTTTCCACAACTATCCCGGCGCGTCCATCCAGCGCACGCGATTACGGGTGGCGTCGCGCAGGTGGATTTTCAAGTCATCGGCGCGATCGGCGGGCAGGCGCAGTGCGATGCACGCGCCGGTTTCGTCGAAGGTCTCGGCCTGTTTCTCGGCCTGGAAGCCGGCCATCGCCGAGTGCACGACGCCGAGTTCCTCGAACGGCGCGGTGAGGATGAGTTCGATCTGTTCGACGACTTCGTGGCGATCGGCCACGCGCAGGCATTCGGCCGCCGCCCCGCCGTACGCACGCACCAGTCCGCCCGCGCCCAGCTTGATCCCGCCAAACCAGCGCGTCACCACGACCATCACGCGGTCCAGTCCCTGGCCGTCGATGGCCGCGAGGATCGGACGGCCTGCCGTACCGGCCGGTTCGCCATCGTCGCTGGAGCGGTATTCGGCGCCGATGCGATAGGCCCAGCAGTTGTGGGTGGCGGCCGGATCGGACACATGGGCCAGGAACACCAGTGCCGCGGCTGGCGTTTCGACCGGGGCCGCATGCACCTGGAAACGGCTGTGCTTGACCTCCAGCAGATGCGAGGCCGGTGCGGTCAGCGTCTGGGTCATGGCTCCAGCAGCGGCTGCAGATCCGCCGGCACTTTCTGGAACGGATGGCTCTGCTTGAAGCGCATCAGGCTTTCGGTCGCGCTGGCGCGATCCCCGAGATCGCGGCGCAGGCGGATGCGCTCCAGCCATTGATCCGGTTCGAGCTTGCCGTCTTCGGACACCGGCAGTTGCAGATCCGTGCGCTTCAACGCGTTGCGTACGGGGCCGTTGGCCGGGGCCGCGTAGGTGTCCGCCGCGCTCGGCTTGGGCGGCACCGCTTCCTGCAGTTCGGCCGAGGTCTGGCTGGCGCGGTTGCGCAGTTCGTTGCGCGAGCCTGCGGCCGCCGCTTCCCGGGAACGGGCTTGCTGGACCCGGGCCTGCTCGCGTTGGGCGGCGACTTTGGCGGTGGTTTCCGGGTCGGCGACGCGGCCGAACTGGGCGGTGTCCACCGCCACGGAGTCGAGCGTCGAACTCGTGCGCGCCGCAGCCGCGACGGCGCTGGCGTCTGCTTCGCGGGTTTCCGCAACGCCCGGAGCGGCGAGCGCGACCGCCGCCTGTGGCGCGGCGGGCGCCGGCGGCGGCGGAGGCGGCGCCGCTTCGTACGGTTCGACGCGGGCAGCGCGCGGGGTTTCCGTTCGGGTCGCGCGCTTTTCGGCGGCCGGCGGGTTGACGGTGCGAGCAGGTGCGGGGGCGGCCTCATTGGCGCGGGTGTCGCGCGCTTGGATCCCCGCGAGCGGTCCCGGTGGCGGAGGGGCTGCATCCGGCGATGCATCTGCGGCCGGCGGTTCCGGCGCCTCGATCACCGCGACTTTCGCGCTGGGCGGGTATTCGCCGGCGCCCGGATCGGGCGTGCGCAGTTGCCAGGCCAGGCCGACGGCCAGCATCGTCGTTGCGGCGATGCCCAGCCCGACCGGCCAGCGGTGCCGGCGCGTCGCCGTGGAAGCAGGCGACGCCACGGCTTCATGCGCAGCGGCGAGGATCCGGGAATCCAGTGCCGCCGAGGGTTCGCCGTGCGGGCCCAGGCGCGCAAGCTGGTCGGCCAGTGCGCGCTCTTCCGCATTGAGGGGATCGGTCGGACGGCGGTTCATTCGTTCAATCTCGCGCGAAGCTTGTCCATCGCGTAACGCAGACGCGACTTGACGGTTTCCCGGCCCACGCCGGTGATGTCGCCAATCTGTTCCAGGCTCAGTTCCTGCTCCAGTCGAAGCTGGATCACTTCGCGCTGGTCGTCCGGCAGTTCCGCCAACGCCAGTTGCAGCCGGCGGCGTTGCTCGAACTCGCTCAACTGCCGTTCCGGTGTATCCGGATCCGGCACGCGTGCGGCGCGTTCGTCGGCGTCTTCCGGAGCCGGCGGCCGGTGCTTGAGCGCACGCCAATGGTCGTTGAGCCGATTGTGGGCGATCCGGTACAGCCAGGTGGTGAAAGCGGCGTCGGGCTTCCAGTTCTGTCGCGCGCCGATGACCCGCTGCCACACATCCTGGAAGAACTCGTCGGCCAGCGCGCCGTCGCGCACGTGGCGCAGCAGGAACCGGTACAGCGGCGCGCGATGACGGGAGTACAGCCGTTCGAATGCGGACGCATCCCCGGCCGCGTAGGCGAGCATCAGGGTTTCGTCGGCGGGTTCGGCGGCATCGTTCACGCCGATCAGCGTAAGGGCTCGACGCATTTGCGGGAAGCCGTCACCGGATGGCTGGCTGAACGGGCCGTTCGGGCGGGCGGTCCGCATGCGCTCGGCGTGCGCAGCGTTGAAGGCCAAAGCGATCTGCATAGTGTGGATAACGTCCGGGTTCGGCCATCGGGGTTGCTCCCGGCACGCTGTCGCCGACGCCGCATGGGGTTATGCTCCGTGCCGGGGACCCCCACAACTGAAGTTCGAATGCTTCCTGGAACCGGAATGCCCAGCCCATCCGTGAACGAAGACGCCCCGGAAGGTGCTTCGTCATCGACCGAGCGCGTCCTGCGGATCCTGCAGGAACTGCTGCCGGCGGGCAGCGTGCTGGCCGTGAGCTGGCGGGATTGGGCACTCGGCGCCGGGGCAAGCGGCTCGTCCGGATCCACGGTCGCCCTGCGCCGTCGCGCCGAGCAGTTGCTGCTGGAGCACGAGTCGCTGGCACATCAGACCGATCGCGAGCTCTCGCAGGCCTGGGACAACAGCGACGGCAACGCGCGCATGGCGATCACCGTCGATCTGGGCGCGCCCATCGATTCGGCACACGCGCAGTCCTGGCTGCTGCTCGCGCGGGCGCTGATTGGCGCCACGCTGGATACCGCGCGTGCGCATGCCCGCATCGAGTCGCTGGAAAAATCCAAGCGCCTGCAGCAGGCGCTGTACGAGATCGCCGATCTCGCCGGCGCGGATCTGGAGATGACCGAGATGCTCCGCCGCATCCACGCGGTGGTGAACTCGCTGATGTATGCCGAGAACTGCTACATCGTGCTGTACGACGATCAGCGGCGCAGCGTGCGCTTCCTGTACTTCGCGGATCAGAAGGATCCGTACGTCGCCGAGCCGGACCGCGAATTCTCGGAAGAGGAAATGGCCAACAGCATGACCTTCGCGCTGCTGCGCCACGGTCAACCGCTGCGCGGGCCGTCTACGGTCATCCGCCAGAAGCTCGGCGTGATCCGCGATCCCAGCCACGGCCCGGACAGCCTCGACTGGCTCGGTGTACCGATGCGGCGCGACGATCGCGTCAGCGGCGCGATCGTGGTGCAGAGCTATGACACGCCGGCCAGCTATGCGGATGAAGATCGCGCGCTGCTGGGCTACGTGGCGCAGCACATCCTGACCGCGCTGGATCGCAAGCATGCGCATGTGGATCTCGAACGGCGGGTCGAGGCGCGCACCCACGAGCTGCAACGTGCCAACCGTGAACTCCAGGCCGAGATCATCGAACGCAAGCGCGCCGAGAAACTGCAGAGCGCACTGTTCCGCATCACCGACCTGGCGATCACCTCCGAGTCGCTGGAGCATTTCTACGCCGACGTGCATGCGGTGGTCGACGAACTCATCGACGCGCGCAACTTCTACATCGCGCTGCTCAGCGAGGACAAGCAGACCCTGCAATTCCCGTACACGATCGACGAGCGCGACCCGATGCGCAAATCGCGCCGGATCGGCAATGGCCTCACCGAGTTCGTCATCGAGACCGGCAAGCCGCTGCTGGCCGATCGCGAGGTGATCAGCCGGCTGAGTGACAACGGCCAGGTGGTCCAGCATGGGCCGCCGGCATACAGCTGGCTGGGCGTTCCGTTGTTCCAGGGCGATGAAGTGCTGGGCGCGGTGGTCGTGCAGAGCTACACGCCGGAAGTGCGCTTCACCCAGCACGACCAGAGTCTGCTGACCTTCGTCGCCCACAACATCGGCAATGGACTGGCGCGCCAGCGCGCGCAGGAAAGCCTGCGTGTGGCCCACGCCGAACTGGAACGACGGGTCGATGAGCGCACGCGCGAGCTGGCCGAGGCCAACACGCAACTGCGCGCTCAGATCAACGAGCGCCTGCGTGCCGAGCAGCGGTTGACCCACCAGGCCACGCATGACGCACTGACCGGCCTGCCGAATCGCCCGCATCTGCTGGATCGCCTCGCTGCGGCCATCGAGCGTGCGCGCCATGGCGACGGCCAGGCATTCGCCGTGCTGTTCCTGGATCTGGATCGCTTCAAGCTGGTCAACGACAGCATCGGCCATGCGGCCGGCGACGAACTGCTGATCGAAGTCGCGCGCCGGATCACGATGACCGTGCGCGGCAACGACGTCGTGTCGCGGCTGGGCGGCGACGAATTCGCCGTGCTGATGGAATACGCCGACGGCGAGGAAAACATCCGCGAGCTCTCGCATCGCCTGCTGACCGTGCTGAGCCGCCCGATGTGGGTCGCCGGCCGCGAACTGTATCCGTCGGCCAGCCTCGGCATCGCCGTCTGGCATCCGCGCTACCGCAATGGCGAGGAGCTGCTTCGCGACGCGGACGCGGCGATGTACCGCGCAAAGGAGCAGGGCCGCGATCGCTGCGCCATGTTCGATGAAGCGATGCGCGAAGCGGCGATGCACAGCCTCGATCTGCAGGCTGATCTGCGGCGCGCGATCAACAACCGCGATTTCCTGCCGTTCTACCAGCCCATCCTGCGACTGGATGATGGCGAGGTCGTCGGTTACGAAGCGCTGCTGCGCTGGCAGCACGAACGTCGCGGGCTGCTTTCGCCGCCGGATTTCATCAACCTGGGCGAGGACAGCGGGCTGATCGAACAGGTCGACTGGCTGCTGTACGAGCAGGTCGTCCGCCAGATTGCGCGTGGTGGCGATGGCTATGTGTCGGTGAACGTGTCACCGCGCCATTTCCGCTCCGCCGACTTCGCCGATCGGCTGCTGGCGATGTTCGATTCGCTCGGTGCGGATCCGTCGCGGCTGCGCGTGGAGATCACCGAGGTGGCCTTGCTCGACGACGCGCCGCGTACGTTGCGCACGCTCAGCACGCTGCGGCAGCACGGCATCCTGGCGCAACTGGACGACTTCGGCACCGGCTTCTCGGCGTTGTCGTACCTGCATCGCTTCCCGATTTCGGTGTTGAAGATCGATCGCAGCTTCGTGGCCGGCATCGGTGACGAAGGCCGGCCGGAAAGCCTGGGCCTGGTCCGCGCCATCCTGGCGCTGGCGCGGACGCTGGGCATCGACACGATTGCCGAAGGCATCGAGACCGAGGATCAACGCCAGGCGCTGCTCGAACTCGGATGCAGTTTCGGCCAGGGCTATCTGCTGGGCCGGCCCAGCGCGCAGATGGGCGCGCGCTCGGCCGACTGATGCCGCTTCGGCCCGTGGCGTTCCGTTACCGCGAGCCTCCGCCCACGTCGATCTTCGATTGGCCTCCTTCGGCGAGCGCCTGCGAACGTGTAATCAGCGCGAGCAGTTCGCGACGCAGGCCGTAGCGGTCTTCGCCCAGTGACGTCCGCACGGCGTCCGTCACCTGCGGCCAACGCCAGCCGTCGATATGTTCACCCCCGCGCAGCAGATCCGCGTACGCCGCGACGGCTGCGGCGAAGCGGAAGCTTTCACCGGGCGAATGGGTCAGCGCGCTCTGCAGGATGGGCGTTTCGATGAGCCGGCTTTCATCCTCGCCCGGCATCTTGTACCGCAGACGCAGGTGGGCGACTTCCCCGGCGTTGCCGCGGGGTGCGGCGCCGGCGCCATAGCGGAGTGCGGGCAGGCGATCGACGCCGCTGCCGACGGGGGTGATCTCGTAAAGCGCGGTGACTTCATGGCCCGCGCCGATATCGCCGGCATCGACGCGATCATTGGCGAAGTCCTCGCGATCGAGCAGGCGGTTCTCGTAGCCGATGAGGCGATACTCGGCGACCTGCTCCGGATTGAATTCGATCTGGATCTTCACGTCGCGCGCGATGGTCAGCAGTGTCGATTGCATTTCTTCCACCAGCACCTTGCGCGCTTCCTGCAACGTGTCGATATAGGCGTGGTTGCCGTCGCCGATATCGGCCAGCTGCTCGGCGAGCGCATCGTTGTAGTTGCCGCGGCCGAATCCCAGCGTGGTCAGCGCAATGCCGGATTCGCGTTCGCGGGCGACCAGTGTTTCCAGTGCATCCTGATCGACGGTGCCGACGTTGAAATCGCCATCGGTGGCGAGGATGACGCGGTTGACGCCATCGGGAATGAAGGACTGGCGCGCCATCGCATAGGCGAGGCGGATGCCTTCACCGCCGTTGGTGGAGCCGCCGGCTTCGAGCCGGTGCAGCGCGCGGAGGATGGTGTCGTGGCGATTGCCCGGTGTCGGCGGCAGCACCAGGCCCGCGGACCCGGCGTACACCACGATCGACACCCGATCACGGGCACGCAACTGGGTGATCAATTGCGCGAACGATTGCTTCAGCAGCGGCAGCTTCTCAGGCGTCTGCATCGAGCCGGACGTGTCGAGCAGGAACACGAGATTCGCGGGTGGCAATTCCACCTTGGGCACGTCATAGCCCTTGATGCCGATCATCAGCAATTGGCGCTTGGCGTTCCAAGGCGCGGGCGCGAGTTCGGTGGTGACGCGAAACGGGGTGGCGCGGCGAACCGGCGCGGGATGGCCGTAGCTGAAGTAGTTGAGGAACTCCTCGCTGCGCACGGCGTTCGCGGGCGGCAATGCGCCGTCGCAGAGCATGCGGCGCACGTTGCTGTAGCTGCCGGTATCGACATCCACGGAAAACGTGGAGACCGGCTGCTCGCGGGTGCGCTGGACGGTGTTGTCGCCGGGATGTTCGTAGCGCTCGGTGTTCGCGCGACGGCTGGCGTCGGAATCGCGGGAGCGGGCGAAACTGTCCAAGGTTGCGGAAGAAGTGACGACGGCGGGCGCGAGCAGGCCGCTGGCGTGCCCGGCGTTCTGCGCGACTTCGTTTTGCCTGTTCGCGGCCGGCGCAGGCGGTGGAGGTGGCGCGGAAGGCGGAGGCCCCATGGACTTCGGCGCACTGCGGGCGACCGGGCGGCCGTAGTCGATTCGCCATTCGTTGGCGATTTCCTGCGCGCAAGGAGACGGATTCGATACCGGGACGTGGCCCGTCGCGGGCAGATCCACGGGCGCGGCCGGCCGCGGCCGAGCGTCGGAGTCGGGATGGCCGGCGCCGAGCAGGGCGACGACGAGCAGCGTGAGGCCGAAGGTGCGAGAGGACATGGCGATCTTCCGGGTGGTGTACGCAGAAGAACGCACGAGTGCGGCGATGGGGTTTGGCGCGGCTGATGCGTCCGCGCGGCGGCTACTCGACGCGAAGTTTCAGCTCACCGTCGGCCAGCCGCGCCTGCACGGCGTCACCGGATTCGACCTGCGCGATGGAACGCACCACGCTGCCGTCGGCGCGGGTGACGATGGCATAGCCGCGCGCGACAGTCGCCAGCGGACTGACGGCTTCCAGCGAACGCACGGCGCCGCGCAGCTTGAGGGCGTCGCGTTGCAGCTGCCGCGCGATGCAGGCCTGCGGACGCTGGGCCAATGCCTCCAGCCGCGCCCGCAGCTGCGCCAGCCGGCGTTCGGGGTGCGAAGCGCGCAGCACCGCGGAGGCATGGCGCAGGCGCGCGTGGCGGCGGTCGAATTGCGTTCGCCAGCATGCGGCGAGGCGGCGCAGTGCTTCTTCCTGACGGCGCTGCAGCAGCGACAGCCGTGCCTGCGGCCGCAGCGCGTTCAGGCGCAGCAGTGCGCGGTCGGTCCGCTGGATGGCATCGCGCAGGCGACGTTGCTGCAGATCTTCGACGCGTCGCTGAAGCACGCGCAGCCGGCCGAGCAGATCGCGGCGATCCGGCACCAGCAGTTCGGCGGCCACGGACGGCGTCGGCGCGCGCAGGTCGGCGGCGAAATCGGACAGGCTGAAGTCGGTCTCATGGCCCACGGCCGATACGACCGGAATCGGCGACGCCGCGATGGCGCGGGCAAGGTGTTCGTCATTGAACGCCCACAGATCTTCCAGCGAACCACCGCCGCGCGTGATCAACACCGCGTCGTAGCGCCCGCTGGCGCCGGCACGCTGCAGCATCGACACAATCTGGGCGGGTGCGGCTTCGCCCTGGACCTGCACCGGCAGGATGTCGACTTCCAGCAGCGGGAAACGCCGGCCGAGCACGCTCAGTACGTCGCGCACGGCAGCGCCGCTGGGCGAAGTGATCACCGCGAGGCGATGCAGGTGCGTCGGCAACGGACGCTTGCGCGCTTCGTCGAACAGGCCCTCGGCGGTCAGGCGCGCCTTGAGCTGTTCGAACGCACGACGCAGCGCGCCTTCGCCGGCTTCTTCCAGATGATCGATGACAAGCTGGTAGTCGCCACGCGCTTCGTACAGCGTGAGCCGTCCGCGTGCGAGCACATGCAGGCCCTCGCGCGGAATGAATCGCAGCCCTTGGCTCTTGGGCTTGAACATGGCGCAGCGGATCTGCGCGCGTGCGTCCTTCAGCGTGAAATACAGGTGCCCGGAAGCCGGACGCGTGACGTTGCCCAGTTCGCCTTCCACCCAGATCAGCGGGAAGCTGCCTTCGAGGATGTCGCGCGCCAGCGTGTTGAGCTGGCTCGGCGTCAGGACGTTGGCGGGAGTCGTGGACATGACGTCGAAGGGCGGCCATCGGCAAGGCGGTCCGGCAGGATAACCGGCGCGGCCGCAATGCCCAATCGATGCGTCGCTATTCGTCGATGTGGCGACGCTCCGGCCCCGGCCGTTTCATCAGCTTGCGCTGCAGTGAACGCCGGTGCATGCCGAGCAGGCGCGCGGCCGCGGAAATATTGCCGTCGGTTTCCGCCAGCGCCTGCTGGATGTGTTCCCACTCCAGGCGATGCAGCGGGGTCATCGTGTCTTCCGGTTCGGTGTCCTCGGCCTTCGCTTCCATGCCGAGCGCGCGCAGGATGGACGACAGCGACGCCGGCTTGGGCAGATAGTCATCCGCGCCACGCTTGATCGATTCCACCGCGGTGGCGACGCTGGCGTAGCCGGTCACCAGCAGGATGCGCATGTCGGCGCGCAACGAGCGCAGCGGTTCGATCAGGGTGAGGCCGGAGGATTCGCCGAGCTTCAGGTCCACCAGCGCGAAATCCGGCGGTTCCTCGCGCGCCAGGCGCAGCGCGGCGCCGCCGTCGAGGGCGATGCGGGTCTCGATGCCACGCCGCGCGAGCATGCGCTGCAGCGTGCGTGCGTAGAGTTCGTCGTCGTCGATCAACAGGCCTTTCATGGGAACTCCTTGCGACAGGCGCGGGGCAGGCAGAACTTCACGCGGACACCGCGCGGGTGCGCGGTCTGCAATGTCAGTGAACCGCCCAGGCGTTCGACCGCAGCGTGCGAAAGCGCCAGGCCCACGCCCATGCCATCGGGTTTGCTGCTGCGGAACAGGGTGTCGGACTCGAACGGCAACGTTTCGTGGAAGCCGTTGCCCTCGTCGCGCACTTCACCGATGAGCTCGCCATCGTCGCAGCGCAAGCGCAGTTCCACCCGCTGCGAACCGGCCTGCTGGCTGGCGTCGGCGGCGTTGTTCAACAGCGCCTGCAACAGATGGCCGATGGACGGATCCACGCGCAGCTGCGCGGGCAGATCGCCTTCGCGGTGGAGATCGATGGTCGGGCGCACCAGCTGCCAACGGTGGATCACGCGTTCCAGATCCACGCCGGAGCGGAAGCCCATCTCGGCCGATGCCGAAAGTTCGCGCACGCGATCGCGGCACAGGTCCACCAGCTCGCGCAGCGTCAGCGCGTCGTCGCGGATCGCCTCGTCGTCGGTCTGTTCGGCGATTTCCTCGCTGAGCAGGGTCATGGTGCCGAGGGGCGTGTTCAGTTCATGGGCGACGGCGGCCGCGTGCGTGGCGAGTGCGACGATGCCTTCGTTGCGGGCGAAGCGCTCGCGCAGCGTGGCCAGTTCCCGCTCGCGCTGGCGCAGGGCCGCGACCAGGCGGGTGGAGAAATACAGCACCACGCCCACCGACAGCAGGAAGTTCACCACCATGCCCCAGAGGTGCAGGTGGTAGCTGTCGTGCGCCATCGGCAGCGGGTGGCCGAAGGTCGCCATCAACGCGTAGCCGATGAGCGAGGCCGCCGCGGTCGCCATCACCCAGCGCAGCGGCAACGCCAGCGCGGCCACGGCGATCAGCAGCAGGAACATCGGGCTGAACGGATTGGTGATGCCGCCGCTCCAGGCGACCAGCCAGGCCAGCACGGCCACATCGACCAGCATGTGCAGGAACGCAATGCGGGAGGAATCGGTCAGCGAGCGGCGGCTGCGCCAGGTCGCGTAGACGTTGAAGGCTGCCAGCACCGCGATGCCGCCCCACAGCGGGCCGACCGGCAAGGGCAGGTCCATCAGTTCGGTGGCGACCAGGACGGTGATGGCCTGGCCGACGATCGCGACCCATCGCAGGTTGCAGAGGGTGCGCAGGAAACTGGGGGAGGACATGGGCATGCGCACATGCTAGTCGAAGGCCATGGGCGCCACCCGTGACCGTGGGTCGCAGGAGCAGGCGGCCGGCGTAAAATGCCGGCATGCACGACGCCGTCACTCGCCCCACGCCCCCCGCCACTGCCGCCGCCTGGCCCCGCCGCATCACCCGCACCGTCGACATCGGCGGCGTGAAGGTGGGGGGCGGGCATCCCGTGGTGGTGCAGTCGATGACCAATACCGACACCGCCGATGTCGCCGCCAGCGTGAAGCAGGTGGCCGAACTCTGGCGCGCGGGTTCGGAAATGGTCCGCCTGACCGTCAACAATCCCGAGTCCGCCGCCGCGATTCCGCGCATTCGCGAGAAGCTGGACATGATGGGCGTGCCGGTGCCGCTGATTGGCGATTTCCACTACAACGGGCATCAGCTGCTTGCCGGCGAGCCGGCCTGCGCCGTCGCGCTGGCCAAGTACCGCATCAATCCCGGCAACGTCGGGTTCGGCAAGAAGAAGGACACCCAGTTCGCGCAGCTGATCGAATTCGCCATCCGCCACGACAAGCCGGTGCGCATCGGCGCGAACTGGGGTTCGCTGGACCAGGCGCTGGCCGCGCAGCTGATGGACGAGAACCACCAGCGCACCGATCCGTGGGACGCCGGCCGCGTGCTGCGCGAAGCGCTGATCCGCTCGGCGGTGGACTCGGCCGAGCGCGCGGTCGAACTGGGCCTGGCGCGCGAACGCATCGTGCTGTCGGCCAAGGTCAGCGGCGTGCAGGAGTTGATTGCCGTCTATCGCGACATGGCGCAGCGTTCGGAATTCGCGCTGCACCTGGGCCTGACCGAAGCCGGCATCGGCAGCAAGGGCATCGTCGCCTCGGCGGCGGCGCTGTCGGTGCTGTTGCAGGAAGGCATCGGCGACACCATCCGCATTTCGCTGACGCCGGAGCCCGGGCAGCCGCGCACGCAGGAGGTGATCGTCGCGCAGGAACTGCTGCAGACCACCGGCCAGCGCGCCTTCACCCCGATGGTCACCGCGTGTCCCGGCTGCGGCCGCACGACGTCCGAGTTCTTCCAGGAACTGGCGAAGGTCGTGCAGGAACACGTGCGCGGCCGCATGCCGGAATGGAAGATCAGCCATCCGGGCGCCGAGAACATGACGCTGGCGGTGATGGGCTGCGTGGTGAACGGTCCGGGCGAATCCCGCCACGCCAACATCGGCATCTCGCTGCCGGGCACCGGCGAAGCGCCGGCTGCGCCGGTGTTCGTCGATGGCGAGAAGAAGGTGACGCTGCGCGGCGAGAACATCGCGCAGGAATTCATCCAGCTGATCGACGATTACGTCGAGCAGAAGTACACGCGTGGCGCCCGCTGAGATCCTGGCGCAGGGAGTGAGGTCGATCCTCGACCTGCTCCGGCGGCGAGGCTGGCGACTGGCGCTGTTGTTTGCCGGCCTGCTGCTGCCGCTCTGGCTGTTCGTCGAACTGGCCGAGGAAGTGCACGAACTGGAAGCCTTCGTCTTCGACGATCCGCTGCTGCTGGGGCTGCATGCGGCGTCGGGTCCGGCGCTGGATCGCTTCTTCGTCGGCGTCTCCGCCGCCGGCTACGAATACGGCGTCGTGCCGATCGACATCCTGCTGGTGCTGGTGCTGCTGGCCGCGCGTCGCTGGCGCGAGTCGCTGTTCGCCGCGTGCGCATTCATCGGTTCGGCCTTGCTCAATCTGTCGACCAAACAGTTCTTCCAGCGCGATCGGCCCACCTTGTGGGAATCCGTCGCGCCGGAGCACACCTTCAGTTTCCCCAGCGGCCACGCGATGGGTTCGATGACGCTGGCAATGGTGGTGTTCCTGCTCGCCTGGCACACGCGCTGGCGATGGCCGGCGACCATCGCGGCGCTGGTGTTCGTGCTGCTGGTGGGGCTGTCGCGCCTGTACCTGGGCGTGCACTATCCCTCGGACATCCTCGGCGGCTGGGCCGCCGGCATGGCATGGGTGGTCGGTGTCTGGTTCGTGCTGTACCGCACGCACTCGCGGCCGTGGAAGCGCGGGCGCAATCAGACCGATTCGTAGAACTGGAAGCACACGCCCGACGGCGCGATGAGGTGGAATTCGCGCCGGCCCCAGGGCTTGGTTTCCAATGGCCCGACGTTGGTCGGACGCGCGCGGTATTCGTCGTACAGCGCATCCAGGCCGTTCACGCCGATGCTGAAGCTGGCGTTCTCCGCCCAGCGCGATTCGCTGTTGCGCACCAGATGGAAGCCGATGCCGTCACGCTCGATGCCGGCCATGTCGCCTTCCTGCCAGATCGCGCTGAACCCCAGGCCGGTGATGTAGAAATCCAGTGCTTCCGCCAGTGACGGACCGGCAGGAATCAACGCCGTGACATGGGTAAAGCGCGTGGCCATGATGCAGTTCTGACTCCCCGAGAACGGCAAGCGTAGGAGAGCCCTCGACGCCCCGCAACACGCGCGGCGTCGAGCGTAAGCGCGGTAACGCGCCTGCGTGGGGGAAGGCAGAGCGGGACAGAGAAGGCGCATCGCCGGAGCGGCGACGCGGGCTTCAGAACTCGATGCAGACGCGGTTGCGGCCTTCGCTCTTGGCCCGGTAGAGCGCGGCGTCGGCGGCGGCCATCATGCGGCTGCAGGTATCGCGCTCCGGCGTCAGCGCAGCGATGCCGATGCTGACGGTGATGCGCTGCGTTTCGCCGCCCGGCTTGAACACGGCTTCGGCGATGGCTTCGCGCAACCGTTCGGCAAAACCGAATGCCGCGTCGCCGTCGCACTCGGGCAACAGCACCGCGAACTCTTCGCCGCCGATGCGCGCGGCGGCATCGTCGTTGCGGACATGGCGGCGCAGGATGCCGGCCATCTGCCGCAACACGTTGTCGCCGGAGATATGACCCCAGCGATCGTTGATCGGCTTGAACAGATCGACGTCGATAATGCACATCGACAACGGCCGCTGGTGGCGCATGGCGCGCGCAATCTCGCGCTCCACGGTCTCGATGAAATGGCGGCGGTTGTAGAGATCGGTGAGCGCGTCGTGCGTGGCGAGCTGGTAGATCTCTTCGTGGTAATGCGCTTCGACGCTGGCGTGGCTGATGAACTTGAGGATGCTTTCGCCAAGCGTCAGGTGATCGCCGTCGTTGAGTACGGCTTCCACGATCACGGCTTCGTTCACCCGCGTCGGGTTGGTCGCTTCCAGATCGCGCACGCGATAGGTGTCGCCGTCGCGCCAGATTGCACAGTGGCGCCGCGACACGCTGGCATGCGGGATATGCAGATCCGCTTCGCGCGATCGCCCCACCACGATGGCTTGATCATCGATGTCGGCGCGGCGGCCGAGGCCTTCGCCCTGGATCACGACGACGCAGGCCGATCGCGAGTTGCGCGGGTTCGGGCCATCGCTGCAGATCGTGCGCTGGGTGGTGTCGTGGTCGGGGGCCATGCGCCGCGGGTCACGGTGAATCGGCGGGGGAGCGGGAGTGTAGCCCGTCCCGGCCGGCCGTGCCGAACGTTTCCGCTACCATGGCCGCTCCAGGGGGAACACCAGATGTCATCACTGCGGCCGCCGGCGGATTCGGACGCCACCGAGCTTCTCGTCACGCAACTGCCGGAAAGCGCACCCGCGCCTGGCAGCGGCTTCGCACCCGGCACCCGGCTGGGACGCTACCGGCTGGAAGCGCTGCTCGGGCAGGGCGGCATGGGCGAGGTCTACCGCGCCGAACAACTCGAGCCGGTGCGCCGGACCGTGGCGCTGAAACTGTTGCGCGGGCAGCGGCTGGAAGCACGCCACCTGGCTTATTTCGAGGTCGAGCGGCAGTTGCTCGCCCAGATGCGCCATCCGGCCATCGCGCAGATCTACGATGCCGGCGCCACGGCCGACGGCGTGCCGTTCTTCGCCATGGAGTACAGCGAAGGCCAGCCCGTGACGCAGTTCTGCCGCGCGCAGGCGCTGTCGCTGCGCGAGCGCCTGGAACTGTTCATCCTGATCTGCGAAGGCGTGCAGCACGCGCACCAGAAAGGTGTCGTCCACCGTGATCTCAAGCCGGGCAACCTGCTGGTGGACCGCATCGATGGACGCGCCGCGCCGAAGATCATCGACTTCGGCATCGCGACGATGACCTCGCGCGCGCTGTCCACGCCGCGGGAACGCGCCGGCACGCCCGACTACATGAGCCCGGAACAGGCCGAAGGCGATCCTGCTTCGATCGACACGCGCAGCGATGTGTACGCGCTGGGCGTGCTGCTGCACGAGTTGCTGGTCGGCGCGCGGCCCGGACAGGCGGAAAGCGACGAGGCCCGCCCGCTGCCCTCGACCCATCTGTCCGCCCTCGCGTCCGACACGGTGCTGGCGCAGGCGCAAGGGCAGGGGCTGAGCGTGACGCGCCTGCAACGCGTGCTGCATGACGAACTCGACTGGGTGGTCGCCAAGGCGATGCAGCCCGAACGCGAAGATCGCTATGCCTCCGTCGCCGAGCTGGCGGCCGATTTGCGGCGCTTCCTCAGCGGAGAGCCGCTGCTCGCCGTGCCGCCCACGCGCCGGTATCGCGCCGGCAAGTTCTTCGCCCGCCATCGCACCGCGCTGGTGGCCGCCGCGCTGGTGGCCTGCGCACTGCTCGCTGGCCTGGGCCTGTCGCTGTACGGCCTGATGCAGGCGCGCGAACAGCGTGCGCTGGCCGAACTGCGCAGCCGCGAACTGGAACGCGTTGCCGGCTTCCAGCAATCGATGCTGGAAGGCATCGACATCGAAGCGATGGGCAACGGTCTGGCGAACGGCTTGCGCGAACAATTGGCCACCCGGGATCCCGCGCTGCGCGCCGCACTCGAAGACGTGCTGGCGCAGGCGAGCAGTGCGGATGTCGCCCGGCGCATGATTGATCGCGAACTGCTGGCGAACGCGGAAGCCGTGATTGCGCGCGACTTCGCCGATCAACCCGCGCTCGCCAACGAACTGCGTGCCTCGATTGCGCGTGTCTATGCGGCGCTGGGGATGTCGAACGAAGCGGCGTTGCGTTTCGGCGAGGTGGCACGGTTCCGCGCGGCGCAATCGGGCGAAGGCAATGCCGCCACACTCGAAGCGCGCCTGGGAGAAGCCGAAAGCCTGCTTTCCGCAGCCGAAGTCGAGTCCGCGAACAAGGTGATCGCACGTGCGTTGCCCATGGCGTATGCCTTGCCGGCAGCGCATCCCACGCGCGTCGGACTGGAGATCGCGCAGGCGAACGTGATCGCCGCGCAAGGCGATCGCGAGCGCGCGAAAGGCATGTTGCAGGCGGTGTACGAACGGCTGCGCCAGCAGGCCGGCGAGCGCAGTCCGGTGACGCTCGATGCGCTCAACGCCTGGGCTGACCAGCAGCGTGCGGTCGGTGACCTTGCCGATGCGCGGGCCAACATGGAAAAGCTGGTGCCGCTGCGGATGGCGGTGCAGGGCGCCGAACACAAGGACACGCTCGCCGCGCTCACCAACCTGGCGGTGATGCGGATGATGACCGGCGAGAAGGACGGCGCGGTCACGCTGCAACGGCAACTGGTCGCCACGCAGGTGCGGCGGCTGGGTGCGGAACATCCGGTCGCGTTGCATGCGCGCGGCACGCTGGCGAGCATGCTCGCCGATTCCGGTGGCGCCGAAGAAGCATTGCAGTTGGGCAGGGACGTGCTCGCCGGCCGCGAGCGCGTGCTCGGCCCGGAACACCCGCAAACCCTGCGCGCCCGCGTCAATCTCGCCACGACGTATGCGCGGCTGGAGGATTTCAAGGCCGCATTGCCGCTGGAGCGGCAGGTCCTCGATGCGCGACGCCGCTTGCTGGGGCCAAGCCATCCGGACACCTTGTCGGTGCAGATCAACCACGCCGGCACGCTGCTGCACGATGGCCAGCCGCAGGCTGCGCTGGATCAGCTCGGGCAAGCGCTGCCGCTCGCGCGCGACGTGCTGGGCCTGAAGCATCCGCAGACGCAACGTGCGCTGCTGATCCGCGCCGACGCGCTGATGGATATCGGCGCGGGCAGGGACGCCATCGCGTCCTATCGCGAGCTCGTCGATGCGCGTCGCCGGCTGCTGGGCGAGGATCATCCGGAAACGCTGCGCGCCGTGTGGAGCCTGGTGCAGGCCCATGACGATCTCGGCCAGCACGCCGAATCCGCGGCCTTGCGCACGCGCTACCTGCAACCGCTGCTGGATGCGGATCCGGACTCGCTCAGTGAACCGTTGGCGGCGTTGGCCGGAGCGATTCGCGAACAGCGTCCGCCGTCGGGCCATCGCTGATCATCATTCGCCCGGCTTGGCCGCGGAACTGGCGGCTTCGGAAGCGGCGCGGCGCGACAGCACGGCTTCGCGATGCGCGATGTACGCGTTGGCGCCGAAGATGATCACGGCGCCGATCAGTGTCCAGTGATCCAGCGATTCGTCGAACAGCCACCAGCCGAACAGCACCACGATCGGCAACTGCATGAAGCTGATGGGCGTCAGCGCGGAGACCTCGCCGAGTTTCAGCGCGCGCGTCCACAGCATGTGTCCGCCCGTGCCCATGAAGCCGGCGGCGATCACCCACAGCCAGGTGATGCCCTGCGGCCATTCCCAGACGGTCAGCGCCGGAAACAGCGACATCGGCACCCACAGCAGCGTGGTGTAGAGCACGATGCGATCGGCAGGCTCGATCTGCGAGAGCTGCTTGATCTGGATGGCGACCAGCGCGCTCATCACTGCCGCAAGTATGGCGATCAGCGCATCCACGCTGAACTGCGACGAGCCGGGGCGCACGATGATCAGCACGCCGATGAAGCCCAGCACGACCGCCGTCCAGCGACGCGCGCGGACGCGTTCGTTGAGCATCGCTGCCGCAGCCAGCGTCACGAACAGCGGCGTCGAATACGACAGCGACACCGCCTGCGCCAGCGGCAGGTGGCCGATGGCCCAGAAGCCGGCCAGCATCGAGCAGATGCCGATCAGGCAACGGAAGACGTAGCGCGGAAGCTGGGTGGTGCGGAGCAGGCCGGGGCCATGCTTGATCAACAGCGGAAGCGTGGCGATGAGGCCGAAGAAATTGCGGAAGAACGCGATCTCGAACGTGTGCAGATCGTTCGACGCCAGACGAATCGCCACCACCATCATCGCGAAGAACATGGTGCTCGCCAGCATCAGGGCGGCGGCGCGGAAATGGGCGGGAATCATCGGCATGGGCGCGCACACCTTGCCATGCCGGGCGTCGCCGCTGCGTTCACGGGCAGCGCGACGCGCATGGAGTCACCACCGTGCCCCGATGATGCGCGGCTCCGGTTCGATGGCGACGCCGAAGCGCGCATGCACCGATGCAGCGATCCGACGCGCCAGCGCGAGCAGTTCCGCACCCGTGGCCCGGCCATGGTTGACCAGCACCAGCGCATGCGATGCGGCGACACCGGCATCGCCGTCGCGGTGGCCTTTCCAGCCGCAGGCCTCGATCATCCATGCCGCGGAAATCTTGCGGTTGTCCGCCGCATCTCCCCGGAAAACAGGCAGCGCGGGATGCTCGGCCAGCAGTGCTTCGGCCACGGCCGTCGGCACGATGGGATTCTTGAAGAAACTGCCGGCATTGCCGATCAGTGCCGGATCCGGCAGCTTGCGCTGGCGGATGCGGATGACCGCGTCGGCGACGCTGCGCGCGTCGGGAACATCCACGCCCATCGCCTGCAACTCTTCGCGGATGCCGGCGTAGTCCAGCTTCAGCGCCGGCCGGTGCGCCAGATCCAGTTCGACCGCCGTGACGATGTAGCGATCCGGCGCGTGCTTGAACGTGCTGTCGCGATAGGCGAAGGCGCAGGCGTTGCGATCCAGCCGCACGAAATCGCGCGCCACGCGATCCCAGGCTTCGACGGCATGCACGTGTTCGCCGATTTCCACGCCATAGGCGCCGATGTTCTGGATGGGCGCCGCGCCCACCGTGCCGGGAATCAGCGCGAGGTTTTCCAGGCCGCACAGGCCCTGTTCCAGCGTCCACATCACCAGCGCGTGCCAGGGCACGCCGGCGTCGGCGCGGACGCGCGAGTACGCGGTTTCCTGTTCAATCACCCGGATGCGGGTATTGGCCAGCGACAGCACCGGGCCTTCGGCGTCCCCCGCGAACAGCAGGTTGCTGCCGCCGCCGAGCAGCAGCAGCGGGGCCTGGGCGAACGCCTCCTGGTGGAGTACGTCCGGCAGCGCGTCGGCATGATCGATTTCAACCAGCCACGGTGCGCGCGCTTCGACACCGAAGGTATTGCGTGTGCGCAGCGACGCGTTTTCGGTGACGCGGTAGCCCTGCGTCATTCCGGCGCCACCGCGCCCCGGCTGGGCGCTTCGCGACGGCGGCGGATGGCTTCCACGCATTCGCCGATGAGTTCCGGACCGCGGTAGACCAGGCCGGTATAGCACTGCACCAGCGATGCGCCGGCGGCCATCTTCGCCACGGCGTC
The DNA here is from genome assembly GCA_023419315.1 of Pseudomonadota bacterium. Taxonomy (GTDB): domain Bacteria; phylum Pseudomonadota; class Gammaproteobacteria; order Xanthomonadales; family Xanthomonadaceae; genus Pseudoxanthomonas_A. The sequence goes on from JAEZYE010000021.1 coordinate 22,375, forward strand.
GGCGCCGGACAGGATGCCGCCCACGCCGATCAGCGGAATCGATGCCGGCAGCCGCGTGCGCAGGCGGCGCAGCACCATCGTCGACTGGCCCAGCAGCGGTGCGCCGGACAGGCCGCCGGTTTCATGCGCCAGCGGATGCTCTCGCACGCTGATGCGCGAGACGGTCGTGTTGGTCGCGATGACGCCATCCACCTGCAGATCACCCAGCACGCGCGCGACCGCGTCGATGTCGTCATCGGACAGATCCGGCGCGACCTTCACCAGCATCGGCACGCGCCGCCCGTGCTGCGCGGCCAGTTCTTCCTGGGCATCGCGCAAGGCGCCGATGAGATGGCGCAGGGCCTGTTCTTCCTGAAGTTCTCGCAGGCCGGCGGTGTTGGGCGAGGAAATGTTGACCGTCACGTAGTCGGCCAGCGGATACACGCGCTCCAGGCAATGCAGGTAGTCCGAAGCCGCGCGCTCGTTGGAGGTGTCCTTGTTCTTGCCGATGTTGATGCCGAGGATGCCGCCGCGCCGGTTCGCGCGTTCGACATTGCGGACCAGCACATCCACGCCTTCATTGTTGAAGCCCAGCCGATTGATGACGGCCTGGTGCTGGGGCAGGCGGAACATGCGCGGCTTCGGGTTGCCCGGCTGCGGACGCGGGGTCACCGTGCCGACTTCGACGAAACCGAAGCCGAGCGCGAACAGCGCGTCGATATGGGATCCGTTCTTGTCCAGGCCCGCAGCCAGGCCGACCGGGTTCGGGAATTCCAGCCCCAGGACCTTGGTCGGCATCGGTTGCGGCGGTTGCGCGACAAGCCCGAGCGTGCCGGTGCGATAACCGGCTTCCAGCGCGGCAAGCGTCGCGCCGTGGGCGTTTTCGGCGTCCAGGCCGAACAGGAAAGAGCGTGCGAAGCGGTACATGGATCAGTGCAGGGTGCCCACGAAGACGCGGGTAAGGTAATCGAAACCGGCCCCTGTCTGTTCAGGACCTTGGTCGAACGGGGCAACGCGCCGGCCCGGAAACCCACGCCGGCGCGTCGTGATCCGGGAAACGGGGACGCGAAGGCCGCGTCCCCGCGGAGGGTTCACTGGCTGCCCAGCCAGATCAGCCCGCCGAAGAAGAACACGAACGCCAGGAAGGCCAGGATGGCGCTGACCACCATCAGCCAGCCCAGAATCAGCCCGCCCACGGCCAGGCCGTCGCCCTGCAGGCGATCCGGCGCCTGCCGGATTTCCTTGCGGGCCATGTGGCCGGTGATGATCGCCACGATGCTGCCGATGAAGGGAATCACGGTCCAGCCGAGGATGCCGGCGACCAGGCTGACAATCGCCAGCGTGCTGGTCTGTCGAACGGGAAGATTCATGCAACGCTCCTTGTGGGGTGATCAGAGATCGAACTTGATGCCCTGCGCCAGCGGCAGTGAGTCCGAGTAGTTGATCGTGTTGGTCTGGCGGCGCATGTAGACCTTCCAGGCGTCGGAGCCGGATTCACGGCCGCCGCCGGTTTCCTTTTCGCCACCGAAGGCACCGCCGATTTCCGCGCCGCTGGTGCCGATGTTGACGTTGGCGATGCCGCAGTCCGAACCGGCCGCCGACAGGAAGTGCTCGGCCGCCTTCAGGTTCTGCGTGAAGATCGACGACGACAGGCCCTGCGGCACGCCGTTCTGCATGTCGATGGCTTCGTCCAGCGTCTTGTACTTCATGACGTAGAGGATCGGCGCGAAGGTTTCCTGCTGCACCACTTCATCGCTGTTCTTCAGGCCGGTGACGATCGCCGGCAGGACGAAATTGCCCGGACGGTCGATGGCCGAGCCGCCGGTTTCCACCGTGCCGCCGCTGGCCTTGGCCTTCTCGATGGCGGCCAGGAACTGCTGCACCGCGCCCTGGCTGTTCAACGGACCCATCAGGTTGGCCGGGTCGGTCGGGTCGCCAATCTTGCCTTCGACCTGCTTGTACGCCTTGATCAGCGAGGCCAGCACGGTGTCGTAGATGGATTCGTGGACGATCAGGCGGCGCGTGGTCGTGCAGCGTTGGCCGGCCGTGCCGACCGCACCGAACACGATGCCCGGCACGGCGAGTTTCAGATCGGCTGTTTCGTCCAGGATGATCGCGTTGTTGCCGCCCAGTTCCAGCAGGCTGCGGCCCATGCGGCGCGCGACGCGCTCACCGACGATGCGGCCGACGTGGGTGGAGCCGGTGAAGCTGATCAGCGGAATGCGCTTGTCATCGACGAACTGCTGCGCCAGTTCCACGCCGGCATCGTTGATGAGGAAGAAGATGTCCGGGAAACCGCCGGCCTTCAGCGCGTCGTTGCAGATCTTCATCGAGGCGATCGCGGTCAGCGGCGTCTTGTTGGACGGCTTCCAGATGCAGATGTCGCCGCAGATGCCGGCCAGGAACGAATTCCACGCCCACACCGCGACCGGGAAATTGAACGCGCTGATGATGCCGACCAGGCCGAGCGGATGGTACTGCTCGTACATGCGGTGGCCCGGGCGTTCGGAATGCATGGTGTAGCCGTACAGCATGCGGCTCTGGCCGACGGCGAAATCCGCGATGTCGATCATCTCCTGCACTTCGCCGTCGCCTTCGGGCTTGCTCTTGCCCATTTCCAGCGCGACCAGCGAACCCAGCGCGTCCTTGTGCTTGCGCAGCGCCTCGCCGCACAGGCGGATGGCTTCACCGCGACGCGGCGCCGGCGTCGTGCGCCAGACCTTGAAGGCTTCCTGCGCGCGGGCGATCACGGTTTCGTAATCGGCCGGGCTGCTCGCATGCACTTCGGCGATCACCTCGTCGGTGGTCGGATTGATCGATTGCAGCAGGCCGGCATCGCTGGTCGTGGACCATTCGCCGCGGCCGAGATAGGTGCCGGAATTGATCTTGGCAAGGCCGAGCGCCTTGAGGATGTCTGCGGGCATGCGTAGCTCCAGGGAAAAATTCGTGTTGGCGCCGCCGGAGGCCGCGCAGGGAGCGCGATTTTAGCAGGGCCGTTCATGCGGTTCGCGGCCGCACAGGCATCCGTGGAAGTGCTGTCGCGGGTGATCGATTCGCCGAGATCCGCATGCCCGGGATGCGTCGGTTTCGTCACTTCGACGAAGCCGGTGCCGAAGCCGGGCAGGGCATGCGCGGAAAGTGCGCGGAAGGCGAGAGGGGCGAGGCGCGAGGCGCTCGCGCCTTCGGCAGGAATGATTGGCGACCCCGGCCCGATTCGAACGGGCGACCTACGCCTTAGGAGGGCGTTGCTCTATCCAGCTGAGCTACGGGGCCTGAGGCGCGCATTCTCGCATGAAGCCCATGCAGCGGGCGGTTCGGTGTTTTTCCCGGTTCGACTTCGGTCAATGGACGGGTTTGCATCGGTTGCGATGGAAACCATCGCGATTGATGCGTCGCAGCACTTGACAGCCCCGGCGGTGTTCGTGTGTTCTACGGCGATGCACGCGATCGCGACCCACGACACCCGTTTCATGCCTCGGGCCTCCACGGCCGCGGGCACGAACGTGCGTGTCGCCGGAACGCACGCGGGCACCTCCACTACCACCATTACCACCCCGATTCGCCGGGTGCGGCTGGTTGTGTTCGCGTAGTCCACGCAAACCACGGCCCCGCACCCGAATCAGGATGCGGGGCGACCCCACGACCTGATGCGCGTACCGGGCCTCCCACGAGGTTCCGTCGATGTCGTCCAGTTCCGCTGCTCCACAGGTTTCATCCGCTTCTTCCCGCACCGTCGTGCACAAGTTCGGCGGCACTTCGGTGGCCGATGCCGAGCGCTATCGGCATGTCGCGCAGTTGCTGCTTGCGCGCGGGGAAGATCAACAGATCACCGTCGTGTCGGCGATGAAGGGCGTCACCGACGCGCTGATATCGCTGGCGGAAATGGCGTCGGGCAATCTCGCCGAATGGCGCGAGCGCTGGCACGAACTGCGCGCGCGCCATCGTGGCGCGGCGGTCGCGCTGCTGACCGAGAACGCCGGACCGACGGTTGAATGGCTGGATGCACGCTTCGATGAACTGGCGGAAATCCTCGCCGCGCTGGCGGTCATCGGCGAATTGCCGCGCGAAGTGCTGGATCGCGTGCAGGGCATGGGTGAAGTGTTATCGGCGCGGTTGCTCGGCGACCACCTGAAAGCCGTTGGCGAGGATTGCGCGGTGCTCGATGCGCGCGAGGTGCTGATCGTGGATCGCGGTGATCTGGGCGTGGACGTGGACTGGCTGCAGAGCGCGCAGCGCCTGCGCGACTGGCGTGCCGGCAATCCCCAGCGCCGCATCGTGGTCACCGGTTTCGTCGCGCGCGATCGCTCCGGACGCATCACCACGCTGGGCCGCAACGGCAGCGACTACAGCGGCGCGATTTTCGCCGCCCTGTTCAACGCGGACGAACTGCACATCTGGACCGACGTGGACGGCGTGCTGTCGGCGGACCCGCGCGTCGTGCCGGAAGCCGTGCAACTGAGCACGCTCAGTTACGACGAAGCCTGCGAACTGGCGTACTTCGGCGCCAAGGTCGTGCATCCGCAGACGATGTCGCCGGCCATCGAACGCGGCCTGCCGATCATCATCCGCAACACCTTCCATCCGGATCATCCGGGTACCCGCATCACCGCCGAACGCGGCGGCAGCGGACCGGTGAAAGGACTGACGCTCAGCCCGGATCTGGCCATCCTCAACCTCGAAGGCACTGGCCTCATCGGCGTGCCCGGCACGGCCGAGCGCGTGTTTTCTGCATTGCGTGAAGCGCGCGTCTCGGTGGTGATGATCTCGCAGGGATCGTCGGAGCATTCGATCTGCTGCGTGGTGAAAAGCGCGGAGGCGCAGCGTGCGCAGACAGCGCTGCTCAACGCATTCGCGCATGAACTGACCATCGGCCAGGTCCAGCGCGTGCAGCGCACCGACGGGGTCAGCGTACTGGCGGCGGTCGGCGACGGCATGGCCGGCCAGCCCGGCGTGGCGGCGCGGTTGTTCGAGTCGCTGGGACGCGCACGGGTGAACATCCTGGCGATCGCGCAGGGTTCTTCCGAGCGCAACATCTCCGTGGCGATCGACAGCGCCGATGCCACCAAGGCGCTGCGCGCGGCGCATGCCGGTTTCTGGCTTTCACCGCAGACGTTCTCGGTCGGCGTGATCGGACCGGGCAACGTGGGCGCGACGCTGATCGATCAATTGCGCGCGGCGCAGTCGAACCTGCTCGGCAAGGCCAACCTCGATCTGCGCCTGCGTGCGATTGCATCCAGCCGGCGCATGCTGCTCGACGAACGCGGCATCGGCGACGACTGGCGCGCGCGCTTCCAGGACAATGCGGAAGCCGCGGATCTGGATCGCTTCAGCGCGCACCTGCTGTCCGCGCATCTGCCGCATGCGGTCATCGTCGATTGCAGCGCAAGTCCGGCCGTGGCGGATCGCTACGCCGAGTGGCTGGCCGCCGGCATCCATGTGGTGACGCCGAACAAGCAGGCCGGCGCAGGCGCGTTGGAGCGCTACGAAGCCATCCATGCGGCCGCCGCCGGCAGCGGCGCGCGGTTCCGCTACGAGGCCACGGTCGGCGCGGGCCTGCCGATCATCTCCACCTTGCGTGATCTGCTCGATACCGGCGACAGCGTGGTGTCGGTCGAGGGCATTTTCTCCGGCACGCTCGCGTGGCTGTTCAACCGCTACGACGGCAGCGTGCCGTTCTCCGAACTGGTCATCGAGGCGCGATCGCTGGGCTATACCGAACCCGACCCGCGCGATGATCTGTCCGGCACCGACGTGGCACGCAAGCTGGTGATCCTGGCGCGGGAGGCCGGGCGCACGCTGGCGCTGGAGGACGTGGTCGTCGAGAGCCTCGTGCCCGAATCGCTGCGGAGCGCGAGCGTCGATGACTTCATGGCGCGGCTGGGTGAAGTGGACGCCGTGTTCGATCAACGTCTCGCCGACGCGCGAACGGCCGGACAGGTGCTGCGTTATGTCGCGCGCCTGGATGGCGAAGGCAAGGCGAGCGTCGGGCTGGTTGCGCTGCCGTCCAGCCATGCGTTCGCCAACCTGCGCCTCACCGACAACATCGTACAGTTCAGCACGCGCCGGTATTGCGACAACCCGCTCATCGTGCAGGGGCCCGGTGCGGGTCCCGAGGTGACCGCCGCGGGCGTGTTCGCGGATCTGCTGCGGGTCGCGGCCGGCCAGGGAGCAAAGCTGTGACGCCACGGAATGTCGCCACTGCGTTCTCGCCGGCTTCGGTCGGCAATGTCGGTGTCGGTTTCGACATCCTCGGCCATGTCATCGAGGGCGCGGGTGACACGGTCACCGTGCGCCGCATCGAAGCGCCCGAAGTGCGCATCCGCGCGATACGCGGCGCGACCGTCGATCTGCCGCTGGACGCCGCGGCCAATACGGCCGGCGCGGCGCTGATTTCGCTGCGTGAGCATCAGTCGCCCGGCTTCGGTTTCGAGATCGAGATCGACAAGGGCATTCCGCTGGGATCGGGCATGGGTGGGTCGGCCGCGTCGTGCGTGGCGGCGCTGGTCGCCGCCAATGCACTGCTGCCGCAGCCGCTTGCAGTGGACGATCTGTATCCGCATGCGCTCGTGGGCGAAGCCGTCGCGAGTGGCGGCAAGCATGGCGACAATCTCGGGCCGATGCTGCTCGGCGGCCTCGTGCTCGCCACGGCGGATCGGCTGGTCAAGGTGCCGATGCCGGCCGCTTGGCATTGCGCGCTCGTGCATCCGGATGCCGTACTGGAAACGCGCCGCGCGCGGGCCGCGCTCGCTGGCGCGTACGAGCTGAAGGAATTCGTTGCGCAGAGTGCGCATCTGGCGCTGGTGTTGAGCGGCTGCCATGCCGGCGATGCCGCGCTCGTGCGCGCCGGCCTGGAGGATGTGCTGGTCGAGCCGCGCCGCGCACCGCTGATTGGTGGCTTTGCAGCGGTGAAGCAGGCGGCGCTGGCGCACGGCGCGATGGGCGCCAGCATCTCCGGTGCTGGCCCGAGCGTGTTCGCCTGGTTCGAATCGCGCAGCGCAGCGGAGCAGGCCGCCGCTTCGATGCAGAACGCGTTCGCGCACGCCGGTTTCACCAGCCAGGCATGGGTGTCGCCCATCAACGCGCCGGCCGCGCGTCTGCTGGATTGAACGCATGCACCTCCATTCGCTGTTTTTCCCGCATCGCCGAGTGACGCACCGATGAAGTTCGTTTCCACCCGCGGCGACGCCGCACCCGCCAGCCTCAGTGACGCCATCGCGGCCGGGCTCGCGCCCGATGGCGGGCTGTATGTTCCGCAGGGTTTGCCTGCCGCACGGAATCATCCCGCCGGCGAAACGCTCGCGGCCAGCGCCGCGCCGTGGCTGCGGCCGTTCTTCGAAGGCGACGCGCTTGCGCCCGAACTCGATGCGATCTGCCGCGAGGCATTCGATTTCCCGGCGCCGCTGAAGCCATTGGCCTCGCAGGACGATTACGTGCTCGAACTCTTCCATGGGCCGACCGCGGCCTTCAAGGATTTCGGCGCGCGTTTCCTCGCCGCCACGCTGACGCGCCTGCGTCGCGGCCAGTCGCGGCCGTTGACGATCCTGGTCGCCACCTCCGGCGATACTGGCGCGGCGGTCGCGGCGGCATTCCATCGCCAGCCCGGCCTGCGCGTGGTGGTGCTGTATCCGGATGGCCGCGTTTCGCCACGGCAGGCGCATCAGCTCGGCTGTTTCGGCGACAACGTGTCGGCGCTGCGCGTGGCCGGCTCGTTCGACGATTGCCAGGCGCTGGTCAAGCAGGCGTTGAACGACGCCGCGCTCCAGCGTGATGTGCCGATGAGTTCGGCCAACAGCATCAGCCTGGGCCGGCTGCTGCCGCAGATGAGCTATTACGCCGACGCCGCGACCCGGCATCATGCGGACAAGGGAACGCCGCTCAACTTCGTCATTCCCACCGGCAATCTCGGCAACGCGGTCGCGGCGATCCTGGTGCGGGCGCTCGGCGCGCCGCTCGGGGACATCGTGCTGGCGACCAATGCCAACCGCGTCCTGCCGGATTTCTTCGAGGGACACGCGTATGCGGCGGCGGCCAGCGTCGCGACCATCGCCAACGCGATGGATGTCGGTGCGCCCAGCAACTTCGAACGCCTGCGCTGGCTGTATCGCGGCGACGATGCCGCGTTGCGCAGCGCGTTCCGTGCGTTTAGCGTCGACGACGATGCCATCCGCGCGACCATTGCGCGGCGGCATGCGCAGTACGGTGAAGTGTTCTGTCCACACACGGCCACGGCCGTCCATGTGCTGGAACAGTTGCGCGGGGAGGGCGCGTCCGGACATTGGGCGGTCGCCGCCACCGCGCATCCGGCCAAGTTCGAGACGATCGTGGAGTCGCTGGTGGGCGGTGACGTGGAAGTCCCTGCATCGCTGGCTGTTTTGCTCGCGCGCCCGGCCCATGCCGAGCCGCTGCCGCCACGCTACGACGCGTTGCGCGACCATCTCCGGCGCACCGCATGATCCGCACGCGTCTGCTCGGGTCGTGCTTGCTGCTGCTCGGCGCGTTCCTGGCCGCACCGGTCCATGCGCAGGTGTCCGCGCCGGACGTACGCGCGTTGAAGCCGGGCGAATTCCTGTGGTTTCCGGAAATCGCGCCGCAGGGGCCGGTCGTGCTGGTGGTGTCGCTGGACGAGCAGCGCGCCTATGCCTATCGCAACGGCATGGCGATTGGCGTCAGCACGATCAGTTCGGGCAAGCAGGGGCACGACACGCCGACGGGCGTCTTCACCATCCTGCAGAAGAACAAGGACCATCGCTCCAACCTCTACAGCAACGCGCCGATGCCGTACATGCAGCGGCTGACCTGGGATGGCATCGCGCTGCACGGCGGCAGTCTTCCGGGTTATCCCGCCTCGCACGGTTGCGTGCGGCTGCCGCAGGCGTTCGCCGAGAAGCTGTTCTCGATCACCCAGCGCGGCGACACCGTGGTCGTCGCCGATGCGAAGGCGTCGCCGGTGAGCATCGTCCATCCGGCCGTGCTGGCGCCGGTGACGCGCGCGGGGGCGGCGGAATCCCGCAGCTTCCAGGAATGGGAAGTGCATTGGGACGACGCGGCCGCGCCGGCCGGCCCGGTCAGCATCCTGGTCAGCCTGCTGGATCGGCGGGTGACCGTGCTGCGCGACGGGGTCCTGCTCGGTTCGGCGCCGTTGCAGCGGGTGGGCGATCTGGAATTGCAGGGCAGCGTGCTGTTCGTGATGACCACGGAAATGGAGGACATTCCCAGCCTGCTGGATCCGCAGCAACGCCAGCACCGCTGGACGGCGCACCGCGTGCTCGGACCCGAAGGCGCGCCGATGCCGTCGCTCGCGGCACTGGGCGAGTCGTTCTGGATTCCCGAAGCGTTCGCGCGGCGGCTGTACCCGATCCTGGCGCCGGGAACGACGGTTCTCGTGACCGACCTGCCGGGCGTGCGTCCGCCGGAAGCGGGCCCGCGGACCGAACCGGTGTTGGAATCCGCATCCGCCGGCCCCATCCTGCGTTGACACGGCCACGGACGGCGACCTTTCAGGTTGATGTTCCGCCATGCACCGTCGTCCGCTCTTCCTGCTTGCCTGCGCCGCGTTTGCCGCCATCGGCGGTGCGCGGGCGCAGACCGCCGTACCGGTCACGCTGGCAGACAAGCTCTCGCGCGCCGCTCCGGCGCTTGATCGCGAGGTGCTTTCGCTGGCGACGCGGGCGCTTTCGTGCTCGCTGCGCAATGGCGGCGCATTGCCGCCGACCCTGAGCGTGATCGATTTCTCGCGTCCATCCACGCAACCGCGCCTGTGGGTGTTCGATCTGGCGCGCGAACGGCTGCTCTTCGAGGAATGGGTCGCGCATGGCCGCAATACCGGCGAAAACCTCGCCACGCGGTTTTCCAATCGCGATGGCAGTTACATGTCCAGCCTGGGCGCGTTCCGCACCGAGGAAAGCTACACCGGCAACAACGGCTATTCGTTGCGACTGGAAGGCCTGGAGCCGGGCTTCAATGACCGCGCCCGCGCGCGCGCCATCGTCATCCACGGTGCGCCCTACGTCAGTTCCGCATTGATCCGTCAGCAGGGCCGGCTCGGCCGCAGCCTGGGCTGCCCGGCCGTGCGCGCGGACGTGGCGCGGCCGCTGATCGACACCATCCGCGGCGGCTCGTTCCTGTTTGCCTACTATCCCGACCCGGCATGGCTGCAGGAATCGCGCCTGCTCGGCCCGGCCTGCGGCGACGGCCCGGCGACGCGCGGTCCCGGCGTACATGCTTCCCACTGAAATCCGGAGCGACGATGAGCGACCTTCCGAAACTGACCGTCACCCTGCACCAGGAACAGGACTTCCAGTTCCGTGTCAGTTTCGACGGCACGGCCATTCCCGAGCTGCTCACTGACGAGAGCGAACCGCTGGGGCAGGGCGCCGGACCCAGCCCCGTGCTGATGCTGACCACCGCCATCGCCAACTGCCTGTCAGCCAGCCTGCTGTTCGCGCTGCGCAAGTTCCGCAACGCGCCGGGACCGCTGGTCACCCGCGCCACCACCGAACTCGTGCGCAACGAACACGGCCGCCTGCGCGTGGGCCATGTGCAGGTCGATATCCAGCTGGCCGAAGCTGCGGCGGCGCATGCTTCGATCGAGCGCATCCTGGCCCAGTTCCAGGACTTCTGCACCGTGACCGAGAGCGTGCGCCAGGGCGTGTCGGTGGATGTGAGCGTGCGCGACGCCGAAGGCGTGACATTGCACGGCAGCACGCGGATTACCGCGGCCGGGTGATGCGGGCCGGTTTGGCGGCCTGCGGGCCAGGTGTCATCATGCCGGCCTGGCCGAAAGGACGACGCGCTTCCCGTGACTGCCCCGATCAAAGGCAAGGCGACATCGCTGGACATCGCCCATCTGGCGGGCGTGTCGCAGCCGACGGTGTCACGCGCGCTGCGTGGCAGCCCGATGGTCAACGAGGAAACCCGCCGCCGCATCCAGGCCATTGCCGCGCAGCTGAACTACAAGGTGGACAAGAACGCGTCCAACCTGCGCCGCCAGCACTCCGGCACGATTGCGCTGCTGTTCTTCGAGGATCCGACCCCGGACGACTCGCAGATCAATCCGTTCTTCCTGTCGATGCTCGGTTCGATCACGCGCGCCTGCGCGATGCAGTCCTACGACCTGCTGATCTCGTTCCAGCAACTGTCCACCAACTGGCAGGCCGACTACGAAGACAGCAACAAGGCCGATGGCCTGATCCTGCTGGGCTACGGCGATTATCTGGAAGCGCAGGCGCGGCTGGAGCAGCTCGTCCAGCAAGGCACGCATTTCGTACGCTGGGGCGCGGTACTGCCGGATCAGCCCGGCATTTCGATCGGCTGCGACAACTATCAGGGCGGCCACGACATCACCGCGCACCTGATCGCGCAGGGACGCCGTGACATTGCATTCCTCGGCCACGCGTCGAACCACTATCCCGAGTTCTTCGAACGCTATCGCGGTTACGCCGAAGCGCTGCAGCGCGCCGGCAGTCCGGCACAGCCGTCGCTGCAGGTGGATGCGGTGACCAGCGAGCAATCCGGTTACGAAGCCGTGCAGGAACTGCTGAAGCGCAAGGTCCGTTTCGACGCCGTGTTCGCCGCCAGCGATCTGATCGCCATCGGCGCGATGAAGGCGCTGCACGAACACGGCCGGCGCGTGCCCGAAGACGTGGCCGTCGCCGGCTTCGACGACATCCCGCTGGCGGCGTTCGTCAATCCCGGCCTGTCCACCGTGCAGCAGGACACCAAGCTGGCCGGACAGATCCTGGTGGAAAGCCTGCTGCGCCTGATCAACGGCGAGCCGGTGGAAAGCCGCACGATTCCCGTCCGCCTGACCCTGCGCGGTTCCACCGGGGCATGACGGCCGCTACTCGCGGCTGAAGGGCGACTTGTTGTCCATCAGCGCCTGCAGGCGCGCGCGCGTGTCCTCGCGACGGATTTCTCCCTCGAAGAAGAACACCCGCACATCATGCGCCGGCACATCGACGGCCAGCGTCTTGCGCGCGTGCAACGTCTTGCCGCTGAAGGCATCGCGCCACGCGCCGGGTTCGAGGTAATCGCTGACCACCAGGCGTGCGGGCTGGTCACCCTTGTTAAGCAGCACGAGCGCGGTCTGACGCTGGCCGCCGTGATCGAACACGCGATAGAACACCGCGTGATCGCCCTTGAGGCTGACATTCAGTTGCAGGCCGCGTTGCAGCGCCACCGATTCCCGCCGCAGGTGCGCGATGCGCCGCAGCTGTGCGTGGATGCGGTGCGAAGGCGCCTCGTCAATGCGCGGCTGCCCGAAGTAGTTGCGGTTGCCGGCGTGCTCCGCCGTGCCGCGCATGAAGCCGGTTTCTGATCCGTAGTAGACGACCGGAATCCCGCGCGCGGTGAACAGCCAGTTGTGCGCGTCGATGAAACCTTCGTCACGCGCATTCATCCGCGCCATGTCGTGGTTGTCGTAGAACGTCATCAGGTCGTACGGATTGGCGTACGGACCGTCTTCCAGGTACAGCGCGGGCGCGAGCGTGGCGAAGTCGCTGTCCCGCTTCTCGAATACCTCCACCAGCTTGGCCTTCAACGGGAAGTCCAGCACGCTGTAGCTGCCGTTGCGCGGCCAGGTGTGGCCGGCGATGCTCGCGGCGTCGTAGTTGAAGTTCTCGCCGAACATGAAGAAGCCCGGCCGTTTGGCGCGCATGCGGTCGGCGAACTTCTTCCAGAACGCATGCGGCATCCACGCAATCGTGTCGACCCGGAATGCAGCCGCGCCCTGATCGATCCACTGCTCGTACGCACCGGCAAGATATTCCAGCACCTGCGGATTGTTCTCGTCGAAGTCCGACAGCTGCGCCAGTCCACCGCCCGTGTTGTAGAACGCGTGCAATGGATGCGTCTTCGGCCTGAGCCTGCCCGGCGGAAGGTTCTGGTGATCCGCGATCACGCGCCCGTCGCGATCCCACACCTTGCCGTACTGCGGCTGCATGCGCGGCATGGTGTAGGCCGGCGAACCGTGGTTGGCGACGATGTCGAGCACCACGTCGAGGCGATGCTGCTTCATCGCCGCGGTGAATCCGGCGAAATCGAGGCCGGCGCTCGGCAGGTGCTCATCGAGCGTGTAGAAATTGATGCCCCAGTAGCCGTGGTAGCCGGTCTTGCCGCGGTCGGTGAACGCGCCGCCCCATGCAACCGGGTCGCCGCCCGTGAACGCTTCATCGGGGTTGTCCACGATCGGCGTGACCCAAACCGAAGTAAACCCGAGATCGCGGATGTAGTCGGCGTTGTCGAGGATGCCTTTGAAGTCGCCGCCGAGATAACCGACGTTGTCGGACTGGCCGGCCGGCGCGCCGGGCGTCGGGCGATCAAACGTACTGTTCGCGCCACCTTGATCGCGATGATCGTTGGACGTGTCGCCATTGACGAAGCGATCCGTCAGCACGAAATACACGGCCTCGCTCGCGAACGGTTCGGTCGTGCCGTAAAAATCCTGCGCGTGCGCGCTCAACGCCAGCGTGCCATGCAGACCGAAGAAAACAGCCGCTGCGAGGCGGCGCATGTGTTTCGATTGCGTCATTGCGCAGTCCTCTCTGCGAGCGCGTCGGCATCCTGCGACGAGCCCGCGTGTTCGCGTACACCGAGTACGCACAGCGCCGCCAGCAGCAGGCTCGCGCCACTGATGATCAACGCGAAAATCGGGCGGCCATCGAACGCAGTCCGCAGCGCGGGGCCCAGCAAGGTGGCGGCGACAATCTGCGGGATGACGATGAACATGTTGAAGATGCCCATGTAGATGCCCATGCGTTCTTCGGGTACATGGCTGGACAGCAGCGCGTACGGCATCGACAGGATGCTGGCCCACGCCACGCCGACCAGCGCGAACGACAGGATCAGCCACGTCGGGCTCGGTACGAACCACATCGACAGAAAGCCGGCGCCGCCGAGCAACAGCGAAACCGCATGCACGGCGCGCCGGTTCAGTGGACGCCGCGCGGCATACGCGCTGAGCAGCAACGCGACCAGCATCGATGAAAGCCCGTAGTAGCCCAGACAGGAGCCGACCTTGTCGGCCGCATCCTGGAAAGCCGCATTGGCGGTGCGGAAGGCCTGCGCCTGTGCCGGCACGGACATGTCGAACGCGGCGGGATTCGGTGCCGGCGCGCCGAACACGTGCTCGGTCAATCCCGGTGTCGCCATGCTCCACATCGCGAAGAAGGCGAACCAGCTGAAGAACTGCACCGCGCCGAGCCGGCGCATCTGCGCGGGCATGTGGATGACGTGGTGCAGGATCTCACCGAAGAAGTGGCCACCCCTCGGGCGCGAGCGCTTGAACGCGTCGATGTCGTCCGGCGGATATTCGCGCGTGGTCACGACGGTGACGAGAATGCTCGCCATGAACACGAACGCGCCGATCGCGAACGCGATGCGCACCGAAGGCGGAATGACGCCGGGGCCGGCTTCGTTGGATACGCCCAGTTGTGCAACGAACCAGGGCAGGTTGCTCGCCACCCACGTGCCGATGCCGATGATCAGCGTCTGCAGCACGAAACCGTAGGAACGCTGGCTTTCCGGAAGTTTGTCGGCCACCAGCGCGCGGAACGGTTCCATGCTGATGTTGATCGATGCGTCCAGCACCCACAGCAGGCCCGCCGCCACCCACAACGTCGGCGAGTGCGGCATGAAGAGCAGCGCGACGGAGCTCAGTACCGCGCCGATCAGGAAGTAGGGACGGCGTCGCCCCAGCCGCGGATGCCAGGTGCGATCACTGAAGTAGCCGATGATCGGCTGTACCAGCAGGCCGGTCAGCGGCGCGGCGATCCACAGCAGCGGCAGGGCATCCTTCTCCGCGCCGAGCGTCTGGAAGATGCGCGACATGAAGCCGCCCTGCAGCGCGAACCCGAACTGGATCCCCAGAAATCCGAAGGACATGTTCCAGATCTGCCAGAACGACAGGCGCGGCTTCGAAGGCATTCGAGGGTTCCGTGGCGGGCGCATCGGCGGGACGCGCGATGCGGAGGCTCATCTTGCCGACACCGCGCGCCGATTCCATGCTGCACCGCAAACAGGAAATGGGCGCATGCACGAGCATGCGGAGGCGCATCGCGGACGCTCGTCCAATGCCGGAAACGCCTTGAAAACAGCACTTTCCTGCATGGGGCTTCTCGCATTGCATACGAATGTGGCCGCGCGCGCCGGGTCGCGCCGCCCATGCGCATGCATACGTATTCAGTGGGTGCAGGTGGCGACAGCGGACAAGCACGGCTGCCGACGTGGCATCGTGGCGCCCGTCGCGCGTTCCTGGGAGCGCGCTGGGCTTGCATGGATCCGGGGACGTGATGAACGAACAGCATTGGTGGCGTGGCGCGGTGATCTACCAGATCTATCCGCGCAGCTTCCTCGATACCGACGGCGATGGCGTGGGTGATCTCCCGGGCATCGTTGAAAAGCTGGACTACATCGCCAGCCTGGGCGTCGATGCGATCTGGATCTCGCCGTTCTTCAAATCGCCGATGGCCGACTTCGGCTACGACATCGCCGACTACCGCGATGTCGACCCGCTGTTCGGCACACTGGCCGATTTCGATCGCCTGCTGGCCAAGGCGCATTCGCTCGGCATCAAGGTCATGATCGATCAGGTGCTGAGCCATTGCTCGGTCGAGCACGCCTGGTTCAAGGAGAGCCGCGAGAGTCGCGACAATCCGAAAGCCGACTGGTACGTGTGGGCCGATCCGAAAGAGGACGGCACCGCGCCGAACAACTGGATGTCCTTGTTCGGCGGTGTCGCCTGGCGCTGGGAACCGCGGCGCGAGCAGTACTACCTGCACAACTTCCTGTCGACGCAACCGGATTTGAACTTCCATCATCCGGACGTACGCGCGGCCACGCTCGACAACGTCCGCTTCTGGCTGGACAAGGGCGTGGATGGCCTGCGCCTGGATGCGATCAACTTCTGCTTCCATGATCGCCAACTGCGCGACAATCCACCCAAGCCCAAGGAAAAGCGCGTCGGGCGCGGTTTCAGCCCGGACAATCCGTATGCGTACCAGTACCACTGGTACAACAACACGCAACCGGAGAACGTCGCGTTCCTCGAAGAACTGCGCGCGTTGCTGGATCAGTATCCGGACGCCGCCGCGCTGGGCGAGATTTCGTCCGAAGATTCCCTGGCGACCACCGCCGAGTACGTCACCGACGCGCGCCTGCACATGGGCTACAGCTTCGAACTGCTGACCGATGACAGCAGCGCGGCGTATATCCGTTCAACGGTCGAGCGCCTGGAAGCGGCGATGACTGAAGGCTGGCCCTGCTGGGCGGTGTCGAACCACGACGTGCAGCGTGCCGTGACGCGCTGGGGCGGTGCGCAGCGCTCGCCTGCGCTCGCCGCGCAACTGGTGGCGCTGGTGTGTTCGCTGCGGGGTTCGGTGTGTCTCTATCAGGGAGAGGAACTCGGACTGCCCGAAGCCGACGTGCCGTATGACGACCTGCAGGATCCTTACGGCAAGGCGTTCTGGCCGAACTTCAAGGGACGCGATGGCTGCCGCACCCCGATGCCGTGGACCGACGACGCGCAATCCGGGTTCACGCGTGGAAAGCCGTGGCTGCCGATTCCCGCCGAACATCACCGCATCAACGTGGCGGCGCAGGAACAGGATCCGCAATCGGTGCTGCAGCACGTGCGCCGTTTCCTCCACTGGCGCAGCCGGCATCCGGCGCTGCTGATCGGCGAGATCCGTTTCATCGACGCGCCGGAACCGATCCTCGCGTTCGAACGCAGCGTCGGTGATGACCGGTTGCTGGTCGTATTCAATCTTTCTGCTGTCGAGGTCGTCTGGACGCCGCCTTCAATCTCGTCGCTTGACGCGCTGGATGATCACGGCCTGGCATCCGGAACATGGAACGGCACGACCCTCACCTTGCCGCCGCGCGCCGTCTTCTACGCACGGGCGGATTGATTCCATCCGTTGGCGAAGCTCGGTCGGAATTTCGCTTCGCGTTGATCTGCATGAACTGCATTCGCCGCAGTCGATCCGGCGTACGTGCACGCGCGTGCGCGCTGCAAAAAAGCCTCGTTACAAAGCGTCATTCAAGCGCAATGAATACGTATGCATGACGCATTGTGCATGTGCGCGCGCTACTACCATTGCCGCACGTTCCGGGGCATCCGCCCTGGCGTAGCAGGTCCGGACGATCGCTTCGAACGACGATCCGGATCACCGCATACAACGTCCTGGGAGAGGGGAAAATGTTTCAACACAAGCGCAACCTGCTGAGCGTCGCGTTGGCGTCCGCCATCACGCTGACCGCAACGGGCGTGCATGCCCAGACCGCACCCGCCGGTCAACAGGCACAGAATCAGGAAGCCACGGCGGAACTCGACACCGTGGTGGTGACCGGCATCCGCGCCGGCATCGAGGGCGCCATTTCGGTCAAGCGCGATTCGAGTTCGATCGTCGAAGCGGTTTCCGCCGAAGACATCGGCAAGCTGCCTGATGTCAGCATCGCCGAATCGATCGCGCGCCTGCCGGGCCTGGCCGCGCAACGCGTCGCCGGCCGCGCGCAGGTGATCAGCGTGCGCGGTCTGTCGCCCGATTTCGCCACCACGCTCCTCAATGGTCGCGAGATGGTCAGCACCGGCGACAACCGAAGCGTCGAGTTCGATCAATATCCCTCCGAACTGATGAGCGGCGTGACGGTATTCAAGACGCCGGACGCCGGGCTGGTGGGGCAGGGCCTTTCCGGCACGCTCGACATGCGCACGGTGCGTCCGTTGAGCTATGACGACACCATCGTGGCGGTGAGTGGCCGCTATCAGCGCAACTCGCTCGGCTCGGCCGCGAACATCGACGAGCACGGCAACCGCTTCAATGCGGCGCTGATCACCCAGTTCGCTGATCGCACGATCGGCCTGTCCGTGGGTTACGCGCATTCGGATATGCCCATCCAGGAAAACCAGGTCGGCCTGTATGAACCGTGGAGCGCCACCAATCCGGTGGATCGCGATCGTCCCGGCGTGCCGATGGGCGTGTTCTATCCGGATGGCATCAAGGCGCTGCGTCGCACCGGTGATTCCGAACGCGATGGCGTGATGGCGACACTGCAGTTCCGTCCGTCGAATGCATGGACCAGCACGCTGGACATGTTCCATACCGAAGCGCTGCAGACCACCACCGCGAACCAGTTCGAGATCAGCCTCAGCGGCTACAACGGCGGCTATAACCCGCCATTCTCGATGTCCGACGTGAGGGTGAACGAAAACGGTTCGTTCACCGGCGGCACGGCCAACAACGTCTATCCGCTCGTGCGCGGCATGTACAACCGCCGCGAAGACAAGATCGACGCGTTCGGCTGGAACAACGAGTTCACTGTGGGCTCGACGCAGTTCTTCGCCGACGTCAGCTATTCGAAGGCGACGCGCGATGAACTGAATCTGGAGAACAACACTCAGCTGACGCCAATGCCGCAGCTCGATACGGTCGTTCTGCGCTATTCCAGCAACGACTTCTCGCAGCTCACGCCGGGGCTCGACTACTCGAATCCGAACGCGCTGTTCCTGACCAACACGATTTACGGCTCGGGCTACGGCAAGGTGCCGAAGGTCGAAGACGAACTGAAGGGCGTCCGCCTGGGCGCGACGTTCGCGACGCCGGATTCCTGGACGTGGTTCTCCGGCATCGACGTCGGTCTGAACTACGCGGATCGCCAGAAGCAGAAGTGGCAGCCGGAAGGCAATATCAACCTCGGTGCGCAGGGCGATACGACGATCGGTTCGGATCTGCAGTACGGGCTGGTCAACCTCGGCTTCGCGGGCGTCGGTTACATCCCGGCCTGGAACGTGCCCGAAGCCGTCGCCCGTTACATGACGTTCGCGCCAAACTCGGATGCACCGTGGCTGATCTCCAAGGCGTGGGCGGTGGATGAGGAAATCGCGACGGCGTTCGTGCGCGCCAACCTCGATACCGAGTGGGGCTCGGTGGGCGTGCGTGGCAACATCGGCGTGCAGTTCCAGCGCGTGGATCAGCGTTCGAATTCCAACTACTGGGATGGATCCGCGCCGGCCGGCAGCAACGTCAAGCCGTTCGAAGAGGGCAAGAAGTACAACGAAGTGCTGCCCAGCATGAACCTGGCGTTCCAGTTCAGCCATGACCAGACCGTACGCCTGGCGCTCGCCAAGCAGGTCGCGCGTCCGCGCGTGGACGATCTGCGTTCCTCGCTGGAGTTCGGCGTCGACACATCCACCGGCCGGCCCGGCGCGAGCGGCGGCAATCCGCTGCTGGATCCGTGGGAAGCCTACGCATTCGATCTGTCGTACGAGAAGTATTTCGGCAACAAGGCCTACGTGGCCGCCGCGTTCTTCTACAAGGACCTGCGCACTTACATCTTCACGCAGACGCGCGACGACTACGACTTCTCCGACTTCATCGAAGGCTACGTGCCACCGGAAGGCTCGCCGCCCGCGCAGACCATCGGCAACTTCACCGCACCGTACAACGGCACGGGCGGCACGTTGAAGGGCCTGGAACTGAGTGCATCGCTTCCACTGGATCTGTTCTGGCAGCCGCTGGAAGGTTTCGGCATCGTCGCCAGCGCCAGCTTCAACGACAGCGACATCACCATCGTCGACCCGAACAGCGCCAACAGCGTCGGCAGCGGTCCCATCAACCTGCCGGGCCTGTCCGAAGAGGTCTACAACGTCACCGCGTATTACGAGCGCAACGGCTTCGAAGCACGCGTCAGCATGCGCAAGCGCTCGGACTACATCGGCGAGATCGGCAACTTCGACGGCAACCGCACCCTGCGCTACGTCGAAGGCGAAGACATCACCGACGCCCAGATCGCCTACACCTTCGGCGCGGACAGCACGCTCAGCGGCCTGACCCTGCTGCTGCAGGCCAACAACCTGACCAACTCGCCCTACCAGACCTACGCCGGCAGCAAGGACCGCCCGCTCGAATACATCGAATGGGGCCGCACCTACCTGCTCGGTTTCAACTGGCGCTTCTGATCTCTCCTCCAGAAAGCGCGACCTGGGCCCGCCGGTGATACCGGCGGGCTTTTTGTTTGGGGGGCGATTGCATCCATCGGATAGTGATGGACGCAGGCAACAAAAAAGCCGGAGACCTTTTCAGGTTCCGGCTTCTCTGGACTCTGACGAGTCGGAATGTGGTGGAGAGGATGGGGATCGAACCCACGACCTCGTCATTGCGAACGACGCGCTCTCCCAGCTGAGCTACCCCCCCACGAGGGACGGCGTAGTTTAGCGCCGTGATGGCGATGATGCTAGTCCGTCGTGGCGAGGACCGGGGCGAGCAGGGGTTCGAGCTGTTGGCGTCGCCAGCCGGCGAGGTTGTCCGGCCACGCGTGCGGGGATTCGCGGCGGGCTTCGAGCAGCGCTTCGAGCGAGCGTCGTGACGCCAGCACGCCGTCGGGCAGGCCCAGTGCTTCGGATTGTCGCGCCACGGCGTCCTGCAATTGCTTGAGCCGGGTCTTGTCGCGATCGCTGGCGGTGCGCGCGAGCGGGGCCTGCGCTTCGTCTTCCACCGGGGTGCTCAGCGCAGTCCACAGGGCGTCGGCAAGTTTGCGCGGTGACTTGGGCTGGGTGTCGAGCCAGCGCACCAGCGCCAGACGGTCGGCCGGCGGGGTGCGCGCCAGCGTGGCGGCCATTTCGTTGTCCAGGATCCAGCTGCGCGGCTTGTCGTTGCGACGTGCCTGCACATCGCGCCAGCGCAGCAGCCGCAGCAGCCGGCGCTGTCCGTCCGCGTCGAGGAACTGCGCGCTGCGCATCGACAGATGCGGCCAGCGTTCGCCGTCGTCCTGCTGCGAGTTCTCCAGCAGGCGCTGGCTGTCCTCGTGCTGCCAGTCGCCGCGACCGCTCTCTAGCAGGCGTGCGGACAGGCTGTCGTGCAGTGCAAACAGGTAGCGCACGTCGTCGGCGGCGTAGTGCAGCTGCGATTCGCTGAGCGGACGCCGCAGCCAGTCCGAGCGTGTCTCGCCCTTGGCCAGTGCGACGCCAGTGATCTGTTCGACCAGCTTCTGGTAACCCATGCCCGCACCGACTCCAGCGATCGCCGCGGCGATCTGCGTGTCGAACAACGGGGCCGGTACGACGCCGCAGGCATGCTTGATGGCGACGACGTCCTCGCTGGCGCTGTGCATCACCTTGAGGATGTCCGGCGCGCCCAGCACGTCCGCCAGCGCGTCGGTCATGCCGGGCTTGAGCGGATCGATCAACAGGATGGTGTCGTCGATGGCGATCTGCACCAGCGCCAGTTGCGGCCAGAACGTCCGCTCGCGCACGAATTCGGTATCCAGGCCGATACGCGTTGGGCGTTCGGAAAAATGAGCGGCAAGCGCGTCCGCTGTTTCAATCCACTGAGGCACGAAAACTCCGCTGAATGCATCGGTTGCCGACTGGGGAGACAATAGCCTAACGTCGCCGCACGGTTCCGGCGATCCCGGGAGAAATATTTGCGTCCTTTCGGTGGGTTGATGCTGTGCGCAGTGGTGCTGGGCGCCTTGCTGCCGGGTGCATGCTCGCGTGACGGCGATGACCGGCGCGCCGCCGTCACGGACGCGGCGCAGGTGCGCATGCCGCAGGTCACGGTGACCGGTGACGACAGCGTCAACGCGGCTCTCAACTGGCAGCCGCCGGCCGTGGCGCTGACCGCCGAACAGGTGGCGCAAGCG
Source organism: Pseudomonadota bacterium (assembly GCA_023419315.1). Taxonomy (GTDB): domain Bacteria; phylum Pseudomonadota; class Gammaproteobacteria; order Xanthomonadales; family Xanthomonadaceae; genus Pseudoxanthomonas_A. The sequence continues at coordinate 43,990 of JAEZYE010000021.1, forward strand.
CGGGAACGTGCCGCGCGTGCATTGTCCGAAGAACGCCTGTACGAGACGGCCGACGATGCCATTCCGCTTTACCTGGCGATCCGTCGCATTGCGCCGGGCGATGCAGGCGCGCGTGAAGGGCTGGACAAGGCGCTGGACAGCCTGTTGCGTCGAGGAACGCAACTGCTGGCGCGCGCGGAGGATCGCGATGATGTCGCCCGCGCCGCTGCTGAAATCGCCGCCGTTGCGCGCGCGATCGATCCGGATGACGAAGCCGTGCTGGCCTACCTGGCGCGCGTGGATGAAATCGACCAGCTCAGCCGGCTCAATTTGGCGAGCGAACGGGCCTTGAACGAAGGGCGGCTGGGCGAGCAGGGCGGCGGCGCGCTGGCCGGATTTCGCGAAGTCCTGAAGTGGAAGCCGGGCCAGCCGCGTGCGCTGCAGGGCGTGGCCGCCGTGGAAAGCGCACTCATCCGCCGCGCGGAGGAAGCGGCGCTGGCGGGGGATTTTGATTCGGCGCAGATCTGGCTGGGCCACGCGTCCCGCGTGCGCGAGCAGGCGCCCACGGTGGCGGACGCGCGCATCCGCGTTGAAGCGATCCGTACGGCGCGGATTGCCGCCCTGCGCGATCAAGGCGTTCGCGATCTGGCGACGCCCTTGGGCCTGAAGGCGGCGCGCGAAAAGCTTGCCGAAGTGTTGCGCATCGCCGCGCCAGGCGACGCGGTCGCGGCGGATTTTCGCCAGCGAATCGAACTCGCCACGCACTACGGACTGTTCCGTCCGGGCCAGGTCTTCACCGATGCGCTCGAAAACGGCGGGCGCGGACCGCAGATGATCGTGGTGCCGCACGGCGCATTCCGGATGGGTGCGGGCGAGAACGAACTCGGCGCCACCGAAGCGGAGAAGCCGGCGCATTACGTGCGCTTCGATCGCGGTTTCGCGATGTCGGTGACGCCGGTGACTGTCGGTGAATTCCGGCGCTTCATACAGGCGACCGGTTATCGCCCGCGTTCGACCCGTCGTGGCCACTCGATGGTCTACGACGAGCGCAGCGGCAATTTCGTCCGGCGCAGCGGCGTCGACTGGCAGTCCAGCTACAGCGGCGCGCCGGCCGCCGCCCAGCTGCCGGTGCTGCACGTCAGCATCTACGACGCCGAAGCGTATGCGGACTGGCTGGCGCAGCAGACCGGGCATTCCTACCGTCTGCCGAGCGAAGCGGAGTACGAGTACGCCGTACGCGCCGGCACGCAGGGACGTTACCCGTGGGGCAACGCACAGCCGCCTGCCGAGGTCGGCAACCTGACCGGCGGCAACGACACGTCGCCCAGCGGCCGGCACTGGAACAATGCCTTCGTCGGTTACGGCGACGGCCACTGGGGGCCGGCGCCGGTGGGCAGCTTCAATGCCAATGCCTGGGGCCTGCACGATCTCGGCAGCAACACCAGCGAATGGGTGACCGATTGCTGGCACGCCAGCTATCGGCGCGCGCCCGGCGACGGCGGGGCCTGGTTCAATCCGGGCTGCCGTTCGCGCGTGGTGCGGGGCGGTTCCTGGGCCAGTTCGCCGGAGCAGACGCGCGCGGCATGGCGCTCGGCCTCGGATTCGGATATGACTAGCGCGCGGGTCGGGTTCCGCCTGGTCCGCGGCATCTGAACGCCTGGCAGCTGGCGAGGAGAACACAATGAGGAACGACCCCTTCGGTCAGGGACGCCGCGACGGCGGCCATGGCCAGCGCCGGCGCAGCCCGCTGGGCAGCATGCGCTGGATCATCCTGCTCGGCTTTGCCGGATATGCCGCGTTCTACTGGTTTTCCAATCGCGTGGTGGATCCGTATACCGGCGAGAAAGTGCTGATCGACAACGCCATCAGTGTCGACGAGGAAAAGGCGCTCGGCCTGCAGGCATATCAGGAGATCCTGTCGCAGGAGCGCCCGGTGGATCCGAACTCGGCCATCGCCCGCGACGTGAAGCAGATCGCGCAACGGCTGATTGCCAAGGTGCCGGAGGTCGAAGCCGCCATCGCGCAGGAACGCGGCACACAACCGAGCGGCAACTGGAAATCCTTCGACTGGGACGTCAACGTCATTGAATCCGAGCAGGCGAACGCGTTCTGCCTGCCAGGCGGCAAGATGGCCGTGTACACCGGTCTGATTCCCGTCGCGAAGAACGCCGACGCCGTCGCGGTGGTGATGGGACACGAAATCGCCCACGCACTGTTGCGGCATGGCGCACAACGCATGTCGCAGCAGAAGCTCACGCAGATCGGACAGATGGCCGGCGCGATGAGCGGCATGGATCCGCAACAGCAGCAGATGGTGATGGCGGCCATGGGTTACGGCTATCTGCTGCCATATGCGCGCACGCACGAAACACAGGCCGATGAAGTGGGATTGATGCTGGCGGCCGCGGCGTGCTTCAACCCGCAGGAAGCCGTGCCACTGTGGGAGCGCATGAGCGAGCACGGCGGGGGACAGGCACCGCCCGAATTCTCTTCCACCCATCCCAATCCGGGCACGCGCATCCAGAACCTCACCGCGCTGATGCCGAAGGCGCTGGAATATCGTCAACGCTTCTGTCGCGAGGCGGCGCGGTGAAATCGCTGAAGGCATGCATGTGGCTGGCATGCCTCTGCCTGCCGGGGTTCACGTTGCCGGCGCAGGCGCGCGTGGTCGAACAAGCGCCGCAACGCTTCACCATCGAAAATTCCGAATGGGTGCCGGTGACGCCCACGGAGGCGTGGCAGGCGATGACCGACGACGTCGGCCGCTGGTGGCCGGCGGATCACACGTGGTGGGGCGATTCGACACGGCTGTCGCTTTCGGATCAGGTCGGCGGATGCTTCTGCGAAAAGGACGGCGCGCGCCAGGCGTGGCACATGAGCGTCGTCCATATCGAGCCTGCACGCCTGCTGCGCATGACGGGCGGATTGGGTCCGTTGCAGGGCATGGGCGTGGATGGCGTGATGGAGTGGCGCCTGACCGAAGAAAACAACGGAACCCGCATCACCTGGTGGTATCGCGCGGGAGGCCAGGTGCCGGACGACCTCACGAAGCTGGCGCCGATCGTGGACCGCGTGCAGGGCGAACAATTGGGTGGACTGGCGCGCCACCTGCGTCAAGGACGCGCGAACTGAAGTACGTGTCCCCGGCGGATTGCGCAGGCGTTGCACCTGCGCAATCGGTGCGACTCAGAGCTTGCTGAAAAGCGTCGCGGCGACCAGCAGGACGAAACCGGCGACGACCAGCCAGAACGCATGCGGCGCCAGCACCGGCACGTAGCCGAAACGCGCGGCGATGCCGCCGCCGCCAAGCAGCAGCGCAATCAACCAGACGCCGAACGTGGGAGGGGTGAGCTTCATCTTTTCTCCTGCGGAAGAGGGTGCAACGAACTGCGCCAAAGCATAGCGGCGACTCAGAAACTCATGAAGAGGCCGCCGTTCACCGGCAGGTTCGCGCCGGTGATGTAGCTGGCCGCGTCATCGGTCAGGAAAGCCACCGCGCGTGCGATGTCGTCCGGCGCGCCGATGCGACCTACCGGCACCGAGGCGACGGTGCGCGCGCGCACTTCCGGCGGCATCGCCTGCGTCATCGGTGTTTCCACATAACCGGGTGAAATGCTGTTGACGGTGATGCCCTTCGAAGCGACTTCGCGCGCCAGCGACATCGTGAAACCATGCAACCCGGCCTTCGCCGCGGCGTAGTTGGTCTGCCCGAAATTGCCGGTCTGCCCGCTGATCGAACTGATGTTGGCGATGCGTCCGAAGCCGCGCGACAGCATGCCGTCGATCGCGTGCCGGCTCAGGTGAAACGCGCCGCCCAGGTTCACGTCGAGCACCGCCTGCCATTGCATTGGATCCATCTTCCGCAAGGTGGCGTCGCGGGTGATGCCTGCATTGTTGACGAGGATGTCGAGCGAACCGAACTCGCGTTCGACCTGTGCGACGAGTGCGCCGCACGACGCGTGATCGGCGACATCGACGGCGATGAAATGGATGTCCGCATCGCCGACCCGGTTGCGGAATTCGGCGAGTCGATCGTCCGGCGGCGGAAGATCGGCGGCGATGACGGTACGGCCGGCCTGCGCCAGCGTCTTGCAGATGGCGGTTCCCAGGCCGCCCATGCCGCCGGTGACGACGGCCACGCGTTTGCTCATCAGGATTTCCTCGAATTCATGGCATGAAAAAGCCCGCGTCCGTGAACGCGGGCCTGCGGGACACCGGCGGTAATCAGCGCGCGCGCGTCTTCGGCGTTTCGCGCGGTGGCGCTTCCTTCTTCACCGTGGTCGGGCGACCGAGGCCGCCGCCGCTGAGGTTGCGCTGGAATTCCTGCCACAACTCCAGGTTGCGTTCGGTCAGCTGGTTCATCATCGTCCACGGCGTCTGGCCGAGCAGGTTGCCCATCTGGCTGCGGAACTGCTGCTGCTGATCCATGAACAACTGCATGCTGCGTTCCAGGTAATTGCCCATGAAGCCCTGCAGCGAATCGCCGTAGAAGCGGATGATCTGGCTGAGCAACTGGGTGGACAGCACCGGTTCGCCGTCCTGTTCCTGTTCGCTGATGATCTGCAGCAGCACGGTGCGGGTCAGATCTTCGCCACTCTTGGCGTCGCGGACTTCGAAGTCCTCGCCGTCGACGATCAACTGGCGAACGTCTTCGATCGTGATGTAACTGGAAATTTCGGTGTCGTAGAGACGGCGGTTCGGATACTTCTTGATGATGCGGATCGCAGCCATGGAGCAAGCACTCTAAACACGAATGCTGCGCAGCATGACGCAGCGCAACAGTGCTTGCAACAGGCGTAGGTCAGGGGTGCCCTATTCAGTTTCGGCGCTGAAACAGGCGGGTTTGGCCGCGTACGCGATCGGTCATCGAACGGGTACCGCTACCACCCCATGTGGTGGCCGCCGTTGATGTCGAGGTTGGAGCCCGTGATCCAGCCGGCTTCCTCGGCGACGAGAAACGCCACCGCGTAAGCGATTTCATCCGGATTGCCGAGACGTCCGGTCGGAATGTCGGCCGCGATCTTCGCGCGCACGTCCTCGGGCACCGCCATCACCATGTCGGTGGCGACATAACCCGGCGAAACAGTATTCACGGTGATGCCGAGCTTGGCGTTCTCGCGTGCGAGCGAAATGGTGAAGCCATGCATGCCGGCTTTCGCGGCGGCGTAGTTCGCCTGGCCGTACTGTCCCTTCAGGCCGTTGATCGAACTGATCTGGATGATGCGGCCCCATTTGCGGTCGCGCATGCCTTCGATCACCGGGCGCGTCATGTTGAACACGGAATTGAGGTTGGTGTTGATCACCTCGTTCCATTGCAGCGCGGTCATCCGGTGGAAGGTCGTGTCGCGGGTGATGCCGGCGTTGTTGATCAGGATTTCAATCGGGCCCAGTTCGGCTTCGACACGGCGGACCAGGGCTTCGGCATCTTCGGCGGAGGTCACGTCGCCAGGAAAGATCGCCACTTCGTATCCCTGCGCACGCATCTGTTCCTGCCATGCGCGGGCTTTTTCCTCGTTGCGGTAATTCGTGGCCACGCGATGGCCAAGATGGGACAACTTCTTGCAGATGGCGGTGCCGATGCCGCCGGTGCCGCCAGTGACCAATACAACGCGGGAAGTCATACAGGAATCTCCGAGGGGGACCGTCGCCTGACGGCAGCCCGATTCTAGACGGAGTCCGCGGCGGTTTTATTGTGCGGGCGCGATGGGCGGGGCAGCGGCTCGCGGAAGCCGCTCGGGCTGGAACGCCGCCAGCGCCCGCGACAGCCAGGCGCCGACCTCCAGGCGCTGCGCGACCGGCTCCGGCGATTGACCGAGCATCTGCCACGCCAGCATGAGGGCGGGCAGCGGATCGTCGTCTTCCACCGGCGCGGCGGCGGTGGACTTGGACAGCTTGCGGCCATCCGCGCCGAGGACGACGGGCAGGTGCAAATGCCGCGGTATCCGCATCCCGAGTTGCTGCTGCAGGAAGATCTGCCGCGCAGTGGAATCGAGCAGATCGGCGCCGCGCACGACATCGGTAATGCCCTGATCGAAGTCGTCCACGACCACGGCGAGCTGGTACGCCCAGCAACCGTCCGCCCGGCGCAGGATGACGTCGCCGACGTCCGCATGGACGTCCTGCACGCAATCGCCCTGCAAGCCGTCGTGGAATGCGATCACCGTGCCGGGCGGGACGCGCAGGCGCACGGCCGGCTGCGAACGGCGATGCGGCGCGACACAGCGGTGATGGATTCCGCCGGTCGCCGCGAGATCGGTCCGGCTGCAATGGCATTCGAACGCCAGGCCCTGTTCGAGCAATCGCGAAAGCACTTCCTGATAGCGATCGCCGCGCTGGCTCTGCCACATCACCGAGCCATCCGACACCATGCCGAAGGCGGCCAGCGTACGCAGTTGCCGTTCGGCGGCGCCGGGCACCGTGCGTGGACCGTCCACATCTTCAACGCGCACCCACCACGCACCGCCGGCACGCCGCGCAAGCAGCCAGCTGCCCAGCGCAGCGACCAGCGAACCGAAGTGCAGGGGACCGGTGGGCGAGGGCGCGAAACGTCCCCGGTACGGATGCGGATCAGACATGGTGCGGGCGTGGAGGAAAGCTGAATCCTCGGTCAGCTTTGTGCTTGAATTCAAGCCGCCACGGCCGCAAATCCCGCGCACACTCCCCCGCAAAACCTTCGGAGCCGCCGTCGTGTTCAACCGTATCGCCCTTTTCCTCGCCACCAACCTGGCCGTGCTGGTGCTGGCCAGCGTCGTCATGTCGATCCTGGGCGTGAATCCCAACCAGATGTCCGGCCTGCTGGTGATGGCGGCCATCTTCGGTTTCGGCGGCTCGCTCATCTCGCTGATGCTGTCCAAGACGATGGCGCTGCGTGCGACCGGCGCGCATGTCATCGAACAACCGCGCAACGAAGCCGAGCAATGGCTGGTGGCGACAGTGCAGCGCCAGGCGCAGGCCGCCGGCATCGGCATGCCGCAGGTCGCGATCTATGACGCGCCGGAGATCAATGCGTTCGCCACCGGCGCCAACCGCAACAACGCACTGGTCGCCGTGTCCACCGGATTGCTGCGCGCCATGAATCGTGACGAGGCCGAAGCCGTGCTGGGACATGAAGTCAGCCACGTCGCCAATGGCGACATGGTGACCATGGCGCTGCTGCAGGGCGTGCTCAACACGTTCGTGATCGTGCTGGCGCGCGTGGTCGGCGGAATTGTCGACAGCTATCTTTCGGGCAATCGCGAAGGCGGCGGTCGTGGACTGGCGTACTACGCCATTGTCATGGTGCTGGAACTGGTGTTCGGCCTGTTCGCCACGATGATCGCGATGTGGTTCTCGCGCCGTCGGGAATTCCGTGCTGACGCGGGCGGCGCGACGCTGGCCGGCCGCCAGAAGATGATCGCGGCGCTAGAGCGGCTGAATGCGCAGCATGCGCCCAGCACGCTGCCCGCGCAGGTGGAGGCGTTCGGCATTGCGGGCGGTATCGGTCATGGTCTGAAGCGGCTCTTCCTCAGCCATCCGCCGTTGGAGGAGCGTATTGCGACGTTGCGTGCGGCGCAGGGCACGTTTGCTTGAACCAGGTTATCGAGAACCCCGCCGGAAGGCGGGGTTTTTTTGTGGGCGTTCGTTTGTTCGGTGGGTTTGGGGGGACGTCGTGGTCCGTTGGGCCGCTGGTTGAAATAAGCGAAGCGCATTGCGCCGGTCTTGGCAGGTTCGTTTGAGAGCAGGCAAGCCAACGCAAAGCCAGAGCCAGAGCAAGAAGCTTTCGCGCTTTGCGCGAGTTCCTTTTGTCTTGTCAAAAGGAACCAAAACCGTTGGCGCCCGACAGTCGCCGGAGCTTCGCTCCGGTGCCCTGCGCTTCTCGCCGTCCGGGGCACGGCGCCC
>JAEZYE010000026.1 GCA_023419315.1 Pseudomonadota bacterium
GGCCTCAGCTGTTGCCATCGGGCGCCGCGATTCGATAGCCGATACCGTGGCGGGTCTGGATCAGCGGGGTTTCGAACGGCTTGTCGACCACCGAACGCAAGCCGTGGATATGCACGCGCAGCGAATCCGAATCCGGCAGTTCTTCGCCCCACACGCGGGTTTCCAGTTCCTGCCGCGTGACCACGGCCGGCGAGGCTTCCATGAGTGCCTGGAGGATCTTCAGTGCCGTCGGATTCAACTGCAGCAGCTTGCCCTGGCGGCGGACTTCGAGCGTATCGAGGTTGTATTCGAGATCGCCGACCTCCAGCACGCGCGTCTGCACGCCCTTGCCACGCCGCGACAGGGCGTTGAGGCGGACTTCCACTTCCTGCAGTGCGAACGGCTTGATCAGGTAGTCATCGGCGCCGGAATCGAAACCGGCCAGCTTGTTGTCCAGCGAATCGCGGGCGGTGAGCATCAGCACCGGGGTCTGCTTGCGCGCTTCGTTGCGCAGCTTGCGGCAGACTTCCAGCCCGTCCATCCCGGGCAGGTTGAGGTCCAGCACGATGGCGTCGAACTCGTGGACCACGGCCAGATGCAGGCCGGTCACGCCGTCGGCGGCGAAATCGACCGTATGGCCGCGTTCTTCAAGATAGTCGCCAAGGTTGGCGGCGATGTCGCTGTTGTCTTCAATGACCAGAATGCGCATGACGATTCCTGTGTTGGGGTCTGTTCGACCTCCGGAGCCGCGATACGGTTCCGGACGCTAGGCGATCGAATTTAACAAATTCGTCGAGCCCGTCCCGTGATCGGACGCCCACGCGATCTGCGACCAAAGAAAAGCCCAGGCGGGCGGGCGCCTGCCTGGGCGAAGATGTGCCCCGATTACCGTAATCCTGTGCTTTCCAGAAGTGACCTATCCGGGAGAGACGCAGAGCTGCGGTCCGGCCAAGGCTACGCGGCGATCGATTAAACGACCGTTAAAGACCGCGTTAAAAGCAGATGAAATTCCAGCGGTATGGGGGGCGGATTCAAGCTGAACAGGCGGACCGGGCCAGGTAGTCGATGATCGCCCCGGCCACGTCGACGCCGCCGACCGCCTCGATGCCTTCCAGTCCGGGCGTGGAGTTCACTTCCAGCACCAGCGGGCCGCGCCGCGAGCGGATGAGGTCGACCCCGGCGATGCCAAGCCCCAGCACTTGGGCGGCCCGTATCGCGACGGCGCGTTCTTCGTCACTGGCTTGCGCAGGTTCGGCGGTGCCGCCGCGGTGGAGGTTGGAGCGGAAGTCGCCCTCCGGCGCCTGCCGGCGCATCGACGCGATGACCTGGCCGTCGACCACGAAGCAGCGCAGGTCGGCGCCTTCGGCCTCGCCGATGAATTCCTGCACGACGAAATTGGCATACAGCCCCCGCAGCGCCTCGACCACGCTGCGCGACGCCGAGGGCTTCTCGGTCAGCATCACACCTGCGCCTTGCGCCCCCTCGTTGAGCTTGATGACGTGCGGGGGCGGACCCAGCATCGACAGCAGATCCACCGTGTCATCGGGGTTGTCGCCGAACACCGTGATGGGCAGGCCGATGCCCTGCGCCGCCAGCAGTTGGTGCGCGCGCAGCTTGTCGCGGGCGCGCAGGATGGCGTCGGAGGGATTCGGGCAGAAGCTGCCCATCAGTTCGAATTGTCGCAGCACCGCCGTGCCGTAGCGGGTGATCGAGGCGCCGATGCGCGGCAGCACCGCGGCGTAGCCGGCGATCGGCTTGCCCATGTAGTGCATCGCGAATCCATCGGAGGCAATGCGCATGTAGCAGCGCAACGGGTCGAGTACGCGCGCGGTGTGGCCGCGTTCGCGCGCGGCTTCGACCAGCCGGCGGGTGGAGTACAGCTTGCCGTTGCGCGAGAGGATGGCGAGTTTCATGACGGGCGCGGAAAGGAATCGTGCGCAAGCATGGCATGTGCGCGGCGACGCCCGCCATCACGTGGCTTCACTTCAGGACACGGCTTCCACATCTTCGGTTTCCGTCGCGCGCGGCGCGGCGTCATGCAGCTGGAAGGCCGCCACCGTGCGCACCAGGTGCGCGGCCTGCTGTTCCAGCCCGTGCGCCGAAGCGGACGCTTCCTCGACCAGCGCTGCGTTCTGCTGCGTGCCTTCGTCCATGTGGGTGATCGCGCGGTTGATCCGCTCGATGCCGTCGTACTGCTCGGCCGACGAGTTCGCCAATGCCGACATCAGCGAAGACACCTCGCCGATCCGGGTGACGATCTCGCGCATGGTCTGGCCGGTCTCGTCCACCAGCTGGTGGCCCTGCTCGACCTTGCGCATGGACTCGCCAATCAGATCCTTCACTTCCTTCGCCGCCGTGGCCGAGCGTTGCGCCAGCGAGCGTACCTCGGCGGCCACCACGGCGAAGCCGCGGCCCTGCTCGCCGGCGCGCGCGGCTTCCACCGCGGCGTTGAGCGCCAGGATATTGGTCTGGAACGCGATGCCGTCGATCAGCGACACGATGTCGCCCACGCGCTTGGACGCGGTGTGGATTTCCAGCATGGTCGACACCACCTGGTCCACGAGTTCACCGCCGCGTCGCGCGTTGCGCGAAGCGCCCGACGCCAGCGAATCGGCCTGGCTTGCGTTCTCCATGCTCTGCCGGACCGCCACAGTCATGCGCTCCATCGAGCTCGCGGTTTCCTCCAGCGATGCTGCCTGCTGTTCGGTGCGCCGCGCCAGATCCGCATTGCCCAGATCGATCTCGCGCGCCGCCGTGTGGATGTCGTGGCTCGCCTCCCGGATCGTGCGCACCATCGCGGTGAGCTGATCGAGCGTGGCGTTGGTGCTTTCCTTCATTTCCTGAAACAGCCCGCGCATCTCCATCTCGATGCGCGGACGCAGGTCGCCATCGGCCAACGCATTCAACACCGACAGGTTCTGCCGCAGGCTGGTTTCGCTGATCGCCAGCAATTCGTTGACGCCCTGGCCCAGCACCTGCAGGAAGCCGTCCTGCCCGTCGAGCTGGATGCGCCGGCTGAAGTCGCCGCCCGCCGCGGCCGCAACCACCGAGTGCACATCGGCCGCCAGAGCATTCATCGCCTGCGTCAGGTCGCGCCATTCGGTGACTAAGCCGACGCGCTTGCCACGGTTGTCGAACACCGGCGTGACAATCAGATCGAAGCGGCGCGAGCCCAGGCGAATTTGCGTATGGATGGGCTGCTCCAGCGAAGCCAACTGCGCGCGCTGGCGTTCGGGTTCCCGGTGGAAGCTGTCGATGCTGCTGCCGATCAGGCGCTCGGCGCTGAAGTCGGGCAACACTTCGCGCAGATCCGCTTCGGCCTCGCGCATCATCGCCTGCATCGCCGGATTGGCGTAGATGATTTCATGTCGATCGTTGGCGATCATCATGTTCACCCCGGCCGCATCCAGCGCGCGGGTGATGCGCGCGGCTTCAGCGTTGCGGCGCTCGGCGTCCTGCACTTCGAAGCCGAACCGCACCTGCGTGCATTTCAGGCCGAGCAGAATCGAACCCACCTCGTCATCGCGGTCAATCGGGATCACGCCGTCATACAGGCCACTGGCGAGACGGCGGAAATGCACGTTGGCTTCCTCCAGCCGATTCACCACGTCGCGCGCCAGCCACCAGGCGCAGTACGCGGCGAACACGGTGCAGGTGAAGATCGCCGTGAGCATCAGCCAGTTCGGGACCTGGAACTGCTGGAACGCCATCAGCACCAGACCGTAGAAGCCCATGCCGCCGGCCGCCATCATCAGCCGCACGCGCAACGACAGCTTCCACAACGGGTTGTAGCGCACGTACCACGGCGCTGGATCACGCAGGCTGCCCTGCCGCACTTCCTGCTTGCAGGTGCCGGCGCGGATGGTCGCATAGGCTTTCTCGGCGGCGGCGACCTGCTCGCGCGAAGGCCGCTTGCGCACCGACATGTAACCCACGCGCGTGCCGTTTTCGTAGACCGGCGCGGCGTCCGCGTGGACCCAGTAGAAGTCGCCGTTCTTGCAGCGGTTCTTGACCATGCCGACCCACGGCCTGCCGGCCTGCAGGGTTTCCCACAGATCCGCGAACGCCTCCGGCGGCATGTCGGGATGCCGGATGATGTTGTGCGGCTGCCCGAGCATTTCCGCCTCGGTATAGCCGCTGATCTTCAGGAAGGTCGCGTTGACATAGACGATCCGACCCTTGAGGTCGGTCTTGGAGACGATCAGATCGTCCTCGTCCAGCAACACTTCAACGTCGGTAACCGGCAGGTTCTTGCGCATCGGACTCACTGGATCGATGGGGTCTCACCCAATATGTGAAACCCGCCCCATATTCGCCTTGATCAAGGTCAATAGTCCGAAGCCTTTCCTGCTCCGCCGTGCTGCTTCCCTGTGCTGGCGCTCGGGCCCTTCAAAGCGTGATATCGGCCACAGTCCGATGGACTGAAGGGTGACGCACGGGAATGCCTGCGCTGCTGCATCCGCGGGGACCGGTTCGACCACGGCTCGCAGACGGCGCGCGACAAGAAGTGGAATACGGGTGCGACGTCGCGAATGGACGCCTGCGTACTGGAAGTGGAGCGGGTGATGGGAATCGAACCCACGCTAGCAGCTTGGGAAGCTGCAGTTCTACCATTGAACTACACCCGCGGCAGGCGACGAGTCTATGCGCTGCTTCGCGTGCAATGCAATGCGGCGCCCGAGGGCGCCGCATGCGTCAGGGGCGACACACGCCGGAGCGTCAGAACGTCCCGCTCAATGTGGCGAAGAGGGTGGCGTTGTTGCCGTCCTTCTGCCCCACCGTCGCGCTGGCGCCGATGTCGGCATCCAGGCCGAACAGTTGCGTGCGTGCGCCAATCAGGAAGGTGCCGTAGTTGCGATCGAAGTTCAGGCCCGGCACTGCGTACGGCATCACGCCCGGCATCGATTGCAGGCTGGCGAAGACCTCGTCGTCCATCTCCTCGAATTCGTGGTCATAGGTCAGTTGCGTGTACGGGCGCAGGTGTTCGGTGGCCTGGATGCTGGCCTTCCAGCCGATGCTGCCGGTGAGCGCATCGAACTTCTGATCGGCATAGGTCAACGCGGTCGCGCTGCCGTTGCTTTCGGCGTAGCCATCCAGCTTGATCCGCTGGCTCAGCAGGCCGGCGATGGGGCCATGGCGCACGCGGCCGTGCTCGAAGTCGTAACCCGCATTCAACGCGACCGACAGATTGCTGCCGTCCGGCGAGCCGCTGTGCCGGCGCGTGGCCGGCCCGAACTGGATCTCGCGATCCACATCGTAGGAAAGCCACGTGTAGCTCACCTGGGCATTGGTCCAGAGGCGGTCCTGATACCAGCCGGCAAAGCCGCCGAGCGTGGTGTCGGTCTGCTTGAAGCTGCCGGTGCGGTTGCCGAAGTCGCTCTTGCCGCGGCCGTAGCCGGCGAACCCGCCGAACACGAAGTCGCCGCTTGCCCAGTCGACGCCGAAGGTGCCGGTCGGGGTGATGCCATCGAAGTCGCCTTCGTCATAGCGCAGCGAATCGCCGCGGAAGCCGCCCCACCAGCGCATGCCATCGCTCTCCGGCTTGCCATCGACGTGGCGGCTCACCTGATCGGCGCGCGCGCGGCCGATGACCGAAGCGGTGTACGGCAGCACGGCAATCTGGCGCGGGCCTTCAAGCACGGAGAGCGCGTACTGGCTGAGCATCTGGTGCGCGGCCAGCGAAGGGTGCACGCCGTCGGCGAAGGCGTAGGTGCCAGCCGCACCCGGCGCGACATAGTTCAGCGGCGTGCACACCAGCGACGATGTCGCCCCGCACGCAGGCGTGGTGACGTTGGTGAAGCCGTACTGCGCCGGGGAGCTGGTGATCTCGCCGAGGAAGGTGAACGTATCCAGCGGAATCACCCGCAGGCCCTGCGACGCCAGCGCGTTGTACAGCGCGGTGTTGTAGCTGACCGCCAGCTGGGTGGCGCCCGCGTTGCCGAGGAAGCCGGGCGTGCGGCCGAGATCCGGGATGTTCGGCACCAGCACGTAGCGCGCGCCGTTCGCCTGCAGGGCGCCGATGACGCCGACCTGCGCCGTCACCGCCTGGCCGATGATCGCCGGCGCGTTGGCCGGGCTGGCGGCCGCGGTGAACAGATCGTTCGGACCGCCCCAGACGGTGTACAGCGCGTTCGGGTCGGCACGACCGCCGGTCGCGGTCAGGTAGCTTGCGGCCTGGGTCGCCAGCGACGGCACCGGCACCGTGATCGGGCCGAAGGTCTGCGTGCCGTCGGTGCCCGCGCGCGCGCCGCCCACGGCGTAGTTGGTGCCTCCCTGATTCGCGCTGACCGCGCCGGTTCCGTAGTACTGGGCCACGAATTCGGACCAGACAAAGCCCGGATTGGTGGTGAAACGACCCGCCACGCCTGCGGAAGGGTTGAGCTGGACCAGCGTCGGGCGGAACGTGCCCGAATCGGTGAGGCTGTCGCCGAAGAAGATGGTCTGCGAATACGGACTGGTCTGGGCGAACGCAGGCGCGGCGGCGGCGGCGAGCGCCAGGGCCAGCAGGCGGCGCAGGGGCCGATGGGTCGGGTTCATGCGGATGGATCTCCGGGACGGGTTTTCGGGGATGGCGCGCCGTATTTCTGCCGTACGGCTGCGCACGGGCGGCCATCCTTTCACCAAGCCTGCCGGCACTCACGCTGCGTCGCCGCATCGGCGTGTCGCGAAGGTGCGTCCTGCGGAACGGCGGGCGACAATGCGCGCATGAACATCGAATTGAATGGCCAGCCCCGCCATCTCGACACCGGCACCACGGTTTCCACACTGCTCCAGATCGAAGGCTTGCAGGACCGCCGCGTCGCCGTGGAAGTAAACGGCGAGATCATCCCGCGTACCCGGCATCCCTCGCATGGTTTGCAGGAAGGCGATCGCGTCGAGATCGTGCACGCGCTCGGCGGCGGCTGAGGCGCGCACCCGCCTTCCGCCCACATGGGCGATAATCCGGCGCATGTCCAACGCATCCCACACCGACCCGCTGGTAATCGCGGGAAAAACCTACCGTTCCCGCCTGCTGACCGGCACCGGCAAGTTCAAGGATTTCGAGGAAACCCGCCTGGCCACCGAGGCCGCGGGCGCTGAAATCGTCACGGTCGCCATCCGCCGCACCAACCTCGGGCAATCGCCGAACGAGCCCAACCTGCTCGACGTGCTCCCGCCGGACCGTTACACCATCCTGCCCAACACGGCCGGCTGCTACACCGCCGACGATGCCGTGCGCACCTGCCGCCTCGCCCGCGAACTGCTCGACGGCCACACGCTGGTCAAGCTGGAAGTGCTGGGCGACCAGAAGACGCTCTATCCCGATGTCGTGCAGACGCTCACCGCCGCCGAGCGCCTGGTCGCCGATGGTTTCCAGGTGATGGTCTACACCAGCGACGACCCGATTCTGGCGCGCCGCCTCGAGGAAATCGGCTGCGTCGCCGTCATGCCGCTGGCCGCGCCGATCGGCTCCGGTCTGGGCATCCAGAACAAGTACAACCTGCTGGAAATCATCGAGAACGCGAAGGTGCCGGTGCTGGTCGACGCCGGCGTGGGCACGGCCTCCGATGCCGCAATCGCGATGGAACTGGGTTGTGACGGCGTGCTGATGAACACCGCCATCGCCGGCGCGAAGCAGCCGATCCTGATGGCCAGCGCGATGAAGAAAGCCGTGGAAGCCGGTCGCGAAGCCTTCCTTGCCGGACGCATTCCGCGCAAGCGCAATGCCTCCGCCTCCAGCCCGATTGACGGACTGATCGGCTGATGACCGACCCGTTTTCCAGTGCGGGCGCGAAAACTCCGCCGAAGCCGTTCACGGTCACCGAAGGCCGCCGCGAGGTGCGCAGCTTCGTGCTGCGCCAGGGCCGATTCACCGAGGCCCAGCAGCGCGCGTTCGACACTCTGTGGCCGCGCTTCGGTCTGGACTATCAGGGCGAGCCGCGCGACTACGACGCCGCGTTCGGGCGCCACGCCCTGCGCGTGCTGGAAATCGGGTTCGGCAACGGCGAAGCGCTGCGCTTCGCCGCGCAGCAGGATCCTTCGCGCGACTACATCGGCATCGAGGTGCACGCGCCCGGCGTCGGTCGCCTGCTCAATGCGCTTGCGCAGGACGGCAGCGACCACGTGCGCCTGTACCACCACGACGCGGTGGAAGTGCTGCGCAACGAAGTCACGGATGGATCGCTCGACGAGATCCGCATCTACTTCCCGGATCCCTGGCACAAGAAGCGCCACAACAAGCGCCGCCTGATCCAGCCGGAGTTCGCCGCGCTGCTGGTGCGCAAGCTGCGCGACGTCGGACGCTTGCATGCGGCCACCGACTGGCAGGACTATGCCGAGCAGATGTGGGACGTACTGGACGCGACGCCGGGCCTGTCCAATCGCGCCGGTCCGCGCGGCCACGTGCCTCGCCCGGCATGGCGTCCGCAAACGCACTTCGAAACACGCGGGCAGAAGCTCGGGCACGGCGTCTGGGATCTGGTCTACGACCGGGTCACATGATCCACCGCACTTGAATCGGGACCAGGGAAACAGGATTCGGGATTCGTGAAAGCATCGGCACGACACGGTTTGGCAACGCCCGCGGATGAACCGGCGACGGCCTCTGCCGCATCCACGCCCCCCGACCGTGACCGTCACGCCTGATGGACACCGCACTGACGCTGACCAACGACATGAAGCTCGTGCTCGGGCTGGTCGGCTTCACGATGGCGATGTTCCTGTTCGAACGCATCCGCGCCGACCTGGTCGCGCTGGTGGTGCTGGTGGTGCTCGGCGTGACCGGTCTGATCCCGCCGGAAGAGATTTTTGGCGGCTTCTCCGGCAACGCCGTGATGAGCATCATCGCCACGATGATCCTCGGCGCCGGGCTGGATCGCACCGGCGCGCTCAATCGGCTGGCCACCTGGCTGCTGCGGCGCGGACACGGCATGGAACAGCGGCTGCTGCTGATGACCACGGCGATCGCCGGGCTCAATTCCTCGTTCATGCAGAACCCG
The DNA here is from genome assembly GCA_023419315.1 of Pseudomonadota bacterium. Classification (GTDB taxonomy): domain Bacteria; phylum Pseudomonadota; class Gammaproteobacteria; order Xanthomonadales; family Xanthomonadaceae; genus Pseudoxanthomonas_A. The sequence goes on from JAEZYE010000026.1 coordinate 8,958, forward strand.
TCGGTGATGGCGCTGTTCATGCCGGTGGCCTCGCGCCTGTCCTCGCGCACCACGCTGTCGCTGCAGCGCCTGCTGTTGCCGATCGCCGCCGCAATCGTGATGGGCGGCGCGCTGACCATGGTCGGGAATTCGCCGCTTATCCTGCTCAACGATCTGCTGATTTCGGCGAACAACAACCTGCCGTCGGGCATGGCGACGCTGGAGCCGCTGCGCATGTTCGCGCCGCTGCCGATCGGCGTCACCCTTCTGATCGCCTCGCTGCTGTACTTCCGCTACTACGGCGACAAGAAGCTGCGCGAGGAAACCGAAACCAACGTCACGCCGGCGCGCACCGAAAGCTATTTCGCCAACACCTACGGCATCGAAGGCGATGTCTTCGAACTCATCGTCACCGCCGAAAGCCCGCTCGTGGGCATGTCGCTGGGCGAGGCCGAAGCGATGCATGACGCGCCGCTCATGCTCGCGCTGCAGACCGGCAACGACACGCGGCTGGCGCCGCCGGTGGACATGCGCATCTGGGTCGGCAGCGTGCTGGGCGTGATGGGCCCGCGCCGGCAGGTGACGGACTTCGCGCAGAACCATTTCCTGCGCATCTCCTCGCGGCTGCGCCACTTCGGCGATCTGTTCAATCCCAGCCGCGCGGGCATTTCCGAAGCGGTGATCCCGCCGACGTCACGCTTCATCGGCAAGACCGCCTCCGAACTGCGCCTGCGCAAGCAGGCCGGCATCAGCCTGCTGGCCATCAATCGCGACAAGAAAGTGCTGCGCGAGGACATCCGCAAGATCGCGCTGCGCGCGGGCGACATGCTCGTCTTCCACAGCATCTGGACGGATTTGCACCAGGCCGCTGAAAGCCGGGACTTCGTGGTCGTCACCGATTACCCGAAGGGCGAACAGCGCCCACACAAGTTCAAGATCGCGATGACGATTTTCGCGGTGACGGTGATCATCGCGCTGACTTCGAAATTGCCGGTGTCGCTGACGCTGATGACCGGCGTGGCCGGAATGCTGCTGACCGGCGTGCTGCGCATGGACGAGGCCTACGGCGCCATCAACTGGAAAACCGTGTTCCTGATGGCCGGGCTGATTCCGCTGGGCTGGGCGATGGACAGCAGCGGCGCCGCCGCCTGGATTGCAGGCCATACCGTGGAGCAATTGCCCGAAGGCGTTCCCGTCTGGCTGCTGGAAGTCGCCATCGCGCTGCTGACCACCGGCTTCTCGCTGGTCATCAGCCACGTCGGCGCGACCATCGTGATGGTGCCGATGGCGATCAATCTCGCGCTGGCTGCGGGTGGCAACCCGACCGCGTTCGCGCTCATCGTCGCCCTGTCGGCTTCCAACAACCTCATGAGCGCCTCGAATCCGGTGATTTCGATGGTCGCCGGCCCCGCCAACTACACTTCGCGCCAGCTGTGGCGCATCGGCGGTCCGCTCTCGTTGATCTACACGTGCGTCATCGTGCTCGCGGTCAATGCGCTGTTCTGGTGGAACGGCCGCGCAGGCTGAGCGAGGGGTCGGCTACGCCAGACGCACGAAACCGTCGGCGACATCCACCGCAACCGATTTGAGCGAGTCGCCGCGACAGGGCCCGGCGATGCAGTCGCCCTGACGCAATTCGAAGGTCGCGCCGTGTACCGCGCACACCAGATGGCCTTCCCTGCTTTTCAGGAACTTGCCGGGCGACCAGTCCAGCCTTCTTCCCGCGTGCGGGCAGACATTCAGCCAGGCGCGGACCTCTTCACCTTGTCTATACAGCACCAATGACTCGCTATCTCCGCCGATTTGCGCCTCAACTTCGGCAAAGCCGCCGTCTTCAATCTCGTCCAGCGCAATCAGGCCGTTCATCGCTTTAACAAACTTCTCACACAGGGAGTGGGCTGGGTCCGGATACTTCCCGCACCGGCACCCGCCGCATTGTGTCACGAGCTTTTCGCCATGTTTGCACGTACGTTTCAGTTCACCGGTTTCCGCTCCGCCTTCGCTCCCCGCAAGCCGCGCCATCCGCTGCTGCGGATCGCACTGGGTGTGCTCGGCGTGGCGGTGTTGTGCGTGCTGGTGTTCTTCAGCGTGTTCGTGGGCGCGGCGATGATCGCCGGCGGCCTGCTCTTCAAGCTGCTGAAGTCGCGCAAGCCGGCCGCCAGCCAGGCCCGCGTCGTCGAAGGCGAATACCACGTCGTGCGCAAGCCGGTGCTTCCGCTGTCGCGCTAAACTCGCCGGCCGTTCCACACCGCTCCGGCGCGTGCCGGCCGACATGACCGACATCATTCCTGCTCCCGCGCAGCCGCGCGTTCCCGTCCGCGGCGGCGGCACTTTTCCGGTGCGCCGGATTTTCTGCGTCGGCCGCAATTTCGCCGATCACGCCCGCGAAATGGGCGCGACTGCGCCGACCTCCCGCGCCGAGCGCGGCCAGCCCGTGTTCTTCCACAAACCGGCGGATGCCATCGTCACCGGCAACGCGGACGTGCCTTACCCGCCCGGTACGCAGGATCTTCACCACGAAGTCGAACTGGTCGCCGCACTCGGGCTCGATGCACCTGCGGGCGAGTTGCAGCGCGCTCAGGCCGAATCGCTGGTGATTGCCTACGGCGTCGGACTGGACCTGACCCGGCGCGATCTGCAGGGCGCGGCAAAGGCCAAGGGTTTGCCTTGGGATACGGGCAAGGGCTTCGATCATTCCGCCCCGATCAGCGAACTGGTGCCCGCGACCGAAGTGGGCGATCTCGCCACGCGCTCGCTGACGCTGCGCATCAATGGCGAGCAACGCCAGCATGGCGCATTGGCGGATTTGATCTGGGACGTGCCGGACATCCTGGTCGAACTGTCCCGGCTGTACGCGCTCAAGGCGGGCGACCTGATCTTCATGGGCACGCCGGCGGGCGTGGCAGCACTGCAGCGCGACGATCGCTTCGAGGCTGCGCTCGACGGCGTCGTGCAACTGGGCGGACGCATCGTCGATTGATCGATCGAACGACGATGCCTTGTTAACCGCCGCCCGTTATAGTGCCGCGCAACGGGCGCACGGCGCCGCACACAGGAGTTGCGCATGGGCATGATCAGCGAGTTCAAGGAATTCATCGCACGCGGCAACGTGATCGATCTGGCGGTCGGCGTCGTCATCGGTGCAGCGTTCGGCAAGATCGTCACGGCGCTGGTCGAGAAGATAATCATGCCGCCGCTGGGCCTGCTCATCGGCGGCGTGGATTTCTCGCGCATGGGCTGGACCTTGCGCGAGGCCACCGTGGATGCGGCGGGCAAGGAAGTGCCAGCGGTCGTGGTGGGCTTTGGCGATTTCTTCAATACGCTGGTGCAGTTCGTCATCGTCGCCTTCGCCATCTTCCTGCTGGTGAAGGTCGTCAACCGGTTCTACCGGAAGGAAGCGCCGGCGCCGGCCGCGCCGCCGGAAGAAGTGATGCTGCTGCGCGAGATCCGCGACGCCCTGAAGAAATGATTCCCGGACGTTTCGCACGGTGAACGAAAGCCGCGGGCTGATAAGCTCGCGGCTTTCTCGTTCAGGGGGTTACGCATGCGTCTTGCTCCGTTGCTGATCGCGATCAGCCTGGTCCTGCCCGCCCACGCCGCCGAACGCGCGACGTCCATTCCCGCGCCCGCGCTGGCCAAGGCAGGCGAACTGCGCGAGCAGGCGTTGAAGGACGACACCGGCTGGAAGGTCGTCGAATCGCTGACCACCGAAGTGGGGCCGCGCCTGGCCGGCAGCGAAGCCGATGCGCGCGCGGTGGCCTGGGCGACGGCCAAATTCAAGGCGCTGGGGTTCGACAAGGTCTGGACCGAGCCGGTGACGTTTCCCAAGTGGGAGCGCCGCAGCGAGCAGCTCACCGTCCTGGGCACGCACCCGCAACCGCTGACGGTCACCGCACTGGGCGGCAGCCCGGGTGGCTCGGTGGTAGCGGAGGTCGTGCGCTTTGCCGATCTCGCGGCGCTGGAAGCCGCGCCGGCCGATTCGCTCAAGGGCCGGATTGCCTTCGTCGATTACCAGATGAAAGCCGATCGATCCGGCAGCGATTACCGCAACGGCGGCGCAATCCGCTCACGCGGGCCATCGGCGGCGATCCGCAAGGGCGCGATCGGTTACCTGATGCGCTCGGCGGGCACGGACAACCATCGCGTCGCGCACACCGGCATCACGCGCTTCGACGATGGCCTGACGCCGGTGCCGTCGGCTGCGCTGACCGTTCCCGACGCGGACCAGCTGGCGCGCCTGCTCGCGCGCGGACCGGTGAAGCTGCGGCTGGCGCTGGATTGCGGATGGGAGGGCGAAGCCACGTCCTACAACGTCATCGGTGAAATCACCGGGCGCAGCCTGCCGCAGGAAGTCGTGGTGATCGGCGGCCATCTGGATTCCTGGGATCTCGGCACTGGCGCGATTGATGACGCGGCCGGTGTCGGCATCACGATGGCGGCCGGTCACCTGATCGGCAAGCTCAAGCAGGCGCCGAAGCGGACCATCCGCGTTGTCGCGTTCGCCAACGAGGAGCAGGGGCTGTATGGCGGCCGCGCATACGCCGCCCAGCATGCCGCCGACCTCCGTAAACACCAGATCGCGGCCGAGAGCGATTTCGGCGCCGGACGCATCTATGCGTTCAACACCAGCGCACCGGAACGGGCGCAGGCGGCGAGTCGCCAGATTGCCGAGGCGCTGGCACCGCTGGGCATCGAATATCAACCCGGCAAGGGGGGGCCGGGACCGGATATCAGCCCGTTCGCGGCGCAAGGCATGGCGTGGGCCTGGCTGGCGCAGGACGGCACCGACTACTTCAACCTGCACCACACTGCCGACGACACGCTGGACAAGATCGATCCGCAGGCGCTCGCGCAGAACGTGGCCGCGTATGCGGTGTTCGCCTATCTGGCGGCGGAAGCCGACGGTGATTTCGGCAGCGAGGCCAAGCCGGTCACGCCGCCGCGCGAATGAGCGCATTCCGAAGTGGAGTTCCGGACCCGCGATCCATCCGGTCGCGGGTCCGCTGCATCATGCGTCGTGTTGCTGGCGCCACTGCGACAGGAACACAGCCGTCGCCGCGGCGACGTTGAGGCTTTCCACCGCGCCGGTTCCCGGAATCGACACGCGCGCATCGCAGGCCGCCGCCAGCTTGAGATCCATCCCCTCGCCTTCCGCACCCATCACGTAGATCAGGCGCTCAGGCAGGCCGGTCGAAAACAGATCCATGCCGTCGCGCACGACGGTGGCGGCAAGCAGGAAACCGGCATCGCGCAGATCGTCGATCGCCGCGGCCGGTTCGCCCAGGCGGACCAGCGGAACATGTTCCGCCGCACCTTCGGCCACGCGCGCGGCGGCTCCCGACAGGGCCAATGACGAGCCCTGCGGCAGCAACAGCGCCGCGACGCCGAAGTGCGCGGCAGAGCGCAGGATGGCGCCGAAATTGTGCGGATTGCCGACACCATCGAGCCAGATCGCCACCGCCGGGCCGGGCGGCAGTTGCGCCAGCCAGTCCTGCAGCGGAGCCGGCTCGACCTTCAGCACGTCGGCGATGATGCCCTCGTGGTGCTGGCTTCCGGCCAGTCGATCGAGATCGCCGGATTCGACCACGCGATAACCCACGCGATGCTTCACGCACCAGGCAAGCAGCGCTTTCACTCGCGGAATCCGCGACTCTTCCAGGTACAGCTTGCGGATGGCCTCGGGCCGGCGCTCGAACACGGCGTTGACCGCATTCACGCCGTAGAGGCGCAACTCGTCACGGGCGCCGGCAGCGCGGGCGGGCGCTTCGGCGGGTGCGTGCTCGCGTGCCGCATCGGCGCGGCGCGGCGGGCGCGGACGGCTCTTGTCCCAGGGATTTGCCACGTCTCGATTCCTGCCATGCGGGCGGATGCAGCCGCCTGCGGCCGCGGGTGCGCATCATCGCACAGCCGCTCCGGGCGGGCGGCGAGAATCAGGCGGCTTCTTCGACCCGTGCGAACAGGCGCAGGTCGTGCCACTCGTCATGCTTGCGCAATGCGCTGCGCAACGTACCTTCGTGCTGGAAACCGTTTTTCTCCAGCACGCGCGCAGACGCCGCGTTGAAACCGAGCACCGTCGCCTGCACGCGATGCAGACCGTGGGTTTCCATCAGCCACGGAACATAGGACGCGACGACGCGGGTCATCAATCCTTGCCCCCACAAACGCCGGCCCAGCCAGTAACCGAGCTCGGCATTGCCGGCGCGTTCCTGATCCAGCAGCCGTGCGCCGATGCCGCCGCAGGCACGTCCGTCGATGTCGATGGCGAACACCGGCCCGCGCAGATCGACGACCTCCCCGGCGAGGAAACTCCACGCATCCGTGCGCCGATAGGGATGGGGAAACCGATGGCTCAGACCGCGCGCGACTTCCGCGTCATTGGCATGACGGATCAACCAGCGCGCGTCTTCCGCCTGCCAGGGACGCAGCACGAAGCCGTCGCCCTGGATCCGTGCCGCACGTACCTCAACCATGGCCACCCACCGACGGTGTCTCGTCTTCCAGACGTTGCAGTTCGTGGGCCACGGCCTCCGGCGAGCGCGTGAACGGCGCGAGCAAGGCATAGAACGCCGGCACGACATAAAGCGAAAGCAAGGTGGAGAACGACACGCCGAAGATCACCACGATGCCGATCGTGGCGCGGCTCGCCGAACCTGGACCGCCCGCGACGACCAGCGGCACCGCGCCCATCACCGTCGCCACCGAAGTCATCAGGATCGGACGCAGGCGCACCTTGGAGGACTCGGCGATCGCGCGGGTCACGCTCATGCCTTCGTCGCGAAGCTGGTTGGCGAATTCGACGATCAGGATGCCGTTCTTCGCGGCGAGGCCGATCAACATGACAATGCCGATCTGGCTGAACAGATTGAGCGAGCCGCCGGTCACCCACAGGCCGATCAATGCGCCCAGCACCGCCAGCGGCACGGTCAGCATGATGACCAGCGGATGGATGAAGCTTTCGAACTGCGCGGCCAGCACCAGGTACACGATCAGCAGCGCCAGACCGAAGGTCAGCAACACCGCGCCGCCGGCCTTCAGGTATTCACGCGATTCGCCCTTCCAGTCCACCTGCGCGTAATCGGGCAGTTCGGTCTGCGCTGTCTGCTGCGCCCATTCCATGGCTTCGCCCAGCGAATAGCCCGGCGCCAGCGAAGCCGTCAGCGTGATCGCGCGCAGGCGGTTGAAGCGGTTGAAGCTGCCCGGCTCGGCGACTTCGGAAAGCGTCACCAGGTTCGACAGCGGAATCAGCTCGCCCGAGGCCCCGCGGACGTAGGTATTGGCGAGATCGGCCGGCGACGATCGCCGTTCGCGATCGGCCTGCATCAGCACGTCGTATTCCTCGCCGTTGTCGACGAAGGTGGTGACCTGCCGCGAGCCCATCATCGTTTCCAGCGTGCGGCCGATTTCCTGCACCGAGACGCCGAGATCCGCGGCGCGATTGCGGTCGATGTTGACGCGCATCTGCGGGCGGGTTTCCTTGTAGTCCGAATCCACGGCGTACAGGCCGGGGTTCTGCTCCATCCGCGCCATCATGCGATCGCGCCACTGCGACAGTTCCTTGTAGTCCGGGCCGCCCAGGACCATCCGGAATGGCTGTCCGCCGCCGCGCACCAGGCCGGTCCGCTGCGAAGGCTGCGCGCGGATGCCCGGCATCTTCTCCAGTTCGGCGCGCACCGATTCAAGCACCTGCGTGGTGCTGACATCGCGCTTGTGCCAGTCCTGCAGGAACACGATGACCTGGCCGGTGTGCATTTCCTCGCTGGCGCCGAAGCCGCCCGGAACGCGCGCGTTGGCGCGCTGGATCGGCTTGTCGTCGCCGACCAGGTTGGCGAACAGGCCTTCAACCTGCTGGATCTGTTTCACGCTGTAATCAAAGCCCGCGCCTTCCGGCCCCTGAATCGAGACGAAGAACGATCCGCGATCCTCCATCGGCGACAGTTCCCTCGGCACCCGCGCGCCGAGCAGCGCGGCCAGCGCGAGGCAAAGACCCATGGCGACCAGCAGGACGATCAGGATGCGCCGTCCCGGCCACGACACCACGCGTTCGACCTGATGGCCGTAGCCTTCGCTCAAGCGTGCGAGCTGGCGGTTTATCCAGGCATTGAAGCCTTTCGGCGCCGTGTGCGAACGCACCAGCTTGGACGACATCATCGGCGTCAGCGTCAGCGCGACGAACGCGGAAATCGCCACCGCCGCCGCCAGCGCGACCGACAGTTCGCGGAACAGGCGGCCGGTGTTGCCTTCCATGAAGCCAACCGGCAGGAACACCGCCACCAGCACGGCCGTGGTCGCAATCACCGCGAACGCCACCTGGGCCGTGCCGCGACGCGCGGCCACCAGCGGTGGCTCACCGAGATCGGCGCGTCGCTGGATGTTTTCCAGCACGACGATCGCGTCGTCGACCACCAGGCCGATACACAGCACCAGCGCGAGCAGCGTCAGCAGGTTGATCGAGAACCCGAACGCGTACAGCGCGATGAAGGCGGTGATGAGGCACACCGGCACCGTCACCGCGGGAATCAGCGCCGCGCGCAGGCTGCCGAGGAACAGCCAGATCACCGCGAACACCAGCACCATCGCTTCGATCAACGTGGCGTAGACACGCTCCACCGAAGCCTCGATGAAGATCGTGCTGTCGTAGGCGACGAAAATCTGCGTGCCTTCCGGCAAGGTCGGGCGGATGCGATCGGCCGCCGCGCGCGCCGCGCGCGCCACATCCAGTGCATTGGCGGTGGAAGTCTTGACGATGCCCAGGCCGACGTTGGGAATGCCGTTGCTGCGGAAGTAGGCACGGCGTTCGGCGGTGGTCAGTTCAACCTTGGCGACGTCGCCGACACGCACGACATAACCGTCCGCGCCCTTGGTCAGCGGCATCTGTGCGAACTGTTCGGCGGTCGTGTAGCCGCGCTCCACGCGCAGCGTGAAGTCGCGCGTCTGCGACTCGATGCGCCCGGCCGGCAGTTCGATGTTCTCGCGCCGCAGCGCGGTCTCGACATCGCTGGCAGTGACGCCGCGTGCCGCCATCGCTGCGCGATCCAGCCAGATTCGCATGGCGTAGCGCTGCGCGCCGCTGATGCGGACCTGCGCCACGCCATCCAGCGCCGACAGCTGATCGACGATGTAGCGATCCGCATAGTCGGTCAGCTGCAGCGTGTCCATCTTGGTGGAACTCATGTTCAACCAGAGGATGACGTCCGCGTCGGCCTCGACCTTCTGCACTTCCGGTGGGTCAGCTTCATCGGGCATGCGATCCATCACCCGGCTGACCTTGTCGCGCACGTCGTTGGCGGCGGCTTCGATGTCGCGGCTGAGGGTGAACTCGATGGTGACCTGCGCGCGACCGTTGGAACTGCGCGATTCGATCGTCTCGATGCCTTCGATGCCGGCCAGCGCGTCTTCCAGGATCTGGGTGACGCGCGTCTCCACGACCGCGGCCGATGCGCCCGGATAGGTCACCTCCACCGATACGACGGGCGGGTCGATGTTCGGCAGTTCGCGCAGCGTGAGGCGAAGGAACGACATCACGCCCAGCACGATCAGCAACAGGCTCATCACCACGGCCAGCACCGGCCGCTTGATCGAGAGATCGGAGATCTTCATCGATCAGCCCTGCTTCGGCGCTGCCGGCGCGGCGGCGGCATCGCCTTCGGTGATCGGGGCGCCGGGGCGCAGCTTGCCGGTGCCGTCGATCACGATGCGATCGCCGGCCTTCAATCCTTTCGCAATCTCGACCTGGCCTTCGCGACGCACGCCGGTCTCGATCTTGGCCTGCTCGACCGTGCGGTCGGCCTTGACGCGGTACACGAACGAATCGCGTCCCACCTGCACCACGGCGATCTCCGGAATCACCAGCGCCTGGCGTTCCGGACGGAACAGGGTCACGTCCACCAGCATGCCGGGACGCAATGCGCGGTCCGCGTTGTCGAACACGGCGCGCACGGTCACTGCGCGGGTCGCCGGGTCGACGCGGGCATCGATGGTTTCGACCTTGCCTTCGAACTTGCGTCCCGGCCACGCGGCCGTCATCGCACTGATGGAATCGCCGGAGTTCACCGTCGCCAGCGCAGCTTCCGGAATCTGGAAGTCGACATACATCCGCGCGATGTCGTCCAGCGTCGCGATGACGGTGCTGGCGGTGATCAGCGAACCCGGGCTCACCTGGCGAATGCCGAGCACGCCGGCAAACGGCGCGCGCACGGTGCGATCCCCGATATCCGCCTTCATCTGCTGCACGCGCGCGGCCGCGGCATCGCGCAACGCGAGTTGTGTGTCGAGCGTGGAGCGCGCCACCAGTTGCTGCTGCGCCAATTCCTGCTGCCGGCGATACAGGCGCTCGGCCTCCGCATACGTGGCTTCGGCCTGTTCGAGCGACGCCTTGGCGGCATCACCGCGCAGCGTGACCAGGGTCTGGCCCGCCTTCACTTCCTGCCCGCTTTCGAAGTGCACGTCCTGCACGATCTCGCTGACCTTCGCGGTCAGCGTCACGGACTCGCGCGCCTTCGCAGTGCCGAGCGCTTCAAGAGAATCGCTCCAGCCCGTCGGCTGCACCACGCGCGTGGTCACCAGCACCGGGCGATCGCCGCCCTGCCCGCCGCTACGCGCATCGGCGCTCTTGTCGCCGCATGCGACCAACGCCCATATCGACGCGGCGACGGCCATCGCACGCAGTCCGGTTCCGCTCAGCATGAAGAGTCCGTAATGTTCGTTATCCCGCGAAGTTTACCTTCACGTCATGAACGAAGTGAGACGTCCGCGCGTTGACAGGGCCATGACTGATGACCCTTGTCGAGGTCGTTGCGACTAGGCCAGTCCGAGCAGTTCCAGCACGCGCTGCGCCATCTGTTCGGGGGTTTCGGCCGCAGCATCCAGCCACAGTTCCGGATGTTCCGGCGCTTCGTACGGCGAGTCAATGCCCGTGAAGTTTGGAATCTGTCCGGCGCGTGCCTTGCGGTACAACCCCTTCACGTCGCGCTCTTCGGCGACGGCCAGCGGCACGTCGACGAAGATCTCCAGGAACTCGCCCTGCGCGAACCGCTCGCGCGCCATGCGCCGCTCGGCACGGAATGGCGAGATGAAACTGACCAGCACGATCAAGCCCGCGTCGGCCATCAGCCGCGCAACCTCGGCGACGCGGCGGATGTTCTCGACGCGATCTTCCGCCGTGAAGCCGAGATCGCGATTGAGCCCGTGGCGGATGTTGTCGCCGTCGAGAATGAAGCTGTGATAGCCCAGCGCATGCAACTGGCGATCGACCCGGTTCGCGACCGTCGATTTGCCCGCACCGGACAGGCCGGTAAACCACAGTACGCGCGGCTGCTGGCCTTTCTGCCGGGCACGCGAGGCCTTGTCCACGTCCAGATGCTGCCAGTGCACGTTGCCCGCGCGGCGCAGCGCGAAGTCCAGCGTGCCCGCGCCGACGGTGCGGTTGGTCTGGCGATCGATCAGGATGAAGCCGCCCAGCGTGCGATTGTCCGCGTAAGGCGCGAACACCACGGCTTCCTCCAGGCTGAGATTGCAGTAACCGACTTCATTGAGCTCCAGCCGTTTGGCGGCGAGGTGCTCCTGGCTGTTGACGTCGACGCGGTGCTTGATCTCGCTGACGGTGGCGGTGACGGTCCGCGCGCCGATCTTCAGCCAGTAGGGACGTCCCGGCAGCAGTGCGCTTTCATCCATCCACAGCACGTGTGCGGCGAACTGATCCGCCACTTCCGGCGGATCGTCGGCGGTGGCGATGACATCACCGCGACCGATGTCGATCTCGTCGTGCAGGGTGAGCGTGATCGCCTGCCCGGTGTTCGCCTGCTGCAGTTCGTGTTCGGCCAGCAGCACCTGCCTGACGCGCGAGCGACGGCCCGAGGGCAGCACCACCACCGCGTCGCCGGGACGCACGCGTCCGGCCGCGACGGTGCCGGCGAAACCGCGGAAATTCTGGTTCGGGCGATTGATCCACTGCACCGGCATACGGAAGCCTTGTGGCCGGTCCGCGGCGCGGTCTTCCTCATCGATGCCGACACGCTCCAGATGCTGGAGCAGGCTCGGGCCGTCGTACCACGGCGTGCGCGTGGACGGCGTGGTCAGGTTGTCGCCTTCCAGCGCGGACAGCGGAATGCAGCGCACATGCGCGATTCCCAGTTGCGCGGCGAGCGCGCGGTAGTCCTCGGCGATGGCGTCGAAGACGCCCTTGTCGAAGTCGACCAGATCCATCTTGTTCACCGCCAGCACGACATGGCGGATGCCCAGCAGCGAGACGATGTAACTGTGGCGTCGCGTCTGCGCCAGCAGGCCCTTGCGTGCATCCACCAGTACGACCGCGAGATCGGCCGTGGACGCGCCGGTCGCCATGTTGCGCGTGTACTGCTCGTGGCCGGGGCAATCGGCCACGATGAACTTGCGGCGGTCGGTATCGAAGTAACGGTAGGCGACGTCGATGGTGATGCCCTGCTCGCGCTCGGCGGCCAGACCGTCGAGCAGCAGCGCATAGTCGATCGCTTCGCCGCGCGTGCCGTGGCGGCGGCTTTCCTTCTCCAGCGCCGCCAACTGGTCATCGAACAGGCGCTTGCTGTCATGCAGCAGCCGTCCAATCAGCGTGCTCTTGCCGTCGTCCACGCTGCCGCAGGTGATGAACCGCAGCAGCGGCTTGGCTTCATGCTGTTTGAGGTACGCCGCGATGTCGGTGTGCGTGGTCATGCGTCAAGGGCTGCCGGGATTCGTGCGCGGGCGCTGCGCTGGATACGGGATGACGGCGTCATCAGAAATAGCCTTCCAGCTTCTTCTGTTCCATCGACGCGGCGGGATCGTGATCGATGACCCGGCCCTGGCGTTCGGACGATGTCGTCACCAGCATCTCGGCGATGATCGCCTCCAGCGAATCGGCATCGGATTCGATTGCGCCCGTCAACGGATAGCAACCGAGCGTGCGGAAGCGGACGCGTCGCTGCTGCGGCGCTTCGCCGGGCCGCAGCGGCAGGCGATCGTCATCCACCATCAGCAAGGCGCCGTCGCGCTCAACCACCGGCCGCTCCGCCGCGAAGTACAGCGGCACCACCGGAATGCCTTCGCGGTAGATGTAGAGCCAGATGTCGAGTTCGGTCCAGTTCGACAGCGGAAACACGCGGACGCTCTCGCCCTTGTGGATGCGCGCGTTGTACAGGTTCCAGAGTTCCGGCCGCTGGTTGCGGGGATCCCAGCGGTGGCGATCGTTGCGGAAGGAGAACACGCGTTCTTTCGCGCGCGACTTTTCCTCGTCGCGACGCGCACCGCCGATGGCGGCATCGAAACCGTATTTTTCCAGCGCCTGCTTCAGCCCTTGCGTCTTCATCACGTCGGTGTGGACGGAGGCGCCGTGGCTGATCGGGCCGATGTCCTGCGCGATGCCGTCCGGGTTGATGTGCACGCGCAGATCAACGCCGGTTTCGGCGGCGCGACGGTCGCGGAAGGCGATCATTTCGCGGAATTTCCAGCGCGTATCCACGTGCAGCAAGGGAATCGGCGGACGCGCCGGCGCGAAGGCTTTCAACAGCAGGTGCAGCAGGACCGAACTGTCCTTGCCCACCGAGTAGAGCAGCACCGGATTGCGGAACTCCGCCGCGACCTCGCGCAGGATGTGGATGCTCTCCGCTTCCAGGCGGTCGAGATGGGACAGGCGGGCGGAATCCGTCATGGAGCGAGCGTCATCGAGCGGGAGCGTGGCGACCGGGAATGCCGGCCAAAGCGTACCAGCTTCCAACGCGGCCGCTGATCTTGGCCGCAGGTTTCCATGCGCTACGCCCCGGTGGAAATAAGCCACGGCGATAAGTCCATAACCCTTCATCCTTTCTGGCGCATCCGGTGCGTTCCTACCATCGGACCTCACCTCTCCCGCGCAGGCGGCACCCGCGATGACCGCACCCTCTCCCACGCCCATCCCCGGCCCGCTGGTCGAGGAGCGGCGTGTGCTGTTGTCGCGGGTGGTGGAGGGGCTGGATGCGCCGTCGCTGTGGTGGCTTTCCGGTTATGCGGCGGGACTTGCGCAAGGCCAGCAGACCGGCGGGGCGACGCCCGCAACGCGGCCGGCCGCCACCGCAACGGCCGCTTCGTCGCGCCTGACTGTCATGTATGGCAGCCAGACCGGGAACGCGCGCCGCGCGGCCGAGCACATCGTGCGCGATGCCGAGGCCGCCGGACTGTCCGTGCGGCTGCTGCGCGCCGATGCCTATCCGCAACGCGAACTGGCGAGCGAGCGCCTGCTGTACATCGTCATCAGCACGCAGGGCGAAGGCGACCCGCCGGATGACGCCATCGGCTTCGTGGAATTCCTCTCCGGCAAGCGCGCACCACGCCTGCCGGAACTGAAATACGCCGTGCTGGGCCTGGGCGATTCCAGCTACGCCGATTTCTGCGGCATCGCGCGGCGACTGGACGCACGCTTGGCCGAGCTCGGTGCGCACCGCGTGTGCGATGCGGGACTGGCGGATGTCGATATCGACACCGTCGCCACGCCGTGGCGGACCCAGGCAGTGCAGCACGCGCGCGATCAGCTCAGGACGCCTGTCGCGGCACTGGCGACGGTGACGCCGCTGCGGCCGTCCACTGCCATCGCCTGGACACACGATCATCCCTATGCCGCCGAAGTGCTGCTCAACCAGCCCATCAGCGGTCGCGATTTCCGCGGTCCGCGCTTCGGCCAGTACGGCGTCCGCGGGAAAGACGTCCGTCATCTGGAATTCTCGCTGGCGGGCAGCGGCCTGCATTACGAACCTGGCGACGCGCTCGGTGTGCGGCACCGCAATCCGGCCGCGCTGGTCGATGCCGTTCTGCACGCACTTGCGCTCGACGGCGACGCCGAAGCACACGGACACGAGGGCGCGCTGCCGCTGCGCGACTGGCTCGCTACGCGACGCGAGATCACCCGGCTTTCGCGTGCGTTCCTGACCGAACACGCGGCCCGCGCGCAGGCTGACGAGTTGAGCGCGCTGCTCGCGTCCGGCTCACAGCCGGCACTTGCCCGACTGCTGCAGAGCCATCAGATCATCGACGTGCTGCGCCGCTGGCCCGCGCCGTGGGATGCGCCTTCGTTGGTCGCGGCATTGCGCCCCTTGGCGCCGCGTCTCTATTCAATCGCCTCGAGCCGCAAACGCGTCGGCGAAGAAGTGCACCTGACCGTGGATGTGGTGTCGTACGACGCCTTCGGACATCCGCATTCGGGCGCAGCCAGCGCCTGGCTCGCCGAACTGGACGAAGGCGCGAGCGCGCCGATCTACATCGAACCCAACGAACGCTTCCGCGTTCCCGCTGATGGGCAGCGCGACGTCATCATGATCGGTCCGGGCACCGGCGTCGCGCCGTTCCGCGGCTTCGTGCAGGAACGCGCCGAAGCGGGTGCACGCGGCAGGAACTGGCTCTTCTTCGGCGCAACCCATTTCAACCACGGTTTCCTGTATCAGTCCGAATGGCAGGATGCCTTGCGCACCGGCGAACTGCATCGCCTGGATCTGGCGTTCTCGCGCGATCAATCGCAGAAGGTCTATGTGCAGGATCGCCTGCGCGAAAACGCACGCCAACTGCACACGTGGCTTGAAGGCGGCGCGCATTTGTATGTTTGCGGCGCGATCGCCATGGGCAAGGATGTGCACGCCGCGCTGATCGACGTGATCGCCGCCGAGCGCGGCATCGATGCGGAGGCCGCGGCCGCGTATCTCTCGCAACTCCAGGCGGAGGGACGCTATGCGCGCGACGTGTACTGACGGCCGCCTTCCCTTGCCCCTGGACCTCCCGCCTACCCGAGCCAGCCGCCATGTCGTCGCATTCCGTTGAATCCATCAAATCCGAAAGCCGGCGCCTGCGCGGCAGCCTGCTCGACAGCCTAGCCGATCCGATCACGGGCGCCCTGCGCGAATCCGATCAGACCCTGATCAAGTACCACGGCAGCTACCAGCAGGATGATCGCGACCTGCGCGACGAGCGTCGCCGGCAGAAGCTGGAGCCGGCCTATCAGTTCATGATCCGCACGCGCACGCCGGGCGGCGTGGTGTCGCCGGAACAATGGTTGAAGCTCGATGCCATCGCCACCGGCTACGCGAACCATTCGCTTCGCGTCACCACGCGGCAGGCGTTCCAGTTCCACGGCGTGATCAAGCGCGAACTCAAAGCCACGATGCAGGCCATCAACGCCGCGCTCATCGACACGCTGGCCGCGTGCGGCGACGTCAACCGCAACGTACTGGTTGCGGCGAACCCGCTTCTCTCACAGGCCCATGCACAGGTATACGAATGGGCGGCACGATTGTCCGAGCATCTGCTGCCGAACACGCGCGCGTACTACGAAATCTGGCTGGACGAGGCGCGCGTCGCCGGCAGCGGCGAAGAAGAAGAGCCGATCTACGGTGCAACCTACCTGCCAAGGAAATTCAAGATCGGCTTCGCCATTCCGCCGCTCAACGATGTCGATGTCTTCGCCAACGACCTCGGCTTCATCGCCATCATCGAAGGCGAGCAACTGGTCGGCTTCAACCTTGTCATAGGCGGCGGCATGGGCGCGACGCATGGCGACGCGGCGACCTATCCGCGTCTGGGCAACGTCGTGGGCTTCGTGCCGCTCGATCGGCTGCTGGATGTCGCCACTGCCGTGGTGACGACGCAGCGTGATCTCGGCAACCGCGATCTGCGCAAACGTGCCCGGTTCAAGTACACCATCGACGATCACGGGCTGGAAAAAATCGTCGGCGAAATCGAACGCCGCGCCGGGTTTCCTCTCCCGCCGGCGCGCACTTTCACCTTCGAACACAACGGCGACCGCCTCGGCTGGGTGGAAGGCCATGACGGCCGCTGGCACCTCACCCTGCACTTTTCCGCCGGCCGCATCCACGACAGCGACAACGCCCCGCAGCTGACCGGCATGCGCGAAATCGCGCGCGTGCATCGCGGCGAGTTCAGGCTCACGCCGAACCAGAATGTCGTGGTCGCCGGCGTGCCGGGCGACGAACGCGAGCGCATCAATGCGCTGGTCCGTGCGCATGGCCTGGATGATGGCCGCCACACGGGAAGCGCCCTCGCGCGCGCCGCAGTCGCGTGCGTCGCGCTGCCCACCTGCGGGCTGGCGATGGCCGAAGCCGAGCGCTATCTGCCCGAGTTCACCCGCAAGCTGGAGCCGCTGCTGGGTCGGCATGGGCTGCGTGATGCGCCGATCCTGCTGCGCATCTCCGGTTGCCCGAACGGATGCTCGCGACCGTATCTCGGCGAGATCGCACTGGTCGGCAAGGCGCCCGGCCGCTACAACCTCATGCTCGGTGCGGATCATCGCGGGCAGCGGCTCAATACGCTGTACCGCGAGAACATCGACGAGGACGCGATCCTCGAATCGCTCGAACCGCTGTTCGCGCGCTATGCCGGCGAACGCACCGGCAACGAAGGCTTCGGCGACTTCCTCCACCGTAGCGGTGTCGTCGCGCTGCCGCCCTATCCCACTCATCGCGAGATCGCACTGGAACTGCTGGCATGAGCGCGCCCCTTCCCTCACGCAACGAAGACATCGCCGCCACACAATCCTTGCTGGAGTCGATGGATGCGCAGGCGCGCGTGCGCTGGGCGCTGGCGAACGGTCCGGCGCAGCCCGCGCTCTCATCCAGCTTCGGTGCACAGGCTGCGGTGATGCTGCATCTGCTCAGCCAGCAGATGCCGGACATCCCGATCATCCTGATCGACACCGGCTATCTGTTCCCCGAAACCTACCGCTTCGCCGACGAACTGACCGAACGCCTGAAGCTCAACCTCAAGGTGTTCCGCCCGCAGGTGAGCCGCGCATGGATGGAAGCGCGCCACGGTCGCCTGTGGGAGCAAGGCCTGGTCGGCATCGAGCAGTACAACAACCTGCGCAAGGTCGAACCGATGCGCCGCGCGCTGGCGGAACTGGATGTCGGCACCTGGTTCACCGGACTGCGGCGCAGTCAGGCGAGCAGCCGCGCGAACGCACCGGTCGTCGAATGGCGCGGCGCGCGGCTGAAGGTCAACCCGATCGCCGACTGGACCGATCGCGACGTCTGGCAGTACCTCAAGCAGCACGACCTGCCATATCACCCGCTGTGGGAAGAAGGCTACGTCTCGATCGGCGACTTCCACACCACCACCCGCTGGGAACCCGGCATGCGCGAAGAAGACACCCGCCACTTCGG
>JAEZYE010000052.1 GCA_023419315.1 Pseudomonadota bacterium
ACATCGAGATGTTCTACAACCCGATCCGCCGGCATGGTTCCGCTGGCGGACTGTCACCGGTAGAGTTTGAAAGGCGCTACGCGCAGAGCGGCGACTGAGTGTCTACAGAACTCTGGCCGGTCCACTCTCTGATCCCGCGAAGCTCGAAATCTCCGAACTCCTCTTCTGCAAGTGGCTCAGGGGCGCGGTAGCGATCATGTCGGGGCATACGACCAAGTTTGAGCACGTTCTCGTACTCGTCGACCCTAACGGCGGAATTGGCAAGACGCGCTTCTTCGACTCCTTGTGCGCCGACGAGTTCCGTGCGAGTGCAACACTAGTCGTTGACAACAAGGACTCGCTGCTCGAAGTCACCCGCCGTTGGCTTGTAGAGCTGGGCGAGATCGGCGCAACCTTCAACAAGTCGGACATCGAGGCATTGAAGGGGTTCCTGAGTCGCAGTCACGACGAGATTCGCCCACCCTACGCGCGGGAGGCGAACATCTACCCCCGCCGGACCGCGTTCTTCGGCAGTGTGAACAACGTCCGATTCCTTGCCGACGACACCAGCAATCGGCGTTTCTGGCCCATTGAGGTTAGCGCCGTTGACTATCGACACTCCATTGACATGCAACAGGTATGGGCGGAAGCGCTACACCAGGTCGAATCTGGAGAGTCTTGGCATCTGAGCGCCGATGAAAACCGGATGGTCGGCGAACACAACGAGACATTCCGGAGCTTGGACAGGGTGGAAGAGTTGATCTTGGCCGCATATGACACAGGCCAGACGCCTTGCCGCCATATGTCGGCCAGCGAAGTGCTCGACGAACTTGGGTTCGTGAATCCGAAGCAAGCCGACACGCGAAAGGCGTCCAATCTGTTGCGGAAATTGTTTAGCCACAAGCTGTCAAAGGGCTACACGGTGTACCACCTTCCCCACGCGCGACAAAATCAAACCTCGCTTGACCGGGTGCCGAATCGGTACCATGCGGGCCCGTTCTGACACTCCCCCCGCTAGGTCGCCACAAGCATGGTCGACAGCTCTTGCTTGTAGGCTTTGGTGGTGAGTGGTGATGAGATTGCTAGATAACCTCAGCTCCTCTGGGTAATCAGCATGCTTATCCTTCAGAACCAAAGCGGCCACCACCCACCACCCGCCCTGCCACCTCTAGATAAGCTTGGGTCCTTCCGCAAGGGGTGTTGCCGTGGGGTCGCCGACACCGCACGAATCGCGGTGTGCGTGCTGTTCGAAATTGACTTTTCTGTTCACCCCGTTACGCACTAACCCCCGGCGATGTAGCGCAACATCGCAAGGCCAGTAAGTAAACTTGCGGTGTTCGGCATTTCACTTCCGACCGCCGACGCATGGGTTCGCGCCGGATGTCCGTTCGATCAAAAGGCGAGCGTGGCAAGGAATGGATTCTGGAACGACCGACGTCGTCCGCTGGCGTGAGAAGCGCGCGGACGACGAAGCCGGCGACCAGGCCCCGTGCGCCGCCGCCCTGAAGCGGCGAGGCCAATGCAGACGACGAAGCCGATGCGGGTTTGACGCGTCCCCGTTCGCGAACCGCGAAGGCGTTGTCCGCGGCGCGCGGCGCCCTGGCGATGCTCCACCGTTGGGCCTGGCGCCGTCCGCATGGGTGGAAGCGAACGCTCGCATCCCGACCGGCACGCCATTCCCGGCCCGTACCGCGTCGCGAGCGCGCCATATCAGAGCGACCCGATGGATATGTTCGTCGCGCCCGAGTGCTACCGAGTCACGCTGAAACGGGGCGCGGAGGTCTGGGGTTGCCTTCAAGTGGGCGGTTCTGGCGAGGTCGGCCCCAGCAAGCTGCGGCCAAGAGCGTCGGATACTTATGGGTGCGCCTTCCCGGGCCACAGCCCCGGACGGAGTGGCGTCGTTGCGGCCAGCGATGGGACGAGTCCGACAGGGTGACGCATTTGCCCTGCCTGCCCGTGTCCACTATGCTACTGCCAGGCCGCGTCCATTGAGCGGGGAGGGGGCATTGGGCGGAAAGCCGGGGTGGCAACGAATCGATTTGCCTCCACTAAAGGTGCCCCTGGCGCCTTCTAAGACCGTTTCGGACTCTTCGCGCGACGCTCTATGGGACGGAGTCTCACCAGGCGATACCCGCTCTGGCTTAAATCTCCCCCAAGATCGCAACGAAACGAGACCGACATTGCTGCACACCGCACTACCCTTCAGTACCGCCAAGCGACGCCCGTCTTCCACTGAAATCAGGGGCAATGACTGGGCGTTCTTGCGAGAGTCTTCGCCGCCCCACCTCACACTCCCGAGCGCGGACTGCGTGCGCGTGGTTGATCTTTTTTGCGGCGCTGGCGGGCTTACCCTGGGCGCTGCAGAAGCTTGCACTTCGGTAGGCCGGAATATTGACGTGCGGTTCGCGGCTGATTTCGAGCAGTCTGCCATCAACTGCTACCGCGCGAATTTTCCTGACGCGACCGCCGAGTGCGTCGACCTCAGGGAAATCTTCTCTGAGAACCTCAGCGATGCCCTATCTGCGGCCGAAAAACGCCTGCGTAAGAAGACAGGACCTGTCGACCTCTTGCTCGGCGGCCCCCCCTGCCAAGGACATTCCGATCTAAATAACTACTCACGCCGAAACGATCCCAAGAATCACTTATACAAGATCATGGGACGGGCGGCGAAGGTGTTGAAGCCGGATCATGTCTTGATCGAGAACGTTCCGGGCGCGATTCACGATCAATCCGGTTCTGTTGCCTTTACTTTGCGCCAACTAAAAGAGTTGGGTTACTCGATAGATGTCGCGACCGTAAGCGCGGTGGAGCTTGGAGTGCCCCAGTTGCGCAAGCGCTTGGTGGTTATTGCATCGCGCACGAAGAATCCTTGCGTCGCCGACGTCGTGGCGAAATACCGCACACCAGAAAGGTCAATTGCCTGGGCGATTGAAGACATCCAGGACGAAGCGTCTTTGGATTTGACTTCGACCCCAGCTGCGTCCAATCCAACGACGCGAGCGCGCATTGATTATCTATTCGATAACAGCCTTTACGAGCTACCGGACGCTCAGCGACCGGCCTGTCATCGCGACAAGAGCCACAGCTATAAGAGCGTTTACGGGCGAATGGCTTGGGACAAGCCGGCGCAGACAATCACCAGTGGCTTCTACAGCATGTGCATGGGCAGATATGTCCATCCGTCAAGACGGAGGACGCTCACTGCGCACGAAGCAGCCAGGTTGCAGTTCTTCCCTGACTACTTTGACTTCCGGTCGGCGGGGTCAAGGACCGCTCTCGCGAAGATTCTCGGCAACGCAGTCCCTCCGAAGTTTGCGTATCCGTTTGTAAGGGAGATCCTCACTTGAACGCCCCTCGTTCCCGCCCAAAGAATGCGACCTTGAAAGTGGCCGGCCTGTTCGCGGGAATCGGAGGACTGGAGCTGGGCCTTCACGCAGCGGGACACAAATCGCAAATGCTTTGCGAGATCGAGCCTGGTGCAAGCGCAGTTCTGCGAAATCGATTTCCGAAGCTACAGCATGTCTTCGACGTTAGGGACGTCACAAAGCTTCCGCGTGGGACCTCGCTCTTAACGGCAGGCTTCCCCTGTCAAGACCTAAGCTCCTCAGGTCACAAGTCGGGCATTTCAGGATCCCAATCCTCACTGGTGGACGAAGTGTTTCGCATCCTGGAGCGGAATGACGTTGACTGGGTTCTTTTCGAGAACGTGAAGTTCATGCTGCACCTCCAGGGCGGTCGCGCAATGAAACGCATTGCGACCAAGTTCGAGCAGTTGGGTTATCGCTGGGCGTATCGGGTACTGAACACAGAGACGTTTGGCTTGCCTCAGCGACGACATCGCGTGTACTTCTTGGCGAGTCGCGCGGGGGATCCTAGAGATGTCTTGCTTTCAAACGATGAGCCGTTCTCGCAACGTTGGCCCTCGGTCAATGAGCCTATCGGGTTTTACTGGACGGAAGGCGCCTTTTCCACAGGCCTGGCCGCAAATGCGGTTCCGCCCTTGAAGGGCGGCTCAACCATCGGAATCCCGTCTCCTCCAGCCATTCTCGATATTGGCGGCATGGTCGGCACTCCGTCGATCGGCGATTCTGAGCGCCTTCAAGGTTTTCCCGCTGATTGGACGTTGCCAGCCATTGAAGTAGCGCGGGCCTCTCACAGATGGAAGCTTGTTGGAAACGCCGTGAGCGTTCCGGTGGCTGAGTGGGTAGGCAGGAAGCTGGCCAACCCGCTTTCATACGACAGCTCGAGCGACAGGCCGATGGGCAAGAAGTGGCCGCATGCTGGCTGGTCGGTTGATGGCAAACGCTTCGAGTCTGCGGTTTCCGACAGCCCGTTGGGCTTGCAACACTGCGGCCTGGACAAGTTCGTAAGGGATCCCTTGAAGCCACTCTCTCGTCGTGCGATCGACGGATTTCTCGGTCGCGTCGCGGCTGGCCGACTGAAATATCCGGATGGATTTCTTTCCTCTCTACAGCGCTTTCGCGACTCGGTGGCTTAAATGGACAAGGATGACTTCTTCGAATCTTTGGACAAGATGGTTGGCGCGCATCCGCGCAATGCAAAAAAGAGCGCCCCGGTTACAACTTGGTTCCATTCGAAGTTCAGCACGGCTGCTAGCGCTTCAGTAGTAAACGCTGCGAATCAGAGTTACAACCGCGTCAACGAACAGTTTGCGCATCACAACCCGCACGTCATTTTTGTCGTCACCGACCCTGCGGCAGTGAAGGGGATCGTGACAACTGCGCGCAAGAAGTGGTACGCCGGCCTCGAATCTGTGCTCATTGTGGAGGCAAAGGCCGGCGGGGGATACGGCCCTGCCATCCTCATGAAGGCAACAGACACGGACGTTACTAAGTTTTGGTCGGACGAGGTCCAGCCGATCGAGATTGAGGACATAGAAGTCGCACCGGCACCAACAGGAGCGGTCCAAGCCGTTGCGGGTCTCAAGCCGATAGATTGGGCCAGCGCGTTTTCAGCCGCGCCTACGCACCTGGTCGGGCTGAAGCAGTCGTATGTGACTGCTCTCGCTGCGTTGGTGTCGGGGAAGCACGTTGTTCTTTACGGCCCGCCGGGCACGGGCAAAACAGACCTTGCGACGACAATCTGTAAGCATTTAGGCGTGGTTCCGTACGTAAGTACAGCCACCTCAGACTGGACTACGTTCGAAACGCTCGGAGGATACTTTCCCGTTCTCGAAAGCGAGGACGCCAGCGGATCGACTATGGATTTTTCTCCGGGCCTTGTAATTAGAGCCATTGAGAAAGGCTACTGGCTAATAATCGATGAGCTCAACCGGGCTGACGTCGACAAGGCTTTCGGCGAGTTATTCACGCTCCTTGCGGGGGTGGATGTGCGGTTGCCACACAGGAAGAACGATGGAGGTACGTACAAAGAGATCCAGCTAGTGCATGAGGGGGACGATGCCGACGAAGCGGCATTCAATGTTGTCATTCCCTCCGAATGGCGAATGATCGGGACGATGAATACGTTCGACAAGGCGAGCCTTTATCAGCTTTCCTATGCATTCATGCGGCGCTTCGCATTTATTGAGGTCGAGGTTCCGAGTAGCGACGATTTCTCTTCCTTGATCGTCGAGCGATCGAGAGATTCCTTTGTCGACATGGATCCGCTAGTGCATGAGACCGTGTCTCGCGCGTACACGCAGCTGTTTGCAGAAGTCGGGGGCGCATCTCTGGGTGCTGCAGGACTACGCGTGGGCCCTTCAATCGCGCTGGACTGCATCGCGATGTGCAAGACGTTCTTGAGCAACAGCGTGTTCTCGCATGACGAATCAGGCATTCGTCAAAGCATGCTCGAAGCTATATCCGCCCTGCTCTTTCCGCAGTTTGAAGGCCGTGAGCGAGAGCACTCGGACCTGCTGGAGTCGATTTGCGCATGCCTTGCAGTGGACGCAGCTGGGCGTGAGATCGTCAATCGGCGTCTCGCTGCTTGGACTGGCGCTTTAGTCTAGACGCCATGTCCAATCGGGGCGAATGGATTGACCGCATCAGAGGTTCGCTTGCCGGGCGTCACTCGTACTTGCGTGGGCACTCCAAGTTTGTTCCTGATGCTCTGCCGGATGCTGCGCGACTAGACGATTTCATTCTGTCTCTGACCCACCGCGTTGAAGACAGAAAGCTATTGTTCGCCCTCTATTTCCTAAGCCAGCCGGAGCTTGAGCAATTTCTCGAGACAGACCTGCCTGCTCTTTTGAAAGTTGCGAGCAACAAGACATTTCTGACCCGAGTTGAAAGGCGAGGCGGTGGGCGTGGGCATGTGGACTGGCCAATGACCATGCGACTAAGACTGACGTCACGGCAAGACCCGAGCTTCTTAGTTGCCCGTGCGACAAATCGAACATTTGCGACTCCAGAGAACGAGCTCCTAAAGTTCGTATTGCGCAGCACCACAGAGCTGTTCGACTTTGCATTAGGAAGGCTGTCCGCGGGCGCGATGCATTCGAAACTTACCCACCTACGCGAATGCGCAAGGGCTTTGGGCAAGCATCAGTACCTCCGCAACCTGCCTTCTCCGCTAGCTCCGACGCAGTTGATGAAGGTCCGCGCCAGGAGGAACAGAGATCGGCGCTATGGGTACGCAGCGAAGCTTGCGGCCCAGCTCGAGGAAATCTTTGTCATTGCGACCTGGTCGTCGGCCCTGAGACTAATTGAGTCGGGTTACCTAGCCCCTGTATCCGACGATGATCTGTTTGAACTATTTGTCCTAGTTCAGCTCTTGGATGTCCTGGAGACGAGGCTTGGCTTTGGGCAACCCGTCTTTAGGGGGCCGATCGTGGGCGGGCGGGATGCGATTGCGACGTTTGAGCATCCCGCGGATGGATCGTCCGTTGAGGTCTATTTCGACCAGAGCCCTTCCGGCTTTGCGCAGTGCGAGTCGGAGTACATGCGGGTCGTGAAGGGCTACGGCATAGGCTCGACGCCTCGCCGACCGGACATATCCTTGAGACATACTTCAGCTGGGATCACTACGACCCTCTTCTTAGAAATGAAGATGTCGAGTGACTTGGGCTACGGTCGAAGCAGCGTTTACAAGGGACTTGGCTATCTGCGGGACTTCGAGCCACTTTGGAAGGTCGGCGCAGACACCAGACCTAAGATTGCTATCGTGTTTCCTTCCATTCGATCGCCACTGTCTGCTCTAGACGAAGCGAAAGAAGACGTTTGGCTGTTGTCGGCCGATGATCTGAACCGGCTCTCGTATGCCGTTGCGGCGTTCCTAGAACGCTAGTTGTGTTTCTCGGAGCCAAAGCGCGTGCTGATGGCCGTGGTCCCGACCTCGCTCATCCCGAACAATCTGGCGATCACAAGAACGGCAGCTTCTCGGGTGGGCACCTCGCACTCCCAGATTTCAAACACGTTCCAGCCCTGCGCGGTGAGAGCCTCTCGATTTCGCTGATCCCGTTCCACATTTCTCCTGAATTTCTCACCCCAGAATTTCTCGTTCTGCGCGGGAGTGGTTGCCTTGCTGCAACCCTTATGGCGGTGCCAAAAGCAGCCGTGCACAAAAATCACGGCTTTGTGTCGCCTAAGCACTAGGTCGGGCGTACCGGGAAGATCCTTGCGATGAATCCTAAAGCGCAAACCTAGGCCATGCGCCGCCGAGCGCACGCGGATTTCGGGCTGGGTGTCCCGGCCCCTGACGGCGCGCATCATTCTTGATCGAGTTTGGCGCGAGACGCGGTCCATAGAAGCTCGCGAGAAGGAGCTCGACGCAATTGGACCCTCTGAGGCGCATGTAGAGAGGCCGGACCTCAGCGCACTAGCGTCGGGACCAACGAAAAGGCCGAAGCAAAAGCGGCTTACGTCATTGAGGCTAATGGCTGAGCCGCGTAGGTTAGACCCGCCACCCTCGCCGTGTGAAAGCCGGGCAACACCCCTCCCGCCCCAAAGTGACAGGGGCAGTTGGGATTGCACACAGCATGCACACGCCCATCTTAAAACAGCGTAAATCCGCTACGAAATGACTTTAGTTCGTCCAGTCCATCATCGGGGCGACGGAGATACGCAGCGCGTCGGCCGGGATCGATGCCGAAGAGGGGAGCGGTGAAAGCGGGGGCATGGCGGTGAGCAGTGCGGAAGCGCCGCAATGCTACGGCAAACCGGTCGGGCGGTCCTGAATCCCGCGGCCCGGTGCGCTGGACCGTGCCACTTGCCGCATCCGTTCTTTCTCAGGCGAGGCAGTCGTCCGTGTCGGCCGCGCCCACGGTTGAGAGCACGGCATCGGTGTGCTGATCGAACACCGGAGCGGCGAACGGTGCGGGTCCGGGCGTGCGCCCGAACGCGATTGGACGCGTCACGCCGCGATAGCGGCCGACCACCGGGTGTTCGATATTGGCCACGATGTCCTCGGCAATCACTTGCGGATGATCGAACATGTCTTCGACGCGACGCGCGGCCGCACAGGGCACGTCATCGCCGAACACGGTCTCCCACTCCATAGCGGTGCGCGCAGCCAGCGCCTGGTGCAGCAACGGCACGATCTCCGCAGCATGCTCAGCACGTTTGCGCACGCTGTCGTAGCGCTCGTCGTCGGCGAGCGCCTGCAAGCCGGTCCGGTCACACAGCGCCTGCCAGAAACGCGGCGTGTTGGCGGAAATGTAGATGTGGCCTTCGCGGGCGGGATGAATTCCGGTCACTCCGCCGGAACGCATGTCGCGTCCGATATCGA
Organism: Pseudomonadota bacterium; assembly: GCA_023419315.1. Classification (GTDB taxonomy): domain Bacteria; phylum Pseudomonadota; class Gammaproteobacteria; order Xanthomonadales; family Xanthomonadaceae; genus Pseudoxanthomonas_A. The sequence goes on from JAEZYE010000052.1 coordinate 8,668, forward strand.
GCGATTCGCCTTCGGCCCAGATCATGCGTGCCGACTGCATCGTGAGTGCGCTGCGCAGCAACGACACGCCGACGAACTGGCCGCATCCGCTGCGCTCGCGTTCGTACAGCGCCGAAGACACACCCGCCGCCAGCAGCGCGGCGGCGTAGTAGTCCACCACCGAACCGTAGATGATTTCCGGTGCGCCGCCGCGCTTTCCCTGCAGTGCGCACATGCCGGTCATCGTCTGCAGGACCTGGTCGTATCCGGCCTTGTCCTTCATCGGGCCGCGTTCGCCGTAGCCGGTCACTGCGCAATAGATCAGGCGCGGGTTGATCACGCTCAGACGTTCGAAATCGATGCCCAGACGCTTCGGCACCGATGGACGGAAGTTGTGCACCAGTACGTCCGCCTCGCGGACCAGCCGCAGCAGCGAGGCAATGCCCTGCGGCGATTTCAGATCCAGCGCGATGCCGATCTTGCTGCGGTTCACGCCCATGAACGCGCGGCTTTCCGCCTGCAACGTCGATGGATACTTGCGCAGGTTGTCGCCATCCGGCGGCTCGATCTTGATCACGCGCGCGCCCTGATCGGCGAGCAGCGTGCAGCCATAGGGCCCGGCGATGTATGCGCTGAGATCAAGCACCTTGACGTCTTCCAGCGGGCCCGCGGGTCCCTGGCGCTTCACCAGATCGAAAGGGGAGTTATCCATGTGGGTGGTGTCCATCGGGTGCTGCGGCATCGCGGTGCAGTCTCGTGCAAGCGCACGCGGCGAAACAGTCGGGCGACATACTTTCAGCGGCGACAAATTCTTGCTTGATGAGGCGAGCCACGGTGCGCGTCCATGTCCTTATTCCGATTGCGTCACGTCTTGACGCGTCCATTCCGGCGCCAGCGCAAGCCAGCCCAATCGCCATGCGCCGTCGATGCGGCCGCCGGTGCGATAGTAGGGCGAGAAACGCAGCGGCGCACGACCTTCGAATGCAAGCTCCACATCGTGGCCGGGTTCGCCGTCTTCGGACGCTAGCTCGCGCGACCACTGTTCCAGCGATGCTTCGGGCAGGCGCACGCTTTCCTGGTGCTTGTAGCCGTCGATCAACGTGGTCGCGTAGGCAAGCGGTCCGCGCGTGAGTCCGACGAAGTCATAGCGCAATACCTGCTGCTGCACCGGCGAACCGTCCGGCGCGCGCGATTCCTGCACGTTGCGGTACGTGCGCCGATGCAGCGCGGGCTGCATCGGAAACTCCAGCACGACTTCATCTCCTTCGTGCCAGGTCCGCCTGATTTCGAGCCAGCCATCGGTCACGACGGCCTGCACCGTTTCGCCATTGACGCGCAGCTGGAGCCACTGGGCCCATTCCGGACGACGCAGGCGCAGCGCGAATTCGGCCGGCGAGTCAGGCGAGATCAGCAGCGAAACCCGGCCTTCGAATGGATAGTCGCCACGCTGCGCGATGCGCACCGTACCGCCTGGCAGCTCCGCGACCACTTCACCTTCCATGTAGAGGTTCACCTGCAGGGCGCCGCCCTCCGTGACGCCTGCGATGAGCGGCGGCAGCTCTTCCCACGCCATCGCGCCGCTGGACTTGCAGCAGCGCCAGTACGTTGTGTGGATACGCGGACCGTTCGGGAAGGAGTAGTAGCACCAGTCCTCGCCGTTGGGGGCGGCGGCACCGAGAAGATCGTTGTACGCCGTGCGTTCGATCTCCTCGGCATAGCGCGCTTCGCCGGTCAGCAGCAACAGCTCGCGGTTGAGCTGCAACCACGCGAGCAGCGAGCAGGTTTCCACGTACGCTTGCGGATCGAACACCATCGCCGGATTGAAGACTTCGCGCGATCGATGGGCCACGCCGCCCCACGGCCCGCCGCCAAGCGTCAGATGATGATCACGGATGTTGTGCCAGAGGCGATCCACTGCTTCGCGATAACTTGCCTTGCCGGTCGCGCGTTGCAGCTTGCACAGGCCCACCAGGTTCCAGGCAAGCTGGTACGCCTTGCCGGTACCGATTTCCGAAGCGTCGGCGCCCTCGCGTGCACGCTGGATCAGCGCGAGTCGCGGCTCGGCGTCGGCTTGCTCGGCAATGCGCTCGGCAAGCGCCAGATAACGTTCGTCGCCGGTGGCGAAATACAGTTCGGCCGCTGGATCCATCAGCACGGTGGCGGACATGCCGAAATGGTTGCCCATCGTGGTGATGTCGAGTCCGCGTTCGCACACCGTGCGCCAGCACAGATCCCCGATGCGTTGGGCGGCGGCCAGGTAGCGCTCGTCTCCAAGCGCGCGCCAGGTTTCGATCAGTCCGAGAACCAGATAGCTGTGCGTCCAGATGTCCCACGTCCGCAACGCGGGCGCGCCATCCCACGTCACCGGCTTCGGCGGTTGCGGCTGCATGAAGCGGCGCGCGGGCGCGTAGTTGCCGAGATATCCCTCCGCATCCTGGCGCGACAGCAGGAAGTCCGCCACGCGTTGCAGCGATGCCCGCAGTGATGCGTCGCCACTGCGCGCGACCGCCTTGGCCGTGGCGACGAGCCACTTGCCCGCATGCTCGCCATACCAGTCGCCTTCTTCGTTCCGGTGCGTATGTTCGGCCCGGAAGAGGGAGATCGCAGGACTGTGCTCATCCTGGATGAAATGACTCAGGCGGCCGCGACGGCTGGCTTCGATGGCTTCGCCGAGGATGCCTTGCACGCGCACGTTCGAAGGACTCACTGTCCGAAGCACGGAACCACGCTCGGATGACTGCGTGCTCATCATCGACTTACTCCGCGTCCACGACACAGCGGAAGCCGAGCATGCCCGAGCGGTCCTTGCCCGGCGCCATCAGCAGGTACTTGCCGTGCTGATCGAGCCGGTACGCCTGCGGGAAATACCAGTGCGAGGTCTGCGGCTGGTATGCACTGCCGCCGCGCAGAACCGCCGCGCGCGTGTGCTCATCGCTGTACTCGTCCGTCCACTGCCAGACATGGCCCACCAGATCCTGCACGCCGAACGGGCTCGCACCCTGCGGATAGCCGCCGACATCGGCCGGCGGCTGCAGGCGTCGTTCGCGGTTGACGGGCGGCATGGCGTCGGGGCGCCAATCGTTGCCCCACGGATACAGGCGGCCATCATTGCCCTGTGCCGCGTACTGCCATTCCCACTCACGCGGCAAGCGCTTGCCGGCCCACGCGGCATAGGCGCGCGCGTCTTCAAGGGAAACCCACGTGACCGGCTTGTTTTCCCAACCGGCGCGCGGCGTACCGTTGTCCCAGTCGCGCAGGAAATTGTGCGCGTCGCGCGGCGCATATCCGCTGTCATCGACGAAGCGCTTGAACTCGGCGTTGGTCACCGGATGGCGATCGATGTGGAATGGCTTGATCCGCATGCGCTGGCGATGGTGGCGACGCGGACTGTGTTCCCACGGATACTGCACGTCCAGGCCTTCCCAGGTCTGGCCTTCGATCTCAACGCCACCGACCACGAAGACGAACTCGCCGCCGGGTATCGCGACCATGCCGTCCGGTGCCTGCGCGCGCGGCGCGGTCGCCGCACTCGGCGTGATCGACTGCGGTATCGCATGCCAGCGGTTGGAGAGCGTGCGCAACGGCACGCGCGCCAGATCCGCCATCGTTTCGAGGAATGCCGGCAGCGCTTCAACGTGGTGGCCCGCATCCACGGCCAGCAGCGCACCGAAGCCGCGTCCCTCCATCCCGAATTCGATCACGGCCTGGTCGCCCGTGATCAGCGGCTGCACTTCATTGCCGCTCCACACGTCGTAATAGCGACGCCCCGGCTCATGCGGCACCGCGATCTGCTCGCCGAGCACCTCGTACTCGTTCCGGTTGACCAGCGTCCACAACACGCGGCCTTCACCGGGGAAACGACTGGCGAACACACCGGCCTGCAAGGTCGGGTAATAAGGCGTCCACTCGCGACTGACCATCAGCGGAGCGAACTGGCGTTCGACCGTGGCGATGCGTCGCAGCGATTCGGCGTCACGCGGGTTGAACTGGTTCCAGATGCCCCAGATGTTCTCCCACGCGTTGTAGCCGATACCGTTGAAGAAGATGTACTGCAGATCGTGGTTGCGGTCGCGCCCCCAGCGGTTCTCGTAGTTGATCATGTGGCGGGGCTCCAGCCACTTGAACTTGGCCACCGGCGGGATCACTTCGTTCGGTGCCTTCTTGCCCCAGCTCTGCACGTTCCAGATCAGATGCTCTTCGGCACTGATGGTGGATTCCGGCTGCACCACCACTGGACGCCCGAGTGCATCGCAGGCATCGAAGAACGCGCGCGGCACGCCGTTGTAGGTGTCCCCGTTGATGCCGTCGGCGCCGACTTCCTTGACCAGCCGCGCCACCGCCGTCCAGTCGGCCTCGCCCTGCTCGCGGGTGCCGTTGTCCCACGGCATCGTCGGCAGGAACACGCGCACGCCGCGGCGATGGAAATCCGCCACAGCGCTCTTGAGTCCTTCGACGCCGCCCGGAAGATCCCGCGCCATGTCGAACTGGTTGCGGTCATCGATGCCGATGTTCGGATACACGTACCAGATGAGCACGCTGTCGAGCCCGCCGTAACGCGCCTCCAGATCATCGAGATAGCGATCCACCGTATAGCGTCCGGCCACCGGATCGTAGAAGTAGCGGTCTTCGCACATCATCTGCGCGTGCACGAAATTGCGCTGCGCCCACTGCAGTTCCGGACGGCGGTAGTTGCTGTCGTCGTAGCCGATGCGAGTCAGGTGCTCGCGACGCCAGTCACGCAGCTCGGCAATCCAGTCCGCCGAGGTGGCGTTCACGTCGATTTTCCAGTGGCCGATTTCCGCGAACGGCCAGCCGGGCGCCTTGCCGGGCGTGGGCAGATAACGCTGCGTGGTGACGTGCGAGAACTTGTACTCGGTGCGCGGCACGTGGCGCGGCGTGTCTTCGTGGAAGGGGGGCGTGGGCTGTTCCGGAGCGGTCATGGCGATGTACGTGGGGGAGTCTTTCGGGGATCAGGATTCGGGAAGGCCGCACCATGCGGACAGTCCGCGCCGGGCGTCGGCATCGGTATCGGCCCGCGCATGCAGGAAGGCCTCGACCTCTGCGCGCGATGGAATGCTGGACTGCGCACCCAGTCGCGTACAGGCGATGGCGGACGCCGCGCTGGCATAGCGTAGGGCATCGCCCATCGCGCAGTCGCGCGCGAGTGCGGCGGCAAGCGAACCACAGAACGTGTCGCCCGCCGCGGTGGTGTCCACCGCGTCGATGCGGAACGCCGGCTGCACATGGACGTTCGTGCGCGTCCAGGCCAGACAGCCACGCGCGCCCAGGGTCACCACGACGCAGGGAACGCGCAGCCGGGCAATGCGCTCGATCAGCGAGCCCGCGTGGCCGGCGAGCGTCGCCAGTTCGCCTTCGTTGACGACAAGCACATCGACCGCGTCAAGCAGCGCGGCCGGCAACGCACGGGCGGGCGCAGCGTTCAGGACCACCTTTACGCCCACGTGGCGCGCCGTCTGTGCGTAGGCGGTCACCACTTCGATCGGTGTTTCCAGTTGCAGCAGCAGATGCGTCGCACCGGCAAGCGGTGGAAGATCCGTCGCGCGCAGCGCCATGTTCGCGCCGGGCGCCACGGTGATTGCATTCTCGGCGTCATCGGACAGACAGATGAACGCGGTGCCGGTCGGCAGCGAACGTTCGCGCACGATGACCGGATCGACGCCGGCTTCGCGCAACGATGCTTCGATGGGGCGCGCGAAGTCGTCCTGTCCCAAGGCCAGCAGCATGCGCGTGCGCACGCCGCCGGCCCGCGCGCTCGCCACTGCCTGGTTCGCTCCCTTGCCGCCGGGGAACGTGGCGAATTCCCGCCCGAGCACCGTCTCGCCCGGCGCAGGCACGTGCGCCGCACGCACCACGAAATCGAGGTTCGCCGAACCCGCGACGAGGATGTGCGGGTTCGCGCTCATGGCAGTGTCTGGTACACGTGATTGAAGAACGGCACGGACAGGCGCGGAAGTTCGGAAGGATCATCGCCGGGCAGGTGCTGCGCCATCAGAATGGCGACCAGCTTCCGACTGCGATCGACGGTGAAATAGGTTGACGCGGAACCGGACCAGCCGAACTGGCCGATCGAGCCGAGCCTCCCGCGAAGGGCGACATCGGTGACGACGTAACCGCCCAGTCCGAAACCTTCACCCGGACCGGCGCCTTCCAGCGACGGCGACAGGCGCGGAAGCTGGTCGCTCATCATCTCGTCGACGCTGCGCGCCGACAGCAGGCGCACGCCCTCCAGTTCGCCGCCATTCGCCAGCATCTGCGCGAAACGGTAGTAGTCATCGAGCGTGGAGTAGAGCCCTCCCGCGCCGTTGTCGTAACGGCTCAGGCGGCTGCCGGGCTCACGCGCGCTGGCCGTGTCGGCGAGCGCCAGTGCACCCTCGCGCACCGTGGTGAGGTCGACCACCCGCGTACGTGTGGCGACAGGGACCTCGAAGCCGGTATCGCGCATGCGCAGCGGTACGAAGATGCGCTCGCGCAGGAATGCTTCCAGCGATTGGCCGCTGGCAACTTCGATGACGCGCGCGAGCACCTGGGTGTTCACGCCGTCGTAGTGGAAATGCGTTCCCGGCGCTTCGGCCAGCGGCGCCTGTGCAACGCGATGCGCGTACTCGGCCAGCGTGGCCGCCTCGTCCGGTGCGGCGGCGCGCAGCCGTTCGGCGGCGTCGGCATTCTCCGGATGCGTGGCGAATCCCGCGGTATGCGTCAGCAGATGACGAAGCGTGGGGCGCGGATGTTCGACCGCGCACCTGCATTGCAGATCGGCGAATTCCGGCAGGAACCGGGATACCGGATCGTCCAGATCAAGCTTGCCCTGCTCCGCCAGCATCAGTGCCGCCACCGAGGTGATCGGCTTGGTCATCGAATAGATGCGGAAGATTGCATCCGGATGCATCGGCTTCGTCCGTGCGAGATCCGCCGCTCCATAGGCACGCCGTTCGACGATGCGGCCATCGACGGCAATCAGCGAGACCGCGCCGGTGTGACGTCCCGGGGCGGTCTGTGTTTCGAGGAATGCGCGCAGGGCTTCGACACGCTCACCGTCCAGCGCGGGGGCGGTCCGATCCGGCTGCGACTGGCCGGCCATCGCGGGCGCGATCAGCACGCACATGCTGCCCATCACGAGCAACGCTCGCCCCATTGCGGGGGCGAGCGTCGAAAGCCGCTGCAGCAGTGGGAAACGCACTGGCGGGATCAGAACGTGTACTCGTAGGTGAAGGAGTACATGCGGCCGCGGCCTGCCCAGTAGTTGCGCCAGCCCGGAACCTGCGACCAGGTCAGGATGTACTGCTTGTTGGTCAGGTTCTCGATGCCGAGCGAGAAGCGGCCCACTTTCTCGATGCGGTAGTTCATGCCGAGGTCGAACAGCGTGTAGCCCGTGGTGTGCTCTTCGTATTCGTAGAACCGGTTGTCGTAGCCGCGGGTGTCGCTGCCGTACAGATCACGCGAGAGCAGCGTGGTCGAGCCCAGCGTGGCGTCACCGGCTTCGGAGAACTTCCAGCGCAGCGTCAGCGCGATCTTGTCGGGGTTGACGTCGAGCGCACCCATCGGCTTGTTCAACGAACCGGCATCCCAGCGGCCTTCCGGATCTTCCGTCCAGAACGAAGTCTTGCCGCGGATGCGCGAGTACACGCCGCTGATCTTCCAGGCGTCGTTGATGTTCCAGTCGCCGGAGAACTCGAAGCCCTTGATGCGCGTCGGCGCGCGGAACAGCACATAGTCATCGGTATCCGGATCGATCACGTAGGACGTGCCGTATTCGGATTCGGAGTCGTAATAGGACGCGCTGAAGGACGTGCTCTCGCCGCGCCAGTTGACGCCGATCTCGCGGTTCTCCACCACCACCGCCTTGAGTTCGCGGAACGTGGAATCGACGGTCGCCTGCGGGTCGCCCGGGCAGCCGTCCGGCTTGGTGTCATTCGGATCGTCCGGGCAGGAGATGTTGCGCAGCGGAATGCCGGCGTTCGGCAGGCCGAAACCTTCGCCGTAGGCCGCGAACACCGACCATTGATCCGTGATGCGCCAGATCGCGCCGAGATTGGTCAGGTTTTCCTTGTATTCCAGCTTGCCGCCCTGGACGAAGCGACGATCGCGGTACCACGTCGTCGTGTAGTCGTTGACCTTCATCTCGCCGTCTTCGCGACGGAAGCCGCCACTGAAGGTGAAGTCGCCGACGTCCCAGCTCAGCTGCACGTAGGGCGCGATGCTGGTGTACTCCATCGGCGGCACCCACACGCGATTGGTCAGCGCCAGACGCTGATCCGCCTTGTCCTTCACCCAGTCCACGCCCGTGCGCAGTTCCAGGCCTTCCACGCCGAAGATGCCCGAACGCACCCACGACGGACGGAAGCCGACCTTGTCGGAGTTGATTTCCGACTGGTCCCAGATCAGTCCGTCCGCGCCGTTCGGCGGAATCAGCGGATCCTGTCGATCGCTGCCGTTTTCCGGCGGATAGCGCATCGCCTGGTCGGCCCAGTACGCATTGAGGTTCAACGTGCCGCCGAGGAAGTCGCCGTCGGTGTACTGCGCATTGACCTGCTTGAAGTCATTGAACTCGGCCTTGGTGCCGAAGATGTGGCCGCGCTCGGAGGTGTTGGGGCTCGGGTTCTCGCACCAGCCCGGCTCGTAGCGGCAGCCATCGACCTGGACGTAGTTGCCGTTGCCTTCGATCTTGAAATGGCTGTAGCTGACCTGCAGTCGCTTGTCGAGGTTCTCGCCGAAATTGATGCCGCCCTTCAGGAAGACGTTGTCGGCGACGGAGTCATTGACCGAACCGCTCGTGTTCATGCCCAGGCGCACGCCGTCGGCGTCGTAGCCCATGCCGCGGTCGATGCGCGACAGACCGGCCACGATGTCGTAGTTGTCCTGCTTGTGGGTCATGTTCAGACCCATCTTCCAGCCGGCGCTGTCATCCTTGAACTGGGTCGAATAGCGCGTCAGGAAGCGGAACTGCGTGCCTTCCTCGCGCGGCGTGGTGGAAATGTAGTTGATGATGCCGCCCGCCGCGCCGATGCCTTCGGATGCCGAAGGTCCATTGATCACTTCGACGTGATCGACGATGCCCATGTCGGTGAAGGTGGCGTTGCGCGTGCCATCGCGCAGCGGCGAGCCTTGCGGCACGCCGTCGAACAGGCGCAGTGCGACGCGACCGCGAAGCGTCTCGCCGGTGTTGCTCATCGCCTGCGAGGATTCCGAATAGCCCGGCACGGTGCGCGCGAGCACGGCGGTAGCGTCTTCGGTCAACAGCAGCGTATGCGCCACTTCTTCCTTCGACACCAGGGTGATGGCGCCGGGGATCTTGTCGATCGCCTTCGGCGCGCGCACGCCGGTGACGATCACGTTGTCCAGTTCGACGGCTGACTTCTTTTCGTCATCGTCCGGCGGCGGCGTGTTCTGTTGGGCTCTGACACTGGCGCTGACGGCAGCGGCCAGCAGAAAAACGCCGAAAGCGGCGGGCACGTGCTTCATGATCTTTTTCTCGTGATTGGTTTGGCTGTGAACCGCGCGCGTGATCGGCGCGGCTCCCCATGTGCGTGTTGTTCGCGTTGCAGGCGCTCGAATGCACCTGCCTGCCTGACGTTCCTCCCAGACGCCGGCGACAGCCTCGACTATGGGAGAGAGCCTAGGATCTGCATGCGGCGGAAAGAATCCGTCGCGCCTATGTTCAGAGGCTAGTTTTTGTTGGGTACCGGGCCGATTTCCGTATCGATGCAGTGCAGCATCCATCACCCCATCAGGCGCGAAACGGCCTGGCTTTCCTGCAGCAGCACGGTGACCAGGCGGATGCGCACGGTCGATCGCGACCACACCATGCCGATGCGCCGCGGCACGCAGGCATTGGGCAGCGGAATGCGGGCCAGCTTCAGGCCTTCCGGCCACGGCTTCGCCCAGTTGGGCACGAGCGACACACCGAGCCCGCGATCGACCATCACCGCGATTGCGTTCAGTGCGTTGAGTTCGAAGCGCTCCTTCGGCGTGATGCCGGCTTCGCGCAGGTACTCGTCGGCCTGGCGGCCGCCCCATTGATTGCGGTCATAGCGAATCAGCGGCTCGGTCGCGAGCAGTTCGTGGGGATCACGATCCGCCATGGATTCCGGTGCCAGCACCACCAGCGGCTCCTCGCGCAGCAGCTGCCACTGGCAGGTCTTGGGCAGCGCATAGGGGGCCTGCAGCACGATCGCCGCATCGATTTCGCCGGACTCGACCGCGCGGTAGAGATCCGCCGAATAGCCCGGCTTGATGAAGACGTTGATGCGGGGAAAGGTCTCGACCATCCGCGCGAGGATGTCCGGCAGCATGCCGGCCAGCGCAGTCGGACACGCGCCCAGCCGCAATTCGCCGGAGACTGCACTGTCGTTGGCGACGCTGCGCATGTCGGCGACATCACGCAGCAGATCGCGGGCGCGCTGCAGGATCCGCGAACCTTCCTCGGTCACGCTGACGGTGCGGCCCACGCGTGCGATCAGCGGTGCGCCGAGTTCGCGTTCGAGCGTGCGGATCTGTTGCGCCACCGCGGCCGGCGTGATGTTCAGTTCGCGCGCCGCGGCCGCCATCGAGCCGCGATCCACCACCGTCACGAACGTGTTCAGGAACTGCGTATCCAAAAGCACCCCCTCTGCGTGCTGCGCAGGCTACACGAGCCGCACTGCGTTCGCGACAGGACCGATGGCACGGGTGCGGGTCATTCCACGTCGCGGTAGATCGTCAGCCCCTTGAGTGAACGTTGCGGCGCCGGGAACAGCAGGCTGGCCAGGTAGCCGATGACGATGCACAGCAGGATCGAGATCGCCAGATAGAAGTACGGATGCACCAGGTCCAGCGACCAGGCCACGAATGTCAGCACGATGCTGCAGCCGATGCCGATCGCGACGCCGGGCGAGTTCGCGCGGCGGGTGAACATGCCCAGCGTGTACGCGCCCGCGAAACCGCCGCCAAGCAGGCCGGCCAGTTCGATCGACACGTCGAACAGCGAATGCACGTCATAGCGCGACAGCAGCAGCGCCAGGCCGATGGCGACCAGGCCCACCATGACGGTGGTGATCTCGGCGAACAGCACGCTGGTCTTCTGGTCGGCCTTCTTCGACAGCTTCTCGTAGAAGTCGACCGAGATCAGCGTCGCGACGCTGTTCATGATGCTCGACAGTGTCGCCATCGCGGCGGCGAAAATGCCGGCGATGATCAGCCCGGTGAAGCCCGGCGGCAGTTCGGCAGCGATGAACAGCGGGAAGGTCGCGTCGATCGGCAACAGCGGATTCAGGCGTTCCGGGTTGTTCTTGTAGTAGACGAACAGTGCAGTGCCGATGCCGTAGAAGATGAAGCCGCCGGGGATCATGATCGCGGCGAATGCCCAGATCGAGCGCCCGGCTTCCTTGTCCGACTTGGTGGACAGCGTGCGCTGCATAAGCACCTGATCCTTGGGGAACGTCAGCACGACGTCGAAGAGCACCAGGAAGATGAAGCCCCACACCGTCGCCTTGGTCAGGTCGAAACTGAAGTCCAGCGTGTGCATCTTCTGTTCGGCCATCGCGGTCTGCCAGAACTCCGGCGCACCGCCCTTGAGGTGCCAGATGATGAAGGCGATGGCGAAAATCGCGCCGCCCATCTTGACGAACACCTGGACGAAGTCGGTCCAGATCACCGCCTTCATGCCGCCCATCGCGGTATAGATGATGGTGAACACGCCCATCAGGATCACGCTCCACACGACGCTGATGCCGGTGATCGTGGCAATCGCCAGCGCGGGCAGGAACAGGATGACGCTCATGCGCGCGCCGACCTGCATCGCGATGCACAGCGCGCTGGCGAGCATGCGGATGGCCGGATGGAAGCGCGTTTCCAGGTACGAGAACACCGACATCAGATCCAGCCGGCGCAGCAGCGGCACGATCCACACGGCCACGAACATCAGGCCGAGCACGGCGATGAGGTTGTTGGTCATGTACTGCCAGTTCGTCTCGAACGCTTTCGCCGGGATGGCGATGAAGCTGATCGAACTGGTGTTCGTCGCGTACAGGCTGACGCCCGCGGCCCAGAACGGAATGCTGCGGCCGCCGACGAAGAAGTCGGACGTCGAGTTGCGCTTTTCCTTGATGTAGAAGTACATGCCGATGCCGATCATCGACACGAGGTAGACCACGATCACCAGCCAGTCCATCCACGTGAGCAGATACTTGCCGGCCGTGATCTGCGCGACGGTGAACGCGCCCGCGCTGTCCGCATCGCGTTCGGCCCAGACCATGCCGTCTTTCCACCCGGCGGCGGCAATGACATCGCGCGCGCCGTCGTCGGGCAGGTCCGCCCAGGCCGACGTGATCGTGTGGTAGCTCATCAGGCGTGCGCGGCCGCCCTGCTCGACGAGCATCATCAGATGCGCCTGGCCGATGGCGCGCGTTGCGCCCGGCACGCGAACGCCGGGAACGGCAGGCCGCGACTGCCAGCCAGTGTCCTGCGTCCAGCGCCACAACGATTGCGGGGCCGCGCCGGCCTCGATCAGGTACAGCGCGTTGGTCTGCGCGATCAGATCCGCGCGCCCGGACGGAGACGGCCACGCGGGTCCGGATGTCCACTTCGTTCCACCGGCCAGCTCGATGGAGCGGATGAACGGACGCGCATCATCAGCGCGCGCGCCGGCCGCGTACAGGCGATCACCCAGCACGGCGAAGCTGGCCCAGGACCACGCCTCATTCGTGGCCGGCAGCGGCTTGCGTTGCAGATGGTCCGAAGCCAGCACGAACTCCTCGACATGGGTCGCGCCATCCGGTGCGGCGACCAGTGCGAACAGTCGCTTGCCGTCGCCGCCGATATCGCGGATGACGGGCGCATCGCCCTGCCAGGGCAGCGGCTGCCAGTGCTTTCCATCCACGGTGAGAATCTCCGGGCCGGACTCGCGCAGGGCAATCAGGCGATCGGAGACGCCATGCAAGCCTTGCAGCGGCGAGGTGCCCTGCAGCACTGGCAAGCCGCCACGTTCAACGGTGGAGAGGCTCTCGGAAGACCATGCCGGCAGCATGACGGACAGCAACAGTCCGACCAGGGCCAGGCGCCAGGCGCGACGGATCGCGGAAGCGCCGCGACGGGCAAGCGACAGGTTCGGACTCATTGCATCCCCAGGTGATGTTGCATTTTGCGTTGTTGCGATGCGTCGTTGCGACGACGCCGTGTGCGCAGCGGTCACGCGTCCGCTGCCGCGACGATGGCCTGCGCACGTCGCAGGTAGGGCGCGTCGATCATGCGTCCATCCACCAGGAAAGCGCCCTGCCCCTGCGCACCCGCCACGGCGGCGGCAGCCACGATGCGGCGTGCAGCGACGATTTCTTCATCGGAGGGGCTGAAGATCGCATTGGCGGCTTCGACCTGCCGCGGATGGATGCAGCTCTTGCCCAGGTAGCCCAGCCGGCGCGCCATGGTCGCTTCGGCGCGGAATCCCGCTTCGTCTTCGATATCGCCCCATGCACTGTCATAGGCGAACACGCCGGCTTCGGCCGCCGCCATCCGCAAGGCGAACAACGCGGCATGCACGTTGGCGCCTTCGTTGCGGTGGATTGCGTCACGCTCGAACAGATCGCCCAGACCCAGTTGCAGACCGGCCACGCAGGGGTGTGCCGACGCCAGTTCAGCGGCCAGGCGCAGGCCGCGCGCGCTCTCAATGTTCAACAGCAGGCGCGGCGTCGCCGTCGGCCAGTCGCGCGCGATCCGCTCGGCGGCGTCGCGCACGATGTCGGGCGATTCCACTTTGGGCAGGTTGATCAGTTCAATCGGCAAACCGGCCAGCGCCGCCAGATCGGCTTCGAACTCCAGCGTGCCCGGTGCATTGATGCGCACGATCACCGTCTTGCCCGACGCACGCACTTCGCGCAGGAATGCGGACAGCTGCGCACGCCCTTCCGCCTTGCGTTGCGGCGGGACGGCATCTTCGAGATCGAAGGAGACGGCGTCGGCCGCGCTGGCCATCGCCTTGGCGAACAGCTCCGGCCGAATCGCGGGCACGAACAATTTGCTACGCATGGCACGCACTCATCATGGCCGCGCAGTGTGGTGGAAGCGGACACAAAGAAAAGTCGTGCCCGGCATCTTCAGACCGAACATTTGCTTTTGATCAGCGCGCAGTGACCTGCACGCCTTTATCCGCGCGGCTTGCGTGGCGGAACGTCGGCGCGGCACATCCAGGGCGATGGCATGCGGAAGCGGCGAATGTCCGGCCATCCGCCGTTTCATGCTGCAACGCAGCGCGCTCAGCGGCGCACGTCGAACCCGTCCTGTTGCAGGAATGCCTCGACATCGGCCACGCCCAGCGTGCTGAAGTCGCCGGGCAGCGAATGCTTGAGACATGCCGAGGCCAGGCCGAAATGCAGCGCATCGCCATCCGCCATGCCTTCGATCACGCCATGCAGTACGCCCGCCGCAAACGCGTCGCCGGTGCCGATGCGGTCGACGATGTTCGGCAGTTCGTATTGCGGCGCATCGGCGCGCACGCCATCGCGGCGCAGGTTGATGGCCGACAGTGCGTGATGATCCACCGTGCGTTGCACCCGCACGGTCGCCGCCATGCGCTGCAGTTGCGGGAACGCGTCGAACGCCGCCTGCGCGCCTGCCTCGAAGCGCTGCTCGGCGCTCGCCTGGTCGAAGCGCCGGCCGAGTACGACTTCGATGTCGCGATGACTGGCGAACAGGATGTCCGCCTCGCTCATCAGGCCGTGCAACAGCGACGGCGCGTCGCCGTCCCACGCTTTCCAGAGTTGCGGCCGGAAATTGCCATCGAATGACACGCGCACGCCGGCCGCGCGCGCGGCGCGCATGGCATCCCGCGTGCCGCGTGCGGCGTCGGCGCCCAGCGCCGGAGTGACGCCGGATACATGCAGCCAATCCGCGCCGGCCAACAGGGCCGGCCAGTCATGCCGACCGCCACCGAGCCGCGCGAACGCCGAGTCGGCGCGGTCGTAGAGCACCTGCGATGGCCGCTGGATCGCGCCGGTGGTGAGGAAATACAGGCCCATGCGGCCGGGCTGCCGCTGGACCGCACGCGCGTCCACGCCCTGGCGACGCAGCTCTCCGATCACAGCCTCGCCCAGGGCGTTGTCCGCCACGACGCCAACCATCGCGGCGTCATGCCCGAAATGGGCGAGCGCCACCGCGACATTGGCCTCCGCGCCGCCGACGTGGACCTGCAATTGCGGTGATTGCAGCCATGTTTCCTTGCCCACTGCGCCGAGGCGCAGCAACAGTTCGCCGAAACAGACGATCTTCCCCATGATGTCGACCCCTCCCAGGATGTCCGGTGGACAGCAGTTTAGGACGCTGCGCGAATGTCCCGGAGACAATGCTGGCAAGGGTTTCCGGGCAGTTGTTGTTGCAGCGCACACTCTGCTAGCGTTGTTTTTGACCAGCGGTGTCATTCTACCTGCTGGCATTGTTTCAGGGTGTAGAAACCGCAGGAAATCTACGAAAAAACAGCCGCCCACGAGCGGCCATGCGCCCTTGAGGAGGGGAAGCCATGCCATACCTGACGTACCGCCGGAAGACACCGGTTACCTTGCTTGCCGCATCCATCGCGGTGGCATTGCAGTTCAGCGCCGCCGCGATGGCGCAGGACGCCGCCACGCCTGCTCCGCAGCAGGACCCCGCCGCACCGTCTTCGTCGGTGGACACGCTGGATGCGGTCATGGTCACCGGCTATCGCGCGAGCCTGGAAAAGGCGCTGGAGATCAAGCGCGGGGAAGCCGGCGTCGTCGATGCCATCGTGGCCGAGGACGTCGCCAACTTTCCGGATCTGAACCTGGCCGAATCGCTGCAGCGCATCCCCGGCGTATCCATCGACCGCGATGCCGGTGAAGGCAAGTCGATTTCCGTGCGCGGCCTGAGCCCGCAGTTCACCCGCGTGCGCATCAACGGCATGGAAGCCATGTCCACCGGCGGTGGCACCGACAGTTCCGGCGGCGTGAATCGCGGTCGCGGCTTCGACTTCAACACCTTCGCCTCGGAGCTCTTCAGCCAGATCGTGGTGCGCAAGACTTCTTCGGCGGATGTCGAGGAAGGTTCGCTCGGCGCCACCGTCGACCTGCGCGCCGCGCGTCCGTTCGACTACGACGGTTTCACCTTCGTGGCGGGCGGGCAGATGGGCTACAACGATCTGTCGAGCACCGCCAATCCGCGCGCATCGGCGTTGATCAGCAACACCTGGATGGACGGTCGTTTCGGCGCGCTGCTGTCGGTTGCCTATACCGACCGCGAACTGGTCGAGGAAGGCCACAGCACGGTGCGCTGGGATCCGGGCACCGCCAACGGCGGCTTCTCCGGCACGCCGGCGGCGGAAAGCGCTTCGGTCTTCCATCCGCGCATCCCGCGCTACGGCATCATGCGCCACGATCAGGAGCGCCTGGGCGCGACCGGTTCGCTGCAGTTCAAGGCCAGCGATGACACGCGATTCGCGCTGGACGTGCTGTACGCGACCTTCGATGCGGATCGCACCGAGGACTACACCGAGGCCGTGTCCTTCAGCCGCACCGCCGCGCAGGGCGGAAAGCCGCAGACCGTGGTCGTGGACAGCGTGATCGATTCGCGCGGCAATCTCGTCTACGGCGTGTTCGACAACGTCGACGTACGCTCCGAGTCGCGCACCGACGAGCAGAGCACCGAGTTCCTGCAGTGGGGGTTCTCGGCCGATCACGATTTCAGCGATGCGTTCCGCATGAAGGCGCTGATCGGGCAGTCCAAGTCCACCTACGACAATCCGGTCCAGACCACGCTGATCATGGACAAGAACGATGCCGACGGCTATTCGTGGGACTACCGTCGCAACAACCGCCTGCCGGTCTTCAACTACGGCACCGCCGATGTGATGGATCCCAACGGCTGGACGCTGGCTGAAATCCGCCTGCGCCCGCAATGGGTGGAGAACGAGTTCGACAACGCGCAACTCGATTTCGACTGGGACATCTCCGCTTCGTTCGGCCTGAAGTTCGGCGCGAACTACAAGGACTACACCTACACCTCGCGCGAATGGCGGCGTTCGTCCGAGAGCGTCCCCGGTACGCTCGTGCCGAGTTCGCAACTGGCCGGCCTGCTGACCACGTCCGGCCTGCGCGGCATCAACGTGGACGGCAATGCGAACCGCTGGCTGATTCCAGACGTGCGTGCGCTCAACAACCTGCTCGACTTCTACAGCAACAGCGGCATCTACACGGTCTACGACAACCTCACCGGCATCGCCGCCAACAACCGCTCGGTCAACGAAAAGGACAGCGGCGTGTACGTGCAGGCCGATTTCTCCGTCGATCTCGGCCCGGTGCCGCTCTCCGGCAATGTCGGCGTGCGCTACGTCAAGACCGAACTGACCAGTGATGGCTGGTCGTTCCCCGGCGGCGTGGCGACACCGACGCGCGTGGAGCACGAGTACTCCGACACGCTGCCCTCGTTCAACCTGGTCGCGGAACTGACGCCCGAGTTCCTGGTGCGACTGTCGGCCGCCGAAGTGATGGCGCGTCCGGGCTTGGGCTTCCTCAATCCCGGTGCGACGGTGTCCGTCGCCGGCGGCTCGCGCACGGTCACGACCGGTAATCCCCGGCTGAATCCGTTCCGCGCCGACACGGTCGATCTGAGTTTCGAGTGGTACTTCGCCGAAGAGTCGCTGCTGTCGCTCGGCCTGTTCTACAAGAACATCGACAGCTACATCCAGACGTCCAGCGAAATCCGTCCGTTCAACACATCCGGATTGCCGGACTCGCTGCTGGCCGGCACCAACACGCTGCCCACTGACGAATTCAACTTCGTGCAGCCGCTCAACACGCCGGGCGGTGAACTGAAGGGCGTGGAGGTCAGCTACCAGCAGCCCTTCACGTTCCTGCCGGGCCTGTGGAGCAACTTCGGTACGCAGTTGAACTACACCTACGTGCAGTCGGACATCCAGTACCTCAACTCCAACGGCACGCCGTCGGCGAAGGGTCCGATGCTGGGCCTGTCGAAGAACGCCTACAACGCGACGCTGTACTACGAAGGCGACCACTTCTCCGCGCGCGTTTCGGCGGCGTACCGCAGCGAATTCCTGACCACGATTCCGGGCCGCAACAGTAACAACGTCGAAGGCACGAAGGCGACAACGACGGTGGATGCGTCGATCTCCTACAAGTTCGACGAGCACCTGGAGATCTCGCTGGAAGGTCTGAACCTGACCGACGAGTGGAACGATCAGTGGGTGGACTCGGTGGGCGATCGCTCCAGTGTGTACACGCACACCGGCCGCCAGTACATGATGGGCCTGCGCTACAAGTTCTGAGCCCGGGCGCGTGATCGCGCCCTGCACATCTCTCCGCTGCACAACTGGAAGATTTGGCCCGGTGGCGACACCGGGCCTTTCTTTTGCGCCCCGTCCGGAATGAGGACGCCAAGAGCGCGTTCCTCGCGCGTGCGGCTGCTCCGCATCGCGTCGCGTGTCGCCGCTCTCCCGCTACGCGCAGAGGATGCTGCGTGTTTGCAGGTCGGTGCACATGCCCATGCCGTCGAACAGCTTCCGCCCGGCGTACCGGCCGCCTCGCAAAATAAAACGCCCGCCTGGATGAGGCGGGCGTCGGCATGGATGGGCGTTGCGAATCAGCGCAGCGGTTCGCCGCGCTCGTATCCCCTGTGCGGCTCCATCGTGTCGAGGTTCCAGTCGCTTTCGACGAACGCCTTGCGGGTTTCCGCGTAAGCGGGGTAGCCGCCGACCTGATCCTGGCTGTCGATGATTTCGCCGCGGCCTTCGATCACGTCCGCGACGATCCGGCGATCCACTGCATCACGATTCCACGGCGTGGCACCGGCATTCTCGATCACGGCATCCTGAACCCGGTCCGACGCCAGCAGGCGCACGCCGAACGGCAGCGGCGGGGCTTTCGGCAATGCATGGATGCGGACCGGCGTGGTCGTGTAGCTGCCCTGCGCATCGATGCGCGCGCGGCCGACACGATCCACCACACGATTGTCTTCGCTGAAGAGATCCACGTCCCCGGAACCGCCCACCATGAAGAAGGCGAGATCCTCGGTGGAGCGCCCCGCGCGCATGACGTTGCCGCGCACGACCATCTCGCCCTTCTCGTACGTGCGGCCCAGCCATTCCTCGGCGATCAGGTTGTAGTGCATGGCGCGCTGGCCGGGGTTGTAGATCAGGTTGTTGATGATCTGCCCGCGCACGCCGCCCTTGAACAGCGGATTGCGCTCGTAGTTGTGCGCGTAGAGGTTGCCGACGATCAGGATGTCCGCGACGTGATCATGGACGAGCGTGCCCTTGGAATGTTCGCCCTTGCCGTGGCTGGAATCGGCAAGGCCTTCGGCGATCAGGTTGTTGCTGAAGGTGATGCGATGGGAGGTCGCGCGGGCGAACTCGTCGCGGGTGCGGGCGCCTTCGGCGAAACGGGGACCGGAGGCCGACAGTCCTTCGTCGGTCGCCCAGGTCAGCGAGCAGTGGTCGACGATGATGTTGCGTCCTGCGACCGTGGAAATGGCGTCGAAGTCCACGCCGCTGCGCTTCGCCGCGCCGGTGTCGCCGGGGCGGATGCGCAGGTGGCGGACGATGACGTCATGCGTGGCGATGTCAACGCCGCCGCGAATCAAGGTGATGCCGGGGGCCGGCGCGGTCTGGCCTGCAATCGTCAGGAACGGTTCGGTGATGCGGACGGTCTTCACGCCGAGATCGATCACGCCGCCGACTTCAAACACGACGATGCGGGGACCCGGCGTATTCACCGCTTCCAGGAACGAACCCGGGCCGTCGGGCTTGAGCGTGGTGACCCGCACGATGCGTCCACCGCGTCCGCCCGGCGTGTGCGCCGCCCAGCCCTGCGCGCCGGGGAACGCCAGCTCCGGCGTTTCCGCCGCGAAGGCCGTATCCGGCATGGGCACTGCGAACGCCGAAGCCAGCAGCAACACCGGCGCGCGGCGACGAAGGACAGCAAGTACGGACAAGAACATCTTCTCCCTCCCCGGGAAGTGTTGGGCCGTTTGGCGGGCAGTGGATTTTGCGGCGGTGCATATTGTCAATGACACCGGTTTACCATATACAGGCCGGAGACCCGCGCTGTCACTCGGCGGCGCAGCAAAGTCCAACCGGAGAAACCGCTTGAGCACCGACCCGTCATCTTCCGCTGCGCTACCGGGCCTGTCCGCCATCGCGGCTGCATTTACCGACGCGCGATCGCGGGGTGCTTCGCTGCCGGGCTTCCCCGGCGAAATCCCGGAAGATCTGGTGACCGCGTATCGCGTCCAGGATCTGGCGATCACGCGCTGGACGGATCACGTCGTGGGCTGGAAAGTCGGCTACATCGCGCCGGAGCGCCGGGATGCATCCGGTGACGAGCGCCTGCTCGGCCCCATCTTCTCTCGCGCACTCTGGAATGCTACCGGTGGCATTCTCGACATCCCGGTGTTCAGCGGCGGCTTCGGCGCGGTCGAAGCCGAATACGTGCTGCGCCTGGATGCCGATGCACCGGAGCACCAGATCGATTGGACGCCCGCCCAGGCGGAGGCATTTCCGGCGCGGCTGTTCATCGGCGTTGAAGTCGCGAGCAGCCCACTGGCAACGATCAACCAGTTGGGGCCGCGCGTGGTGGTGTCGGATTTCGGCAACAACAACGGGCTGGTCATCGGTGAAGAGATCAGCGACTGGCGCACGCGCGACGAATCCGGGCTGCGCTGCACCACGCACATTGATGGCGTCGAAGTGGGACGCGGCGGTGCCACCACCTTGCCCGGCGGCCTGCGCGCCGCGTTCGCGTTCGCCCTGTCGCGCTCGGCCCGACGGGGCCGACCGTTGCGCGCCGGCGACTGGATCGCCACCGGCAACGCCACCGGCATCCACGACATCCTG
The DNA here is from genome assembly GCA_023419315.1 of Pseudomonadota bacterium. Classification (GTDB taxonomy): domain Bacteria; phylum Pseudomonadota; class Gammaproteobacteria; order Xanthomonadales; family Xanthomonadaceae; genus Pseudoxanthomonas_A. The sequence continues at coordinate 29,492 of JAEZYE010000052.1, forward strand.
CCGGGCCAAGTCGCCACGATCACCTTCGAAGGCATCGGCGAAATCAACTGCCGCGCAATCGCCGCCGGCGTGGAGGCCTCGCGATGATCAGCCGCAGGCAACTGTTGTCCGCCGGCCTGGGCGCGGCCACCTTGCCGCTGGCCTCGCCGCTGGCGCGCGCGAATGTGGCGGAACGCGTGCTGACCGCCAGCGACGTACACGTCACCGATTACCCGACCGTCGAAGCCGTGCGCTGGATTGGCCAGACGCTGGCGCGCCGCACGAATGGCCGCCTTTCCATCCGCCTCTACCATTCCGGCCAGCTCGGTCGCGAGTCCGAAGCCATCGACATGGCGCGCTACGGCGCCATCGACATCACCCGCGTCTATTCGGGCGCATTGAACAATGCGTTCCCGCTGACGCAGGCGCTGTGCCTGCCGTACGTGTTCGATTCGGTCGAGCATCTGCGCCGCGTGATGGATGGCGGCATCGCCCGCGAAGTGCTCGCCAGCTTCGATGCGCGTGGTCTCGTCGGGCTGGCGATCTACGACTCCGGCGCGCGCTGCTTCTACAACAACCGCCATCCGATCCGCACGCCCGCCGAACTGCATGGCCTGAAGATTCGCGTGCCGGTATCGGACATCTTCATCCGCATGCTGCGCCTGTTCGGCGCCAACCCGACGCCGCTGTCACTCGGCGAAGTGTTCTCCGGCATGGAGACGCACATGATCGACGGCGCTGAAAACAACGTGCGCAGCTTCCACTCCAGCCGCCACTTCGAAGCGGCGCGCTACTGGTCGCACACCGATCATTCCTATGCGCCGGACGTCCTGTTGATTTCGCGACGCAGTCTGGAAGCGCTGGCGCCAGCGGATCAGGAACTCGTGCGCGAAACCGCGCGCGAGTCCGTGCAGGTCATGCGCCGGTTGTGGGATGCCTCCGAAGCCGCCGCGCGCCAGGCGGTGATCGATTACGGCATTGCGTTCAACGAGGTGGATCGGCCGGCATTTGAGCGCGCAGCGCAACCGTTGCTTGCCGAATACCGCCGCGACCCGCGCATCGACTCCCTTTACCGTCGCATCCGCGACCAGGCCTGAGACCGGACAGCATGAGCGAGCCCGCGACCGACCTTCCGATTTCCACCGCGCAGCGATGGCTCGACCGCCTCGCCCAGATCGCCATCGCCGTTTCCGCTTCCGCCCTGCTCGGACTGGTGGTGGTGCAAGGCTGGCAGGTGTTCACGCGCTACGTGCTCAATGATTCGCCGAGCTGGACCGAGCCTTTCACCGTGCTGCTGCTCAGCACCGCGATGAGTCTGGGCGCGGCGGCCGGCGTGCATACCCGGCGCCACTTCGGCTTCTTCCTGCTCGCCGATCACGCCCACGCGGGCGTGCGCCGCGGTTTGGAAGCACTTCGTGCGTTCCTCATCGGCGCCACCGGCGTCGTGCTTGCACGCTGGAGCGCGGTGCTGCTGCTGGATGGACTGGACATCAAGACGGCCGGCGCGGATCTGCCGCAGAGCATCAACTACCTGCCGCTATCGATTGGCGGTGCGTTGATGGCGGTGTTCGCGCTGCACCAGTTGTGGCTTGCGCTGCGTCCGACCACGACTGCCGAAGGAGATCGTTGATCCATGGCCATTGCAATCCTGCTCGGTCTGTTCGTGATGCTGCTGATGCTCGGCGTGCCGGTGTCGTTCGCTCTCGCTGCCGCTGCGCTGGCGACGCTGCTGTACCTGGATTTGCCGTCCATCGTGCTTGTGCAGCAGATTTCCGCGGGCTCCGGCTCCGCCTCGCTGATCGCGATTCCGCTTTTCATCTTCGCCGGTGAATTGATGCTGCGTGGCGGCATTTCGGATCGCCTGATCGCATTGGCTTCGTCGCTGGTCGGCCGCATGCGCGGCGGCCTCGGACAGGTCAGCGTGCTGTCTTCGCTGTTCTTCGGCGGTGTTTCGGGCTCGGCCATCGCGGATGTTTCCGCAGTCGGCGGCACGATGATTCCGCAGATGGTGCAGCGCGGCTATGACCGCGATTTCGCCGTGAATGTCAGCATCACCGCGGCTCTGGTCGCGTTGCTGGTGCCGCCTTCGCACAACCTCATCCTCTTCTCCGCAGCCGCGGGCGGGTTATCCATTGCGGATCTGTTCGCCGCAGGCATCGTGCCGGCGCTGCTGATGACGGTCGCGATGATGATCACCGGCTATGCGGTCGCGCGTCATCGCGGTTACGGCGTGGAAGCCTTTCCGGGCATGCGTGCGGTGGTCGTGCGCCTGATTGCGGCATTGCCGGGCCTGGGCCTGGTTGCGCTGATTTTCGTCGGCATCCGCGCCGGCATCTTCACCGCAGTCGAAAGCGCGGCCATTGCAGTGGTCTACGCGCTGCTGGTGACGGCCGCGCTGTATCGGCAGCTGCGCTGGCGCGAGTTCTTCGAAGCGGTGACGCACGCCGCGCGCACCACCGGCACGATCCTGTTCGTTATCGCCACCGCCGCCGTCTTCGGCTGGCTGCTGGCGTACCTGCAGGTACCGACGGCGGCCGTGGATTTCCTGCAGTCGATCGCGGACAGCCAGCGCACCGTGCTGCTGATGATCGTGGTGATGTTGCTGTTGCTGGGCATGTTCATGGATCTGGCGCCGAAAATCCTCATCTGCACGCCGATCTTCCTTCCCGTGGTGAAGGCCTACGGCATCGATCCGATCCACTTCGGCCTGGTGATGGTGCTGGCGGGCGGCCTCGGCCTGGTGACGCCACCGGTCGGCTCCGTGCTCTTCATCGGCACGGCGATCGGCAAGATCACGATCGGCCAGAGCATGCGCACGATCTGGCCGTTCTGGCTGGCGGCGCTGGCGGTGCTGCTGATCGTCGCGTTCGTGCCCGAGCTGTCGCTCTGGCTGCCGGCGCAACTGAAGAAGTGACGGTGGATCGCGCGCAGGCTGCCGCCTGCGCCAAGGTCTAGAATGGCCGCACACGACTGGAACCCGTCCACATGCCCGCGCGCAAGAAGCCCGAACGCCCTGCCCCGCCGATTGCTTCCGGCAAGGCCGCCACGATCAACGACATCGCCCGGTTGTCCGGCGTCTCGAAGAAGACGGTCTCGCGCATCATCAACCACTCGCCGCTGGTGCGTAAGGACACCCGGGACAAGGTCGAGGCATTGATGCGGGAAGTCGGCTACGTGCCGGACCCGATGGCGCGCGGGCTCGCGTTCCGTCGTTCGTTCCTGATCGGCATGGTCTATGACAACCCGACCGCGCAGTACATCGTCGACATGCAGTACGGCGCGCTGGATTCACTGCGCGATTCGGGTTTCGAACTCGTCGTGCATCCCTGCGACAGCCGCAGTCCGCACTTCCTCGATGGCGTTCGCCGTTTCGTGCAACAGCAGAAACTGCACGGCGTGATGCTCGTGCCGCGTGCGTCGGAAGATCAGGCGCTGGCCGACATGCTGGTCGAGATCGGATGCCGCTATACGCGCATTGCATCGGTGGCGCTGGAAGACGAGCCATCGCGCATGGTGGTCACGCACGATCGCAACGGCGCGGCGGAAGCGGCCGAATACCTGCTGTCGCTGGGTCATACCGACATCGCGCTGATCACCGGTCCGGCGGCATACCGCTCCGCGCACGAGCGCACGTCGGGCTTTCTCGATGCCCTGCAGCAACGCGGGCTGGAATTGCCGAAGTCGCGCATCATCGAAGCGGGCTACACGTTCGAGTCGGGCGTGGTCGCGGCGGAAAAACTGCTGGCCGGCAAGCAGCGCCCGACCGCCATCTTCACCGGCAACGATGAGATGGCCGCCGGCGTCTACAAGGTGGCGCTGCGCGCGGGCATCAGCATTCCGCGCCAACTGTCCATCGTCGGATTCGACGACAGTCCGCTGGCCTCGCGGCTGTGGCCGGCGCTGACTTCGGTCCGTCGCCACACCCGCGATACCGGTCGCATCGCCGCGGCGATGTTGATCCAGCCGGAGACCGGTCCCGCACTGCAGGCGGCCAGCATCCGACCGCACCTGATCGTCCGCGATTCCTGCCAGCCGCCAGGTTGAACCTCCCTCGTCCCGATCACGTCACGCCGTTGCGCACTGCGAAATGACACCGGTTACCAGAGCCGCTAACATCGCCCTTCGATGAGCGGCCGTCTGCCGAATCCACTGGAGTGCTTCATGTTCTGCAAGACCTACCACGCGACCCACCCCGACATGATGGCCGGCGCCAGCAACGACCAGCTCCGCGACCGCTATCTGATCAGCCGCCTGTTCGAGGCCGACACGGTGCAGTTGAACTATTCGCACAACGAACGCTTCGTCATCGGCGGCGCCGCGCCAGTCAGCGCGCGCGTCGAACTGCCGCGCCAGACCGAACCGGCGTCCGCCGCGGGCAAGCCTTTCCTGGAGCGCCGCGAGCTTGGCGTCATCAACGTCGGCCAGGGACGCGGCACGGTGACGGTCGATGGCGTCGCCTATCCGCTCGGGCCGAAGGACGGCCTGTATGTGGCGATGGGCAGCCAGGACGTGGCATTCGAATCCGACGATGCGGCGCAGCCGGCGAAGTTCTACCTGACCTCCACGCCCGCGCATGCGCGCTTCGAAACGCGGGCACTGGCGATTGCCGATGCGGTCGCCCTGGAGCGCGGTTCGCTGGAGACCAGCAACGAACGCACCATCTACCAGTACATCGTTCCGGCCACCTGCCAGTCCTCGCAGTTGCTGCTGGGCCTGACCGTGCTGAAGACCGGGAGCGTCTGGAACACGATGCCGCCGCATCTGCACGATCGCCGCTCGGAGGTCTATTTCTACTTCGACCTGGGCGAGAACGACCGCGTCTACCACTTCATGGGCGAGCCCGAGGCGCAACGCCACATCGTCGTGCAGAACGACGAAGCCGTAGTGTCGCCGCCGTGGTCGATCCACATGGGTTCGGGCACCAGCAACTACTGCTTCATCTGGGCGATGGGCGGAGAGAACCTCGACTACACCGACATGCACGTCCTGGACATCTGCCAGCTCAAGTAAGCGGCGCGTCCGCCAGCACACACCACTCAAGCGGGGAATCGCATGGCACACAATCCATTCAGTCTGGAAGGCAAGGTCGCCCTGGTCACCGGCGGCAACACGGGGCTTGGCCAGGGCATCGCGCTGGCGCTCGCGCAGGCCGGCGCCGATGTCGCGGTCGCCGGCATCGTCGAAGCCACCGAAACCGGTGAGCAGATCACGTCGACCGGCCGGCGCTTCCTCAACCTGCAGGCCAACCTCATCTCGATCGAGCCCGTCGAACGCCTGGTGCAGGAAACCGTCGCGGGGCTGGGCCGTTTCGACATCCTGGTCAACAACGCCGGCCTGATCCGTCGCGCCGACGCGGTGGAGTTCAGCGAGAAGGACTGGGACGACGTGATGAACGTGAACATCAAGAGCGCGTTCTTCATGTCGCAGGCCGCCGGCAAGCATTTCATCGCACAGGGCGGCGGCAAGATCATCAACATCGCGTCGATGCTGTCGTTCCAGGGCGGCATCCGCGTGCCTTCGTACACCGCAAGCAAGTCCGGCATCGCCGGCATCACCCGTCTGCTCGCCAACGAATGGGCGAACAAGGGCATCAACGTCAATGCGATCGCGCCCGGCTACATGGCGACCGACAACACGGCGCAGCTGCGTGCCGATGAGGATCGCAGCAAGGCCATTCTCGATCGCATTCCCGCCGGCCGCTGGGGATTGCCGTCGGATCTTGCCGGCGCGGCCATCTTCCTGGCGTCCACCGCATCGGATTACGTCAACGGTGCAGTGATTCCGGTGGACGGCGGCTGGCTCGCACGCTGACCGCGGCACGCGCCGCGCAGGGAAATCTGCCGGCGCGTGCCAGACCGATGCCCGACCGCGCTGGAGGATCGCGCATGACACGCTGGTTCGCCGCACCGTTGTTGGCCTTTGTACTTTCCGCGCATGGCGCCGAAACACCCCGGCAGGTGTTCATCGCAGGCGATTCGACCGCCAGCGAGTACGGCGCCGAACGCGCGCCGCGCGAAGGTTGGGGCCAGCAGTTGCAGACGTTCCTGGACGAGCGCCAAGTCGTCGTCCGCAACCATGCGAAAAGTGGACGCAGCGCACGCAGCTTCATCGAGGAAGGCTGGTTCGAAGGTGTAAAGCAGGGGCTCCGCGCCGGCGATGTGTTGTTGATCCAGTTCGGCCACAACGACGCCAAGCAGGAAGCACCCGAGCGCTACAACGAACCGCGCGATGCATTCCCGCGCTGGCTGATGCGCTACATCACGCTCGCGCGCGACGCCGGCGCCACGCCCATCCTCGTCACGCCAGTCGCGCGGCGCAAGTTCGACCACGGCCAGTTGCTCGACACCCATGGTCTGTATGCGGAAGCGGTGCGTCAGCTCGCGCAGCGCGAGGGCGTCGGCCTCATCGATCTGACGGCCAGCAGCATGGACTGGCTGCGTGCGTTGGGCGACGACGCATCGAAGGCGTACTACATGCACGTGCCGGCGCAACAGCAGGCCGATGACACGCATTTCCAGCAGCGCGGCGCCGTGATGGTGGCCTGCCTCGTCGTCGATGGCTGGATACGGCTGGATGCATCGCTCGCAGCACATGTGATCCGCGATACCGATTGCGGTGCGCCACCGACTGCAAGGGCGGACCGCGTGGCGCAGGCACATCCATCACTCATCGTGCACGAGCGGGACGTCGCTTCGACGCAGAGCGGGCCGCATGGCGGCGTCGGGCCCACCACCGCCTATCCCTTCTTCCGCGACGCGCCTGCGCTGGGTTTCGAGTTCCGCAAGCGCGTGCTGCCGCGCGGCGCAGGCATCGGCCTGCACCAGCACCACAAGGACGAGATCTATTACGTGCTGAGCGGCCGCGGACGTTACGTACTGGACGGCGCCGTGCATGAGGTTTCGGCCGGCGATGCCATGCTCACGCGGCCCGGCAGTACGCATGCGATCGAACAGACGGGTGAGCAGGATCTCGTCCTGCTGATCATGTATGCGCGCAAGTCGCCCTGAAATGCGCGTTGTGTCCAGGCGCGGTTACGGCGCAGGGCGATCCCAGCGGCGATAGGTGTCGTCCAGACTCTTGCGGATGCGCCGGTACGATGCGGTGCCCGGTTTGACGTCCAACCGCATCGCCACCCCGCGCCAGCCATCACCGTGATCACGCGACCATTCGCGCACGACGGCGCGGCACGGCTGCCCGGCCACACCGGCCAGCGCGCACGCCATGTAGATGTCGCCGGCACTCCAGTCCGGCTGTTTCATCATCGCTTCGACGTAGCTGCGCGGGACGCTGTGGTAGCGCGCCATCTCGTCGGCGAAGGCGGCGGGATAGCGCGCCGCGTAATCATTGATGTCGGCCAGGCGCCGGTCGATATACGCATCGCCGCTGCCCGGCCACTCGGCCATCTTCGGTGTGTCCGCGTCCTGCGCGGCATGCACCGATGACACGGACAGCACAGCCAGCAGGCCGGCGCAGAAAAGAAAGCGGCGCGGAGTGAGAGACATGCAGGCATTCTGCCATCACTCACTGCGCGCCGCAGGCCATCAACACGATGTGTGGAAGGACGTCGTTCTTCCAGCGGGCATCGTTGCAGAAGGGTTCAAGACGGGGTGATCAATCCCGGCCGCGTCCACCACGGCGATGTTTGTCGCGCTGCTTCCAGCGCCTGTCGTCATCCCAGCGATCGTCACGGTCGTACCGGTCACGACGGTCGTGGCGGTAGTAATCGTGGCGATCACGGTCGACGTAGCGGACAACGACCGGCGCATTGCGGTAATAGCCATAGGCATGTCCACGCGGCCGCGACGGAGCGCGATACACGACGTGGCGCGGCACATACCGGTAATAGGTGGGACGGTGGTAGCGGTCGCGCACCACGATCAACCTGTCGCCGTAACCGTAACCCGGACCGTGGCGGTAATAAGGCTGTCCGCTGTGGTAGATGACGTCGGCCACATCCACGATGACGCGAACCAGATCGTCGCTGGCGCGTGCCTGCGTCGGCGTCAGCGCCGCCAGGCCCAGGCCGGTTGCGAAAATCACCGGTGCCATCAGTCGTGCAAGGGAAAGTGCCATGTCGTCTCCTCCGGGTCGCCCGCGAAGCGGGCCCTGGACGAAAGATGTCGTGTTGCGGGTGAATGTGATTTTAATCGCGACCCAGTCCAGCGCCGCGCATCCGCGCCATACACACGCCGTTAATCGGGCCGACGAAGAAGCCGTCAGATGCGACCTTCACGGATGCGGTCCAGCACCTCGGGCCACTCGGCCGCTCCCGCCACCGTGGCCAGGCGCGGCACGGCCTCACCCAGTCCGTGTTCGGTTTCCAGCGCCCAGGTGACGTGGTACGGCATGTGGATGCCCCAGCCGCCGAGCTGGATGATCGGCTCGATATCCGAGCGCAGCGAATTGCCGATCATGACGAAGGCGTCCGGCGCAACGTCCAGTTCGGCGAGAACACGCGTGTAGGTGGGAACGTCCTTTTCGGACACCACCTCGATGCGATGGAACACATCGGCCAGGCCGGATTGCGCAATCTTCGCTTCCTGGTGGAACAGATCGCCTTTGGTGATCAAAACGATTTCATGCTGTTGCGCGATACGTTCGACGGCTTCGCGCACGCCGGGCAGCAATTCCACCGGATGCTGCAACGTTGCACGACCGATCTCGATCACCCGGCGCAGATCATGTGCGCTGATGCGTTCGTCCGTCATTGCGATCGCGGTCTCCAGCATCGACAGCGTCATGCCTTTCACGCCATAGCCGAAGATCTTCAGGTTGCGGCGTTCGGTGTCGAGCAGGTGCTGCTGCATGCGGCGATCGCCGAGATCGATGTAGGTGGACAGAATCGCCTCGAAGTCCTTCTCGGCCAGTCGGTAGTAGTCCTCGCTCTTCCACAGCGTGTCATCGCCATCGAACCCTACCCAGCGAATCGCGTGCATGGCCTGTCCTGTTCGTGCAAAGGGCCGCGCAGCATAGCAGCGTGCGGAAACCCGACCACGGCAAAAAAAGAAGGGCGACCCCGCGACAGGATCGCCCTTCTCGCCTCGGCGTCGCAGCCGGTGACAGGCGGACCGGCGTCACGCGACGTCTGCTGCACACGCTCCCGGCGTCAGTCGGCCGGAGGCGTGCCGGAGCCCGCCGGAGGCGGCGGCGTCTGGCTGTCGGTGCTCGCCGGCGGCGTCTGGGATTCGGTCGGCGGCGGGATCTGGGCCGGGTCCGTCGGAGTCGTCGAAGTCGGTGGCGTCGTCGAGGTCGGCGGCGTCATCGGATCCGAGGGTGGCGGCGTCATGGCCGGGTCAGTGGTGGTATCGGCCGGCGGCGCCGTGGTGTCCGCAGGCGGTGTCGTCTCTGCCGGCGGCGTCACCACTTCCTCGTCGGCCGTGCGATTGCAGGCGCCCAGCGACAGCACCGCCGCAACCAGGGCAGCGGTCAACAGACTGGAGCGCATATAGGGATGGGTTGTGGTTTTCATGCATCCTCCTGACGTCATCGCCCCCGTGGGGGCGGGGGCAGTTCCGGTTTCATCGATGCGGGGTGGCCTGCTTGTCCGGCTTGTAGCTCCCGTATTCAGCAGCCGTGAGCTTGCCGTCCGCGTCCTGATCCAGGGTTCCGAACGCCTGGGTCAGCGCCGGGTCGACCGCGGCTTCGTCCTTGCCGATGCTGCCGTCGCCATTGGCGTCGAGTTCGTCGAATGTGCGAGGCGCGGGGGTAGCGGCATCGGTGGTGGGCGGCGCATCGGTCTGTGTCGTCGGACGCGGTGAATCCTGTTCCTGCGCCAGGACAATGCCCGGTGCCAGAAGGCTTGTGCACATGAGTGCACCGAACAGAGTGACGTAGCGTTTCATGCGGACTCCTCCCTGATCGGCCGGGGGCGATGTACCGCCCCCGGCTCCGCGGCTTTGGTGAAGCGCCGCGGACATCAATTCATCGGATTACTTCTGCGGCTCGCTGTAGTTCTTCTCGACGAACGCCTTGTATTCCTCGGCGGTCAGCGAGCCGTCGGTGTTGGCATCGGCCTTGTCGAAGACCTGCGAGAGGCCGGCATTGGCGGAAGCTTCTTCCTTGGTGATGTTGCCGTCACCGTCCTTGTCGATGTCAGCCCAGCCCTGCTGGCTGCCCGACTGCGTGGACTGCTGCGCCGACTGCTCGGCACCGCCGGTCGCCTGATCGGTCGACTGCGTGGACTGGGTCTGCTGCGGCTGCTGCTGCGCCTGCGTGTCCTGCGCAAAGGCAATCGGCGTGGCGACGGCGGCACCCAGGGCAATCAGGGCGATCAGCGGCTTGTTGAACTTGGTCATCGTCGTTAGCTCCGTTTCTTGGGAAGTGAGAGTGCGTCCTGTAGCGCACGATGCCGACGATGCCGATGTTGTTCTGAATCGATCCTGCTGCTTGAAATGAACATGCACGCGCGCTTAACCAAGCCCGCGAATCTTTGGTTTACCCATCTCGTTAGTGAACCGTGACGACGATGTGCAGCCGCCATCGCGACGTGATGCACGCATCAGATCGATGTTCAAACGGCGTTTTTTCTCAGCCGTTCGAAACGTTGTCTTCACGCGGGTGGCGGCTGAACCATTGCCAACCTGATACGACACCGGAGAGCGCGCCGATGATTTCGCACACGACGCGGGCGCCCAATGCGTCGGGATCGTGGATCGCCTGCAGTGCGAGCCGCGCATAGAGCGGCGATTCAAGTTTCATCATGCCGAGATAGAACAGGTTCCAGGCATCGATGCCGGCGCCAATCACCACGGCGAGTACGCACGACCAGCCGATGGCGTGCCCGATTGACCAGCCCAGTGATCGGCAGATTGCCTGCCACCCTGCATAGATCAGCAGACCGATCAGGAACGCAATGAGGCCGGCTTCGAGTGCACCGAGGAATCCGTAATGCAGGGGCAGGTTCATGCGTACGCGGCACTCGTCTCGCGGTGGTTCACCGGTGGGGGAAACCGGTCGCGCTCGCGCCGGGCGGCATAGGATAAGCGATGGCCGCAACCCGTGAGGCGGCCCGGAATCCCGCATGGACACTCTGCTGCTGTTGGGCGCGACCGGCCTGGTGGGACGCGCCACGCTTGCGCTGGCGCTGGAGGATGCCGCCATCGGACGCGTCATCGCACCGACGCGTCGCGCATTGCCGTCCCACCCGCACCTGATCAATCCGGTGATCGATTTCGATGATCCGGATTTCCGCATTCCGGAACTGCGCATCGACGGCGTCATCTGCGCGCTCGGCACGACACTGCGCGATGCCGGCAGCCGCGATGCGTTCCGCCGTGTCGACTTCGACTATCCGCTGCAGTTCGCGCGCGTCGCCAAGGCCCACGGCGCACGCGTGTTCGCACTGGTGTCGGCCATGGGCGCTTCCGCACGTTCACCCGTGTTCTATTCGCGCACCAAGGGCGAACTGGAACAGGCGCTGCGCGAAGTGGGTTTCGAGTCGCTGGTGTTCGTGCGCCCGGGACTTCTGGGGGGTCAACGCGCACGCACGCGACCGATGGAACAGTGGGCGCAACGCGTCCTCGGAAGAATGGAACGCGTGCAGCCACGACGTTGGCGGGTGGTGCCGCCCGAGGCGGTCGCCCAGACCTTGATTGCCGGCGTGCTGCAGGCGCCGCCGGGCGTCTATCTCATCGAGTCGCAGGACATCCGCTCAGACCAGCGGCGCACGCTCTGATTGCAGGCGGCGCATGCGCAGCCACACGCCGACATTGAGCAGCAGGAAATAGGCCACCAGCGTGCCGGCGAAACCCATCGTCAATGGACTGGCTTGCTGCGCGGTCGCGGCGGCGCCGTCTCCGAATGCACCCTGCGACCAGCGCCACGCCAACCGGCCCACCAGCAACAGCGTCAGCACCGCGCCGATCCACGGATTCGGCACATACGTCGGCAAGCCTTCATGCCATTCGAAGCGCGTGTGCTTGAGTGCGAGCGCACCCAGCGCCGCGCCGGCGATCAGTCCCAGGCCGACGGCAGGACGAACATGCGGCAGGAACCAGAAACCGACCATCAGCGCCGCCAGCAGGCACGTCATCAGCGCGACGCGCACCGCGTTGCGGGCCGGCTGCCAGGGTTGGCGGCCGAAGCTGCGGCGAATGCGGCGATACATCACCCAGCCGATGCCGGCAGTGGCGAGATACGGGGTCAACGTGGTGAGGCTGACGACGGCAGGCATGGGCGGGCTCCGGAAAGGACATGCGCACGGTAGCCCACCCACCGGTCCGCACCGTAGTGCAGGTTGTCACTTCTTTCGAGGAGCTCAGCCCAGCAGGCCGTGCGGCACCTGCTTGAGTGGCTTCATGCCGCGCGTCGCAAGGACGGCCTGGCTTGCACGCTCCAGCAGGGCGTCGTCTTCCTCGTCGATCATCACCAGCAGCGCGCCGCGATCGATCTCCTGCTTGAAGTCGCGGCGCACTTCGCTTGGCACGGCCGAACCGGCGAGCGCCGCCGCCCAGCCACCCACCAGCGCACCGACCAGCGTGGTGACGATGACGCCCGCGGGATGAAAGCCCACCTGAGGCACCCACATGCCCACCAGCCCTGCGACCAGTCCGATGACCCCGCCGCCGATGAGGCCGCGGACCGCTGCGGGCTTGAAATCGGTGGGCGATGTTTCCTTTTCCGCGTCGGGGACCTGCTCGACCTCGATGTCCGAATGCGCGAGTACGGCGGCGTGTCCGGGCCGGATGCCCACGCGCAATGCGGCGCCGATGGCCTGTTCGGCCGTGCCGAGATCCGGCGCACTGAAAACCCGTCGCTTCATTTGCATTCTCCTGCGGCGATCCATCTGACCCGCACGATAGGCCTGCGCGGTCGAAGCCGGGTGAAGACGCTACAGCGCGGGCTTCTCGATTGCCGAAGCCCGCCCCATGGCACGCAGGTACAACTCGTACAGGGCGCTCACCTTGGCCACGTACTCCCGCGTTTCTTCGTAGGGCGGAATGCCGCCATGACGGGCCACCGCTCCAACACCGGCGTTGTATGCGGCCGCCGCGAGCATCCGGTCGCCTTTGTAGCGGCGCATCAATGCTCTGAGGTGGCGCGCGCCGGCATCGATCGACTGCGCCGAGGAAAACGGATCCGTGACGCCGTACTGGCTCGCCACGTCCGGCATCAGTTGCATCACGCCTTTCGCGCCCTTGGCCGACACGGCGTTGGCGTTGAAGTCGCTCTCGGCATGCGCCACCGCGCGCAGCCAGGCATCGTCCACGCCGGTCTGGCGGGAAGCGCGGCGAAACTCCTTCGCAAACGCATCCAGCCGCGGTTTGCCGATCCTGCCCAGACCCGGATGCGCCGGCTCGCCCGGAGGCGTCGCCACGGTGAAGCGCAGATACACCCGTGATCCGGGCAGGTTGCGGGTGCTGTAGACAAGCTGGCCGTCCTGTTCGCGCTCGTACAGCGTGCCGCTGAAAACACCCATGCGCCCCCAGAGGTTCGGCGTCTGGACCGCGTTGTCCTCGATCTGGCGGGCTTCACAGCGCGAACCCGGCTCGGGCGCCGTGGCGAGGCTCACGGTGCCGTCGCGCACGCAGCGGTAGACCGTCCGCGCCCGGGCTTCCGGAAGACCGGCAAAAAAGCAGGCGGTGGACAGGAGCATGCAAGACAGGACCAGCGGGCGCATCGGCGGAGTCTAGGACGCCCGGACCGAGCGGCGTGTCATGGAACGGCGCCCGCAGCCGGAAACGGCCGGTTTCCTTCACAAAGACCGTGGCTGCTGCGCCGCAACAGTCAAGCGCGTAAGATCGGCCCCCCTGTCAAAACAGAACGCTCTGGAGCAACGCATCATGGGTCTGGACCATGTCTCGACCGGCAAGAATCCGCCGGAAGAAATCAACGTCATCATCGAGATTCCCAAGGACTCGGAACCGGTGAAATACGAAGTGGACAAGGAAAGCGGCGCGATCTTCGTCGACCGCATTCTTTCCACGCCCATGCGCTATCCCTGCAACTACGGTTACGTGCCGCACACGCAGTGTGGCGATGGCGATCCGGCCGACGTACTGGTCGTGCTGCCGCTGCCGCTGATCCCCGGCTCGGTCATCCGCTGCCGCCCGGTCGGCGTACTGCGCATGACCGATGAAGCCGGCAGCGACGAGAAGATCCTCGCGGTTCCCGTGGAAAAGGTCTTCTCGGGCTACAAGCACATCTCCGACATCCAGCAGGTCAGCCCGCACTGGATGGAACGCATCGGCCACTTCTTCGAACACTACAAGGATCTGGAGAAGGGCAAGTGGGTGAAGATTGAAGGCTGGGGCAACGCCGCCGACGCCAAGGCGGTACTGGTCGAAGCCATGCAGCGCTACGCCGAACTGAAAAAGTAAGCGACGCGCCCGCACAGGAAAAAGCCCGCGTTCCGCGGGCTTTTTTCATGCCTGCACGACAACCCTGCTCACGGCTCCTTGTGCATCTTGCGCAGCGTTGTCAGGCCGATCAGCCGCGACACGACCAGCGCGATGTACATGACGCCGGTGAACTGTTCGAGCATGACCAGCGCACGCGCTTGCGGTTGCACGGGCACGATGTCGCTGAGGCCCACGCCCGACAACAGGCTGAAGCTCAGCGAGAGCAGTTCCATCCATGTCCGCGGCTGCTCCGGCTGGACGGCCGCAATGAAGCTTCCCGGATACCACTGCTGGCACACCGAGAACGCGAACGCGAAGCCCCAGGCCAGCAAGGTGAACGTTGCGCCTGCCGCATACAGTTCGTCGGCCGTCACATCGTGATCCTGCAGCATGTACGCGATGAGACTGCCGGCCGTGTAGAAATAGAGCGCGGCTTCCAGCAGGTGCGCCAGCATCTGCAATCCGACGTTGCCGATCGCCGCGGCGACCAGCGACAGCAACACGGACGGCAACGCCAGCGCCAGCGCCACCCACAGGCTGGACGGGCCGCGATTCACCACCCACAGCGACAGCGCCAGCACGAGGATGCCGAAGGCGCCGAACACCGCGCGCCCGCCTGCGGTGCTTTCCATCAATGGATACAGCAGCACCCCGGCCAGCTGCACCAGCAGCAGCCACGCCGACGGGTGCCGGCGCGCGGTGACAAGCCATCGCAACCAGGTGAAGGACATGGGCGCTCAGATTCCGTGGTGATACACGAGCGCGTAGTAGACGACGTAGATCCACGAAAGCAGTCCGTGGATGACCGCCCACAACAGCGACTTGTTCGCGCTCCACGAAATGCTGATCGCCAGCGCGGTGCCGAAACCGATGCCCGCGCGCGCCGCCGTCGATGCCTTGCTCATGGCTGCGGGGAGACCGGCGTACCGCTGCCCGCGCGATACGGATAGCGGGCGAAGATGTCGTTCACCGCCTGGTCGAGCCGTGCGGCGCGCTCTTCCGGTTTGCTCTTGCCGACGCGTCCGACGGCAATGCCCTCCCACACCAACTGGTTGCGGCGCGCATCGACCAGATCGAAGTTCAGCGTGCCCTCGGTGTACTGGTACACGTTGGTGCGGTCGTACCAGTACGGCACGGCCACGTAACGACGCGATCGGTAGCTGTAGTAATAGTTGTAGTCGACGTCGGGCATGCTGACCACGTCGGTCTTTTCCTGCATGTACGCGTTGATGTTCAACCACAGGTCGGGCGATTTTTCGTCGTAGACATAGCCGCGGGATTCCAGTTGCGCGCGCGCGGCGGATCTCAGGCGCGCGCTGGTGAGCGTGGTGTAGCCCTGGCTTTCAATCGCCAGCGGTGAATAGAACGAGAAAGTCCGGTATTTGGAGAAGTCGGCGGCCGGATCGTGCTCGCTGCTGATGCGCGGGCCGCTGGCGCAACTCGCCAGCAGGCACGCCGCCCACAGCCACGCCATCGCGCGGAACCCTTTCTGGATGCTCGGATGCATGTCCCACTCCCGGTTCGGTTCGGATGCGCCAAGCGTCGCGCGCGCCGGGACCGGAAACAAGCCCCACCCACGGCCCGGCCCGCATGCCGCGGGCCGTGACCGGTCTGCGGTTCAGTCGTGTCGATAGACCTTCGCGCCCTGGGCGAGGAATTCGGCGGACTTTTCCGCCATGCCCGCTTCAATTGCCTGCTCGGCCGATACACCGTTCTCGGCGGCGTAGTCGCGGACGTCCTGGGTGATCTTCATCGAACAGAAGTGCGGACCGCACATCGAGCAGAAGTGCGCCAGCTTGTGGGCATCCTTGGGCAGCGTCTCGTCATGGAACTCCTTCGCCTTCTCCGGATCCAGCCCGAGGTGGAACTGGTCTTCCCAGCGGAATTCGAACCGCGCCTTGCTCAAGGCGTTGTCGCGCACCTGCGCACCGGGATGGCCCTTGGCCAGGTCGGCGGCATGCGCGGCGATCTTGTAGGCCATGATGCCGTCACGCACGTCGTGGCGGTTCGGCAGGCCAAGATGTTCCTTCGGCGTGACATAGCAGAGCATGGCTGTGCCATACCAGCCGATCATGGCGGCGCCGATCGCACTGGTGATGTGGTCGTAGCCGGGCGCGATGTCGGTGGTCAGCGGACCGAGCGTGTAGAACGGCGCTTCGCCGCACTCGCGCAACTGCTTGTCCATGTTTTCCTTGATCAACTGCATCGGCACGTGGCCGGGCCCCTCGATCATGGTCTGCACGTCGTGCTTCCACGCGATTTTCGTCAGCTCGCCCAGTGTTTCGAGTTCGCCGAACTGTGCGGCGTCATTGGCATCGGCGATACAGCCCGGACGCAGGCCATCGCCCAGCGAGAACGCGACGTCATACGCCTTCATGATTTCGCAGATGTCTTCAAAGTGCGTGTAGAGGAAATTCTCCTTGTGGTGGGCCAGACACCACTTGGCGAGAATCGATCCACCGCGCGACACGATGCCGGTGACGCGGCGCGCGGTCAGCGGCACGTAGCGCAGCAACACGCCCGCATGGATGGTGAAGTAATCCACGCCCTGCTCGGCCTGTTCGATCAGCGTGTCGCGGAAGATCTCCCAGGTCAGTTCCTCGGCGCGACCATCCACCTTCTCCAGCGCCTGGTAGATCGGCACCGTGCCGATCGGCACCGGCGAATTGCGGATGATCCATTCACGCGTTTCGTGGATGTGCTTGCCGGTCGACAGATCCATCACGGTGTCGCCGCCCCAGCGGATCGCCCACACTAGCTTTTCCACTTCTTCGGCAATGCCGGAAGACACCGCGCTGTTGCCAATGTTGGCGTTGATCTTGGTGAGGAAATTGCGCCCGATGATCATCGGCTCGCTTTCCGGATGGTTGATATTGTTCGGCAGGATGGCGCGGCCGCGCGCAATTTCGTCGCGCACGAATTCCGGGGTGATGACGCGCTGTATGTCCGCACCGAATCCTTCACCGGCGTGCTGGAACAGCAGCGATCGCACATCGGCACCCGCATCCGCACGGTTTCCGCCCAGTTGGTCGCGCAGCGCTTCCAGCCGCTGGTTCTCGCGGATGGCAACGAACTCCATCTCCGGCGTGACGATACCGCGGCGGGCATAGTGCATCTGGCTGACGTTGGCGCCGGCTTTCGCACGACGCGGCAGCATCCGCCCGGGGAAACGCACCGCATCCAGCCGCGCATTGTGTTCGCGCGAACGGCCGAATTCCGAGCTCAGCGCGCCGAGTTGTTCGGTGTCACCGCGTTCCTCGATCCAGCGCGCACGCAACGCCGGCAGGCCGGCCGCCAGATCGATCCGCACCTCGGGATCCGTATACGGACCGGACGTGTCGTACACGGTGACCGGCGTGTTCTCTTCACCGCCGAACAGCGTCGGCGTCCGGGTGAGCGCGATTTCGCGCATCGGCACGCGCAGGTCGGGCCGGGATCCGGTGACATGGATCTTCTGCGAACCCGGAATCGGGCGGGTAACGGACTCGGAAAGCTGCTGGGCGTCCTGCAGCAGTTGGGAAGGCACGGCGTTCATCGGCATCGTCCAGGTTGGGAACGGGACGAAGCGGCGGCGCATCAGCAAAGTGGAAAAGAACATGCCGCCCAAGGCCGGCACGGGGATCGCGGATCCCGGTCCACTTGCATCCTGCGAAGCTTCCCTACGCCGGTCTGAACCGGATCAGGTTCGAAGGGTCTGTCTCAATCCCCGGCCCAGGCCGCGGATACCCCCGCTTCGGCGGCTATTAGACATGCAAACCGGGGCCGTGTCATGCCATCCGGCAGTGGCATGCCGACCTCGGCGGGGATACCCTTGGCGCGGGGAAAATCCAATCAAACTAGGGAACATCTGGATGGGCGCAAGGATCAAGGCCGTGCTGACGGCCTGCGCGTTGCTGATCGCGACGCAGGGGATGGCGGCCGAGCCGGTTCCGGTCTCGGCATTTTCGAACACCAACAAGATCTACGCACCGCGCTTGTCGCCGGACGGAAAGCATTTGGCCGTCTCGGCGGATTTCGGCGAAGGCAACCATGCGTTGCTGATCTACAACGTCGAGAACATGCAGCAGACCGCAATGCTGCGCTTGCCGCGGTACGAAATGCCTGCTCGGACCTACTGGGTCAGCGACAAGCGCCTCATCGTGGCCAAGGGACGGCAGATCGGCTCACGCGAAGAGCCGGCTTCGATGGGCGAAATCATCGCCACCGATTTCGACGGCAAGAACCAGAAGTACGTCTACGGCTATCAACAGACCACGCGGACAGCCGGCATTGATCCGGGGTATGGCGCCATCGTCGGTTTCCCGGAGCAGCCAAACGGCCGCTTCTACATGCGCCGGCTGTCCTACGAAACAAAACGGTCCCAGCTCTATGAGGTCGATGCCGAGCGGACCACCGCCCGCCTGGTGGCGGACATACCGGTGAAGGATCTGGACTTCGTGCTTGATCGCCAGGGCGTACCGCGCTACGCCACTGGCACGGATGACGACAACAACTACCTGTTGTATGCGGCCGATGCACAAGGCACCAATTGGCAGGAAGTTCCCGGAAAAAAAATGGGCGGCAAGTTCATGCCGTACGCTTTCAGCGCGGATGGCACGCAGCTGTATGCGGGATTGAGCAAGGACGGCGGGCCGACCATGCTGGTGAAGTCCGACCCCGACGGCCAGAACCAGAAAGTGCTGGCGCAGGATGAATTCGGCAGCGTCGGTGCTCTGGAATGGACAGCACGCCCGGTCCAGCCGTTTGCGGCCACGCTCGGCGAGGGCATGCCGCGCATGATCTACTTCGATCCGCAGTCGCCGGAAGCGCAGTTGCACCAGCAGCTCAACAAAAGCTTCCCCGGCAAGTACGTCACCTACGTCAACCACAGCACGGATGGCAACATCAGTCTGCTGTATGTCTACAGCGACCGCGATCCAGGCGCGTGGTACCTGTTCAATCGCCAGACGCGCAAGGTCAGCAAACTGCTCGCCAGTCGCGAAGGTCTGGAAATCGCACGGATGGGTGAGCGCCGCCCGATTCGCTTCAAGACGTCGGATGGACTCGAACTCGATGGCTTCCTTACGTTGCCGGCAGGCGTGACGTCACCGCAGAAACTGCCGATGGTCCTGCTGCCACATGGCGGCCCGCACGGCATCACGGATGAATGGGCGTTCGACACGGACGCCCAGTTCCTCGCCAGTCGCGGGTACCTCGTGCTGCAGGTCAACTATCGTGGCTCCGGCGGGCGCGGCTACGAATTCGAGCGCGCGGGCCACCGTCGCTGGGGAACACGCATCCAGGACGATCTGCTGGACGGCGTGCGCTGGTCGATTGCCCAGGGCTATACCGATCCCGCACGCATCTGCGTCTATGGCGCCAGCTTCGGCGCCTACTCGGCGATGATGACGGCGGCCAGGGCGCCGGAACTGTTCAAATGCGCGATTGGCCTGTCTGGCGTCTACGATCTGAAAATGATGTTCACGCGCGGTGACATCAACGACACCCGCTGGGGCCGCAATTACCTGACACGCGTCCTGGGCAGCGACGACGCGGTACTGGCGGAGAATTCGCCCGTCACGCTGGCCTCGAAAATCCAGGCGCCCGTGCTGCTGATCCACGGTGAAGTCGATGATCGGACGCCCTTCTCGCAGGCCAAGGCGATGAAGGCCTCATTGGAGCGCGCCGGTCGCACGCCCGAATGGATGGCCGTACCGAAGGAAGGCCACGGCTTCTACAAGGACGAAAACAACCTCGCGCTCTATCAGCGGCTTGAGAGCTTCCTGGGTCGCCATCTCGGCACACCGACGGTTCAGTGAAGACAGCGACTCCGGCAGCAATCGCCTGATTTACGGGCACCGGCATTCCGGCCTTCGGAATGCCGGTTCGACTCAACGCATCGAGTTCCAGTCGCGGCGGATGGCCTCCAGCTGCGCGGCCTCGGGCTCGACCAGCCGCATCGCGTCACCGAACTCCGGCCAGCCTTCGCGCAGGCCGGCCATGACCGATGCGTCGCGTTCGTGTGCCACGCGCAACAGCGCGGCGACCTGCGGGCACGAGATTCGATCCGAGATCCGGCACAGCAACGGGCCCGGCGGTATCACCGGCGAACGCCAGATTTCGTGCAGTCCGGACGGGTTCGCATCGAAGACATCGGCCGCGAGTGCAGCAATGTCGGCCTTGCCGTGTGCAACGGCCGCGAGCGCTGCCGCATGCGAACCCGCAAAGCTCACCTCCGCGAAGGCGGTGTGCGGCAGGCCCTGGCGCGACAGGAACGACAGCGGAACGAATCCACCCGAGGCAGAATCCGCACCGACCAGCACCAGCTTCAATGCGCCCCCTTCGTTCGCCATGCGTTCGATCGTCAGCTCGCGCTGGCTGACGATCACGGCGCGATAGCGCTGGGCCTGCGCCGCCGGCACGTCCGGGACCGGCAGTCCCATGATTGCCAGTCCAGCGGCGTGGGCACGCAGATAGGCATCCAGGTTCGGGACCGCCACATCCACGTCGCCGCGATACATCGCCTCCACCAATCCAGTCGGCGAAGGCAGGATTCGCACCTCTACCTGGCGATCGAGTTCCCGCGCCAGATAGTCGGCCAGCGGCGTGATGGCAGCCGCCCGATCACGCTGCGGATACGCATACGTGCCGACCACGAGCGTCGGGCGGTCGCCGGCCGAAGCAGGTGCACAGACAACCAGCAGCGCCAGCAACGCGGCGCGCAGCGACGTCCGCAGGTTCATGCCTGATCCAGGAGTTCGCGGTTGCGCACCGCGCCCTTGTCCGCGCTGGTGGCGAGCAACGCATAGGCCTTGAGCGCGGTGGACACCTTGCGCGCACGCGGTTGCGCCGGCTTCCAGCCGGTCGCATCCTGCGTGGCGCGACGTGCGGCCAGTTCTTCGTCGCCGACGAGCAGATCGATGCGGCGTGCGGGAATGTCGATGCGGATAGCGTCACCGTCGCGCACAAGTCCGATCGCGCCCCCCGCCGCCGCTTCGGGTGACGCGTGTCCAATTGAAAGCCCCGACGTGCCTCCCGAGAAACGGCCGTCAGTCAGCAATGCGCACTGCTTGCCCAGCCCTTTCGATTTCAGATAGCTGGTCGGATACAGCATTTCCTGCATGCCCGGCCCGCCCTTCGGACCTTCGTAGCGGATCACCACCACGTCCCCCGGCCTGACCTCATCACCGAGAATGCCTTTCACCGCCGCGTCCTGGCTTTCGTACACACGTGCAGTGCCATCGAACACGTGGATGGATTCATCCACGCCCGCGGTCTTCACCACGCAACCATCCTGCGCGATGTTGCCGTAGAGCACCGCCAGGCCGCCTTCGGCCGAGTACGCGTGCGACACCGCGCGTATGCAGCCCGCTGCGCGATCACGATCCAGATCCGGCCAGCGCGTGTCCTGGCTGAAGGCTACCTGCGTCGGAATGCCGGCCGGTCCCGCGCGATAGAACGCATGCACGCCGGGATCTTCAGTCAACCCGACGTCCCATTGCCTGATCGCATCTCCCAGCGTTTTCGCGTGCACGGTCGGCACGTCCGCATGCAACAGTCCGCCGCGCTGCAGTTCGCCGAGGATGGCCATGATGCCTCCGGCACGATGCACGTCCTCGATGTGGTACTTCTGCGTGTTCGGCGCCACCTTGCACAGCTGCGGCACGCGTCGCGACAGGCGATCGATGTCGCGCATGCCGAAATCCACTTCCGCCTCCTGCGCGGCCGCCAGCAGGTGCAGGATCGTGTTGGTCGATCCGCCCATCGCGATGTCCAGCGTCATCGCGTTCTCGAATGCTTCCAACGTCGCGATGCCGCGCGGCAGCGCGGTGGAATCTTCGGCGCCGTACCAGCGGTGGCACAGTTCCACGACAAGGCGGCCGGCGCGCTTGAACAAGGCTTCGCGATCCGCATGGGTGGCCAGCACCGTGCCGTTGCCCGGAAGCGACAGTCCGAGCGCTTCGGTCAGGCAGTTCATCGAGTTGGCGGTGAACATGCCCGAACACGATCCGCACGTCGGACAGGCACTGCGCTCGACGGCGGCGACCTGCTCGTCGCTCGCGTCCGGATCGGCCGCCATGACCATGGCATCGACGAGATCCAGTTTGTGATCGGCCAACCGCGTCTTGCCCGCTTCCATCGGTCCGCCGGATACGAACACGGTTGGAATATTGAGCCGCAGCGCCGCCATCAGCATGCCGGGGGTGATCTTGTCGCAGTTCGAAATGCAGACCAGCGCATCGGCGCAATGCGCGTTGACCATGTACTCGACCGAATCGGCGATCACCTCCCGGCTCGGCAGCGAATAGAGCATGCCGTCGTGTCCCATCGCGATGCCGTCATCGACGGCGATCGTGTCGAACTCCTTGGCGACGCCGCCCACGCGTTCGATCTCGCGCGCCACGAGCTGGCCCAGATCCTTGAGATGCACATGGCCCGGCACGAACTGCGTGAACGAATTGGCGATCGCGATGATCGGCTTCTGGAAATCGCCGTCGGTCATGCCGGTCGCGCGCCACAAGGCACGCGCGCCCGCCATGTTGCGGCCATGGGTCGAGGTCTTGGATCGGTAATCGGGCATCGTCGTTCGAACTTGCGAGAGGTGCGTCGGGGCGCGATTCTGCAGCGTGCGCTTGGTTGCAGCTGCAACCATCAATGGCGCTGTGCACCGGCCATCGGGACATTACAGAAATTTTTTGCGGTGCGCTTGACAAGGTTGGAATCGGCGTGTTTCTCTTGCCCGCATGTTGCATTGCCACACGCCCCTGACCGATGAACCCATGACCGCCTCGCCGGCGGCCAGCGTTGTTCTCGTCCTCGTCCTTATTACCTCGCCAACAGGTGCGGGACGAACCGGCGTGTAAGCAGAAACAAACGCCAGATTCGCAAAACCCCGCACCGAAAAGTGCGGGGTTTTTTGTTGCCGCAGTTTCGACCTCAACCCATCCGTACAAGGAACTTCGCCAGATGACCGCCACCGCCACTTCCCTCCCGCAACCCCGCATCGCCATCGTCGGTTATGGCAGCCAGGGCCGCGCGCACGCGTTGAACCTGCGCGAGTCCGGCTTCGATGTGACGGTCGGCCTGCGTCCCGGTGGTCCGACCGAAGCCAAGGCGCAGGCCGATGGCTTCGTGGTGAAGACGCCGGCCGAGGCGGTCAAGGACGCCGATCTCGTCGCCGTGCTGACGCCCGACATGGTGCAGAAGCAGATCTACAACGACGTCCTGGCGCCGAACATGAAGCAAGGCGCCTGCCTGCTGTTCGCGCATGGATTGAATGTCCATTACGGCCTGATCACGCCGCGCGAGGATCTGGACGTCGTGCTGGTCGCGCCGAAGGGCCCGGGCGCGCTGGTGCGTCGCGAATACGAAATCGGCCGCGGCGTGCCCTGCATCTACGCCGTGCACCAGGACAAGAGCGGCCAGGCCGAAGCGCTGGCGCTGGCGTATGCCGGTGGACTGGGCGGCGCGCGCGCCAACATCATCAAGACCACGTTCAAGGAAGAAACCGAGACCGATCTGTTCGGCGAACAGGCGGTGCTGTGCGGCGGTGCGTCCTCGCTGGTGCAGGCCGGGTTCGAAACCCTGGTGGAAGCCGGTTACCAACCGGAGATCGCCTACTACGAAGTACTGCACGAGCTGAAGCTGATCGTGGATCTGTTCTACGAAGGCGGCATCACCCGCATGCTGGAATTCGTTTCCGAAACTGCGCAGTACGGCGACTACGTGAGCGGCCCGCGCGTGATCGATGCCGGCACCAAGGCGCGCATGAAAGACGTGCTGAAAGACATCCAGGACGGCACTTTCACGCGCAACTGGATTGCCGAGTACGAAGCCGGCCTGCCGAACTACAAGAAGTACAAGCAGGCCGATCTGGAGCATCCGATCGAAGCGGTCGGCAAGCGCCTGCGCGCCAAAATGGTGTGGCTGCAGGCCAATGCCTCCCAGGCCGATACGGATCAACAGGCCGCCGCCGCATGAACGCCGATGCTGCCACTGCTCCACGCAATGGCGCCGCCTGGCTGATCCGCGCACTGGAGGCCGAAGGCGTGGATACGCTGTTCGGCTATCCGGGCGGCACCATCATGCCGTTCTACGACGCGCTGGTGGATTCGGGGCTGAAGCACATCCTGGTGCGCCACGAGCAGGGCGCCGCACTGGCCGCCAACGGCTATGCGCGTGCGAGCGGAAAGGTTGGCGTCTGCGTCGCGACCTCCGGCCCGGGTGCATCCAATCTGATCACCGGCATCGCTGACGCGATGCTGGATTCGGTGCCGATGATCTGCCTGACCGGGCAGGTCGCGACGCCGCTGATGGGTACGGATGCCTTCCAGGAGCTGGATGTGTTCGGCCTGACCCTGCCCATCGTCAAGCACAGTTTCATCGCGCGACGTGTCGAGGATCTGCCGGAAATGGTCCGCGAGGCCTTCCGCATCGCGCGCGAAGGACGGCCCGGCCCGGTGCTGATCGATTTGCCCAAGGATGTGCAGATGGCCGATGCCTCGCATCTGCCCGTACACCTCCCGGCATCGGTGGATCCGATTCCGGCGCCCGCCGATGAGCAGCTGGCCGAAGCCCTCGCCGCGATGGCCGGCGCGGAAAAGCCGGTGATCTACGGGGGCGGCGGCATCGCGCTGGCGAACGCGGTGGAGACCTTCCGTCAGTTCGTCGACGCCACGCGCATCCCGACCGTGCTGACGCTGCGCGGCCTGGGCGCACTGCCAAGCCAGCATCCGCAATTCCTGGGCATGCTGGGGATGCATGGCACGCGCGCGGCGAACATTGCCGTACAGGAAGCCGATCTGCTGATCGTCGTCGGCGCGCGATTCGACGACCGCGCCACCGGCAAGCTGAGCGAGTTCGCGCCGTTCGCCCGTGTCATCCATCTGGACGCCGACGCGTACGAAATATCCAAGCTGCGCAAGGCCGACATCGCCATTCCCGGCGACGTGGCGGCCAGCCTGCGCACGCTGAGCGCGGCGCGCAGCACCTGCGAGGACTGGCGCAAGCGTTGCACATCGCATCGCGAACGCCATGGCTTCCGTTACGACGCGCCCGGCAGCGACATCTACGCGCCCGGCCTGCTGAAGCGACTGAGCGAAGTGGCGCCGGCGGACACGATCATCGCCTGCGATGTCGGCCAGCATCAGATGTGGGTGGCGCAGCACTGCAAGTTCAACCATCCGCGCAATCATCTGACCAGCGGCGCACTGGGCACGATGGGCTTCGGTCTGCCGGCCGCCATGGGAGCGCAGTTCGCCTGCCCGGATCGCACCGTCGTGCTGGTCAGCGGCGATGGCAGTTTCATGATGAACGTGCAGGAGCTGGCGACGATCGCCCGTTGCCGTCTGCCAGTGAAGATCGTGCTGCTGGACAACAGCGCCCTGGGCATGGTCCGGCAATGGCAGGAACTGTTCTTCGCCGAGCGCTACAGCGAGATCGATCTGTCGGACAACCCCGATTTCGCGGCGCTGGCGCGCGTGTTCGGCATTCCGGCACAACGCATCGAACTGCGCAGCCAGGTCGATGACGCGCTAGCGGCGCTGCTGGCGCAGCCCGGTCCGGCGCTGCTGCATGTCGCCATCGACATCAAGGCCAACGTCTGGCCGCTGGTGCCGCCCAACCACGCCAACAGCTCGATGCTGGAAGCCAATCCCGCCAAGCAGCGTCCGGAGCCCTCCTCCCATGCGATACCGGCTTGACCTGGTGTTGAAGCCCGCCGAAGGCGCGCTGACGCGCGTGATCGGCATGGCCGAACGTCGCGGCTTCGCGCCGCGCGCGATCAACGGCGAACCCGCGCTGTCCGATGGACGCTGGCGCGTGCAGCTGGTGGTCGATGGCCAGCGGCCGCCGGAAGCACTGCGCCTGCAGATGCAGAAAATCTACGACTGCGAATCCGTCGAAGTGACCGCACTGGACGTGCAGCCATGAACGTCGTCGCCAGGACCGTCGGCATCATCCGCGAACCGTCGTGCGTGTCTCTCGCTCATCCGCATGCTTCAAGCGTGCAATCCAGCCAGCGGAGGTCGGTTCTTCCCGCATCCGGAACGTGCGCCGGTCCGCGGCGTTTCCTTCATCGGTCGGCGCCCCATGCCTGACGCCGGCCGCGCCTCCGCGAACGAAGAAAGCGACGTCGGCGACGTTCGCGTCGGCGTGGCCGATGTACTGGCGGCACAGGCGCGACTGCGCCGCTATCTGCCTGAAACCCCGCTCCATCACGCCGAGCGCTTCGGTGTGATGCTGAAACTGGAAAACCTGCAACGCACCGGTTCGTACAAGGTGCGCGGTGCGTTGAACGCCCTGCTCGCGGCACGCGAGCGCGGTGATCGTCGTCCGGTGATCTGCGCGTCCGCAGGAAACCACGCGCAAGGCGTCGCCTGGGCTGCGTACCGGCTGGGTGTGCAGGCGATCACGGTGATGCCGCACGGCGCGCCGGAAACCAAGATCGCGGGTGTCGCGCACTGGGGCGCCACGGTCCGCCAGCATGGCGACAGCTACGACGAAGCGTTCGCGTTCGCACGCGAACTGGCCGAACAGAACGGTTACCGCTTCCTGTCGGCGTTCGATGATCCGGACGTCATTGCCGGCCAGGGCACCGTCGGCATCGAGATCGCACCACATGCGCCGGATGTGGTGATCGTTCCGATCGGCGGCGGCGGCCTGGCCTCCGGCGTCGCTTTGGCGCTGAAGTCACAGGGTGTGCGCGTGATCGGCGCCCAGGTCGAAGGCGTGGATTCGATGGCCCGCGCGATCCGTGGCGATGTCGCTGCCGTCGATCCCGCCGCCTCGCTGGCGGACGGCGTGCGCGTGAAGGTGCCCGGCTTCATCACGCGTCGCCTGTGCGCGCGGCTGCTGGACGACGTAGTCATCGTGCGCGAGGCCGAGCTGCACGAGACGCTGGTCCGCCTGGCGCTGGAGGAACACGTCATCGCCGAAGGCGCCGGCGCATTGGCCCTGGCCGCCGGCCGCCGCGTCGCCGGCAAACGCAAGTGCGCCGTGGTCTCCGGCGGCAACATCGATGCGGGCGTGCTCGCGCGCGTGCTGTCCGAAGTGCGGCCACGGCCGCCGCGCAAACCGCGCAGGCGCAATCGCGAAGGCGAGCCTTCCCTTGCATTGCCTGCACCGACTCCCCTCACTTCCCTTTCCATCACAGCGCCTGCATCCAGACCCCGCCGCGCTGTCGCCGTCGCAGAGGAATCCCGCTGGTGAACACGAACCCGCCTCCCCATCCGCAATACATCCGCATTTTCGACACCACGCTGCGCGACGGCGAACAGTCGCCCGGTTGCAGCATGACGCCGCAGCAGAAACTGGTGATGGCGCGCGACCTGGCCGAGCTGGGCGTGGATGTCATCGAAACCGGCTTCCCGGCCAGTTCGCAGTCCGATCGCGAAGCGCACGCATTGATCGCACGCGAACTGCGCGACGCCACGCTGGCCGTGCTGTCGCGCTGCCTGCCCGGCGATATCGAAACGTCATTGCGCACGGTGCAGGCGGCGGCGCGACCGCGCCTGCACCTGTTCCTGTCCACCAGCCCGCTGCATCGCGAGCACAAGCTGCGCATGAGCCGCGAACAGGTACTGGAATCCGTGCATCGCCACGTGACGATGGCGCGCGCCCACATCGATGACATCGAGTTTTCCGCCGAAGACGCCACGCGCACCGAGGAAGACTTCCTGCATGAAGTGGTCGCCGCGGCCATCGCAGCCGGCGCGACCACCATCAACCTGCCGGATACGGTGGGCTTCACGACGCCCGAGGAGATCCGCGCGATGTTCCAGCGCGTCATCGCGCAGGTGCCCGGCGCCGACCGCGTGATCTTCAGCGCGCACTGCCACAACGATCTCGGCCTGGCGGTAGCGAACTCGCTGGCGGCGATCGAAGGCGGGGCGCGCCAGGTCGAAGGTTCCATCAACGGTATCGGCGAACGCGCGGGCAACTGCGCCATCGAGGAAATCGTGATGGCGCTGAAAGTGCGGAACGCCTTCTACAACCTGGATACGCGCGTGGACACGCAGCGGATCGTTCCGACGTCGCAACTGCTCTCGCGCCTGGTCGGCATGCCGGTCCAGCGCAACAAGGCCATCGTCGGCGCCAATGCGTTCGCGCACGAGTCCGGCATCCATCAGCACGGCATGCTGCGCCATCGCGGCACCTACGAAATCATGCAGCCGCAGGACGTGGGCTGGCCTTCGTCGCAGATGGTGCTGGGCCGCCACAGCGGCCGGGCCGCGGTCGAGCAGCGCCTGCGCGCGCTGGGCTACTGGCTGGAAGAGGATGAGCTGAAGCTGGTGTTCGAACAGTTCAAGGCGCTGTGCGAAAAGCAGCGCGTGGTCGGCGATGCGGATCTGCAGGCATTGATGCAGGATGCTTCGGTCAGTGACGGCTATCGTCTGGCGTCGATGACGATCAGCGATGTCGGCAGCCGCGCCAACGCGCTGGTCGAGTTGTCGGACCCGGATGGCAATCGCGTCGCGGAGACCGCGCAGGGCAATGGGCCGGTCGATGCACTGTTCGGCGCGCTGGCCGCCGCGACCGGCGTGCAGCTGCAACTGGACAGCTACCAGGTGCACAGCGTCGGCATCGGCGCCGATGCGCGCGGCGAAGCCAGTCTGTCCGTGCGTTGCGATGGTGTCGAATACCAGGGCACGGGGACCAGCAAGGACATCATCGAGGCCAGCGCACTGGCGTGGCTGGATGTGGCCAACCGGCTGCTGCGCCATCGGCGCACGCCCAATGCGGAGATGGCGGCCGCATGAACTTCCCGCACTGCACGTACATCGCCGCATCAAACGACGCCCACTTCCACCGCGCATACGGATTCCCGTCCCCATGAGTTCTTCGCCCCGCACCCTGTTCGACAAACTGTGGGATGCGCATGTCGTCGTGCCGGAAACCGAAGCCGCGCCGGCTGTGCTCTATGTCGATCTGCATCTGATCCATGAGGTGACCTCGCCGCAGGCATTCGCCGAGTTGGCCAGCCGCGGCATCACGCCGCGTCGTCCGGATCGCACCAAGGCGACGATGGATCACTCCACGCCGACGCTGCCCGCCAATGCCGCGGGACACCTGCCCTACGCCACGCCAGCTGCCGAAGCGCAGGTGCACACGCTCGCACGCAACTGCGCAGCCCACGGCATCGAACTGTTCGACATGGCGTCCGACCAGCGCGGCATCGTCCACGTCATCGCACCGGAACTCGGCTTCACCCAGCCGGGCATGACCATCGTCTGCGGTGACAGCCACACCTCCACCCACGGCGCGTTCGGCGCGCTCGCCTTCGGCATCGGCACCAGTGAAGTCGGCCACGTGCTGGCCACGCAATGCCTGCTTCAGCGCAAGCCGAAATCGATGGCAATCACCGTCGAAGGGCCGTTGGCTCCAGGCGTAGGCGCCAAAGACGTGATCCTGCATGTCATCGGCGTGATCGGCGTCAATGGCGGCACGGGCCACGTCATCGAATACCGCGGCTCGACCATCCGCGCGATGGACATGGAACAACGCATGACCCTGTGCAACATGTCGATCGAAGCCGGCGCACGCGCGGGCATGGTGGCGCCGGATGACACCACCTTCGCCTGGCTGGCAAATGCGCCCCGCGCGCCGAAGGGCGATGCCTTCGAAACCGCACGCACAGAATGGGCCGCCTTCCGCAGCGATGAGGGCGCGCGCTTCGATGTCGAAGTCCACATCAACGCCGCGGACATCCGGCCGACGCTGACCTGGGGCACGCATCCCGGCACCGCGATCGCCATCGATGCGCCGATTCCCGCCGCCAACGATGCCGCCGCGCGCAAGGCGCTGGACTACATGGCGCTGCAAGAAGGGCACGTACTGGCCGGC
Organism: Pseudomonadota bacterium; assembly: GCA_023419315.1. GTDB lineage: Bacteria > Pseudomonadota > Gammaproteobacteria > Xanthomonadales > Xanthomonadaceae > Pseudoxanthomonas_A. The sequence goes on from JAEZYE010000052.1 coordinate 59,632, forward strand.
ACGCCGGTGGACGTGGTGTTCGTCGGCTCATGCACCAACGGTCGCCTGAGCGACATGCGCGAAGTGGCCGGCGTGCTGCGCGGGCGCCGCGTCGATTCCCGCGTACGCATGCTGGTCGTGCCGGGTTCGGAAACCGTCAAGCGCCAGGCCGAAGCGGAAGGGATCGACGTGATCGTGCGCGAGGCCGGCGCCGAATGGCGTGAGCCGGGATGCTCGATGTGCATCGCGATGAATGGCGATCTGGTCGCACCGGGACAACTGGCGGTGAGTACCAGCAACCGCAACTTCGAGGGCCGCCAGGGGCCGGGGTCACGCACGCTGCTCGCCTCGCCGCTGAGCGCGGCGTGGGCTGCAGTGAATGGGCGCGTCAGCGATCCGCGTGAGCTGTTCGCACGGAAGGAGGTGGCGTGATGGACGGGTTCCGCGAAGTGAAGTCGCGCAGCATCGTGCTGCGCCAGACCAACATCGATACCGACCAGATCATTCCGGCACGCTTCCTTTCCACGACGGAACGCGCCGGGCTCGGGAAGCACGCCTTCAATGACTGGCGCTGGAGGGCTGACGGCACGCCGAATCCTGATTTTCCGTTCAACCAGCCGGACAACGCCGGGCGGCGGATTCTTCTGGCCGGCCGCAATTTCGGCTGCGGCTCATCGCGCGAGCATGCGCCGTGGGCACTGACGGATCTCGGCCTGCGCGCCATCGTCAGCAGCGAGATCGCCGACATCTTCCGCAACAACAGTCTGAAGAACGGGCTGGTGCCGATCGTCCTGGACGAGGCCGATGTGCAGCAGCTGATGGAGCGACCGGACGACGAACTGACCATCGACATCGCCCGCCGCGAACTGCGCACGCCCGCCGGACGCATCTACCCGTTTCCGCTGGACGCCTTCGCCCGGACATGCCTGCTCGAAGGCGTGGACGAACTGGGATATCTGCTGGCCCGACAGGCCGACATCGAACATTACGAGGACACCCGCCATGCGCGCTGACATTGCTGTTCTACCTGGTGACGGCATCGGCCCTGAAGTGACCGCCGCCGCGGTCGCGGTATTGCGCGAAGTCGCGCATCGCCACGGCCATGACTTCCGCTTCAGCGAGCACGACATCGGTGGCGTCGCGATCGATCGGCATGGCGAACCGCTGCCCGATGCCACCCTGCAAGCGTGCCAGCGCGCCGACGCCGTACTGCTCGGCGCCGTCGGCGGACCCAGGTGGTCCGACCCGAATGCACGCGTGCGCCCGGAACAGGGGCTGCTCGCGCTGCGTCGCGGCCTGGGCCTGTTCGCCAACCTGCGTCCGGTGCGCCCGCATCCCTCGGCCTTGAACGCCTCGCCCATCAAGCCGCATCTGTTGACCGGCGTGGACATCATGGTGGTTCGCGAACTGACCGGTGGCATCTACTTCGGCGAAAAGACACGCAACGCCGAAGGCGCCAGCGATCTGTGCAGCTACAGCGTGGCCGAGATCGAGCGCGTAGTGCGCCATGCATTCGAACTGGCGCGTACCCGGCGCGGATACCTTGTCTCGGTCGACAAGGCCAACGTGCTGGAAACTTCACGCCTGTGGCGCGATGTGACCGCGCGCATCGGTCGCGAGGAATACGCAGACGTCCGCCTCGAACACATCCTCGTAGACGCAATGGCGATGCACCTGCTCTCCAGGCCGCGCGAGTACGACGTCATCGTCACCGAGAACATGTTCGGCGACATCCTCACCGATGAAGCCTCCATGCTTGCCGGTTCACTGGGACTGCTGCCTTCAGCCTCGCTGGGCAACGGTACGGTCGGCCTGTACGAACCCATCCACGGTTCTGCGCCCGACATCGCGGGCAAGGGCATCGCCAATCCGTACGCCACGATCCTCAGCTGCGCGATGCTGTTGCGCCATTCGCTGGGACTGCAGGAGGAAGCCGAATGCATCGAGCGCGCCGTCGATGCCGCATTGAATGCCCAGGTCTTCACCAATGATCTCGCCCCCGGCGGACGCGGAGTCTCCACCACGGCCGCAGCCGAAGCGGTCATCGCGCAGTTGCAGGAGCAGTGCTACGTCGCCGAGCTGCGCGACTGAGGCGATGGCGTGGGCGGAGGTGGGCTGCGATACCATCGCCCGCCTCCGCATCCGCACCCACGCAACGTGACCATCAACGTGCTCTTCCTCTGCAGCCAGAACCGGCTGCGCAGTCCGACGGCCGAACACGTTTTCGCCGACTGGCCCGGCATCGAAGCCGTATCTGCAGGACTGAACCAGGACGCGGAAAATCCACTCACGCCCGAACTGCTGGCGTGGGCGGATATCGTGTTCGTGATGGAGCGGATGCACCGGAGCAAACTGTCATCGCGCTTCAAGGCGCATCTGGATCACCAGTGCGTCATCTGCCTCGACATCCCCGACGACTACGACTACATGGATCCGGATCTGGTGCGGCTGCTCCAATCCAGGGTGCCACGTCACCTGCCTGCCGCACGCTGAAGAAATGCCGGAGACGGCCTCCGGCATTTCCGTATTCCCATCACGAGGTCGCTTCGTCCGGCTTGACCTTGAACCACGCCGCATAGAGCGCCGGCAGGAACAGCAGCGTCAGCACCGTCGCCACCGTCAGGCCGCCCATGATCGCCACCGCCATCGGACCGAAGAAGGCGCTGCGCGAAAGCGGAATCATCGCCAGCACCGCCGCGAGCGCGGTCAGGACGATCGGCCGGAAACGGCGCACCGTGGCGTCGATGATCGCGTGCCAGCGATCGTGGCCGGCATCGATGTCCTGCTGGATCTGATCCACCAGGATGACCGAGTTGCGCATGATCATGCCGGCCAATGCGATCGTGCCGAGCATGGCGACGAAGCCGAACGGCACGCGGAAAATCAACAGCGCGAGCGTGACGCCGATGAGGCCGAGCGGCGCGGTCAACGCAACCAGCGCCATGCGCGGGAAGCTGCGCAGCTGCAACATCAGCAGCGTCGCCACCACCAGCAGGAACAGCGGCATGCCGGCATTGATCGAGTCCTGGCCACGCGCGGAATCCTCGACGGTCCCACCGGTCTGCAACAGATACCCCTGCGGCAAATCCGCGCGGATGTCTTCCAGCGTGGGCAGAATCTGGTCGACCACCGTCGGCGGCGTCAGCTCATCCGTGTTGAGGTCGGCACGCACGGTGACCGTCGGCAACCGGTCGCGATGCCAGATGATGCCGTCCTCGAAGGCATATTCCAGGGTGGCGATCTGGGACAGCGGCACGCTCGCGCCATTGCTGGTCGGTACGGCGAGGCTGCCCAGCAGATCCATGCGCGCGCGTTCGTCTTCCGGTCCGCGCAGCAGGATCTCGACGAGTTCGTTGCCTTCGCGATAGGTGCTGACATGCAGGCCGGACAGCGAACTGGTAAGGAAATGCGAGACCTGCGCTGTACTCACGCCAAGCGCGCGTGCACGTTCCTGGTCGATGTCCAGCCGCACGATCTTGCTCGGCTCGTCCCAGTCCAGATTGACGTTGGTGACGTGCGGATTGGCCCGCACCTTCGCCGCGATCTGTTGCGCGATTGCCTGCACGCGATCGACGTGCTCGCCGGATACGCGGAACTGCACCGGATAGCCGACGGGCGGGCCGTTCTCGAGACGGGTCACGCGGAACTGCAACTCCGGGAACTGCGGGGCAACGTCCTCGATCAGCCACTTCCGGGTGGCTTCGCGTGCTTCGGTTCCATCGGTCAGCACGACGAACTGCGAGAAGTTCGCCTGCGGCAGCTGCTGGTCCAATGGCAGGTAGAAGCGCGGCGAACCGGTGCCGATGTACGAGACGAAGTTCTGCACGCCGTCGCGCTTGGCAAGCAGTTTCTCCAGCTTGCGCGCCTGCGCGTCAGTGGATTTCAGCGAGCTGCCTTCGGCCAGTTCGAGATCGACCATCAGCTCCGGTCGCACGGAATCCGGGAAGAACTGCTGCGGCACGAAGCGGAACAGAACAATCGACAGCACGAAGGCCAGCGCGGTGATGCCGATCACCAGCCACCGATGGCGCAGGCACGCATCAAGCAGCCTGCGGAAGCGCTGGTAGAAGGGTCGCTGATACGGATCATGATCGTGATGCTGCTGCGGCGCCGGTGCGATCCAGCGCTCGAAGGCCGGATAGCGATCGGCGGCGCGCAAGCGCATCTGCTGCCAGCGGTGTACCAGCGAACCGGGACGCGGCGTACGCGCGCGATCCAGATCCGGCAGCATCTTGTCGCCGAGATACGGAATGAACAGAACGGCCGCGATCCAGGAAACCACCAGCGCGATCGTCACCACCTGGAACAGCGAGCGCGTGTATTCGCCGGTGCTGGACGCGGCGGTCGCGATGGGCAGGAAGCCGGCCGCGGTGATCAGCGTACCGGTCAACATCGGGAAGGCCGTGGACTCGTAGGCGAAGCTGGCCGCTTTCAGGCGGTCGTAGCCCTGCTCCATCTTGATGGCCATCATCTCGACCGCGATGATGGCGTCATCGACCAGCAGGCCGAGCGCGAGCACGAGCGCGCCCAGCGAAATCTTGTGCAGGCCGATGCCGAAGTAGTGCATCACGGCGAACGTCATCGCCAGCACCAGCGGAATCGACACCGCCACGACAAGCCCCGTTCGCACGCCGAGCGAGAAGAAGCTCACGACGAGCACGATGACGACGGCTTCGGCCAGCACGCGCACGAACTCGCCGACCGATTCTTCCACCGCATGCGGCTGATCCGACACCTTGCCCAGCGACATGCCGACCGGCAGCGTGCCCTGCAGGCGCTGGAACTCCTGTTCCAGCGTGTCTCCCAGCTTGAGGATGTCGCCGCCGTCCTTCATCGCGACCGCGATGCCGATCGCGTCCTTGCCCATGAAGCGCATCTTCGGCGCGGACGGGTCAGCGAATCCGCGATGCACGTCCGCGATGTCGCCCAGCTTCACCGTGCGGCCGTTGGCGTGGATGGGGAACTGGCGGATTTCGTCGACCGACTTGAACTCGCCGCTGACACGCAGTTCCACGCGATCAGTCGGGGTTTCGAAGAAGCCGGTCGGCGTCATCGCGTTCTGTTCGTCGAGCGCCTGCTGCACGGCCGTGAGCGGAATGCCCAGGGTCGCGAGCTTCGTGTTCGAGAGCTCGATCCAGACCTTTTCGTCCTGCAGCCCGACCAGTTCGACCTTGCCCACATCCGGCACGCGCTGCAGTTCCAACTGGATGCGGTCGGCGTAGTCCTTCATGACGGCATAGTCGAAACCGTCGCCCGTCAGCGCATAGATGTTGCCGAACGTGTCGCCGAACTCGTCATTGAAGAACGGGCCCACCACGCCCTCCGGCAGCGTGTAGCGGACGTCGCCGATCTTCTTGCGGACCTGGTACCAGAGTTCCGGGATGTCCTTCGACTGCAGCGAATCGCGCGCCATGAAGATGACCTGCGACTCGCCCGCGCGCGAGTACGAGCGGATGAACTCGTACTTGCCGGTGGTCATCAGGGCCTTTTCGATGCGCTCGGTGACCTGCTTGGAGACTTCGTCGGCAGTCGCTCCCGGCCACACCGTGCGCACCACCATCGCCTTGAAGGTGAACGGCGGATCTTCGGACTGGCCGAGATGGCGATACGACCAGCCGCCGATCAGGGCCAGCACGATCATCGCGAACAGCACGAGGCTGCGATTGGTCAGTGCCCATTCGGAAAGATTGAAGCGACGCATGGCTCAGGCGCCTCCCGCAGGGACGCAACGGCGCGGCACAAACGGTGCGTGCGGCATCAGCGCGTTTCCTTCTTCTGCTGGGGCTTGCCCGCCTGCAGCGCGACCGGACGGTTGTCGCGATCGACCGGCGAGATGGCCTGGCCTTCGCGCAGCAGATGTCCGCCGCCCGCGACGATCCAGTCCTGGGCGCCGACACCCGAAAGCACGGGCACCTCGCTTTCACCGTACGTGCCGAGCTTGACGGGGCGCAGCGTCACCTTGCCAGTCGCCGGATCCACCCACCACACGGCGGGTTGTCCATTGCGTCCACGCTGTACCGCGGACAAAGGCAGCTTCAGCGCGGCGCGCGTCCCGGTTTCCTGGACGTAGACGCGTGCGCTCTGGCCGAGTTCGACCGTGTTGATGGCGTCACCGACCAGGCTCACCCGGGTCGGATACGTGCGCGTCTGCGGATCGGCGGACGGCGAGATTTCACGGATGACGCCCTGCAGTCGCTCTCCGGGCGCATTCCACAACTCAACCAGCACGGGCTGTCCGACGTTGAATTCGCGCACGCGGTTTTCCGGCAGGCCGATGGCAACTTCGCGGCCCCCATCGGCCGCAAGCGTGTAAATCGTCTGGCCCGCCGAAACCACCTGGCCTGCTTCGGCTTGCCGGCTGGCGATCACGCCGTCACGCGGCGCGCGCAATTGCGAATAGTCGGCCTGGTTGCGCATGACTTCCCTCTGCGCGCGCGCGGCGTTCGCCTGGCCTTCCGCCGCCTTGAACGCCGCCACCTGTGCGTCGTACGCCGAACGGCTCACCAGTTGCTGATCGACCAGCCGCGCATAGCGATCGCGATCGCCGCGTGTGCGCGCCAGTTCGGCTTCCGCTGCCGCAAGTTCGGCCTGGGCAGCCTGCGCCTGCAAGCTGACGTCACCCGGATCCAGCAGCGCCAGCACTTCTCCGCGCCGCACGCGCGCACCTGCATCGACATTGCGCCGAATCAGATTGCCGTTGATGCGGAACGAGAGCGGGCTTTCTTCGCGCGCCCTGATTTCGCCGGCGTAAGCGGTCAGCGCGGCCTCGCCGCCACCGCCGGGATGTACCACCATGGCCGGTCGTGGCCGTCCGTCTGCCTGCTCCTTGTCACCGCAGGCGACCAGGCCGCAGGCCAGTGCCAATGTCATCGCGATCCCACGCACGCCGTACATGCCGACTCCGTTATCTAATGGCAATTAATGGACTTCCCGGTATAGTATAAATATCGAACCGGGTAGTCTAGTATTGCGTGATGGCCAGCCAAACTCCTCCCGCCAGCCGGCGAAACACCGCAAGCAAACCGTCTTCCGGCCCCGGTCGTCCCAAGGATCTGGGCAAGCGCGCCGCGATTCTCGAAGCCGCCAAGCGCCTGTTTGCGCGCGAAGGCTTCGGAGGCACTTCAATGGACCAGATTGCCGCCGAGGCCGGCGTATCCAAGCTCACCGTGTATAGCCATTTTGGTGACAAGGAAGCGTTGTTCACCGAAGCCGTGCGGGCCAAATGCGAAGAAATGCTGCCCGACGACCTGTTCCAGATCGAGCTGAAAGGACCGCTGCGCCAGCAACTGAAGGTCATCGCGCAAGCATTTTTCGCGCTGATCACCAGCGACGAGGCCATCAGCACCCATCGCATGATGCTGGTGCCGGGCAACATCGACGACAACCTCAAGCGGGTGTTCTGGCAGGCCGGCCCGCAACGCACCCATGACGCTTTCGCCGCTTTGCTGCAGGCGCGCGTGGAAGCCGGTGAACTCGACATTCCCGATGTGGCGCGAGCGGCCGAACAGTTCTTCACCCTGATCAAGGGCGAGATGCATAGCCAGATGATGTGCGGCCTGTGCGAGCATCCGGGCCGCGGTGACGTCGACAGCCATCTGGACGCCGCCGTCGATTTCTTCCTGCGCGCCTATGGTCGCCGCTGATTCCGCGCTGCGCGGGCCGTCCGGAGGTCGCGGTGACTTCCGGCACTGCGTCTGTCTGGCGGCAGCCGCGATCCTTGCCCAGCGCGACCGCAGCCGTACCGGTAAAATGCTCGGCCTTGTCTCCCGCGCCGGATCACCCCCATGACGATCGATTATTCCCTCGCCCGCGAAAACATGGTCGAACAGCAGGTACGTCCCTGGGACGTGCTGGATCTGCGCGTCCTGGAAGTCCTGGCGAAACTGCCGCGCGAGGCGTTCGTCCCCGAAATCCATCGCGCGCTCGCCTATGCGGATCTCGAAATCCCGCTCGGCCAGGGTCGCCGCATGATGAAGCCGGTCATCGAAGGTCGCGCCTTGCAGGCGCTGGCAATCCAGGCCGACGAGGACGTGCTGGAAATCGGCACGGGCAGCGGCTATCTGTCCGCCTGCCTGGGCGCGCTGGCCCGTGATGTCGTGAGCCTGGAAATCGAACCCGAACTCGCCGCCTCGGCGCGTGCGCGCCTGGACGCGACCGCCCTTGGCAACAACGTACGCATCGAGAATGTCGATGCGTTCGCCTACTCCACTGATCGCCGCTTCGATGCCATTTGCGTCACCGGTGCGGTCGAGAGCATTCCCGCGCGGTTCCTGGAATGGCTGCGCCCGGGCGGCCGCCTGTTTGTCGTGCGCGGCCAGTCGCCGGTGATGGAAGCCGTGCTGCACCACGCCGATGTCAACGGTGCGCGCGTCGAATCGTTGTTTGAAACCGACCTCCCCTACCTCTCCGGCGCAGCCCCGGCGCCGAAGTTCGTCTTCTGAAGCATCAACAAGGAAACCGCATGAGCCGTCGCCCCCTCGTACTCGCGCTCACCCTCGCGCTGCCCTTCGGCGCCCAGGCCACCGATCTGCTGCAGACCTATGAGCTGGCACGCACGGGTGATACGCAGCTGTCCATTTCCGAATCCACCTCGCTGATCGACAAGGAAGGCAAGGTGCAGGCACGTGCAGCGCTGTTGCCGCAATTGAACGGCAGCGTCGGCTACGAACGCACCCATTCCAGCCGCCCGGGCAGCCCGGTGGGCGACACCAAGGGCCGCTCCTACGGCGTGACCTTCAGCCAGAGCCTGTTCGACTGGAGCCGCATCGCCAACCTGCGCGCCGAACAGGCGGTGAGCAAGGCCGCCGATTACAACGTGGCTTCCGCCAACCAGTTGCTGATCACGCGCACTTCCGCCGCCTACTTCGACGTGCTGGTGGCGATTGAATCGCTGTCGGCCGCCGAGACCAACGAAGCCGCGTCGAAGAAGCAGTTCGACTATGCGCAGAAGCGCCTCGATGTCGGTCTGGCGCCGATCACCGACGTGCATGAAGCGCGTGCGCAGTACGACAGTGCGCGCGCCAACACGATCCTCGCGCGCAATGCGCTCGACGATGCCTATCGCGCACTGACCGAACTCACTGGTCAGCCGATCAGCAACCTGCAGGGCCTGCCGGATGATTTCCGCCCGGAACTGCCGGCCGAACAGACCGCGCAGAACTGGGTTGATCGCGCGCTGGAACAGAACCCGGATCTGAAGTCCGCCGAGTTCAATCGCGATTCCGCCGTGTTCGGTGTGTCGAGCGCACGCGCCGCGCACTATCCGACGCTGAGCTTCAGCGGTGGCTACAGCAACGGCGCCGGCTGGGATTCCGTGCATGGTCCGCTCTCACCGAACATTTCCAGCGAAGCCGAAGGCTACAACTGGGGCATCACCTTGACCGTGCCGCTGTTCTCCGGCGGCACCACGCAGTCGCGCGTCCGCCAGGCCCTGTCGCAGCGCGACATCGCCGAGGAATCGCTGGAACAGACGCGTCGCGCGCTGGTCCGCAACACGAGCAACGCTTACCAGGCGCTGGTTGCCGGCGTCAGCGAAGTCGAGGCGCGTCGTCTCGCGGTGGTCTCCGCGCAGAGTGCCTACGATGCATCGCAGGTCGGTCTGGAAGTCGGTACGCGCACCGTGCTGGATGTCCTGCAGAACCAGCGCACGCTGTTCGCCGCGCAGGTGGAATACGCCCAGGCCAAGTATCGTTTCCTGCAGAACCGCCTGCTGCTGGAGCAATCCGCCGGCACGCTGGACATCAACGATGTGCAGGACGTCAATCGCCTGCTGACCGTGGCGGCCGAAGCGCGACTCGCGCCTGCCGGCACCCACTGATCCACGCTTTGCGTCGTTAGACGGCGGGCCTTGTGCCCGCCGTTTTTTTGTTTCTGTTTCTTCGGCCAAGCGATCAATCAGCCGATCGCGCCGTCCTCGCGCAACGCCCGGACAGCGGCCGGATCGAACCCGAACTCCTGCAGCACTTCATCGGTGTGCTGGCCCAGGCGCGGCGGCGGATCGCGGTACTGCACCGGCGTCGCGGAAAGCCGGACGGGACTGGCGACCACGGGCAGAACGCCCGCCTCCGGATGCGGCATGTCGATGCGCAAGCCGCGCGCCTGCACCTGCGGGTCAGCGAATACTTCATCGATGCCGTTGACCGCGCTGCACGGAATGCCAGCGGCTTCGAGCTGTTGCAGCCATTCCGCCCGGCTTCGTTCACGCATGCAGTCGGCCAGCAGAGGAATGAGCACATCGCGATGGCGGACGCGATCGGCATTACGGGCGAAGCGCGCGTCGCCCGCCCATTCCGCGCGCCGCGCCAGTTGGCAGAAGCGCAGGAACTGTGCGTCGTTGCCAATCGCGAGGATGACGGGCGCATCGGCGGTTTCGAACACCTGGTACGGCACGATGCTGGGATGGCCGTTGCCCATGCGGCGCGGCGTGTCGCCACCGATCAGGTACTGGCTGCCGACATTGGCGAGCATGGCCACCTGCGTATCGAGCAATGCCATGTCGATGACCTGCCCTTCGCCGGTCGCGTCGCGATGACGCAAGGCGGCGAGGATCGCCACGCTGGCATAGACGCCGGTGAACAGATCGGCCACCGCGACGCCCACTTTCTGTGGACCCGCACCGGGCTGGCCGTCACGTTCGCCGGTGATGCTCATCAAGCCGCCCAGCCCCTGCACCGCGAAGTCGTAGCCCGCGCGCGCTGCATAAGGCCCGGTCTGCCCATAGCCGGTGATCGAGCAGTAGATCAGGCGCGGATCGGCCGCGCGGAGCGTCGCCGCATCCAGGCCATGACGCGCCATGTCGCCCACCTTGAAGTTCTCGACGACGACGTCGCAGTCCTTCGCCATCCTGCGAATCAGAGCCTGACCTTGCGGATGCGCGAGATCGACGGTGATCGAGCGCTTGTTCCGGTTGGCGCAGGCGTAATAGGCCGACTCGCCGGTTTCCATTCCGTCGCGATCACGCACGAACGGCGGCCCCCAGCCGCGCGTGTCGTCGCCGTATTCGGGGCGTTCGATCTTGATGACGTCGGCGCCGAGATCCGCCAGCGTCTGCGTGCACCAGGGGCCGGCGAGCACGCGCGAAAGATCCAGCACGCGGACGCCGGACAACGCACCGGCTGGATGCGGTGGGATCACGCGGGCGCGCCCGGCACGTCCGGTGCGATCATCGCCAGCGTGCGACCGAGCGCGCCGCGCCCATGCTCCACCAGCGCCTGGCCCTGCCGGGCCATCCGCGAGCGCAGATCGGGATCGGACAGCAGCTTCGTCAGCGCAGCGGAGACGCCATCGGCATCGGAGGCAATCTCCAGCGCACCGGCTTCGCGCAGCCGCCGCGAGATCTCCGCGAAGTTATGCAGGTGCTTGCCGGTAACCACCGGCGTGCCTACCGCAGCGGGCTCGAGCAGGTTGTGTCCGCCAATCGGTTGCAGGCTGCCGCCGACGAACGCGACATCGGCGCACGCATAGAACGCGGACAACTCGCCCAGCGTATCGAGCACGAACACGTCGGTATCGTCACCGGGCCACTGCGCGATCTGGCGCGTGGCCACACGAAAGCCTGCGTGCGACGCCAGTTCCTGCACGCGCGGAAAACGTTCGGGGTGACGCGGCGCCCACAGCAGCAGCAGATCCGGCCAGCGTTCGCGCAACTGGCGATGGATGGCGATGACCGCGGCTTCCTCGTCTTCATGCGTGCTGGCGGCGATCCACACCGGCCGCGATCCGGTGCGTTGCCGGAAGGTGTCGCGGAATCCGTCCAGACCGGCCGGCGTGCGCATGTCGAACTTGAGGTTGCCGATATCGCGCACCTGCTCGTCACGCGCACCGAGTACGGTGAAGCGTCGCGCGTCGGCCGCGGATTGTGCGGCCACCTGTTTGACCGTGCGCAACGTGCGCGCGATAAGCGGGCGCAACACGCTGTAGCCGCGCAGGGAACGCGCCGACAGCCGTGCATTGAGGATATAGGTGGGAATCCCGCGATCGTGGCAACCGAACAGGAGGTTCGGCCAGAGTTCGGTTTCCATCACCAGCGCGATGGCGGGCCGGTAATGATCAAGGAAGCGGCTGACTGCGCCGGGCAGATCGTAGGGCGCGTAGACGTGCTCGATCTGATCGCCCCACAACGCCGTCACTCGTGCCGAACCGGTGGGCGTGATCGTGGTGATCACCCAGCGCAGATCCGGCCGCTCGCGCCGCAGGGCATCCACCAGCGGTGCAGCCGCATTGACCTCGCCCACGGAGACGGCGTGCAGCCAGATATCGACGGGTTCGGGTTCGCGCTGGTAGCTGCCGTAGCGTTCGTTCCAGCGAAGGAAGTAATCACTGAAGCGAAAGCCGCGCCAGATCAGGTGATAGACCGTGATCGGCGTCAACAGATAGAGCACGGCCGAATACAGGCCACGCAATAGACGCTCGGTCAGGTCTTTCCGCATCGGGAAAGCATAGGTAAGACACTGGAACGTGTCATCCATGCCATGCGGCATCCCGCAGGCCACGCAAGCAATCCGGACCGGATGCACGATGTCCGCGAAGGATGCGCTGGCTATCCCGGGCGGATGCGCCGACCTAGAATTGGGCCATGGCCGATCCCACGCACAACACGCGCCCGCCCTTTGCGCCCCGCCTGTGGTTCAAATGGCTGGGCCTGGGCGTGATGATGCTCGGCGCGCGCCTGCCCTGGGGCCTGCAGCGTGTGTTCGGGAAGATGATTGGGGCGCTCGCGCTGCGCGTGGCGCGATCACGCCGGCGCGCCGCCGAAGTCAATCTGGCGATGTGCTTCCCGGACATGGCGGAGGCCGAGCGCGCGCAGTTGCTTGAAGACAGCTTCGAGGCGCTCGGCATCGGCCTGTTCGAATTCGCGCGCGCGTGGTGGGGCTCGGCCGACCCCATGCGACGCGACGTGCAGATCGAAGGCCTGGAGCATCTGCAGGCACTGAAAGCGCAGGGCCGCGGCGTGCTGCTCGTCTCCGGCCATTTCATGACGTTGGAGATGTGTGGCCGCCTGATGTGCGATCACGTGCCGCTGGCGGGCATGTATCGGCGCCATCGGAATCCGGTGTTTGAATGGGCGGTCAAACGCGGTCGCCTTCGCTACGCCACGCACATGTTCACCAACGAGGAAATACGCGGCGCCGTCCGCCACCTCAAGCAGGGCGGGTTCCTGTGGTACGCGCCCGATCAGGACATGCGCGGCAAGGACACGGTGTTCGCACCGTTCTTCGGCGTGCCGGCCGCGACCATCACCGCAACGCACCAGCTCGCGCGCCTCACCGGTTGCGCGGTGGTGCCGTTCTTCCATCGTCGGGAGGGCGGCCGCTACATCCTGCGAATCGGCGCGCCGCTCGATGAATTTCCGTCACAGGACGTCGTGGCCGATACCACGCGCGTCAATGCGCAAATCGAAGCGATGGTGCGTGAAGCGCCCGCGCAGTATCTGTGGATCCACCGTCGCTTCAAGCGGCAGCCCGAAGGCCGCAGCCGGTTCTACGAACGCCCGTCCTGATGCGAGCGCTTACGCGGCTCCGTCGTTGCGCACGTGATTGTGCGCAAGCAGGCTGCCGGTATAGAGCGCAGCCAGCATCAACGTGAGCCCACCCCAGAAGGTCGAGTAGAACGCCAGGTGCGTGTTGAGCGGGAACACCGTCACCGCCAGCGACAGCATCGCCGGCCGCGCGCGCTCCTTGGCCTCGGGTGAAGCGAACCGCCATGCGCGCCAGGCCAGCGCGGCTCCGGCCAGCCACAGCAGCAGACCGATGACGCCGGTTTCGCTCAGGACTTCCAGCACGATCTGGTGGGCATGCAGGGCGGGACCTTTGCCCCACACCGGCTTTTGCCCGTGCATCGGATCGCACTCAGGGAACGCGCGGCGGAACCCGCGCGCGCCGACGCCGTTGATGGGTTCGTCCTTGACCATGCACCACGCCGCGCCCCAGATCTGCGCGCGCCCCGACAAGGCGGTATCGACACCCTCCTCGTCCGCCGCCAGCGCATGCCCGGTGCGTTCCAGGCGTTCGCGAAGGTGCGGCGACGTCATGCCGAACACGGCCAGCGCAATCGCGCCGAACGCGAACACGGTGACCAGCCGCTTCCATCCCAGCAGCGGGAGACCGGAGAACACCAGCACCAGCGCATACGTGATCCACGCCGCGCGCGCGCCGGCCAGCATCACCACGACCCCCGCCGCCAGCGCCGCGACAATCCAGCCAGCCGCGCCAAACCGCTTGCCGGCGGCGAACAGCAGGAACGGCGACAGGCTGGCGATCACGACGCCCAGCTTGAGATTGCACGGGCCGAGGAAACCGCTGAGGCGGTCGAGTGCCGCCACATCGTCGGCCGTGCACATCGGCTTTCCGCTGATCAGCTGCTTCAGCTGATCCAGACTCCAGAACAGCGGGCTGGTGTCGAAACCGGCCTGGAGCAGCGCATCCACGGTCCAGATGCCGCAGATGATCGCCAGGCCGCCGAAGGTGGTGCGGCGGCCGCGCTCGTTGGCGACGGCGGCCGCGACCAGCCACAGGAACGGCAGGTAGCGCAGATCGACCAGTGATTCACGCAGCGCGCGGCCTGCATCGACCGAATCGATCGAAGAAATCAGCTCCGGTGCCCAGTACGCGAAGAACATCACGCTGGTCAGCGCCCATGCCGGGCCGCTGAGCAAGCGCGTGCCGCCGCGGAAACGCGACAGCAGCAGCCGGATGATCGCGGCCAGAGCGCCCAGCACCATCACGCCTTCCGCGTAGCCGGGCGCGGGCCACAACACCACGAAGGTCAGCACCCAGGCCGGCGCCCAGCGCCATCCGTAGGACAAAGCCTCGGGAGAGGTCCGCAGTGGGGTGGCGTCAGGCATGGGCAAGTTCGAGATAGGTGGCCAGCGTTGCTTCCTGCATCGCACGCAGGGTGTACATCGCGGGCATGGTCGTCAATGGCGGCGGCGGATCGGCCAGCAGCGAACGCGTCGCCGCCAGCAGCGCACCCTCGTCGAAACAGGGCACCGCGCCACGCGGTTGCAGTTCGCGCAGCAGTTCGCCCACGCCGCCATGCGCCCAGCCCACCACCGGCCGCCCCACTGAAAGCGCCTCGATTACGGTCCGCCCGAATGCCTCGGGCTTGCGTGACAGCTGCAGCACCACATCGGCGGCGGCATAGGCATCGGCGATGCGCGAAGTCGGGGGCGTGATCGCCAGGGCTTCGCCGAATCCACCCAGGTGCGCCTCGTTTTCGAGATCCGCGAGGTACTGCTCGCGGCCTGCTTCACGTGCGCCGGGCATCCACAGGCGCGCATCGACGCCGGCATCGCGCAGGTTGCCGAGCAGCGCGAGCGCGGACGCATGCCCCTTCAGACGGGTGCCGCGGCCCGGTAGCAGCAGCAGCGGACCGCTGCCGCGCAGGGCCGGATGCTCCGCGGCGAATTTCGCGCGCATCTCCGGATCCGGCGCCGCCCGACGCGGGAACTGCGATGGATCGATGCCGCGCGGGATGACGCGCAGCCTGGCCGGATCGGTCCGCGGATAGTGGGCCAGTACGTATTGGCGCACGCTTTCCGATACGCAGATCACGCGTTCACCGCGGGTCATGATCGCGCTGTAGTGGCCCGGCGAATTGAGCCCATGCACCGTGGTGATGAAGCGCGGGCGTCGCGCCGCAGCGATACCGCCGACCGCTTTCCAGCCCAGCCAGGCCGGCAGCCGCGAACGGGCGTGGACGATGTCGGCGCCCTCGCGAAGGAACAGATCCCGCAGCGTGCGGATGTGGCGCAGTGTCAGCAGCGACTTGCGGCCGATATCGAGCGTGATGTGTTCGGCGCCGGACTTCTGCAGCGCCGGTACAAGACGTCCGCCGACCGACACGACGATGGCGCGATGACCGGCACGGACGAGTGCTTCGGCAATCTCCAGCGTGGAGCGCTCGACGCCACCGGATTCGAGCGCCGGCAGCAGCTGGACGACGGTCAGACCGGACACGGCCGTCCGGAGGACGTCAGTCGGCCAATACGAAATGCGAGCCGCAATACGGGCACTGCACCTCGCCGCCCGCGGCGTCTTCGATCGGCAGGTACACGCGCGGATGCGAGTTCCACAGCGCCATCGACGGC
This sequence comes from Pseudomonadota bacterium, assembly GCA_023419315.1. GTDB lineage: Bacteria > Pseudomonadota > Gammaproteobacteria > Xanthomonadales > Xanthomonadaceae > Pseudoxanthomonas_A. The sequence goes on from JAEZYE010000052.1 coordinate 75,698, forward strand.
AGCGGGCAGCTCAACGGCAGGTCGGCGCGATGCACGGTGTAGCGCTTCTCGGCGTTGGCGGGCGCGGTGGCGGTCTGGCTCATGGCGGCGGAACAGTCAGCGGAAACAGGCCGGCAGTCTACCACCTGGCCCGTGGCCGTCCGCTGCACCATGCGGACACAAAAAAACGCCGTCCTGAAAACCAGGACGGCGCGGGGGATGCGGAGCGGTTCGGGGGAGGGGCTGCTCCGCGGATGCGTTTTACTGTGCCTTCGGCACCACGGCTTCCGTGGTGATGCGCAGGGTCACTTCGTCGCTGACGGCGGGCGCGTACTTGCCGACGCCGAATTCCGAACGCTTGATCGTGGTGGTGGCGTCGAAGCCGATCGCCGGACGCTTGGCCATCGGCTGCTCGCCGACCTTGTTCAACGTGACGTCCAGCACGACCGGACGCGTGACGTCCTTGATGGTCAGGTTGCCTGTGACCTTCAGCTTGCCTTCGCCCGCCGCTTCCACCTTCGTGCTGGTGAAGGTCGCGGCCGGGAATTTTTCCGCGTCAAAGAAATCGGCGCTGCGCAGGTGTTCATCGAACGCCGGCACGAAGCTGTTGAGGCCGGACAGCGGCAGCTTCACGTCCACGCGCGATGCCGGGATGTTGTCGGCGTCGTACACGATCACGCCATCGGCCTGGCCGAAGTTCGCACTGGGGTTCGAGAAACCGAAGTGGTTCCACTGGGCGATCACCGTGGTGTGGCCGGCATCGATCTTGTAGGTGACCGGTGCAGCGAAAGCGGAGCCGGCAAACGCCAGCAGGGCGGCAACAAGCAGGGTCTTGCGCATGGGAACTCTCCTGGAGGGATGGGCATTCGTACGGCAGGCTCCGTCAACGGGAGGTCTGCACTGGAAAGAAGACGATCCGCGAGGCGCTGCGAATCGTTCGGCGGGCAGTGTAGAGTGTCTCGACTTTGGCAACATCCGGCTGTCCCGGAACGGATTGTTTTAACCAATGGAACAAACGCCCGCCGGATCCGCGGTTTCCATGCGGACGTGGACCGTCACCGACGGCCATGCCGGCAACGTGCGCCAGGCCGAAGCGCTGGCGCACGCGCTGGGCCTGATGGATGCCGGGTCGGTTGCACTGCAGCCGCGCGCGCCCTGGCAGTGGCTCGCTCCGCGCCGCCTTCCGGGGGCCGCGCACGCCTTCGGTGATGCGTTCGCCTCGTCTTTGACCCATGCCCCCGCACTGGCGATCGGTTGCGGGCGACAGGCGGCGCTGGCGACGCGCGTACTGCGCGACCATGGCAGCCGCGTCGTGCAGATCCTCGACCCGCGCTTGGACCCGCGTCACTGGGATCGCGTCATCGTGCCCGCGCATGATCGGCTGCGTGGCGAAAACGTGCTCACGATCCTCGGCAGCCTCAATCCGATCAGCGACGTCTGGCTGGACGCAGCACGCGCACGGTTTCCCGCGTTGGGGACCCTGCCCGGCCCACGTACGGCGATCCTGATCGGCGGCGACAGCGCGCATGCCGCCTTCGAGCGCGAGGATTTCCTTGCGCTGGCCGCACGGCTGGATGATCTGATCGCCCGGGATGGCGGCAGCCTGATGATCACCGCTTCACGCCGCACCAGTGAGCGCGTGCGCATTGCCTTGCGCGAGCGTTACGCCGGATCCGCGGGCCTTGTCTGGATCGACGAAGCCGACGGCGCGAATCCATATGCCGGACTGCTGGCGTGGGCCGATCGCATCGTCTGCACCGGCGATTCCGTCAACATGGTGTCCGAAGCCTGCGCGACGCGTGCTCCGGTTCGCGTGTACGGATTGCAGCAGGTTCGCGGCCGGCCGCGCCGTTTCCTGGACGAACTCCTCGACATCCGTCGCCTTCTGGCGTTCGAAGGCGATGCGGATTTCCAGCCGTTCTCCGGCGAACCCTTGCGCGAATCGGAACGCGTCGCGGCGCTGCTTCGCCCGTGGCTGCTGCAAGCCGGTTCGGCCTGACGAACCGCGCGCGGAGCGCCAGCCTCAATCCGATGCGCCGGCCGCCTCTCCATCGAAATCGAGATCGTGCGCGGCCAGCACCGCGCGCACGTCGGCGCGCGCAGCGGCAATGGCGGCGCTTTCCGGCACCAGCCGCGGCCGGCGATCCAGCGTGCAGGCCAGGCCATCTTCGAGGAATATCGAATGCGCCTGCAGCAGCGCCTGCGCGGTGACGTCATCGATGCGTCCACTCGCCTGCAATGCGGCGATCAGCGAGGCGGTGTTGCGCGGCGTCACCAGGGCAGGCGCCACCGCCGACTCCCGCAGCACCCGGTACTGGAGCAGGAATTCCAGATCAACCAGTCCGCCTTCGCCCTGCTTCAGATCGAAGCGCGCGGCGTCGCTGCGATCCAGTTCCGCGCGCATGCGCCGCCGCATGCTCACGACATCGTCGCGCAGGCGTTGCGGATCCCGCGCGCGCGACAGCGTGGCGTCGCGGATGTCCTCGAAATCCTGCGCCAGTCCGGCATCGCCGGCAATCGCGCGGGCACGCACCAATGCCTGGTGTTCCCATGTCCAGGCACGTTCGCGCTGATATTCGCGATAGCTCGGCAACGCGGATACGAGCAGTCCTTTCGCGCCATCCGGGCGTAACCGCACATCGACTTCATACAAGCGGCCCGCGCCGGTTTCCGCACCGAGCAAGGCCACAATCTTCTGCGCCAGCCGCGCATACCAGCGACCGGCTTCGAGCGGCCGCGCACCGTCCGACACCGCATCCGCCGGCGCGTCGAACAGGAACACGAGATCCAGATCGGATCCGAAGCCGAGTTCCTCGCCGCCCAGACTGCCGTATCCGACCACCAGGAATCGCCCGTGCGGAACGCGTCCATGCGCACTGACGACTTCGTGTTCGGCCATCGCCAGCACCGCGCGCACGACACCATCGGCCAACCACGCCAGTTGCCGCGTACTGTCGCGAGCCGGTTGCCGCTGATCCAGCGCCGCGAGCGCGATGCGGAAACTCAACGCCAGCCTGCGCTCATTGAGTTCACGCAGGGCAGCTTCCGGATCGTGATCGCCGGCGGGCGCCGCGCATTCCAGTTGCAGGCTCTGCCGATCCGGCAACGGTCCGAGTACGCGCGCATCGAGCAGTTCATCGAGCAGCAACGGATAGTGCGCGATGCGATCCGCCAACCATGCTGAGCGTGAGAGCACGTTCACCAGCCGCGCCAGCGCGCTCGGTTGCTCGTCCAGCAGCGCGAGATAGCTGGCGCGCCGCAGGATCGCCTGCAACAGCGCCAGCACCCGCACCAGCGCCGCCTGCGGTTGCGCGGAATGCGATGCGGCATCAAGCAGCGCGGGCACCAGGCGATCCAGCCGCGCACGCGATCCATCGGACAGGCTGCGCACGCCGGTCGAACGTGCGAAATCGCGCAGGACGCCGTCGGCGCTGGATGCATCGATGAAGCCGGCCTCGGCCAGCACACTGGCGTCGCCTTCTTCGGGCAGGGCGCGCCAGTAGCTCGACAATGCGCCCGGCGCGACATCGCCGCGCCGCGGAGCGAGCAACGCCGCAAACTCCTGCGACACGCGGCCGCGCTGGACGTCCAGCGCGTTGTACAGCGCCGGCCAGTCCGGATAGTCGAGCGTCATCGCGATGCGCTTGCGATCCAGCGCGGCTTCCGGAAGTTCATGGGTCTGCGCATCGCGCAGCATCTGCAGGCGGTTTTCCAGGCGGCGCAGATGGCGGTATGCCTGACCCAGCGCGTTGCCTTCTTCGGCACCCACCTGGCGCGCGGCGACCAGGGCGCGCAGCGCCGGCATCAGGCGGCGTTCGCGCAGCGAAGGTTCGCGGCCGCCGCGAATCAATTGCAACGCCTGTACGAGGAATTCGATTTCGCGGATTCCACCGGGGCCGCGCTTGATGTCCTCGGCCAGTTCGCGCCGCGCGACTTCCGCCGCAATCGCGGCCTTCATCTCGCGCAGGCCGTCGAGGGCCGTGTAGTCCAGGTAACGGCGATAGACGAACGGGCGCAGTGATTCCAGCCAGCGCTCGCCCGCTTCGATGTCGCCGGCGACGGCACGCGCCTTCAGCCAGGCATAGCGCTCCCAGTCGCGGCCTTCGCGCTGGAAATAGTGATCCATGCCGGCGAACGACAACGCCACGCGCCCGGCATTGCCGAACGGACGCAGGCGCAGATCGACACGATGGCAGAAGCCATCCACGGTGGGTTCGTCGAGCAGTTTCGCCAATCGTTGGCCCAGGCGCGCGAAGTAGTCCTCCGCCGCGAGCGGACGCGGGCCGTCGGACTCGCCGTTCTGCGGGAACGCATAGACGAGATCCACATCGGAAGAGAAATTGAGCTCGCCGCCGCCGAGCTTGCCCAATCCGAACACGACCAGCCGCTGCTCGCTGCCATCGGCGGCGCGCACTCGGCCATGTCGCTGGGCGAACTCTTCTTCCAGGGCGGCAAGTCCCGATTGCAGGCACTGTTCGGCCAGTCGCGTGCTGCCGGCCAGCGTTGCATCGACATCGTCCAGGCCATGCACATCGCGCCAGATCAGGCGGGTCGATTCCGCCGTGCGATACCGCCGCAACTGTTCCTGCCAGCGTGCGGATTGGCCCGCCTGCAGTTCGGGCCGTGGCGCACCGGCCGCGCCGTCATCGTGCAGCAAGCGTTCCAGAAGCTCGGGCTGCCGGCGCAGTGTTTCCAGCGCCAGATCGCTGGCCGCCAGTACGCGCGAGACGCGTGACGCATGCGCAGGATTTTCAAGCAATGCCGCCGAAGACGGCGCACTCTCGCGCAGTCGCGCAAGGCCGCGTTCGATCAGCGCCAGCAGTTCGGGATCATCTTCCAAGGCGAGGGCATGCATGCCCGCGATTGTGGCATGAGCCCACGGCGCGAAGGCCGCTGACGGTGCTTACGCCGCGCGCGACAGATCCGGCAGTTGCCCGTCACGCTGAAGCTGCAGGCCGAACTGCGCCGACAGCTTCTCCAGCAGCACCGGCTTGACCTGTTCCATTCCGGACGGTCCGCCGAGATCGGCCAGCGTGGTGACTTCCAGTCCCTGGTAGCCGCAGGGATTGATGCGATGCCAGGGCGACAGATCCATGGTGATGTTGAAGGCCAGCCCGTGGAAGGTGCGGCCGTGGCGCACGCGGATGCCGAGCGCGCCGATCTTGGCGCCCGCCACGTACACGCCGGGGGCGCCGGACTTGCGCTCGGCCTGGATGTTCCATTCGCCGCAGGTGTCAATCATCGCCTGCTCGATCCGGCAGACGTATTCGCGCACACCGACCTTCATGCGCGGCAGATCGAAAAGCGGATACGCCACGATCTGCCCCGGCCCGTGATACGTGACCTGGCCGCCGCGATCGACCTGCACCACCGGGATGTCACCCGGGGCCAGCACGTGTTCGGGCTTGCCGGCCTGGCCCAGCGTGAACACCGGATCGTGTTCGACCAGCCACAACTCGTCGGGCGTGCCTGCATCGCGCGCATCGGTGAAGCGCTGCATGGCGCGCCACACCGGTTCATAGGGCTGGCGTCCCAGTTCGCGGACGATCGCCGTGCCGTTCACAGCGTCCATTTGACTTCGGGATGCCCGCGCAGCGCTTCGTGGGCGGCGTCGTACTGCTCGCGCGTTTCCGCACGGAACGCGATGCGCACGGAGACATACTTGCCGTTGGACGAATGCTTCCAGCCGATGTCTTCATGCACGACTTCGATGCCGGCCTTCGTCAGCAGTTGCGGCAATTCGGTTTCCAGGCCGGCGCCCGCGGTGCCCATGGCGCTGAGCTGGAACGTGCCGGGGAACTGGAAGCCGTGTTCAGGGTTGTCGGACTTGATTTCCATGCGCGGATTATTGGGTCCGATGCCGTGAAAACCAAGCGCGGTCCCGGAACGAAGAAGGCCGCGGACATGCCGCGGCCTCCGGTGCGGGTGATGCGGCGTGGATCAGCGCGCCAGCTTCACCAGGCTCGAAGACACCCAGCCCTTGTTGCCGAGTTCATCTTCCACTTCCCACATCATTCCGTCCTTCTCGCCCGTGGGGTACAGCAGCATGCCCGGCTCGAGATCGCGCACGGCCTTGCCGGTGCCCTTGGCATTGGCGAACAGGCGGCCCGGCTTGGTCATCTCGACCGCCTGCTGCGCATTGGTTGCCGAGGCATTGCCGGACACACCGCCGAGCTGGCCCACCAGATCCGTGTACGCCTGCAGGTACGCCAGCGTGATCACCTGGCCGATCTCGGTGTTGGCGTAGCCGCTCACGCCAGCTGCGCCGATGCCGCTGCCGCCGAACACCGAGCCGCTCGCGCCCCAGCCGATGTCCGTCTTCTTGGCACTGCCCTCGGCCATCGCGACCTGTTCGGACGAGCGCACGTCGGTGACCGTCAGCACGACGTCCGCCGTCTTCTTCTTGAAGTTCAGGCCGCCCACGACGGCGCCGACGTCGCCGCCGATCAGGCCACCGAGCAGGCCGGTGACGGCATTGCCGCCGGCGTTGCTGTTCTGCGAGATCAGGTCCGGAATCAGCACGTAGTCGGCGGCCTTGATCTGGCCCTTGCCGATGTTGGAGCGATTGCGCAGTTCACCCGACGCAGCGAGATCGCGCTCGCCCATTGCCGCATCCAGACCGGCGCCACGATCGACCAGCGTGAAGCAGCGCGACTTGTTGACGAACACCTTGATCAGCTTGGACGGCGCGGGCAGCTGCTGGCCGCTCCACCAGTTGACCGCGTCTTCCGGCTCGATCACCGAGATGGTGCCCAGCGGCTTGGCGCAGGTGGGAATGGCTGCAGTCTGCTGCTTGCGGGTGTCCTGTGCGGACGCGGCCAGCACGCCCGGCGCAATCGCCATCGTGCCCAGCAGCATCGCGGTCACGGGCAGGGCCCGCGTCATCGTCTTCTTCATTGCGTTCGATCCTTTGATTGATTGACCTGGCGGATGCGCTGCATGCGCGGCGAACATCCGCACGAATCCCGACGCACACACGCCATATCCGAATCAACGCGGTTCGGCATGCAGTGCGGCCAGGGTGGCCCGCGGCACGCTCACCTCGCGGTCAGCCCGACCGGCAACGACAACAGGACACCCCTGCCGCGTACTTTGCCACAATGCGCCGATGATCCCTCTCATATTCAGCGTGCTGTGCAGCGTCCTGGTGTCCGTGCTGCTCAAGCTGGCGCAACGCCGCGGCCTGCCCATGCCGCCCATCGTGCTCTGGAATTATGTCGTGGCCGTGATCCTCGGCCTGTGCCTGCTGGATCCCCCCCTGGCGCGGCTGCGCGATCCCGGCACGCCCTGGCTTGCACTGATCCTGCTTGCCGCGCTGCTGCCCAGCATTTTCCTGGCGATGGCCGCGTCGGTGCGCGCGGCCGGCATCGCCCGCACCGATGTGGCGCAACGGCTTTCGCTGGTGGTCTCGCTGGCCGCCGCGTTCCTGTGGTTCGGTGACACGCTCGGCCTGCTCAAGCTGGCCGGGCTCGCGATCGGGCTGATCGCCATCCTCTGCATCGTCAGCCGGCCGGACAACGGCGACGCTTCTTCGCAAAGTCCAGCGGCGTGGATGCTGCCGTTGATCGTCCTGCTCGGTTACGCCAGCGTCGACATCCTGCTCAAGCGCATCGCAATGGACGGCACGCCGTTCGCGGCATCACTGGTGATCGCCTTCCTCGGCGCGCTGGTCATCATGGCGGCGATTGAAATCCGCCGCGTGCTCGTGACGCGCGCATCGTTCGACGTGCGCACGCTGTACGCCGGCGTACTGGTCGGGGCGAGCAACTTCGGCAACATCCTCTTCTACGTGAAGGCGCACCGCGCATTGCCGGACGACCCGTCGGTCGTGTTCGCCACGATGAACCTGGGTGTCGTGGTGCTCGGCACGCTGGTCGGCATGATCGGATTCGGCGAGCGCCCCAGTCGCATCAACCTCGCGGGTATCGCTCTGGCCGTCGTGGCGGTGGCGGTGATTGGCTTCAGCCTGCGGTGAATCACGCGCGCCGTTCCATCCGCATGTTCACGCCTTGCCGTTGCCCATCAGGCGGATGAAAGCCTCGTGCTGGTAGCGGCTCATGCGCAGTTGCTGGCCGGTGTCCATCGTCACCACGTGGTGGCCGTTGAACCAGGGATGGATCGTCTTCACCCGGCGCACGTTGATAATCGCCGAGCGGTGGATGCGGGCGAACTTCCGGGGGTCCAGCCGCTCGGCCAGCGCGGTCATCGTCTCGCGCAATTCGTGACAGCGATCGGCCAGATGGATCTGCACGGTGTTGCGGTTGGCGCGGACCCACACGATGTCGTCCACCGGCACGAACCTGACGCTCTCGTCTTCGCGCACGGCGATCCGCTCGGCGTAGGCATCGCGCTGCTGCATGGCCTGCAGCGCGTGGAGGATGCGCGCGGCGTCAAGAGCACCGCCGGTCCGCGTGGCGGCGATACGCGCTTTCGCCCGGCGCAATGTGTCGGCGAACCGTTCGCGGCTGAAGGGCTTGACCAGATAGTCGACCGCGTTGGTTTCGAACGCGCGCACGGCGTACTGCTCGTAGGCAGTGACGAAAATCGTCGCCGGCATCCGTTGCGCGCCGACGTTCGACACCACGTCGATGCCGGTCATCGCCGGCATCTGTATGTCGAGGAACACCAGATCGGGCGATTCGGTGCGGATCGTCGCCACCGCGGTAACGCCGTCCGAACACTCCCGGATGGCGCCGATGTCCGCGTCCTCCTGGAGCAGGCGGACAATCGCGCGGCGCGCGATGGGTTCGTCATCGGCGACCAGTACGGACAGGCTCATGCCGGCACATGTTCCGGTGCATCGTCATCGACGGCCTCCATCGCCCGGAACGGCAGGCGGATGCGGCAGGCCACGCCGCGCGGATAGATGGCGTCCAGGCGCAGTCCGGCCTGTTCGCCGTAGAGTTCGCGCAGTCGAAGCCGGGTGTTCGACAGCCCGATGCCATGTCCCCCCGCGGCCGGCGCGTCCAGCTCACTGTTGTCGTTGCGCACGTCGATGCAGAGCGTATCGCCATCGCGCCTCACCTCCACTTCGATGCGATCGGATCCGACGCGCCGGCCGATGCCGTGGCGGATCGCGTTCTCGACCAGGGGTTGCAGCAGCAGGCTGGGCACGGCGGAATCGAGCGCGCCCGGCTCGACATAGATGCGCGTCTGCAGGCGTTCGCCATAACGGTGGCGCTGGATGCCGAGGTAGAGCTCCAGCAATTCCAGTTCGCGGCGCAGGCTGATTTCCTGACCGTCATAGTCTTCCAGGAACGCGCGCAGCAATTCGCTCAGGCGCAGCAGCATGTCTTCCGCCGACAAGGTGTCCTCGTCCAGCAGCGTGATGATCGCGTGCAAGGTATTGAACAGGAAGTGCGGCTGCAGTTGCGTCTTCAACACCTGCAGGCGGGACTTCGCCAATTCCGTGGCAAGCTGGCTGGCCTCCAGTTCGCGACGCGCCTGTTCGGCCTGGTAATGCAGCGCATGCTGAAGCGCGAACAGCGCGGCATACGTCAGCATGCCCACCGCGAAATGGCGGCCGACGAAGTGCAGCAATTGTTCGCCGAACGATGACGGCTCGAACAAAGAAGACACCAGCGCACCGATGATCAAGGCCAGCCAGGTGATGCCGATGCCCGCGAGGATGGGAACGGCCAGGGAGGCCAGCCGCAGCGGCGGCGTTACCGGATGCCGTTGCGCGATGCGGAATACCCACGGCGCCAGGGCTGCCCACGTGTACCACTGCACCATCGACCAGCGCAGGTAGTCGACGAGCGACCACACCTCGCGACCGAGCAAGGCGTCCTGCAGGAATCCCTGCATCGCGAACAGCAACGCCACGGCGGTCCAGAGGCCGAGATATCGGCCCCAGCCCATTTCGATGTTGCCCAACCGGATGGTCATCGTCGTCGCCTGCGGGAATGCCCGCATGCTAAGCAGCGCGCTTGACGATGGAAAGACGGAAAGCGCCTGGCTACGACTGGTCAGCGGCGATCGACGATTCGTCCCGGAACGCTTGCCGTCCCTCGGCGGCGGCGGCGTGATGCAGGCGCACGGCGCGCACGGTGCGTGCCGCCCGACCTGTCCGGAGACCTGCCATGCTTGCCATTCGCTTCGCCGCTGCCGTGGGCGTGTTGACCGCCGCCTGTTCCGCCTACGCCGCTCCACCCACCACGCGCACGCTGCATGTGATCAACCGCGCGCACGACAGCGTCATCGGTCTGTCGATCGCGCTGCCCGGCGAGCGCCGTTTCCAGCCACTTGAATTGAACGCACCGCTGCGCGGCGGTGGCGACTCGACGACGCTGGCCATCGACGCATCCGCATGCCGGCGTGACGTACGGATCGATTTCCGCACCGGCCGCTCGATGATCTATCGGGATATGGATCTGTGCCGCCAGCAGAATCTTCGCATCGGCCGGCCACCCGCACGCGAAGACGACGGCATCCACATCGCCGCCGAATGAAGCATTGATGCGGACTATCAGTGCGCGGCGCGCGGGAGATGCGGCGCCGGCGTCGACATCGCCGGTGAGGTCACGGTGCGGATAGCTGCGACGAAATCCGCCACGTTGTAGGGTTTGGCGAGCAGCACCGTCGATGCGTCCACGCGGATCTCGCCGCCGTAACCGCTGACCACCAGATAGGGAATGCCGCGCCGTTTGAGCGCTTCGGCGACCGGCCATGACGGCGTGCCGTTGAGGTTGTGGTCGAGGATCGCCAGGTCCCACGCACTGTTGGCGATACAGGCCAGCGCCTGTTCCACGTGCGTGGCGATCTTCACTGCCTGCGCTCCCATGTCGTCGGCGATGTCGACGACGAGTTCGGCGACAAGTGCTTCGTCCTCGACGACGAGGACGTTCTTGCCTGCAAGCAACGATTCCATACAACCTCCCTGCACCGAGCGCGGTTCGCGAATGCGTGGCGGCGGGACGCCGCGCGCAGGATGCGCCTGAATCCCCTGCGCGATACAGTACGCGCGGCAGATGTTCTCGTGATGTGAAGCCGGTCTCCCGATCGCCTGGCAGGAACATAGAATGCGGATTCTCGAAATGGCCCGCGCGTTCCAGGCCCGCCGCTGGCACGGCTATCTGCTCGGGCTGGTACTCACGGTGCTGGCGGTGTGGGCACGTTTCCAGATTGGCGATGCGCTGCTGGGCTCGCCATTCCTGGTGTCGCTGCTGGCCGTGCTCATCACCGTGTTCTTGGGCGGATTTGGCGCGGGCGTGATGACCGCGCTGCTGTCGGGCCTGCTTTGCCAGTACTTCTTCATCCCGCCCGGCGACTCGCTGGCACTGGAATGGCCAAGCGGCTGGATCGCGATGTTCTTCTACTGGGGCTCGGCGAGCCTGGTTCTCGCGCTCGTGCATGGCCTGTTTCTCGCGTACGAGCGCCAGTTGCAGAGCGACGCCGCGCTGCGCGAACTGAATCGCGAACTCGAGTGCCGTGTCGCCGAACGCACCGCGGCCCTCGAAGCCGAAATGAAGGCACGCAACACCGCGCAGGGTCAGGTGCGGCAACTGCAGAAGATGGACTCACTGGGGCAGTTGACCGGCGGCATCGCGCACGACTTCAACAACATGCTGGCGATCATCATCGGTTCGCTGGACATGGCGCAGCGGCGATTGAATGGCAGCGAACATCCCAAGCTCGCCACCAATCTGGAAAACGCCGCCCAGGGCGCGCAACGTGCGAGCCTGCTCACCGCGCGCCTGCTCGCGTTCTCGCGACAGCAGGCGCTGGCGCCGCAGGCGGTGGACGCCAACCGGCTGGTCAGCGACATGTCCGACATGCTCAGGCGGACGATTGGCGAGCAGTTCCGCCTGGAATGCGTGCTTGCAGGCGGACTCTGGCAGGCCTTCGTCGACCCCGCGCAACTGGAGCATTGCCTGCTCAACCTGGCGGTGAATGCGCGCGACGCCATGCCCGAGGGCGGCAGGCTGACGATCGAAACCGCGAACGCCGAACTGGATTTCCGCTACGTACGGCAGCACGACGATGTCGAAGAGGGCCAGTACGTGCTGATCTGCGTCAGTGACACCGGCCACGGCATGCCGCCGGAGGTGATCGAGCGCGCGTTCGACCCGTTCTACACGACCAAGGGCGTCGGCAAGGGTACGGGACTCGGGCTCAGCCAGGTGTACGGTTTCGTCAAGCAATCTTCCGGGCACGTGAAGATCTATTCGGAAGTCGACCAGGGCACCACGGTGAAGATCTACCTGCCGCGATACGTCTCGCAACCCGCGGCGCTGTCAGCGGTGGCCGGAACGCCGGTCACGCCCCCACCGTCCAGCCGGGCCGGCGAGGTGGTCCTGGTGGTGGAGGACGAAGCCGCCGTGCGGCAGATGACCGTGGAGGCGCTGCGCGAACTGGGCTACACCGTGGTGCACGCGGCCGATGCGCAGCAGGCGTGGGAACATCTGTCGGTGCAACCGCGCATCGACCTGCTGCTGACCGACATCGTCATGCCCGGAACCAACGGGCGCGTGCTGGCCGACAAGGCCGTGGCGCTGCGGCCGGAACTGAAGGTGCTGTACACGACCGGCTACACCCGCAATGCCGTCGTCCACAACGGCGTACTGGATGCCGGCGTCGCGTTCCTGCCGAAACCGTTCACCATCGAACAGCTGGCGCTGAAGGTGCAGGCCGTATTGCGCGGACAGGTCGTCGGAAACGGCTGAGTTGCGTGCGTGCCCATAAAAAAAGCCGGCTTTCGCCGGCTTTTTTCGCGCTCAGTCCGATTCCCACCACATCCAGAAGGCATCCCACAGGCGCTTGAAAAAGCCGGCTTCTTCGACGGCATTCACCGCGACCAGCGGTGCCTGCGCGACTACCTTGCCGTCCAGCGTGACCTTCACGTCGCCGATGGCCTGGCCCTTCGCGATCGGCGCGACCAGTGTCTTCGGCACGTTCATCGAGGGCTTCAGTTCGCCGTAGCGACCGCGCGGCACGCTGACCAGCATCGGCTGCGCGACGCCCAGTTGCACCTGTTCGGCCTTGCCTTTCCACACGCGCTGGGTGGCGACCACTTTGCCCGGCTCGAACAGGCGATGGGTCTCATAGAAGCGGAACCCCCAGTTCAACAGCGCCAGGCTGTCGTCGGCGCGCTGTGCTTCCGAAGTGGAACCCATGACCACGGCAATCAGGCGCTGATCGCCGCGCTTGGCCGAACTCATCAGGCAGTAGCCGGCACCGGAATGGTGGCCGGTCTTGATGCCGTCCACGCTGCCATCCCGCCACAGCAGGCGGTTGCGGTTCGGCTGGGTGATGGTACCGACCGTGAATTCCTTGATCTTGTTGAACGCGTAGGTTTCCGGATAGTCGCGAATCAGCGCGCGTCCCAGCAGCGCCAGATCGTAGGCGGTCGAATAGTGCTCCGGCGCCGACAGGCCGTGCGCGTTGACGAAGTGCGAACCCTTCATGCCGATCTTCGCGGCATAGGTGTTCATCAGCGATGCGAAGGCCTCCTGGCTGCCGGCAGCATGTTCCGCAAGCGCGATGGCGGCGTCGTTGCCCGACTGCACGGCCATGCCCTTTTCCATGTCGAGCAGCGGCGCCGTCTTGTTCACCGCGAAGCCGCTGTAGCTGCCATCCGTCGCCGCGCCGCCTTCGCGCCATGCGCGCTCCGTCATCATCACCTGATCTTCGGGACGGATCTTGCCGTTCTTCTGCTCGGCCGCGAGCACGTACGAGGTCATCACCTTGGTAATGCTCGCCGGCTCGACGCGCTGCTGGTAGTTCTCGCCCGCCAGCACCTGGCCGGTGGTGTAGTCCATCAACAACCAGGCGGTGCCCACCGGCTTCGGGGCGGGCGGAATGGCGACGGTTTCAGTCGCCGCAACCGCCGGAGCGGGCGCAGGTGCGGGCGTGTTCTGCGCGATGGCCGCACCGAAGGCGGTCGTGGCCAGCGCGGCGAGGACGAAACGGAACTTCATTTGATGCGGACTCCTGAAGGGCGCGGACCCATTCGACGAAGAAGACATTTTAGGGAGAGATGCAGCGCACGGAAGTACCGCGACTGCGGAAACATCGCTTTATTCGCGGACCCGTTGCGGCCGATCGAAGCCGAGCCCGGCGATGCGGCCGGCAAGTTCGTCGGCACGCGCTTCGCTTGCAGCACCCACGCGCAGACGCCAGAGCACGCGGCCATTGCTGTGCACGTCACTCAGGGTGGCGTCGGCAATGCCCGCCGCAAGCAGGCGCGCGAGTGCGCGATCGGCATTCTCGCGACTGGCGAAACTGCCGACCTGCAACTGCAACGCACTGCCGGTTGCCTGCGATGTGGCGGGCCTCGGCGCAGCTTCGCGGGCCACATCCTGCGACGTTGCCGGTCGCACGGCGGCCCGTTCGTCGGAATGATCGGCGGCCGCTGGCATCGGGGTCGGCTTGCCGGTGGCGATGCGTACGCCGCGTTCTTCCATCCAGGCCTCGAAGCGGTCGGCGTCGGCCGGCTGGGACGCGTTGGCCGCGACGTAATAGCGATGTCCACCCGAGGCGGCTTGTGCCTGCGCCGTGCCGCGACTGGATACATCCACCGCAGGCAGCTTGCGTACAAGCGTGTCCATCCCGCTGGCGGCCGGCTGCGGTGTTGCCTGTCGATCCGCGGACGCGCGCGCGGGCTCGGCCGCGGACGTGGACGTTGACGTGGAGGCCACCGTGGCCTGCGTCCGCGGTTGCTCGCGCGCCACTTCATTGGACGTAACCGCCCGCACCTCGACCCGGCCGGTGCCGCGCTGGGTGATGCCCAGCTTGACCGCCGCCGCATAGCTCAGATCGATGACACGGCCTTCATGGAACGGGCCGCGATCATTCACCCGCACGACGACCGATTTGCCGTTGTCGAGATTGGTGACGCGCGCAAAGCTCGGCAGCGGAAGCGTCTTGTGCGCCGCCGTGAACGCATACATGTCGTAGACCTCCTGATTGGAGGTGCGGCGTCCGTGGAATTTGTTGCCGTAGTACGAGGCCGTGCCCGTCTCGACATAGCCGTCCACATCATCCATCACGCGATACTGCTTGCCCAGCACGCTGTACGGCGAACGGTTGCCGATGGGCGAACGCGGTTCATTGCTCACCACCGGCTCGCGGATGCAGTCCAGATCCGGCAGATGATCCGGCGTGGTATCGGCGACACCCGGCGCATAGAGCCCACCCGCGGTGTAGTTGCCGCGCTTGGACAGGTCTTCCTGCGCGGGCGCATAGAAGGAGCAGTCCTTCGCACCACCGGTGACGACAGTGCCCCCCGTCGAGGGCGATGTGCCCGCGTGAGGGGGAGTGGATTTCTTCGGCGCCGTGCTGCAGGCCGCCAGGACGAGGGTGAGCAGCGCGGGCAGAAGCCATTTCATGCGGGTGGGATCTCTCTTCCGGCGATCGCCTGCGACAGCTGCCACACCGCCATCGCGTACATCTTGGAATTGTTGTATCGCGTGATCGCGTAGTAGTTCTGGAAGCCCAGCCAGTATTGCCTGCCTGTACTGCCTTCCAGCGATACCAGCGTTGCGCTGGCGTCGGGCGCCACCGGTTCGAGCGGACGATAGCCACGTTCGGCAAGCTGCGCCAGCGTGTAGTCCGGCGTCCACGTTTCGGGATTGAATTCCGGGTAGCCGGCCTGCAGTTCGGCGCGCGCGGCCACCGGCGCACCGGGGATCCAGCCGCCACGCTCCCCGCCCTTCTTGCGGAAGTAGTTGGCGATCGAAGCGAAAATGTCGTCGACGTCGTTGAACAGATCACGACGCCCGTCGCCATTGCCGTCCACCGCGAATTCGCGGTAGCTGGACGGCATGAACTGGCCCATGCCCATCGCGCCCGCGTAGCTGCCGATCAGCGAGGTGATGTCCAGCTTCTCCTCGCGCCCCAGTGCGAAGAGCTGGGCCAGCTCGTCGCGGAAGAACTGCTCGCGGCGATGTTCGTAGGCGGCACGCTCGGGGTTGCCGCTGCGCGGATAGCGGAACGCCAGCGTGTACAGCGCATCGAGCACGCGATGCTTGCCGACATAGCCGCCGTAGCTGGTCTCGACGCCGACAATCGCCACGATGATCTCGGCCGGCACGCCGTAGGCCTGCTCCTCGCGCGCCAGCGCCTCGCGATGGCGGGCGAGGAAGGCGCGACCACCATCGATGCGCGCGGCGGTGATGAAGTTGGGTCGGTACTCGCTCCACGGCTTCACGCGTTCGGCCGGACGCGACATCAGCGCGATCACATCGTCGCGGAACTGCGCCTGCGACAGCACGGCATCAATGTAGAGCGGATCGATTGCGTAGCGGGCGGCGGTGTCGCGGATGAAGTTCGCGCGCGCCGTGGCGAAGTCTTCCTGCACGAGCGCAGCAGGCGGCACGCCCTCGACGCGTTCCACCGAGGTTTCGGCAGGCCGCGCGGGCGGCGCGTGATGCGTGGTTTGCGAAGACGGGGATTGCGGCGGCGTCGCGCAGGCGACGAGGCCGAAGGTCAGCAGGCAGACAAGGGCGCGTCGAATCATCGGCGCGAGGGTAGCACGGCATCTGCGGTGCAGCGTGAATCGGAAATGTTCGCCGCATGCGCTCGCGTGCGCGGCATTTGCGGCCTGATTCCGGCTCAATATCCGTGCACGGGCCGATGCGCGCGCGCGGCCATCACCAGCCCCAATCCCGCAAGCAGCGATACCGCCGACGTGCCGCCATAGCTCAACAGCGGCATCGGCACGCCCACGACGGGAAGCAGCCCCGAGATCATTCCGCCGTTGACGATCACATAGACGAAGAACGCCAGGCCGAGCGACCCGGCGAGCAGGCGCGAATAGGTGTCGCGCGCCTCGATCGCAATCCACAGGCAACGCGCGATCACGAACAGGTACAGCGACAGCACCACGGCCACGCCGATCCAGCCGAATTCCTCGGACAGGACGGCGAAGATGAAATCGGTGGTGTGTTCGGGCAGGAAGTCCAGGTGCGCCTGCGAGCCTTGTCCCCATCCCTTGCCGGCGAGCCCGCCGCCGCCGATGGCGATCTTGGACTGGATGATGTTCCAGCCGGTACCGAGCGGATCGTTCTCGGGATTGAGGAAGGTGAGGATGCGGTCCTTCTGGTACGGACGCAGCAACCAGAACCATGCCACCGGCGCGGCTGCGGCCACGCTGCCTACGCCGACGCCGACCCACCACCAGGGCAGGCCCGCCAGCAGCAGGGCGAACACACCGCTCGCGGCCACCAGCATGCCGGTGCCGAAATCCGGCTGCAGCAGGATCAACCCGGTGGGAATGGCGATCAGCACGCCGGCGACGATCACGGTGAGGAAGCGCGGCGGCAGCGGTTCGCGATGCAGGTACCACGCCATCATCATCGGCAGCGTGATCTTCAGCAGTTCCGATGGCTGCAGGTAGAACAGCTTGAGGTCGATCCAGTGCCGCCCATGCTTGCCGGTGCCAATGAACAGCACCAGCAGCAGCGGGATCAGCGACAGCATGAACACGCCGGGCGTCCACCCGCGCAGCCGGACCGGCGACACCCGCGACAGTCCCCACAGCGCCACCAAGCCCACCGCGAAGCGCGCGCCTTGTGCGAGCACCAGCCGCGTACCCTGCACTTCTCCGCCCGCGCTGTACAGCACGGCCAGGCCAATCGCCATCAATGCCGACAACGCGGCCAGTAGCGGCCAGTCCAGCGTGCGCAGGATGTGCCGCAGCAGATCGATCGCCCAGCGCAGCAGCTCCGTCATGGAGATCTCCCTGGGGTGGGCGGACGGCCTTCGGCCGCAGTCGCGCCCCGAACGGGCGCCGTCGGCGGTGCCTCCGGTGCGGGAGCAAGCGGCGCCGGTGGCTGCGTCGCGGGCGCATCGGCGCCCGGCGCGGCGGGACTTGTCTCGTGCAGGCCGGGCACGACCTCGGTGGGCTCGGCTTCCGGCATGGTGCCGAGCAGGTAGGCGTCGAGAATCTTGCGTGCGATCGGAGCCGCAGTACTGCCGCCGTAACCGCCACCCTCCACCGCGACCGCCACCGCAATGGTCGGCGTATCGGCCGGTGCGAAACCGACGAACAGCGCACGATGACGCAGGTGCATCGGCAGGCTTTTCGGGTTCACCGCGGCGGTGCCCCGGCGGCTGGCGACCTGCGCGGTCCCGGTCTTGCCGGCCAGCACGTAGGGCGCGCCTCGCGCGATCGCATAACCCGAGCCACCCGGCTGCATCGTCGCCATCATGCCTTCGCGCACCACCTGCACGTTCGCCGGGTTGGGACTGATCGGCTGTCCCGGCGCGGTGGTCGCCGGCACCCAGACGCCATCGAAACCGGTGCGCGTTTCGCGCACGAGATGGGGTTGGCGCAGATGGCCGTCGGCGATTCCGGCGATGGCGCGCACGAGTTGCAGCGGCGTCACCTTCCAGTCGCCCTGGCCGATGCTCACGTTCACCGTGTCGCCGGGGTACCAGCGTTCCTGGCGGCTTTTCATCTTCGCCGCGGGCGAAGGCAGGATGCCGTCGATTTCACCGCGCAGATCGATCCCGGTGGGTGCGCCGAAGCCGTACCCGCCCATGTACTGATCGAAGCGCTCGATGCCGAGATCCAGTGCAAGCCGGTAGTAGTACGTGTTGACCGATTGCGCGATCGATTTGCGCAGATCGGTCCAGCCGTGGCCGCCGCGGTTGGAATCGCCCCAGCCCCGGCGCGTTCCCGGCAGATAGAACATACCGGTGGACAGCACCCGGTCTTCCGGCCGGCGCACGCCCGAATCCAGTCCGGCCAGCGCAATCAGCGGCTTGATCGTCGAACCCGGTGCAACGCCGCCCAGCACCAGCCGGTTGAACTGCGGGCGCGACGGGTTTTCGTTGAGCGCCTTGAAGTCCTTGCTGGAAATGCCGTTGACGAACAGGTTCGGGTCGTAGCTCGGCAGGCTGACCATGGCGAGGATTTCGCCGGTGCGCGGGTCCACGGCGATCGCCGAGCCTTCGTTTTCGCCGAATGCGGCCACCATCGCGCGCTGCAGATCCAGGTCCACGCTGAGCCGCAGATCCGTACCGGCCACCGCGGGCACGCGGCCGAGCACGCGCAGCGCGCGGCCTTCCACATTGGTTTCGACTTTCTCGTAGCCGACCTTGCCGCGCAGCGACTCGTCGTAGAAACGCTCCAGGCCGGTCTTGCCGATGTGCGTCAACGCGGCATTGGCTTCGCCCAGGGTTTCCAGATCCTGCTCGTCGATGCGGCCGACGTAGCCGATGATGTGCGCGAACAGATCACCGTAGGGATAGCGACGCGTCAGGTACGGCACCAGCTCCACACCGGGAAAACGCCAGCGGTCCACGGCAAAGCGCGCCATTTCCTCTTCGCTGATCCGCAGCTTCAGGGTGATCGGCCGGAAGCCGCGCGTAGCCTTGCGGGTGGCCTCGAAGCGTGCCACTTCTTCCGGCTCCAGATGGATGATTTCGCCCAGCTCGCGCAACAAACGAACCGGATCGCCGGCCTTGTCGGGCGTGACGTCCAGGCGGAACGCGGGCACGTTCTCGGCCAGCAGCCGTCCGCGGCGGTCGTAGATCGCGCCGCGCCCCGGCACGACCGGCTGCGGCTTGATGCGGTTGGCTTCCGAGCGCGTGGCGTACTCGGCGTGATCGACCACCTGCAACTTGAAGTACCAGCCGGCCAGGCCGATCAGCGCGATCGCCACGACGACGAAGCCCAGCAACGCGCGACGGCGGAACTGCTCGGCCTCCGCATGCGGGTTCTTGCTGGGGCGGCGCTGGATCATCCGTCAGCCACGCCGGGCCTGCCGCAGCATGTCGAGCAGGATGTAGATCAGCGGCCAGAGCAGCATGCCCAGCAGCGGCGCCCACCAGAAATTCCAGGGCAGCATCGGCTCGCGCAGCATCCAGTGGATGGCGGCATCGACGATGCGGTCGTTGAGCAGCAGGCCGCCGATCGCCAGCGCCTGCTGCGACAGCGGGAAGAAGCGCAGCCGCAAGCGGAAGCGCTGGAGGATGAAGGTCATGATCACCAGCCGCAGCGCCTGTTCGCCAAGCACGCTGCTGAACATCAGATCCGCGATCACGCCCAGCACGAAGGCGAAGCCGAGGCTCACGCGTTCGGGTGTCTCGATCACCCAGTAGGCCAGCACCAGCGCCAGCCAGTACGGGCGCAGCGGTTGCAGCATGTCGGGCAGCGGCAACAGACCGAGCAGCAACGCGGCGGCGAAGCTGATCGGCAGGACCCAGCCCTTGCGCATGCGGCTCATCGGCTGGCGTCCTGCGGCGGCACGGGCACGGCGGCGTCGGGCGTTGCCTGCTGCGGTGACGCAGCGGGAACTCCGCCGGGCGCCGTTGGAACGGTCGCCGTTGAAACGGTCGCCGGTGTGCGCGATGCGGGGATGGCAGCATCGGTCGCGGCCGGATTCTCCGGCATGTCGGTCGGTCCGGGTACGCGGAGCACCCCCGCCGAACGCAGCAGCAGAACGTCGCGGCCACGATCCAGCTGTGCCGCCGGACGCACCATGCCAATCAGGAAGGCGTGGCTGTCATCCGGACGGAGCGCAGTGATCGTGCCGACCGGAAAGCCCGCCGGGAAACGCCCGCCCAGGCCCGACGTCACCACGACATCGCCGACCTTCACCCCGCTGTTGAGCGGGATGTCGGCGAGTTCGAGCAGATCGTTGCGCCCGCGTCCGTAGGCGATCAGTCGGACACCGTTGTGCGACACCACCACCGGCACCGCGTGATCGGGATCGGTCAGCAGCAGGACCGTCGAGTAGGCCGGCGTCACACGGATGATCTGGCCGACCAGGCCGCCCGCATCGATCACCGGCTGGCCGACGCGCACACCGTTGCCGGTTCCGGCGCCCAGCACCAGACGCTGGCGGGTGGGATCCAGATCGATGTTCAGGATGGGCGCCAGTTGCACATCGAGGCCGCGTGTCTCGGCGGCGCCCAGCAGGGCGCGCAGCTGCACGTTGTCGGCGGCCGCGGTGCTCAGGCGGGTCAGGCGCGCGTTGGCGATCAGCAACTGGTTGCGCAGCTCGCGGTTCTCTTCCATCAGGCGGGTCCGGGAGACCGCGTCGTCCTTCATCCGCGTGCCAAGCTGGCCGGGAAGGCCCGCCAGCCACCACAGCGGCTGTGCCACCAGCCCGGCCTGATCGCGCGCCTGCCGCAGCCATCCGCCGCGATGGTCGAGCACGATCAGGGCAATGGCCAACGCCAGATAGGCCAGCAGGCGCAGCGTGCTGGCGACTTCTCCGGGGCGGCTGGCGATGGGGGGGCCGGCGTAGGGAGGCACGGGCTCAGGAACGAGGGGGAAGAAACGAGGAGTGGAATACGGGCAGTGCGTCGCGGGTGGGAGCGGAGCAATGGGTTGTACTCATTTGCCGCTCCCCTTCCCCTCGTTCCTGCTGCGTCATTCCGGCGCGAAGAACTCGTTGCCGTGCATGTCGACCAGTTCCAGCGCACGTCCGCCGCCGCGGGCCACGCAGGTCAGCGGATCGTCGGCGACCTGCACGTGCAGACCGGTTTCCTCGGAGATGAGGCGGTCCAGATCGCGCAGCAGCGCACCGCCGCCGGTCAGCACGATGCCACGTTCGGCGACGTCGGCGCACAGTTCCGGCGGGGTCTGCTCCAGCGCCAGCTTGACCGCGCTGACGATGCCGGACAGCGGCTCGTGCAGGGCTTCAAGCACTTCGTTCGAGTTGATCTTGATGACCTTGGGCACGCCCTCGGCCAGATTGCGGCCGGAAATCTCCAGCTCCTGCACTTCCGGCTGCGGATAGGCGCAACCGATTTCCAGCTTGATGCGTTCCGCCGTGGCTTCGCCAATCAGCATGCCGTGGTTGCGGCGCACGTAGTTGGTGATGGACTCGTCGAAGCGATCGCCGCCGATGCGGACCGATTGCGAGTAGACGATGCCGTTCAGCGAGATCACCGCCACTTCGGTGGTGCCGCCGCCGATGTCGATGACCATCGAACCGCGCGCCTCGGTCACCGGCATGCCGGCGCCAATCGCCGCCGCCATCGGCTCCTCGATCAGGTAGACGTCGCGCGCGCCGGCTTCCTCGGCCGATTCCTTGATCGCGCGGCGCTCGACCTGGGTCGAGCCGGCCGGCACGCAGACCAGCACGCGCGGGCTCGGGCGCAGCACGCGCGACTTGTGCACCTTCTTGATGAAGTACTTGAGCATCGCCTCGGTGTAGGTGAAGTCGGCGATGACGCCGTCCTTCATCGGGCGGATGGTGGTGATGTGGCCCGGCGTGCGGCCCAGCATCTGCTTGGCTTCCGCACCCACCGCGGCGACCGAGCGCGAACCGCCGATGGCGCGATCCTGGCGCACCGCCACGACCGACGGCTCGTTCAGCACGATCCCCTGCCCGCGCACATAGATGAGGGTGTTGGCCGTGCCCAGATCGATGGACAGGTCATTGGAGAACATGCCGCGGAGCTTTTTGAACATCGGGGGGTGTGTCCTGGTGGCGGATCGTGCGGAAGTGGCGAATTTTTGGGCACGAAACGAAGTCGGCTAGCCTAGCAATCCGCCCCAGCGCGGGCAAGGAAAAATCTCGTGAATCCGCGGTGTTTCGAGCGTTCCGGGTGCATGCGCGCCGATGATCCGGAGCCGTGCCGCTGCAGTGCGGCGAAGCGGTCAAGACTGGCCCGGGCGACTCCCAGCCGGTAACCTTCGCACCTGCGCGTCCGGACCCGCCCGCACCCGCCGCTTTCCGACGTTCCCGACCACGCGCCCGGCCTGTGCTGGCCGCCCTGCCCGAGCCTTGCCGATGTCCGCACTGATTTGTGGTTCCCTCGCCTACGACACCATCATGGTGTTCCCGGACCAGTTCAAGAACCACATCCTCCCGGACAAGGTGCACATCCTGAACGTGTCGTTCCTGGTGCCGCGGATGCGCCGCGAGTTCGGTGGCTGCGCCGGCAACATCGCCTACAACCTCAAGCTGCTCGGCGGCGATCCGGTGCCGATGGCGACGGTGGGCCAGGATTTCGGCCCGTATCGCGAATGGTTCCAGGAGCAGGACATCAACCTGAGCCAGGTGAAGGTGATCGATGAACTGTTCACTCCGCAGGCCTTCATCACCACGGATCACGACAACAACCAGATCACCGCCTTCCATCCCGGCGCAATGATGCGCAGCTACGAGAACCACGTGAAGGACGTGCCGGGCGTGACGTTCGGCATCGTCAGTCCGGACGGTCGCGAAGGCATGCTGCAGAACGCCGCGGAGTTCGCCGAAGCCGGCATCCCGTTCATCTTCGATCCCGGCCAGGCGATGCCGCTGTTCAACGGCGAGGAGCTGCGCCACTTCATCGAGCTGGCCCAGTACGTCACCGTCAACGACTACGAATCCAACCTGCTGCAGGAACGCACCGGCTGGAGCGAGACCGACATCGTCAAGCGGGTGAAGGCCTACATCACCACGCGCGGCCCGCACGGCTCGCAGATCCACACGCCGGAGAAGACCTACGAAATCCCGCCGGCGCACGAACGCCGCGTCACCGATCCGACCGGATGCGGCGACGCCTTCCGCGCCGGCCTGATCTTCGGCATCGAGAAAGGCTACGACTGGCTGACCATCGGCCGCATGGGCAACCTGATGGGCGCGCTGAAGGTCGAACATCCGGGCACGCAGAACCAGCGCTTCGATTTCGACGAGTTCAACGAACAGTTCAAGCAGCAGTTCGGGTACGCCCTGTAAGCGACGATGCCCGGAGCCGGGGTGCAGCGCCCCGGTCCCGCTTCACATCACCTGCGACACCCACAGGATTTCCGGTTTCGCCAGGCGCTCGAATTCCGCATAGGGCATGCGCAGTGCCTCGGTATGGCTGCCGGCGTTGAAGGCGATTTCCTCGCCCGAAGTGAGCCGCGAATCGACATGCACGGGAACGCCGTACAGTCGCCCGAACGGCGGCATCGCGCCGGGTTCGCAGTCCGGAAACGCATCGCGGAATTCGGCCTCGTCGGCCAGTTCCACCGTCGCGCCTCCCAGCGCGATGGCGATGCGGTTCAAGTCGGCGCGGTATGCGGCCGGCATCACCACCATCGCCAGTTGCCCGTCGACCTTGATCATCACGGTCTTGGCGAAGCGATGGCGGTCCACATGCAGTTGCGATGCGGTTTCACCCGCGGTGATCGTGCGCGGATGCGAGATCGTCGTGTAGGGCACATGGCCCTGATCGAGCAGGCTGTGCAGACGTGGGGAGAGCATGGGATGTCTCCCGGCGCGGTCGACTTCCGAGCGCGGCCGTGCCGCTGGGGAACCGGCATGCGCATCCTTCGCATGCGAGTGGCCCGATGGTAGCGAAGCCGGCTTAAAACGGTGTGCAAGCGCGTGACGCGCACGCACTTGCGATGATCGAATCCGTCAGTTCCAGCCCGGCATCTGCGAAGCATCCAGCCCGCCGGTTTCGAATACCGCCGTGCGCGTGCCGCCGGCTTTCACCGGGAACTCGATCTCCAGCCGCTTCGTCTTGCCGGCCAGCTTCCACAGCGCTTTCTGATCGGTGATGAACATCGCGATGGCTTCATCGGTATCGGGACGCCAGGCGTCCATCGCGCGCGCGGGCGCGCCGTCGGCGGTGACCTTGACCTTGCAGCCGCCACCACAGCGGAAATCGCCGGCCTGCAACACCAGATAGCTGCTGCGCTTCCATTCCGGATGGTCGCGGAACACCAGTTGCACCGGCTTGGCGCCACTGCCGTCCACGTCTACCGGTGCCTGCGCCATGATCGCCGCGCTGCGCTGCACGCCGCCCTTCACCTGCGCCTGCGCGTAGTCCCACAGCGCCTGCAGGCGGCGCTCCTCGCGCGCGCCCTCGGCCTTGAGCTTGATCGCGTCCAGTTCGGGCTGGATGCGCTTGGCGGCGGCGGTCTGCGGATATTGATCCAGCAGCGCCACGCCGTGGATGCGCGCCATGTCCCAATCGTTGCCGGCCTTTGCCGATTCGAACTTGCCGGCCAGCTGTTCGGCGGCGGTTTCATCGGCGGCGGCCTGCGCCTGTGCGGCCGCGCGCTGCTCGGCTTCGCGATCACCGCACGCGGACAGCAGCAGCGCGCATCCCAGTGCGACGCTGGCCAGGGGAACGAGGATTCGATTCATCGGGGCACTCCGTTTCGTATCAGTTGTTCGACCGCCGCGGCGACATCGCCCGGACGCTCCATGATCGACATGTGGCCGCAATCGGGCAACCGCACGCGCTGCGCCTGCGGGATGCGCGCGGCATACAGATCCAGCGCGCTCGGATCGATGACGCGGTCCTCATCGCACCACAGCAGCAGCGTGGGCTGTGCGATGCCTGCGGCGCGTTCGCCGGGCAGGAAGCGCTCCGTGCTTCGGCCGATGCGCTCCAGCACCGCCTGCTCGAACGGCGCCTGCCGCGTGCGCCAGTCGATGAACGCGCGCGAGGCCGGCCAGGGAAGCCAGGGTTTGCTTTGCGCCCGATGGAACACGGTGTCGAAGTAGCGCTGCAACGACGCCGCGTCCTCCACCGCGAACGGGTTGCGCCCATCCAGCACGGCGCGACCGAACGCGTTGTCGCTGAAGCGTACGCCCGCCGCATCGATCAGGCCCACGCGCGCGATCGACTCCGGATGATCCGCCGCCGCGAGCGCGACGATGCCGCCGCCCATCGAATGACCGATCAGTACGACCGGACTGTCCTTCGCCCGCAGCGCCTCGACGAACGCGGCCACGCGCCGGCTTTGCGCCAGGTAGCCATAGTCCTCGCCGGCGCGGCGTTCGCTGGCGCCCCAGCCGGGCAGATCCGGAATCACCAGTCGATAGCGATCCCGCAAGTACTCGGCCAGCGGATACCAGTTTTCCTTGCTGCCGGTGAAGCCGTGGATCATCACCAGCGTTGGTGCGCGCGGATCCGCCGCGTCACGCTGGGCGTAGACCCAGCGATGTCCCGCGACGCGGGTCTCGTGCTGCGACAACCCGGCCATCCAGCGCTGCCGCGCGAACTCGCCGTGCACCAGCCACATCGGATCGCGCCACGACGCGACCAGCACGCAAACGAAAACGGCCGCCACGAGGGCGACCGTCATCCGCAACAGGCGCTTGCGCGGCATGCTTACTTCGCTTCGCCGGCCTTGGCCTTGGCCAGCAGCGCTTCCACCGAACCGGTCGTGATCGGGTGATAGCCTGGCTTGGCGCGCGCGAAGCTTTCCTCCGCGAAGGCGAGACCGTCCGGCGTTTTCACCAGTTCGGCGTAGATCGGCATGATCAGCTTGCGGCGACCCACGCGCTCGATGAACTTG
This sequence comes from Pseudomonadota bacterium, assembly GCA_023419315.1. Classification (GTDB taxonomy): domain Bacteria; phylum Pseudomonadota; class Gammaproteobacteria; order Xanthomonadales; family Xanthomonadaceae; genus Pseudoxanthomonas_A. Next base: position 101,865 of record JAEZYE010000052.1, read on the forward strand.
CCGATTTCCGGACGCGCTTCGGCGTAACCGCTGCGAATCGTCAGTGGATACCAGCGCATCGCGATTTCGCCGTTCTGCGTGCCGGTGAAGTGATAGGCCTGGTCGAGCTGCGCAATCTGTTCAACCGTCAGCTTCTCGCCCATGCCGTTGATGAAGTTCACCCACTGCTGGGTGCCCCACTCGTTGGTGACCTGCGGATTGGGTAGCTGGCCGCTGCCGAGCCACGCGATGCGCGCCGTGTCGGTATTGGAGAAGCCGCGCGACTGTGCGCGTGCGGCGAACTTCGGGATGCCCGGTTCGTTGAGCCACGCATTGAGCTCGGCTTCGGTCACCGCCGTCGGGCTCTTCGGCAGCAGGTTCTTCTTCATGTAGTCAACGAACTGGTCCGTCGTCGCACTCTGGAACGCGTGATCATCGAACCAGCCGCGCAGGAACGGATCGAAGATCTCGCGTCCGAAGCGCTCTTCGAGGAACTTCAGGAACCATGCGCCCTTGACGTAGGCGACCTGGCTGAGCGCTTCGTCGGGGTCGCGACTGGCCAGCGGCGGCAAGGCAAGCGCCTGATCCGCCGGAGCCATGTCCTTCACTTCCGCCAGCAGTTCGCTCTGATCGATCTGGCGCTCCATCTCCGCCATCTCCTTGCCGTACAGCGCTTCGGTGATGCGGTCCTGCACGTAGGTGGTGAAACCTTCGTTCAACCAGATGTCCTTCCAGCTGGCGTTGGTCACCAGGTTGCCGGACCAGCTGTGCGCCAGCTCGTGCGCGATCAGCGAGACCAGCGACTTGTCGCCGACGATCACGGTCGGGGTGGCGAAGGTGAGGCGCGGGTTTTCCATGCCGCCGAACGGGAACGACGGCGGCAGCACCAGCATGTCGTAACGCTCCCAGCGGTACGGCCCGTACAGCGATTCGGCGACACCGATCATCTTCTCGGTGTCCTCGAATTCCTTCACCGCGCGATCAACCATCGCCGGCTCGGCCCACACGCCGCTGCGCGGGGAAATGGCCTTGAAGCTCAGATCACCGGCGGCGATCGCGAGCAGATACGACGGAATCGGCTGCGGCATCTTGAAGCTGTAGTCGCCATCACGCCCAGCGGCGGGATCGTTGTCCGCGCTCATCAGCACCATCACGTCCGGGCGCGAGGTCACGTGCGCGCCGTAGGTGAAGCGCACGCTCGGCGTGTCCTGCAGCGGCACCCAGCTGCGGGCGTGGATGGCCTGCGACTGGCTGAACATGAAAGGCAGCTGCTTGCCTTCCGTCATCGACGGTTCCATCCATTGCAGGCCAGACGCCTGCGGCGAGGTGGCGTAGGTGATGCGCACGTGTGCGTTCTGCGCGGGCGTCTCGACCACCAGCTTGCTGCCGAACACCGCCACGGCGGGCTCCAGCGTGAAGGTCAGCGGCGCCCAGGCGCCGGCAGCGTCCTGGCCTTCGACTTTTTCGATGGCGAGATCGCGTGTGTCGAGCAGCAACTGCTTCGCGGCCTTGTCCTTCCACTCCAGCGTGTAGGTCGCGGTGCCGGCGAGCTGCTTGCGATCAAAGTCCAGCGCCAGGTCCAGCGCGAGATCCTTGATGACGACCTTCTCCGGCTCGGCGAAGGAGCTTTCATCGTGGCTGCGGGCGGGCGTCACGGCGGCGGCAGGTCGGGCGGCGGGCGCTTCGGGCGCGGGCGCGGCTTCTTTGGAACAGCCCGCGGCCAGCGCGGCGGCACAGGAAAGGGACAGCAGAACAGCACGCATCGGCAGGATCCGGCGAACAGGGAAGCGGCAAGTTTACCCTGCCCCGCGCCGCTGCCGCCGTGGCCTGGATGGCACGCGAATCCGGCCGTTCGCGGCCGGATGGCGACCCGCCGGCCTCAGACGCGGTAGCCGGTATGCACCGCCACGATGCCCGCGCTGAGGTTGCGGAAGCTGGTCCGCGCAAACCCGGCCTCGTCCATCATCGCCTTCAGTTCGTTCTGCGGCGGATGCTTGCGGATGCTCTCCGCCAGGTACTGGTAGCTGTCGGCATCGTTGGCGAACAGCCGGCCAAGACGCGGCAACACCTTGAACGAATGGAAGTCGTAGACCGGCTTGAACCAGTCCGGCTGCACTTCGGAGAACTCCAGCACGCGCGCCTGCCCGCCCACCTTCAGGACGCGGTGCATCTCGCGCAGCGCGGCATCCTTGTCGGTGACGTTGCGCAGGCCGAACGCGATCGTCACCAGATCGAAACTCCCGTCCGGGAATGGCAATGCTTCGGCATTGCACTGGACGTATTCGAGGCCCGACACGAGTCCGCGATTGGTCATGCGATCCCGGCCCACCGAGAGCATGCCGGCATTGATGTCGCCGAGCACGATGCTGCCAACCTCGCCCACGCGCTCCTTCAGCAGCGCGGCGATGTCGCCGGTGCCGCCGGCCAGATCGAGCACGCGATCACCGCGCTTCACCTGGCAGGTGCCGACGAAATAGCGCTTCCAGATCCGATGGATGCCCAGGCTCATCAGATCGTTCATCAGATCGTATTTGCCCGCGACCGAGGTGAAGACTTCGCCGACCAGCTTCTGCTTGTCCTTGGCGGCGACATCGCGGAAGCCGAAATGGGTGGTGCCTTTCTGGTAGGGAGATTCGCTCATGGGACGGATTATCGCACCGATGCCGGGGATCCGGCGGCGCACGCGTGGGACAATGCCGGCTGTCATTCGTCTTCCAGAGGATGCCGATCCGCCCGTGAGCCGCCGTGATGTCCCCCGCGAATGGCTGCCACACGAGCGCCCCACCTTTCCCGGGTCGCCCTCCACGCCGCTGCATCCGCTGCGCCGCCGCCTCCAGTTCGCGGCGGTCGGCATCGTGGTTGCCCTCACCGGCGGGCTCAGCAACGCACTGGTCACCGCCAACCTGATCAACCTGCAGGGAACGCTGGGCGCGTATGCGTGGGAAATGGCATGGCTGCCGGCGGCCTACGTGATGACCAACGTCTCGGCCAACCTGTTGCTGGTGAAGTTCCGCCAGCAGTTCGGCTTGCGCCTGTTCACCGAAATCTTCCTCGTGCTGTATGCGTTGATCGCATTCGCGCACCTGTTCGTCAACGATCTGGGCTCGGCGATTGCGGTGCGTGCCGCTCACGGTCTGGTCGGCGCTGCGCTGAGCACGCTCGGCCTGTACTACATGATCCAGGCGTTTCCCGCCCGGCTTCGCTTGCGGGCGGTCGTGATCGGGCTCGGCCTGAGCCAGCTGGCCCTGCCGCTGGCGCGCATCTTCTCGACCGAGTTGCTGCAGTTCGGCGAATGGCGCGGGCTCTACCTGTTCGAACTGGGGCTGGCGATCGTCGCGCTTGCGTGCGTGCTGGTGCTGAAGCTTCCGCCCGGTGATCGCATCAAGGTGTTCGAGAAGCTGGACTTCGCCACGTTCGCCCTGTTCGCCAGCGGCACCGCCGCGCTGGTCGCGGTGCTGTCATTGGGCCGCGCTCTGTGGTGGACGGAGACACCGTGGCTCGGCGTGACGCTGGCGGTCGCCATCGTTCTGCTGCTGGCGGCGGTCGCCATCGAGCACTACCGCGAGAACCCGCTGATCAATACGCGCTGGCTCGCCAGCGGCACGATGGTGCGGCTGGGCCTGTCGATTCTGCTGATTCGCATCGTCCTGTCCGAGCAGAGCGTGGGCGCGGTCGGCTTCCTGCAGAACGTCGGCCTCGGCAACGACCAGATGCATGCGCTGTATGCCTGGGTGCTGGCGGGCTGCATCGCCGGCATCGTGGTGAGCGCGATGACGATCCGCCCGCAGCACACCGCGTTCCACCTGATGTTCGCGGTGGCGCTGATCGCCATCGGCGCTTTCATGGATGCACGTTCGAACAACCTGACGCGGCCGGCACAGATGTACCTCAGCCAGTCGCTGCTCGCGTTCGGCAGTACGTTCTTCATCGGCCCGGCGATGATCACCGGCATCGGCTCGATCCTCTCGCAGCCGCGCAACCTCATCAGTTTCGTCGTCCTGTTCGGCATCACCCAGAACGTCGGCGGGCTGCTCGGTTCGAGCCTGCTCGGCACGTTCCAGGTGATGCGCGAGAAATTCCATGCCAGCCAGTTGGCCGAGCATGTGACGCTGATCGATCCGCAGGTCGCCGCGCGCGTGCAGGCCGGTGCCGGCGCCTATGCGCATTCGTTGGGCGATGCGGGCCTGCGCAATGCCGCCGCGCTGCGCGCACTCGGCGCAGGCGTGACGCGCGAAGCGAACGTGCTGGCCTACAACGATGTCTTCCTGCTGGTCGGATGGCTGGCCATCTTCACCCTGTTCTGGATCTACGCGGACGTACTGTGGCAGCGCCTGCGCGCCACGACGGCCGCTTCCGCCCCGACTTCCCCCGCTGCACCCGCACCGTCCCGATGACCCCCGATCCCACTCCCACCGCAGAATCCACCTCGCAGGAGGCCGCCGCGCGGCGCCGCCGTCGCCAGCGCCGCTGGGGCCTGGCGGGTTTCGCATTGCTGGCCCTGGCCGGCGTGTGCATCGTGCTGTACGCCTGGCAGCTGCCGCCGTTCCGCAGCGCGGTGCAGACCACCGAGAACGCAATGGTGCGCGGCCAGCTCACTCTGATCAGCCCGCAGGTGAACGGCTACGTGACCGATGTGCCGGTGCAGGATTTCCAGACGGTGAAGCGCGGTGATCTGCTCGCGGCGATCGACGACCGCATCTATCGGCAACAACTCGCGCAGGCGCAGGCGCAACGGCTGTCCGCACAGGCCGCACTCGATGACTGGTTGCAGCAGTCGCGCACCGCACGTGCCGGCGTCGCCGAGAGCCGCGCCTCGATCGCCAGCACCGCTGCACAGGCGCAACGCACGCATTCGGCGTTGCAGCGCGCCGACGCACTCGCGCGCGACCATCTGATCTCAGAACAGGATCGCGACAGCGCATTCGCCGCCGACGCGCAGGCCGCCGCCGAGCTTACCCGCGCACGCGCCGGGCTGGACGTTTCCGAGCAGACCGTGCGCAGCACCGATGTGCACCATGCCGCGCTCGAAGCCGCTGTCGCCAATGCCGAAGCCGCCGTGCGGCTGGCGCAGATCAATCTCGACAACACCCGCATCCGCGCGCCGCGCGCGGGCCAGCTGGGCCAGATCGGCGTGCGCCAAGGCGCGTATGTCACCCCCGGCACGCAACTGATGGCGCTGGTGCCGGACACGATCTGGATCATCGCGAACTTCAAGGAAACCCAGATGCCGGCGATCCGCATCGGGCAACCGGCGACGTTCACCGTCGATGCGCTCGGCGGGATGCGGCTGCGCGGCACCGTGCTGGAAATCTCCCCGGCCGCCGGTTCGGAATTCAGCGTGTTGCCGCCGGACAACGCCACCGGCAACTACGTGAAGATCGCCCAGCGCATTCCGGTGAAGATCGGTATCGCACCGGAACAGAAAGCGGCCGAACGCCTGCGGCCCGGCATGTCGGTGGTGGTCAGCGTCGACACCGGCGAGCGCTGAAGCGACGCATCAGCGCACCGGGCGCGCGTCCAGGCGCGGCGGTCGGCGCGTGGCCGGGCTGCGGCGGAACGCGGGAACCGGTGCGGCCTGGGCGGCGGGCGCCACGCGTGTCGAGGAGCCCGGCAGCGCTGGCTGATCGCCGCCCGTCAATTGCCCGGCCATGATCGTCACCTGGAAACCCTGCGGCGTGGCGGCGTCGATCTGCACGCGGTAAGCGCCGTCGGGCGCGATCCAGCTTTCGCCCGGCTTGAACATCGAACCTTCGTTGTTGGACAGAGTGGCCGGCGGGACGCTCGCGTCCTGGCTGTACGCCATCGTGCCGTTCACCCGATGGATGATGACCGCGTTGCCTGCCAGTGCGCCTTCGTAGTCGCCACTGCGCTGGCGCGATTCCAGCGTGTAGTGGTTCGCACCCGCCGCGTTCTGCGCCGGCATCGTCAACATCACCAGTTGGCGGCCGCCGGCGGCAGCCAGCGACGCGTACTGCAGGTCTACTTTCCAGATGCCGGCGGTTCCGGCGGGAACGACCAGCTTGCGCGACGCGTCCACCCAGCCCAGGCGATCACGCTGGTGCATGTTGATGTGCTTGGGTCGCGCGCCGTACGTTCCGTCGTTCATTGCGTTGTGCCAGGCGTCGCTCATCACGTCCCACGGATTGTCGTAGACATCGCTGTCGCCATCCGAATTGTCCGAATGCGCCAGGCCGTACCCATGTCCCATCTCGTGCGCAAGCGGGGCCAGGTTGTTGAACGACCACGGCGGATTCCAGGTCAGGCGCATGCATCGTTGGCTGCCCTCCACGATCGGGCAGGACGAGCCGCCCCACGCGTAACCATCGAGATCGCCGTTGAACATCATGTTGACGCCCTGCACGCCATTGAAATCGACCTGCGCGTCGGCTGCGGTGGCGCAGTCCTGCGACAGCTTCGCCAGATCGGCATCGGGCTTGCCGTCCACCGTCGTCACGTAGGCCGAGCGTGGTTGCGGCAGCAGGAACCACCCATGCGCAGTGCTGCCGGCCAGATCGATCTGGCCGTAGGAGACCTCGTTCCAGTAGTGCCCGAGCTGTCCCACCGCGTTGCCGTACTGGTTGTTGAAGAAGGCCAGGTTCTTCTGCTCGGTGGTGATGTCGGCGAACTTGCACATCACGGTGACCCAGCGCGTGTTGCCTTTCAGTTCGCCGGCCTTGGCCGGTGGCTGCGAATCGAGCGGGATGATCGCATCGGGAACGTGCTCGATCCTCGCCCCCTGACGCATGCGCTTGCCCGGTGCGAACGCCACCGCGACGCGTCGGTTGGCCAGTGCATACAGGTCGTCGGCGGCGCGGCGCGACTGCGCCGCATCAAGCGGATACAGGCGACCATCGTCGGCGGCCAGCACGACCTGCAGTTTCGGCGCCGGCTGCGCCTGCAGCATGCCGACCGGATGCGGGTCGCCCCATTGCAGGGTCAACCGTCCCTGCACCGGATCCGGCGATGGAACGGCCAGGCCTGCGCCGGTTCCGACGATGCCTGCGACGGCCAGCACGCCCATGCCAAGACGCCGGGCGATGGGCCTCTTCATCTGCTGCAACATGCGTTACCCCCGTTGGAGGCGACATCTTGCGCGAAGGCAGCCGTCGATACCATGACGCGGGCCTCCGTTCAGATGACCGCCAACGCCCGGCGTGTCAGGATGCGGGCCCGTCCGTTCCCGAGGTTCCGATGAGCATCGACTATCACGCACTGTTGAGGACGGCAGTGGCCGAAGCACGGCAGGGCCTGGCCGAGGGCGGTATTCCGATCGGCGCGGCGCTGTATCACCGGGATGGGCACATGCTCGGGTGTGGACACAACCGCCGCATCCAGGAAGACGATCCCTCCGTGCATGGTGAAACCGACGCGTTCCGCAAGGCGGGTCGGCAACGCAACTATCGCGAGACGATCATGGTGACCACGCTCGCGCCGTGCTGGTACTGCAGCGGCCTGGTGCGGCAGTTCAACATCGGCACGGTGGTGGTCGGCGAATCGGTGAACTTCCGCGGCGGCATCGACTGGCTGCGCGAGAATGGCGTCAACGTGATCGATCTGGCCGATGCCGAATGCATCCGGATGCTCGGCGACTACATCCGCGAGAATCCGGATGTCTGGAACGAGGACATCGGCGAGTAAGGCGCGGCACGTACCGCGCCGATGAGGCTCAGGCCTTGCGCACGAATTCCGACTTCAGGCCCATGGCGCCGATGCCGTCGATCTTGCAGTCGATATCGTGATCGCCATCGACGAGGCGGATGTTGCGCACCTTCGTGCCGACCTTGACCACGAGCGATGAACCCTTGAGCTTCAGATCCTTGATCACGGTGACGGTGTCACCATCCTTCAGCACGTTGCCGACCGAGTCCTTGACCACGCGCTCGCCTTCCGCCGACTCCGCCGCCGCGTCGGCCGACCATTCGTGCGCGCACTCCGGACAGATCAGCAGCGGACCGTCGGCGTAGACGAATTCGGAGTTGCACTGGGGACAAGGCGGCAAGGTGCTCACGGCGGGACTCTGCGGAGAAAAGGAACGGCGCATTATAGAGCGCGTCCCCTGCCCTGCCGCAGCGCGCCCGCCGACGTATCGCGCAATGGCCGCGCCATGACGTTCCAACGCGACCTCCGGTGGATGGCGACCGCGTGGTCAGCGTCATCGACAGCAACGCATTCCAGCACGGCGGCGAAGGCGCGATCGACGCGCGCGATCAGCCGCCGGCGCTTGCGCAGGTTCGGAGCCGAGCGAACCGGAGGATGGAAACCGGACGGCCGCCCGGCTTCATTGCGCCGGACGGCATGCGCTTCCGTAGGCTTCGTCGTAACTGCGGTCGAAACAGTGGATCAGGCCATCGACGACATCGATGTTGGGCGGCCACCGCATCTTGAACTTCTGTCCGTCGTCCAGCGTGATCTCGAAGCGGCCCTGCTCATCGAGTTGGACCTCTCCCGGCGGCTTCAACTGCGACAGGCGTTCGCGTGCGTCGAGCAACGCCGGACGATCCTTTTCGAGGAAGGCGATGGACGCATCGACATATTCGTTCCAGCCGCCACTGTTGGCTTCGGCAGGCTTGTGAGACCGGCGCATCAAGGCAATGGCAGCCGGATAGTCATTGAGCGATGCGCGCAGCTGCGCTTCATGCCAGTAGAGGATGCTGGCGTGGTTGTCGTGGCGCTGGCGGTAGTCGCGAATCAGATCCGCCGCCACCCGCGTGCAACCCGGCCGGTTGTCGAGCGCTCGCCACCCGCCACCGCCGTTCGACAGATCCTGATCGAATGCCTGCTCGTCCAGCGCCAGCATCCGTTCGCGATCATGACTGCAATCCGGCGTCGCTTCCTGCGCCAGTGCGGGGAATGCAACCACCGGCGCGCACGAAATCAGGACCGCAAGAACACGACGGAATTGCATGGGCGCTTCTCCGGAAGGGAATCGGATCATCGCACGAAGGCTTTGTTTCCATATTCCCAGGACCACGGCGCGCCGGTTTCGCCAAGTACGTAGCGAACCAGTTGCGGAAATGCGGCTTCCCCGCGGACATCATTCCCGAGGATCACGATGCAGCGCCGCGTCGCGCGCACGCACACGAATGTGTTGCCGGTGTTGTCGTCGTGACCGCCCTTGTAGAAAGCCGGTCCCTGCGGACCGGTGAACGTCACCACGCCCAGACCGGCCGCCAGGTCGGCGCGCCGCTGCGCGGGCGGCAACTCGGGCTGCAACGTCGGGAACTGCGATGCGGTGGTGATCGGCAATTGCGCGCGGAACAGCTCGGACGCATGTGCGGCGTCCAGGCCTTCGCCGCGGATGTACGCGGCCGCGAACTTCGCCATGTCTTCGATGGTGGTGTCCATCGATCCGGCGGCGCGCACGCGGCTGCGCTCGTCGTGCGGCACCGGCGTCCCGTCAGCCGTCCAGCCATCGGCCAGATGGGGTGCGAAATCCTCGCGCCAGATCATGCTGGTGTTGCGCATGCCGAAGCGATCGAACACGCGCCGTTGCATTTCCTCGCCGACATCCAGGCCGATTCCCCGCTCGATGACGAACTGCAGCAGGATCAGACCCTCGCCCGAATAGGCGTAGCGGCTGCCGGGGTCGAAGTGGAAGCGCAGCTTGCCGTCCGGTTCGAGGAACGCGAAGTTGCCGAAGCCGGAGCCGTGGTTGAGCAGCATGCGTGGCGTGAGCGTTCGCCAGCGTTCGTCACCTGCCAGATCCCGCCACGGCGCGTATTTGTCCTCGGTCGGATAGCTCGGCAGCGGTTGCGGCAGATACGCGGCGATGGAGCGATCCAGATCGATCACGCCTTCCTGTGCAAGCTGCATGACGGTGTAGCCGAATACGGCCTTGGTCAGCGAGGCCGCGTACATGATCGAGTCCGGCTCCAACGGATCGCCGCCGGCATTGCGCGCGCCGTATGCCTTTGCGTGGACCACCTGGCCGTCGTCGATGACGGCCACGGCCATGCCCTTGGCGCCGACTTGCGACATCAGGCGCGCGACTTCCGCATCGATCTTCGCGGCGTCGGGGATTGCGGGCGGCGGTTCGGAAGCGGACGCGAACCACGGAAGCAGCCAGAGCAGGCAAGCGAAACGGGACGGGCGCATGAGTCCTCCTGTGGTCGCTGCCGATGATTGGGCACGGCGGGCGGGCGGCACACACCCGGAAGTCATGGTCCTCCGCACAAGACAACGGCGCACCCGGTTGCCCGGGCGCGCCGTCATGGGGAGGACGTCTCCGCTACGTGATCTTCTTGAAGACCGTCACTCCGAGCACGAACAGCACGACGGCGATGATGACCGCCGCCCAGAACAGGAACTTGGCGATGCCGAACGCGCCGCCGGCAATGCCGGTGAAGCCGAGAACGCCGGCGACCACGCCGATGATCGCGAAGATGATGGCCCACTTGATCATGCTGCACTCCCTGTTTGTTGCCAGCTGTGGCGACGTTACAGGCGGCGGCGTGAGCGCATCGTGGAGACAGGACGGAATGCCGGCCTGCCCGGGCCGGGCATTCGTCAGAGGATGTAGCGACTCAGATCCGGGTCCTGCACCAGCTCGCCGAGATGCGAATCGACGTAGGCACGATCGATGGTGACGGACTGGCCATCGCGATCCGGCGCTTCGTAGCTGAGCGTATCCAGCAAGCGCTCCAGCACGGTGTGCAGGCGCCGCGCACCGATGTTTTCCTGGCGCTCGTTGACCTGCGCGGCAATCTCGGCCAGCCGCTCGACCGCGTCCGTCGTGAACTGCAGGCCGACGCCTTCGGTCTTCATCAGCTCGACGTACTGCCGCGTCAGCGCCGCCTTCGGCTCGGTGAGGATGCGGATGAAATCCTCCTTCGACAACGCCGACAGCTCGACGCGGATCGGGAAGCGGCCCTGCAGTTCGGGGATCAGATCGCTCGGCTTGGCGAGGTGGAACGCGCCCGACGCAATGAAGAGGATGTGGTCCGTCTTCACCGTGCCGTACTTGGTGCTGACGTTCGAACCTTCCACCAGCGGAAGCAGATCCCGTTGTACGCCTTCGCGGCTGACATCGCCGCCGCCGACGTTTTCGCCGCGCTTGGCGACCTTGTCGATCTCGTCGATGAAGACGATGCCGTTCTGCTCGCAGGCTTCGATGGCCGCGGCGCGAATGTCGTCCTCGTTGACCAGCCGGGCCGCCTCTTCCTCGATCAACTGCGGCCGCGCATTGCGGATCGTCACCATGCGCTTGTGGGTCTTGGTGCCACCGAGGTTGGAGAACATCTGCCGCAGCTGCTGGCCCATTTCCTCCATGCCGGGCGGCGTCATGATGTCCACGCCGACGTTCGCGGCGAGTTCCAGTTCGATCTCGCGGTCATCCAGTTCGCCATTGCGCAGCATGCGGCGGAACTTGATGCGGGTTTCATTGTCCTGCGCGGAGGGTTCGTGCCGCGCGGCTTCGGGATCGAAACCGATGCCCGCACTGCGGCGCGGCAGCAGGGCATCGAGGATGCGATCCTCGGCGCGTTCTTCGGCCTGCGTGCGCACGCGCACCTTGGCCTGTTCGCGATACATCTTGACGGCCGTGTCGGCCAGATCGCGCACGATCTGTTCGACGTCCTTGCCGACGTAGCCGACCTCGGTGAAGCGCGTGGCTTCCACCTTGACGAAGGGCGCGTTGGCGAGCGTGGCGAGCCGCCGCGCAATCTCGGTCTTGCCGACACCGGTCGGCCCGATCAGCAGGATGTTCTTCGGCATCACTTCATTGCGCAGCGCGTCCGGCAGCTGCATGCGACGCCAGCGATTGCGTAGTGCAATCGCGACGGCGCGCTTGGCGCCGTGCTGGCCGACGATGTGGCGATCGAGCTCCTGCACGATTTCGCGCGGCGTCATGGTGGCGGAGTGGTTGTCAGGCATGGGGATTCCCGGATATTGCGGAGAAAGGGCGATGGAATGAACGTGTGATCGGGCGCGGGATCACCGGCGCGCAGGGGAAGGCTTCGCTTCGCGCATCCGTTTCCGCGTGGCGGTTACAGCTCTTCCACCACCACGTTGCGGTTGGTGTAGATGCAGATGTCGCCGGCGATGTTCAGCGCTTCGACGGCGATGGAACGCGCATCCAGCGCGGTGTGCGCCAGCAGAGCGCGCGCCGCGCTCAGGGCATACGAGCCGCCCGAGCCGATGGCGATGATGCCGTCTTCCGGTTCGATGACATCGCCGGTGCCGCTGATGATCAGCGAGGTTTCCTTGTCGGCCACGGCCAGCAGTGCTTCGAGCTTGCCGAGGCGGCGCTCGGTACGCCAATCCTTGGCGAGTTCGACGGCGGCGCGTTGCAGCTGCCCGTGCTTTTCCAGCTTGGCTTCGAACAGTTCGAACAGGGTGAAGGCGTCGGCGGCCGCGCCGGCGAAGCCCGCCAGCACCTGGCCATCGCGGCCGAGGCGGCGCACCTTGCGCGCGTTGCCCTTCATGACGGTATGCCCCAGCGTGACCTGACCATCGCCGGCGACGGCGACATGTCCATCGCGGCGGACCGAAATGATCGTGGTGGCGTGGAAGACGTTGGGATTCTGGCTGGGGTCCATGGGGCCTCCGGAGACGATGCTCACTGGGTGGGGGCGCCCGATGGCGGGATCAAGCGTCGGCGTCCACGTCAGCGGAAGCGGCATGCGCGCCGGGCTTTCGCCGCATCACAGCAGGACGTTGCGTGGATTCTCCGGATCCGGCTCGACATTCCATTCCAGGTACCACGCGTCGCCGAGTTGCTCGATCGGATGCTGGGTACGCCCGGAACCATTCCCGCAGGCCAGTTCGTTCGCGGCGCAATAGCGATCACAGCCCCAGCAGATGCGCTCGGGATGTTTGGGCTTCAGCGGAAAGTTCTTGGCCATCGCGACTCCGGATCCTGCAATGACAGGCTATCCGTGCGGCAGAAGGCGTCCGTTGATCTGGCTCAAGCGGACGGCTTGATCGTGGCCGGCATGACATCTTCGTATAACGCCGATTCAGCCCGGCGGCGCGCAATCAACGCTTGCGCCTGGCGCGTGGGTGCGCGGCGTCGTAGACCTTGGCCAGGTGCTGGAAATCCAGGTGCGTGTAGATCTGCGTGGTCGCGATGTCGGCATGGCCGAGCAGTTCCTGCACGCCGCGCAGGTCACCGGACGATTCCAGGATGTGACTGGCGAAACTGTGCCGCAGCATGTGCGGATGCACGTGCTTGAACAGTCCCTGCCGCTGCGCGAGCTGCTTGAGGCGGATCTGCACCGCGCGCTGCGAAATCGGACCGCCCGCGCGGCCGGGGAACACAGACGCGTCATTGGCGCCTTGCTGTTCGCTTCGCCACGCGTGCAACGCGTTGCGGGCATGCGATCCCACCGGCACCCTGCGCTGCTTGCCGCCCTTGCCCAGCACGGTGACGAAGCCGTTCGCCAGATCCAGATCGTGCCAGCGCAGCGCGCAGAGTTCGCTCAGGCGCAGGCCGGACGAATAGAACAGTTCCAGCAAGGCGCGATCACGCAATCCCAACGGCACATCGGTCGGCACCTCGACCAGGCGCGCGGCTTCATCGGCGTCCAGTACCTGCGGCAGCTTGCGCGGGGCCTTCGGCGCGCGCAGCGCAGCGGCCGGGCTTGCGGCGATGCGGCCATGGCGCAGCAGCCACTGATAGAAACTGCGGCACGCCGACAAGCGGCGCTGCAGGCTTTTCGGCGACAGGCCGCGCCGATGCTCCGACGCGACGAAGCTGCGCAACTGTTCGGCTTCGAGCGTCACCGGGTCGGCATCGGCTTGCTGCGCCGACCAGTCGGCCAACGCGGTCAGATCACGCCGGTAGGCGTCCAGCGTATGCGCCGACATCCGGCGTTCGACGTGCAGGTGCGCCAGGAATTCCTCGATCGCGCGCGGCACGCCGGTGTTCATCGCAGGATGCCGGGCCGCGCGGTCAGCTCGGGAATCGCTGCAACGCGGCGGTCAGGGCCTCGCCCATCATGCGCAGGAACAACGTGCCCATGCCGGGATAGAAGCGATTGCCGTCCAGGCTGCCGACGGCAATCAGGCCAACGCCGGGAAGCGGCAGCAAGGCCGAGGACTGCACGTCTTCGGCACGCTGGCCGTACAGCACCGCATTCTTGTCCGCATGCAGGCGACCGCAGATCGGCTCGCCATCGCGCAGGCAATCGCGGAACGGCGCCAGGTGCGGGCTGTCGGCGGGAATGATCTGCAACCAGTCGGATTCGTCCAGGCCCTCGATCGGAGCAAGCAGGACAAGGCTGACGCGATCGCCGTTGAAATCCTCGGCCAGCGACGCCGCCATCGCGCGCACCGTGTCGGCCGCCGTCGTCTGGCGCAGCAGCGAGAGCGTCAGCTGGTGCGTGCGCACCGCGAGGCGCTCGTTCTCCTGTGCATTGGCGAACAGATCATTCAGGCGCTTGGAAAGCTCGCGGTTCTTGTCGCGCAGCACTTCCAGCTGATAACTCGCCAGCGATGACGCGTGCCCTTCCTCGCGCGGCACGATCAGGCTCAGGGCCAGATCCGGGAATTGCTTGAGGAAGGTCGGGTGCCGTCGCAACCAGGCGGCGACTTCGTGGGCGCCCAGCTTCTCGATGTCGTTCATTGGATCCAGTTTCCTTCAAAGACGAAAGCGGTCGGGCCGGACATGATCACTTCATCGCTGTCCGACGGCCATTGGATGCGGAGTTCGCCGCCGGGCAGCGCGACGCGCGCGTCGCGATCGATGCGGCCTCGCTTCATCAGCACCGCGGCGGCCGCGCACGCGCCGCTGCCACACGCCAGCGTCTCGCCGACGCCACGTTCGTACACGCGCAAGCGTATGCGATCGCGCGCCACCACTTCGGCGAAACCCACGTTCACCGACTCGGGAAACGCAGTCGATTGCTGCAGCGCCGGGCCATCGCGCCGCACCGCCGCCTCGTTCACCGAGGCCACTTCGATGACGGCGTGCGGGTTGCCCATCGACACCGCACCGAAACGCAAGCGGAGGTCCTCGTCCACGCGAACGTCGTACTCGTCGCGCGGCTGCTCGAAGCCGGCCAGCGGAATCGACGCCGGTGCAAATACCGGAACGCCCATCGCGATCGCATAGTGTTCGCCGTCGAGCCGTTGCACATCATGCGTGGTGAGCGGACTGTCCACGCGGAAGCGATCCCCTTGCGCGACGCCGGCGCGCACCAGCCAGGCCGCGACGCAGCGCGCGCCGTTTCCGCATTGCTGGGAAGTGGAACCGTCGGAGTTCCAGATCCGGTACGACGCCACGGCATCCGCACTGCGCGGCGGTTCGATCGTCAGGATCTGATCGCAACCCACGCCGAAGTGCCGGTCCGCCAATCGCGCTGCGAGTTGCGGATCCGGTGGCGGCGAGCCATCACGCAGATCCAGCACGACGAAGTCATTGCCGGCACCGTGCATCTTGCTGAAAGGCAGCACGCGATCGCCTGCCATCGCCGGGCTCATGGCGTGGTGGACGCGCCATCGGTCGGCGGCGTCACCGGAGGCACGCCCGTTTCGCTGGCATCTCCGCTGGCGTCTTCGCTGGCGGCGGGTTCTTCGGCGGGGGCGTCGGATTCGATCGCGGGATCAGCCGCTTCTTCAGGCGCGGGACGTTCGGGCAGGAACAGCGGGCCTTTCGCGCCGCAGGCGCCCAGCAGGACGACGACGAGCGCGGCAGCGGCGAGGTTTCGGAGCAGTCGGTTCATGGGCCGCAGTATAGCCAGCCGGCCCTCAATCGCGTGATGCGGAGGACGATGGGCGCGGCGGCTCGGGACGACACCACAGCCAGGTTCCGACCACCGTCATGCAGCCGATCGGCAGCAGCACCATCCAGACACGATGCGAGCCGCTGAAGTGCATGATCGCCAGCAGGATCACGGCACTGGCGAGCATGGTCCAGGTCGCTGCCCATTTGGCGCGGCGCGACACCGCGCGGTGCGCCTGCCAATCGCGGATCATCGGGCCGAAGCGCTTATGGGCCATCAGATACGCGTGCAGCTTTTCCGAACCGCGCGACGCGGCATACGCCGCGACAAGGACGAAGACCGTCGTCGGCAGCCCGGGCACGAAGACGCCGAGAATGCCCATGCCGAGGCTGGCGTAGGCCAGCAGCCACCAGGCCCAGCGGAAACGGATGCGTGCGGGGGAAGCGGGACCGGGTTCGTTCACGGCGCTCTTTTACCGCATGCGGCGGTGGACGCATAGAGCGGTCCGCGCCCCCAGACGAAAAAGCCGGGATTCACCCGGCTCTTTCGCTTCAGCGGCATCGCGTCACTTCGACGCATCCTTCGACGCGCCAAGTTGATCGATGACGAACGCGTAGTACTCCGACACTTCCTGGTAGCGACGGAAGCGGCCCGACTTGCCGCCGTGTCCCGCCTCCAGGTTGGTGCGGAACAGCACCGGCAGCGAGCCGGTATTGAGGTCACGCAGGCGCGCGACGTACTTGGCCGGTTCCCAGTACTGCACCTGCGAATCCCACAGGCCGGTGCCGACGAACATCGCCGGATAGGCGCGCGGCTTGAGATTGTCGTAAGGCGAGTACGTGACGATGTAGTCGTAGTACTCCTGCTTCTCGGGATTACCCCACTCGTCGTACTCGTTGGTGGTCAGCGGGATGGTCGGGTCGAGCATGGTGGTGACGACATCGACGAACGGCACCTGCGACACGATCACGCGGTACTTTTCCGGTGCCAGGTTCGTGATGGCGCCCATCAGCAGGCCGCCGGCGCTTCCGCCCATCGCCGCCACGCGATCCGGCGCGGCGTAACCCTGCTTCACCAGTGCATCGGTGACATCGATGAAATCGTTGAAGGTGTTCTTCTTGTTCAGCAGCTTGCCGTTGTCGTACCAGGCACGGCCCATCTCCTGGCCACCGCGGATGTGGGCGATGGCGTACACCATGCCGCGATCGAGCAGGCTGACCACCGGACCGCTGAAGCCCGGATCCATCGACGCACCGTAACTGCCATAGCCGTACTGCAGCAGCGCAGCGGTTCCGTCCTTCTTGAAGCCCTTGCGATACACCAGCGACACCGGCACCCGCGTGCCGTCGCGCGCTTCGACCCACACGCGCTCGGTCGTGTACCGGGATGCGTCGTAGCCGATGACCGGCTGCTGCTTCAGCTGGCGGCGCTCGCCGGTCTGCGTGTTGATTTCATACGTGGTGGCCGGCGTCGTCATCGACGTGTAGCTGTAGCGCAGCCACGGCGTGTCGTGCTCGGAGTTGACGTCCAGGCCCATCGAATACGCGGGCTCGTCGGCCTTGACGTATTCCTCCTTGCCGTCCTTGCCGATCAGGCGGATGCGCTCCAGGCCCTCGGAACGTTCGCTGATCGCGGTAAAGCCGTCGAACAGTTCGAAGCCTTCGATGTACACCTTGTCGCTGTGCGGCAGCCAGTCCTTCCATTGATCACGCGACGTCGCACCGTCCGGCGCGGTCATGATCTTGAAGTTCTTCGCGTTCCAGTTGGTGCGGATGACCCAGCGGCCATCGAGGTGATCGGCGCTGTATTCGACGTCGCGCTCGCGCGGCGCCAGTACGACGAAGGTGTCCGGATTGGCCGCCGGAGCGCAGCGCGATTCCGAGGAGACCGTGCTTTCCACGCCGATGCAGATGTACTTGTCATCGCGGGTGCGGCCGATGCCCATGTAGAAGCTGTCGTCCTTTTCCTCGTAGACCAGCACGTCCTGCGACGACGGCGTGCCAAGCACGTGCTTCTTCACGCGCACCGTCAGCAGGGTTTCGGGATCGTTCTCGACGTAGAACAGGGTCTTGTTGTCGTCCGCCCACACGATGTTCGGCGAGACGCCCTGGATCACGTCGGGGTAGGCTTCGCCGGTTTCCAGGTTGCGGAAGCGCACCACATACTGGCGACGGCCGACATCGTCATCGGCCCAGGCCAGGATGCGGTTGTCCGGGCTCACCTCGTAGTCGCCGACGCTGAAGTAGCCCTTGCCCGCCGCCATGTCGTTGACGTTGAGCAGCACTTCTTCCGGCGCTTCCATGCTGCCCTTGCGGCGCGCATGCACGGGGTAGTCCTTGCCGGTTTC
This sequence comes from Pseudomonadota bacterium, assembly GCA_023419315.1. Lineage (GTDB taxonomy): Bacteria > Pseudomonadota > Gammaproteobacteria > Xanthomonadales > Xanthomonadaceae > Pseudoxanthomonas_A. The sequence continues at coordinate 119,853 of JAEZYE010000052.1, forward strand.
GAAGCGCGTGTAGTACCAGTAGCCGCGTTCGCGGAACGGAACGCTGCTGTCATCCTGCTTGATGCGGCCGACGATCTCCTTGTAGATCGCTTCCTGCAACGGCTTCAGGCCGGCCATCTGCTGGTCGGCGTAGTCGTTCTCCGCCTTGAGGTAGGCGAGCATGTCGGGATTCTTGCGCTCGTCGTCGCGCAGCCAGTAGTACTCGTCGTTGCGCTCGGCACCGAACGGGGCCTTCACCACGTGGGGCTTCTTGGCGACATCAGGCGGAGTGGCAGCGGCGAACGAAGCAAGGGGAGCGGTCATCAGGACAGTCGCGAACAGGAAGGAAGTCGGTTTCATGGATGGGGTCCTGGCGTGAAAGGACAAGAGCGGAATTCGGCAGTCAGGCGCGCGACACCGGCATGGCGGGAACCGGCGCGCCTGCCGGCTCCCGCGCGGTCATCCGTTTACCGGGACAACTGCTGCCACAGGAACGTGTACGCCAGGGCGCTCATGTGCGCGGCCTGCGCGTTGTTGGCCGCGCCGCCATGTCCGCCCTCGATGTTCTCGTAGTAGCGGACGTCTTTGCCGGCATCGAGCATCTTCGCCATCATCTTGCGCGCATGGCCCGGATGCACGCGGTCATCACGCGTGGAGGTCATGAACAGCGTCGCCGGATAATTCTTCGCCGGATCGAACAGGTGGTACGGCGAGAACTTCTGGATGAATTCCCAATCGGCGGTATCGGGATTGCCGTACTCGGCCATCCACGATGCACCCGCGAGCAGATGGCTGTAGCGCTTCATGTCCAGCAGCGGCACCTGCACAACCACGGCGCCGAACAGCTCCGGATACTGCGTCAGCATGTTGCCGGTCAGCAGGCCGCCGTTGCTGCCGCCCTGGATGCCCAGGTGCGGCGTGGACGTGATCTTGCGGGCGATCAGATCCTGCGCGACCGCCGCGAAGTCCTCGTACGCCTTGTGGCGGTTGGCCTTCAGCGCGGCCTGATGCCAGCGCGGGCCGTACTCGCCGCCGCCACGGATATTGGCGACCGCGTAGACGCCGCCCTTTTCCAGCCAGCCCTTGCCCACGCCACCGGAATACGCCGGCGTCAGCGAGATTTCGAAGCCGCCGTAGCCGTAGAGCAACGTCGGCGTCTTGCCATCGAGCTTGAGATCCTTCGGACGCACGATGAAGTACGGAACCTTCGTGCCATCCTTCGAGGTGGCGAAGTGCTGCTCGATCACATCGCGCGATGCATCGAAGAACGCCGGCATTGCCTTGAGCTGCTCGGGCGCCTTGCCAATCTCGGCGAGCGACAGCGTCGACGGCGTCAGGTAGTCGGTGGCCGTCAACCAGACCGCGTCGCTTTCGTCCGCATCCACGGCCGATACCGCCAGCGTGCCGAACTTCGGCGCGCCGACGAATTCGCCCTTCTTCCAGCCGGAAGCAGACGGTGTCAGCACGCTGAGGCGATTCTTGACGTCGTCCAGCACGTTCAGCACGAGATGGTGGCGGGTGAAGCTGAAACCGGCCAGCGACGTGCGCTCGGTCGGTTCGAACAGCACATCGAACTCGCGCTTGCCGGCGATGAAGTCATCGAACTTCGATGCCAGCAGCGAGCCGGCCGGATACGTCTTGCCGCCCACGGTCCACGGCTCGCGCAACTCCAGCGTCAGCCATTCGCGGAACGCGCCCTTGTTGGCGGAATTGGGCGCGTCGATCTTGACGAGCTTTCCGTCCTTGCCGCGCAGGTACAGCTCGTCGTTGTAGAACGCCAGCGTGCGGCTGACGAAATCGCGCTCGAAACCCTCGGTGTCATCATGGAAGGCGGCGATGTACATGTCGTCCGCCTTGCCTTCGTAGACAACGCTCGCCGACGCCAGCGGCGTGCCGCGCTTCCATTCCTTGACCACGCGCGGATAGCCGGACGTGGTCATGCTGCCCGGTCCGAAATCCGTGTACACGTAGACGGTGTCCGCGTCCTTCCAGCCCAGCGCGCCCTTGGCTTCGGGACGGTAGAAGCCGTCCTTCAGGAAGGTCTTGGTGGCCAGGTCGAATTCGCGGGTCTCATCGGCGTCGGCACCGCCGCGCGACAGCGCGATCAGGCAGCGCCGGTAGTCCGGCTTGCGGCAATCCGCACCGTGCCACACCCAGTTCTTGCCCTCAGCCTTGTTCAGTGCGTCCAGGTCGAGCACGGTTTCCCACTGCGGCTGCGGCTTGCGGTATTCCTCCAGCGTCGTGCGGCGCCACAGGCCGCGTTCGTGCTGCTTGTCCTTCCAGAAGTTGTAGTAGTAATCGCCAATCTTCTGCACACCCGGAATCTTCGCGTCCGAGTCGAGGATCGCCAGGATGCTTGCCTCGAGCTGCTTGAATTCCGGCGTGGCGGCGATCTCGGCTTCGGCCTTGGCGTTCTGCACCTTTACCCAGTCCAGCGGCTTCTGGCCTTCGACTTCTTCCAGCCAGGCGTAGGGATCATTGGGCACGGCGTTCTCCTGGGCATGGACGACGCCGGCGGCGACGGCAAGGCCTGCCGCCAGGCAGGCATGGGCGAATCTGGGCATGAGCGTTGGCTCCGGGGTGCAGGATCAAGCTTTCAACGCTAGCACAAGGGTAAGAAGCGCCCCCCTGCCGAAGGTCAGGCTGCGCGCACGCGCCGCACCGTGACGACCCGACGGCGACGCGCCTGGACCTGGGCGCGAGGGCGGCGGCGTTCGGCCCGGGTGCGCTTGCGCTGCAGTGGCAGCTGGAAGCGGTGCAGCGCCAGCCAGGCCACGAGCGGCATGCCGATGAGCCACATCGGCGCCCAGCCCAGCCACGGAAGTTCGCCGCGCGCAAACGGGAACAGCGCCACCAGCACCAGCCCCAGGCCGATGGCATGCCGCAGGACGCCGTCGAGCACCGGATCCGGTTGGGCGCGATCATGGGTGGACAAGGACTCGGTATGCATGGGCGGGTTCCGTCATGGAGTGAAGTGCTAAGTTCGCCCGGCGATTTCTCACGGGCTGCGACGCGGCATTCACTCGCGTCTTTCTAGTCTTCGCAGCGGTATGAGATAGTCGTGCGGCAGGGGGCGGGGGACCGGGGAAAACGGTCCGTGCTGTGCCTGCCGCAGCCGCCGCCACGTTTTTCCAGGAGTCCTGCATGTTCCGATTGCCGCGCCCTCTTCGCGCCCTGTGCGTGGGCGCCCTGATTGCGGCGTGCGCCGGCTGTGCAAGCGCGCCGCCGCCGGAACCCCTGATGCCGGCCTCGCCGGCGGCTTCGGCCGATGTGGACCTGGTCCGGTTCATGGGCACCTGGCATGTCATTGCCCACATTCCCTACTTCGCCGAGCGCGGACACGTCACCGGACGGTACGAGTACCGCGCGCAGGAAGGCGAAGACAAGATCGCCGTGCGCTATCTCCACCGTGAGGGCTTCAGCGAGCCGGAACAGGTGCGCGAGGCGCGCGCGTCGGTCAAGGGCGGCAGCGGTGGGCGCGAATGGACGCTGTGGTTCGTCGGCGTGGTGCCCGCCAAGTTCCGCATCCTGGAAGTGGCGCCGGATTACTCGTGGGCGCTGATCGACTATCCCGATCGCGACCTCGGATGGATTTTCGCGCGCTCACCGCAGATGGACGACGCGCAGTACCAGCAGTTGATCCGCAAGATGCGCGATTACGGGATCAACGCGCGCCAGCTCGTGCGCGAGCCGCAACTGCCCGAACAGGTCGGTCAACCCGGTTTCGCGGATCCGAAGAAGCCCTGAGGCCTTCGGCGGTGAGGCGTGGCGCGCCGGGACGCGTCAGCGCTTTTCGTAATTCGACAGCGCCAGTTCCAGCAACGACTTGGCCTGCTCGCGCAGCACCGCCGGTTCGATGATTTCCGCATCGGCACCGTAATGCAGGATGTCCATCAGCAGTTCGCGCGAGACGCTGTAAGGCACCTTGAGTTCATAGCGCCCGTCCGGCAGGTGGCGGCCTTGCTGCTTCGAATGCCATTGCTCGTCCGCTACCCAGCGTGCGGCCTTGGCGCTGAAGAGAATCGTCGCCCAGCCTTTGGGCTCGCCGGAAAAGATGCCGTAGCTCGACGCCAGGTGGGTATCGAGTTCGTCATGCGAAAGATCGCGCGCCGGTTCTTCCAGCAGTCGCGCATTGCCGATGCGATCGACGGCGAAGCTGCGCAGCGCCTTGCGCTCGTGATCCCAGGCGTCGAGGTACCAGTTGTCGCGATAGTGCGTGATGCGCTGCGGTGACACGGTGCGGCGGGTGCGCTCGTCGGTGGAGCGCGCGCGGTACTCGAACGCCAGCTGCTTGCGCTCCAGCACCGCCGAGGCGACCGTGCGGAAGCTGGCCTCATCGAGCCGCCGCCCGCGATGCGGAATGACCCGCACGCGATCCACCGGCCATTGCGACACGCCTGCATGATCGGCAAGCAGGCCTTCGATGCGCTTCTGCAGTGGCGCGAGCGCGCCCGACAGCACACCGCCGCCGGTGCGCACCAGCAACTGCTGCGCCGCCAGCAATGCATAGAGCTCCTCCGAGCTGAGCCACAGCCCCGGCAGTTCGAAGCGCTCGCCCTCGTGCGCCTGATAGCGGAAGCCCGCCTCGCCATCGCCTTCGATCGGCGCCATCAGCGCATCGCGCAGATAGGCCAGGTCGCGATACACCGTCGCGCGTGAACATCCGAGTTCTTCCTGCAGGCGCTTGACCGTCACCGGATAGCGCGCGGCTTTGAGGATGCGGTGCAGGGAGGTGATGCGCTCAATCTTGTCCATGCCATGATTATGGCCGAGCCGTGGCCGTTTTCGCCGCACGGCTCGCGTTGGTATCCGTACGAGCCCGTCCCCCGACCGCTTGGGCCCGTGCGGTGCCAGGTATCCGTCGCCACGTGCGATCCCGCTTGCGGTGATCGCTCCGCGGCGGATGGCCCCCAACGCACGGACCCAAGCGGCCGGTCGTCGTTTTCATGTGGAGCCCGCCATGTTTTCCCGCGCCCCGTTGCTCGCGTTGATCGCCGTGACCTCCCTGGCCGGCTGCCGCCGTGAGGCCGACCCGCCCGCACCGGCGGCTGCACCCGTTGCCACCCATTCCGCGCCCGCTGCCGTCCAGCCCGCAGCCACGCCGGCTGTTTCACCGCAGCAGGCGCTGGATGAAGTGAAGGCGTCCATGGACAAGTTCCTGTCCGCTACCAGCTTCCACGCGGTGATGACCGTGGAAGGCAGCCAGCCGATGCAGAACGAGTTGGATTTCGTCGCGCCGGATCGCTACCGCATGGCGATGCCGGTCGGCACCCAGATCATCGTCGGTGACACCATGTACATGGACATGCACGGGCAGCGCACCGAGGTGCCGATTCCCGACGGAATGATCAGCCAGTGGCGCGATCCGCTGCAGATCAAGGAGAACCGCGTCGGCCTGGACGTCGAATTCCTGGGCGCGGAGAACATCGGCGGCGCCGAGGCACGCAAGTACCGGGTCCGCCACGCGAAGCCCGAACCGGGCGAGTTCCTTTACTGGATCGATCGCGAAGGGCTGCCGCTGCAATTGCGCACCAGGGGAGAGTCGCAGACCGGGCCGTACACGATGACCTTGCAGTACTCGCGCTTCAACGACCCGACCATCGCCATCGACGCCCCCTGAGCCGATAGACGCGATGCATCGAACGTCGGCGTGTTTGAGCTGAATGCCATCAGTCACGCGACCGGCATCGACTGGAAAAGTGACAACGAGCGCGGGCAGAATCGGTCACGAACATGAATCCAAACAATCACTTGGCTTGAGCCAAGGGGTACGGATTCCTATCATGTAACCGTTTTCCGCCGCGTCCCATCCGCGCGGCGGTGCCATTCACCGAGGCCTGCATGTCGCGTCCATTCCTTGTCACCGCCCTGTTCACCCTGCCGTTGCTCGGCATCACGACCGCGCAGGCCCAGGAAAACCAGAAAGGCGCCGAGGTGACGCCGGGCGCCAAGGTCGAAGGGGCAGTGACCCAGAAGGAATCGCTGGCCAAGAGCCAGCGCTATGCGGTGGTGCCGCTGCCTCCGCCCCCGATCATCGTCGCCGAGCCCTTGCAGCCGAGTTCGCCGTGGAGCGGTGGCGGCGAACTCGGCTTTGCCTCCGCACATGGCAACAGCACGACCGAAAGCCTCAACGGTCGCCTGGACCTGAACTATGCGGACGGCGGTGCGTGGAAATACAGCGGCAGCCTCGCCGGCCTGCGTTCGCGCGCCGAATACACGACCACCGAAGACGACGGCAGCATCACGCGGGATCGTCGCACCACCGCCAACCGATACACGCTCAACGGCAATGCCGCCTATCGCACCGACTCGCGTGGAACGGTGAACACGTCGCTGCGCCATGAGCAGGACGATTTCGGTGCGTTCAGTCGCCAGACGTCGCTCAGCCTCAGCTACGGCAACCGCGTGATTGACGGCGATCGCACGCAACTGGATCTGCAGGTCGGGCCGGGCTATCGCCGCGCGTACGACACGGTCGAGGAACGCAACGAAGCCAGCGTCATCGGGCGCGGACTGGTCGATCTGAAGGTGTCGCTCAGCGAGAACACCGAACTGGTGAACAAGCTGCTGGTGGAATCCGGTTCGTACAACACGTTCGCCCAGAACGATCTGGGTCTTTCCGTGACGATGAATTCGCATCTGGCGTTGAAGGCCGGCTGGCAGGCCCGCCACAACAGCAACACCGACGAAACCCAGAAGAAAACCGACACGCTGACCACGATGAACGTCGTCTACAAGTTCAAATGATGCAAGCAATGTGAGACGAATGACGGTGAAATTACCTCACCGTTCAATCGCGCTACCGAGAATGCCAGTGCGCCGGCCCAACGCCGGCGCATTTTTTTTCGGAGCCATTCAAATGCAACGCACCCTGTTCAACGCGCTGTCCGGCGCACTGCTTCTCCTGATCGTTTCATCGGCGCACGCCGAAACCGCTGATGCCGACGGCTGGAAGGGGCGCGGCGAGCTTGGCCTCGCGGCGGCCAAGGGCAACAGTGACAGCCAGACGCTGGTCGGCAAGATCAACCTCGATCGCGAATCGGAAAAGACGAAGTACGGCCTCGGCGCTTCGCTGCTGTACGGAAAGAGCGACGACATCGAAAGCGCGTACCGCTACGAGATTTTCGGCACGCTGGGCTACCGGCTTGGCGAGCGCAGCTATCTGTTCGGATCACTGCGCAACGAACGCGATCACTTCGCTGCAAACGAGTACCAATGGACGGCGGCCGGCGGCTACGGCTATGAAGCCATCCGCAGCGAGCGCACGCAGCTGACACTGGAAGCCGGCCCGGGTTATCGCTGGTCGAAGTGGCAGGACGAACGCGTGCATGCCAATGAAGCCATCCTGCGCGGCTACCTGGATTTCAGCCACAAGCTCACCGACACCGCCAGCCTGTACGACACGCTGCTGATCGAAGCCGGCGCCGACAACACGTTCGCCCGCAACGATTTCGGCGTGCAGGTCGCGATCAGCGACGCGCTCGCGCTCAAGGCCGGCCTGGAAGTGCGCCACAACACGGACGTCGTGCCCGGTACGAAGAAGACCGATTCGCTGACCACGGTGAACCTGGTCTACGGCTTCTGAACCTTTGCGCAGGGATCGCGACGCGCTCCCTGCGTTCTTCATTGCCGCCGCCGCGTGCGGTTACTCGGCGAGGAGTTCGCCCGCGCCGGCTGCCAGCAACTGCTCGGCAACAAGGCGACCCAGCGCCTCGGCATCGTCCGAAGCGCCGGTATCGCGCGCGCGCACCGCGCGTCCATCACGCGCCGAACCAACCAGACCATGCAGGTCGAGTTGCCTGCGATCCGCCGACAACGTAGCGAACGCCGCGACCGGCACATGGCAGCTTCCGTGCAGATGCCGGTTCATGGCGCGCTCCGCTTCCACGCAGCGGCGTGTGTCGGCATCGTCGAGTGCGGCGAACAGCGCGTGCGACGCAGCATCGTCCTCGCGGCATTCCACCGCTATCGCCCCCTGCGCCGGTGCGGGCAGCCATTCGGGTGCGTGCAGCCGCGCACGGATGCGCGCATCGAAACCGAGTCGCTGCAGTCCGGCGCACGCCAGGATGATGGCGTCGTACTCACCGGCATCCAGTTTGGCCAGCCGGGTGTTGACGTTGCCGCGCAGATCGCGGACCACCAGATCCGGACGCAACGCGCGCAACTGCGCCTGCCGGCGCAGCGATGATGTGCCCACGCAGGCGCCGTGCGGCAGCGCGGCGAGATCGGCGTGATGGTTGGAGACGAAGGCATCGGCCGCATCGGCGCGCGGCAGGATCGCCGCCAGCGCGAACGGCGGCTCCAGTTCCATCGGCACGTCCTTCAGCGAATGCACCGCGCAATCGGCTTCGCCACGCAACATCGCCAGTTCGAGTTCCTTGAGGAACAGGCCCTTGCCGCCGATCGCCGCGAGCGAACGATCCAGCACCTCATCGCCGCGCGTACTCATCGGGACAAGTTCGACCTGCAGGCCCGGGTGGGCGGCACGCAGGCGGTCGGCGACATGTTCGCTCTGCCAGAGGGCGAGCGGGCTCTTGCGGGTGGCGATGCGAAGGACGGTCATGCCTCACATTATGAATGGCCCGACCGTCGCGACGACAGCGGCGCACGGTCGCATCCCGGTGAATGCCGGGGCTCGGCGGATTGCCAGCCCCGGTCCGCTCAGAGCGATTTGACCGTTTCCCGCAGGCCGGCGAGGCAGCGCCGGCTCACTTCCAGCGGCACCTTGCCGTGGCGCAGGATGGCCTGCACGTGGCCATCGCCCACGCGCTTGAGTTCGACCAGTTCATGCCGCGCGACCAGGCAATTGCGGTGGATCCGGACGAAGCGGCCGCCGAACTCCTCCTCCAGCGACTTCAGCGATTCCTCGATGAGATCCTCGCCGCGTGCATGGTGGACGACCACGTACTTCTCCTCGGCCTGGAGGTAGTGCACTTCGTCGATCGGAATCAGGCGCAGGCTTCCGCGCAGGCGCGCGCACAGGTGGGTGCGTGCTTCACGGCTGGGCTGTTCGGCGTGCCCGTTGCCGCCGCGGCCCGCGATGAAAGTGCGCGCGCGCTCCAGCGCCGCCGACAGGCGTTCGGCGCGGATGGGCTTCATCAGGTAATCGATGGCGGCCGCTTCGAAGGCGGACAACGCGTGTGCGTCGTAGGCCGTGCAGAAGACCACGGCGGGGCGCGGCTCGAAGGCGGCCAGATGGCGTGCCGCCTCCAGTCCATCGACTCCGGGCATGGCGATGTCGAGCAACACGACATCGGGCTTGTGTTCGGCGCAGGCCTGCAAGGCGCCCAGGCCGTTCTCGGCCTCGGCCACCACATCCACACCCGGCTGCTCGGCCAGCAACGCGCGAAGGCGTTCGCGGGCCAGCGGTTCGTCGTCGGCTATGACCACCTTCACGGGACGGTGTTCTCCGGGCTCAACGGCTGCGGGATTTTCCGCCGATGGTAGCCCTGGACAGCGTGGCCGTCATCCGTGCGGAAAAACGTCGTTTTCCGTCACAACGCGAAAAGCCGCGACATCCAGTCACCGAGATCGCGGATTTCTTCCGCGCATACCTGGTGACCCATCGGGTAGCGGTTCCATTCGACCGAAAAGCCCAGTTCGCCCAGGGCCTGCGCGCTGCGCTCGGCGTGGATCAGGGGGATGACGGGATCGCCCGAACCGTGCGCCATGAAAACCGGCTGCTGCGTGGCCGGTCCGGCCAGATGTTGTCGGGCCTGCTCGATGCCGGGCAGATAGGTGGACAGAGCGATGACTCCGGCCAGCGGCTGGCTGCGCCGGAGCGCCGCCGACAGCGCGATGGCCCCGCCCTGCGAGAAGCCGGCCAGCAGCAGACGGTCGGGAGAAATCCCGCGTTCCAGCTCGCGTGCGATCAATGCGTCGACCTGGACCAGGGACGCTTCAATGCCCTCGGCATCAGCGCGCGTGGCGAAGTCCATGCCGACGATGTCGTACCACGCGCGCATGCGCACGCCGTTGTTGATCGTCACCGGCCGCACCGGCGCGTGCGGGAACACGAAACGCAATGCCGGCCATTGCGCGCGCACGAGCTCCGGCACGATGGGTGCGAAGTCGTGTCCGTCCGCGCCGAGTCCATGCAACCACAACACCGACCAGGACGGCGTGTCGCCCGTTTCCTGCTCGACCGTTTCCAGCAACCGGGATGAGGTATTCATGCCCGCATTGTCGCCGCTGCCACGGCGACAACGCCAGTCACGTCACTGCGCCGGCAGGCGGAACTGCACCGTGCGCTGCTGTGCGTGTGAGCGATCACTGGCTTCGAAGCGCCAGCGTTGCGCCACCGCCAGCGCCGAAGCGTCGAACACGCCCTGCGGTTGCGCGGACACCAGGCGCACATCGCCGACGCTGCCGTCCGGACGGATGACGAATGCGACGTCCACGTGCCCCTCGATGCGGTTGCGCAGCGCCGGCAGCGGATACCGCGGTTGTGCATCCTGCAACAGGCGCGGCGCGATTTCGCGCGGCACCGGCCGCGTCACGGCAACGGCGGGTGCGGCAGCGGGCGGTGCAATGCCGCCGTCCGTTTCGCTGATCGCTGGCGGTGTGCTGACCACAGGCGTCGAAGGCGTCGCTGCAGCGGTGATTGACTCGGCGACGCGTTCAGGGGAACGCGGCGATGCGACCGGCGCTGCCGTCGTGGGCGCCGGTGCCAGCACGGCGTTCTGCGCAATCGCCGTCTGCTCGAGCCGCTGCACGGCGTCATGCAGACGCGCGAGCGCGGGTGCGCGCGGGTCCAGCCGCTGCATCAGTGCCAGCAGCCGTCGCGATTCGACGACGTCTCCACGTTCGACCGCCTGTTCGGTCGCGATCAGCACGTACGGCTGCAATTCGATCAGCGCGGTATGGATGACCGCATCGTCCGTCGCGCGATCCCGCGCGGCCAGATAGAACTCCACCGCGTTGTCGCCCTGCGGCGCGTACAGGCGTTCCTGTTGCAGCGCCTGCGCGGCAAGGCGCAGCAGCTCGCTGCTGTCGGCGATCTCCCTGCTGACCGGCAGCACGACGCCGGAATCTACTGCGGATGCAGAAGATGCGGGCGTGCCCGGCTGGCATGCGGCCAGCGCCAGGCACACCCACACCATCGCAAACGCCCTCTGTTGCTTCGTCATGATCATCCCCTGTGCGCGCGCAGCCTACGCGACACACATGACGAAACGGAGTCATCGGCGCGCCCCCGCCGGGCGATGCATGCGCTCTGCTACAGATCGAACGCCAGCATGTCGCGGCCGATCGCGTTGCGCACGATGCGCCGGTAGATCGGCGTACCGTTGCCGCTGTTGGTCATCACCACGATGCCGCGATGACGAAGCGGATCACCCACCACGAAGGTCTTGTAGCGGCCCGCATTCGCGCCACCGTGGAAGCACCAGCGTTCGCGCGCGTCGATCGATTCCAGATTCCAGCCCAGCCCCTTGTCGATGCCGGTGCGGCTGACCGGGAACTGCGGGCTGAACATCGCGGCGCGGGTTTTTTCGCGCAGGCCATGCGCCGCCTTTTCGCCGGCCATCGCCCAGATCAGGAAGCGCGCATAGTCGCTGACCGGCGCGCGCAGGCTGGCCGCCGAATTGGCCAGCAGATCGCCGGGCCATACGAACATGCCTTCCGGCGACTGCGCGCGTGCCTTCGGCAACGCACGCACGCCATCGGTCCAGCGCCAGTCGGCGAGCGAGGTGTTCTCCTGTTCCGCGATGCGTTGCGCGATGGGCCATTGCTCGCGGAACGTCTGCACGGGCGCGTCCTCGCCCGGCGCGGGCGTGCCGACCACCGAATCACGCGCGGCCAGCGGCGTCCAGGTATACGTGCTGCGCTGCATGCCGGCATCGGCGAACAGGTGCTGCTGCATCAGGCGATCCAGCCCCGCGCCGCAGATCGACTCCACCACGCATTGCAGCCAGTAGAACGCTTCGCCGGAGTAATGCAGTTCGCGCCCCGGTTCGCCGATCGTGCGCAGCGGTTCGCGATCCGGATGCGCGCGCCAGTTCGGCAGTCCGCTGGTATGGCGCAGGACGTCCAGTACCGTGATCGCTCCCAGCCGCGCGTCGGCGGGGTCGAGGTAATCCGGCCGCAGATGCGTAATGAGGCGATCGTCCAGGCCGATGCGGCCTTGATCGATCAGCTGGAGAACGAGACAGGCGAACACCGGCTTGCTCAGCGAGGCGCATTCGAACAGGCTGCCTTCTTCCACCGGCCGGCCGGTCGCCGGATCGGCGATGCCGACGGACCGCGTCCACGTCACGCTGCCCGCTTCCACCACGGCAATGCCCACGCCCGGCACACCGAATGCGCGCATCCACTCGGGCAATTCATCGAGGAATGCCTGCGAAGGCATCCACGGCCGGTCGTAGCGCGCCGGGTCGAATGCAAGCAACGGCAACGGCGTCGACAGCGTCGCAGCCCCGGCGATCGCCACCCGCAGGAATTCGCGTCGGCGCAAACCGCCGCCCTTCGTTGCATCGCGCATGTCCACCCCCGGTCTGTGCCGGTGATTGGATATCAGATCGCCGGTGCGTACAAGCGATCTATCGCGCGCCCAGCGCACGCAGATGGACCACGGCGTTGGTGTTCTGCGGATCCAGTTCCAGCGAGCGGCGGTAGTTGCGAATCGCGGCCGTGCGATCGCCGGCCGTCTCGTACGCTTCGGCAAGCGAATCGAACGTGTTGCCGCTGCGTGGATACAGCGCGGTATTCAATTCCAGCACGGCGATGCTCGGCACGAGCTGGCCTTCCTGCATCAGCCGGTAGCCCCACAGGTTCAATTCGTCCTCGCTCCATTGCAGGGCAGGATCGCGCTTGCGCAGATCGGCGGCGACCTGGCCGGGGTTCTTCCATCCGTTCGCCTTCAGCGCGACATGCAGCGTCTTCAGTGAACGCTTCAGCCCACCGCCGTCTTTCACGCTGAGGCCCGCAATCCAGAAGCTGGCGATTTCGTCGATGAACTCTTCCGGATTGGCGCCCGCCAGATTGGTCAGCACGACCACCGCCAGATCATCCTGCGGATACACATAGAACGCGGAACGGCGGCCACCGATGCCGGCCACGGCGGGATGGTCTTCGCGCGCGACGGTCGGCCAACCGGATGCCCACGAGGTGGGGCGACCGTCATTGAAGTGGCCCGGCGTCCACAGATCCTGAAGGCGATCACGCGCAAGCAGCCGGCCGTCCTGCAAGGCGATCAGCCAGTTCGCCACATCCACCGCGGTGGCGTTGATGCCGGCGCCCGTGCGCAGGAACATCGGGAATTCATCGAAGGCATGCTGCAACGGCGCGTCATTCGATGCGCCCGCGGCATAGCGGTAGGGCTGTGCCCGATTCGGCGTGACGTCGCGCGAATCACCGAAGCCGGCAGCACGCATGCCGGCCGGCTTGAACTGGCGCTCCGCGATGAACGTGGTGAACGGCTGGCCCGAAAGCCGATCGATGATCTTGCCCAGCAGCACGTAGTTCGTCTGGTTGTAGCGATACGCAGTGCCGGTGGGAAAATCCATCGGCAGTGCCTGCACCGCTTTCCACGCCTCGTCCTCGCTGCCGCCGCCGACCAGCGTTCCGGTGCCCTGCGCGCGCGGCGGCACCAGCACGTCGGGCAGGCCGGAGGTGTGGTTCAACAGTTGTCGCACGCTGATCGCCTGCCATGCGGCCGGGAGACCATCCAGGTAGCGCGAAATCGGCGCATCCAGTTCCAGCTTGCCCGCTTCGGCCAGTTGCAGGATCGCCACGCCGGTGAAGGTCTTGGTGGCCGAGTTGATCGAGAACACGGACTGCGGCGTCACCGCCACGCCATCCTGCAGATTGGCGCTGCCGTAAGCGGCGGAGAACACGATGCTTCCCTGCCGCACCACCGCCACCTGCATGCCGGGAATGCGCTTGCGCGCCATCTTGGCGTGCAGGTAATCCTCCAGCCCCGCGGGCGCGGCGGTCGAAGCGGCGGCAGCATCGGTTTCGGTCGCCTGCGCGGGCGCACCGGTCGCGATCTGCCACAGGCTCATTACGCTGGCGAACAACAGGGACAGAGCATTCATGCATGGCTTCCTGCGTGGGAGGGGACGAACCTTCGGCGAATCCGGCTTGGATGCGCGGCACACGCCGAAGGTTTGAATGCACGCCACCCGGCGGTGGCGCGCTGACCCTTTACCCGATGCGGCAAGCGGCGAAACCGTCGCAGCCCGCCTGCAATGGATGCGTCATTGCAGCCGCCACTGCAGGCCGACGTAGTACGCGCGCCCATCGCCGGGCATGAAGTTGCGGCTGTCCTGCCCGCGTGCATCGGCGATCACGCCCGTGGTCGAAATCCAGCGCCGGTCCTGCAGGTTGCGTGCCTCCACGAACCAGTTCCAGCCACCGCGCCTCTCACCGCTCAGGCGCAGGCCGGTGATGAAGTAGCCCGGTGCCCGGAAGGTGTTGGCGTGGTCGATGAAGTAGTCCTGCGGCGCCCACTCCAGGTTCGGCGTGATGCGCAGCCACCGCGTGGCCTGCCAGCCGAGTTGCGCCCGCAGCTGGTGCGGCGGCACGCCGGCCAGCGTGCGGTTGCCGTACACAGCATCGCGATCGAAGCGGAAGTCGTTCCAGAGGTAGTTCATCGAAACCGACCAGGCATCGCGACGCCAATCGAGGCCGGCTTCGATGCCCTGGTGCAGTGTGCGATCCGCGTTGACCGTGCCGAGTGGATTGCCCTGCCCATCGCTCAGCGCCAGCAGTTCGCCTTCGACGCGCGCGCGATAGAACGCCACGTCGACAGACAGGCGTTCGCGCTGGGTGCGGAAGCCGATCTCGGCGGTGGTCGCGCGCTGTTCGTCCACCGGCGTGACGTTCGGTCCTCCGCTGAGTTCTCCGAAACTCGGCGGCTCCAGGCTGCGGCTGACATTGGCGAACCACTCGCTGCGATCATCCAACTGCATGCGCAGGCCCAGCTTCGGGCTGACGCCGCGATACGACACATCGAATCTTTCATCGCGCCCGCCGGTGATGAAGCGATCCTGCGAACGGCGATCCGACTCCAGCGCCTGCGCGCCCAGCGACAGCGCCAACGAAGGCGCGATCCAGAACTGGTCCTCCACGTACAGCTTCGCGTTGCGCGCGCGTTGTCGGAACCGGTTGGTGCGTGCGCCGGCGTGCCCGGCGATATTCGCGAAGCGGTCATCGTCGGTGTCACCCTGCGAGAACTGCATGCCTGCGGTCAGCACATTGCGATGGCTGCCCAGCACATGTTCGCTGCGCCAACGCACGTCGATGCCGGTGTCCCGGCTGTCCTGCTCCAGCACCTGGAAGATCGGGTGGTGCAGCGACTTGCGCGCATGGAAGATCGACAGCAGCAGTTGTCCGTGCTGCGAAGGCGTCCACGCGAGCCGGCCGGCAATGCGATCGAGGGTGAAATCGCGGCGCTGGTCGTTGCTCAGGTTGGTGGGCGCGGCCAGTCGCGGATCGCGCTGCGCTTCGGCCCACGTCAGGCTGCCGGGCAATTCGGAGCGCGTGTCGACATGGGTGAGGTAGATCCGTGCTTCGGTGTGCTCGCTCCAGCGGAATCCGGCATTGCCGAACAGGCGCCAGGTGGCCTGGCGCGCGTGATCGCGGAAGCCATCCTGCGAAAAGCCGTTCACGCTCAGGTATCCATCCTGTCGATCGTTCGCACCGGCGATGGCCACCTGGCCGCGCAGGTAGCCGAAGCTGCCGCCTTCAACGCGCGCCGTCATCGCGGGCGCGGTCAGTCCGGTCGGCGAGACGAAATTGATCGCGCCGCCCAGCGTGGCCGCACCGTATTCCAGTGCGTTGGCACCGCGATAGACCTCGATGTAGCGCGCCGACAACGGCTCCACCGCCTGGAAATCGAAACCGCCATCGGCCAGGTTCAATGGGCTGCCGTCCTGCAACAGTTCGAGGCCTCGTCCATGGAACGTGCGCTGCAATGCGGAACCACGAATCGCGAGGCGTGACTCCTCGGCGCCGAAACGTGGCTGCACGAACACGCCCGGCGCGTAGCCCAATGCATCGACCAGGGTGCCGACGCGCCCTTCGCGATAGCGCTCGGCATCGACGAGTGCCGTGCCACCGGCGCGTTCACGCAGGCGATCGCGTGCCTGCTCAAGGGTCGGCACGGTCGATGCCGGGGCCGTGCCGCGTACTTCAACGCGGTCGAGCGTGGTGGCTTGATCGGCGCCTGGCCCGGCGGCCTGCACGGAAGAAGAGAAAGGCACGATGGCAAGCGCCATCGCCAGACGCGACCGGACGGTCGCGCGGGAAGAATGCAACATGCGGAATGACTCCTGAAAGAAGAATACAGCGCGCACGGCGGCGCGCCGCGCGCATCAGACAGCGATCGTCTTCCAGCAAGTCGATGGGGGTCCGCGTGATCCCAGTCCACGCAATGGCGGGCCGACGATATGCGGCCAGGCATGCGAGTGCGGCGGGCGCGCGTCGCGCCGGCCTTGCAGCAGGCAAACAGTGATCGCCAGCAGCGCCACAGCGAAGGCGGCGGCCAGCAGGCAGAAGGGACATTCCGCCGTGCCGTGATCGCCCGTCGACGTCGCACCCTTCGCGTCCTGCAGCGCCGACAGATCCACCAGCTTCAGGCCAGACACCGTGCACAGTTCGGTCAATCCGGACAGCACCTGTGGCGACGCGCTCGCGACCAGGCGGGCGAACGACGGCACGAACGCCATCATCAGCGCGGCCAGCAACGCCAGGCGGGCAAGTCGGCGGTGGAGGATGGGCGGCAACACGGGCGCCAGTCTAGCGGCTGCGGAACGCACACGACGCCGTTGCGACATCACGTCGCGGTCTTGCATCCACCCGGATCAACCCAGCAGGCGCAGCACGAGCCAGTTGATCGCGCCACCGCCGATCAGCAGGAAGCCGAACAGGCTCAGCGCCAGCAGCAGGGGCTTCATGCCGGCTTGCCGAATGGCACCGACATGCGTTCGCAAACCGAGCGCCGCCATCGCAGTGGCGAGCAGCACGGTGTCGGCCTGCACGATCCAGCCAACCCATTGCGCCGGCAACAGATGCAATGAGTTGAACAGCGCCACCACGATGAACATCACCGCGAACCACGGCACCATCAGCTTCGGACGCCCGGCGCCGGGATCGCCCGCACCGATGCGCGCCGACAGCAGCAACAGGAAGGGCGCCAGCAGCATCACCCGGATCATCTTTTCGATGACCGCGACGGACGCGGCCGATTCGCCAATCGCCTTGCCCGCGACCACCACCTGCGCGACTTCGTGGATCGTCGAGCCGGCGAACACGCCGTAGGCATGCTCGCTCATGCCCAGCAGCGGGTAGAGCGCCGGATACAGGAACATGCCGACCGTGCCGAACACCACCACGGTCGCCACCGCCACCGCCACCTTGTGCGATTGCGCCTTCACCACCGGCTCGGTCGCCATCACCGCGGCTGCGCCGCAGATCGCGCTGCCCGCGCCGATCAGCATCGAGGTATCGCGATCCAGCTTGAACACGCGCGTGCCCAGCCACACCGCCAGCAGGAACACCGACGCCACGATGATCACGTCGATGACCAGGCCGGCGACGCCAACCTGCGCGATGTCCTGGACCGTGACCCGGAAGCCGTACAGGACGATGCCGAGGCGAAGCAGCGTGGTGCGGGCGAAGTCGACGCCCGGCGCGGCCGGCGCGGCGATGCGCGGGAACACGGTGTTGCCGGCGACGATGCCCAGCACGATCGCCGCCGTCAGCGCGCTGATGCCCCAGGCCTGCACGGTCGGCAGCGACGCCAGCCACAGTGCGACGCCGGCAATCCCGGCAGCGAGCAGCAGGCCCCAGCCTCGGCCGGGCCAACGGGACGGAGCGGAAATTCGGGGCAGGGATTGCGTGGACATCGGGCCGCTACGGAAGAACTGCGCGGCACCTTAGTCCCCGGGCTAGAATGAGTCCAATGCATATAATTCCCTCATGCATGAATATTCCTCATTCAATCAATCTGCACCTGCTCCGCGTCTTCGTTGCCGTCGTTGAGCAGCAAAGCTTCTCCCGCGCCGCCGAGACCCTGTTCATCACGCAATCGGCCGTGTCCAAGGCGGTGCGCGAACTGGAACACCAGCTCGACCTGCCGCTGGTTGATCGCGGCCCGACCGGCGCGCGCGGCATGCGCGGGGTGCGCCTGAGCGAAGGCGGCCAGGCGTTGTACGAGCACGCCCGCGGCATCTTTGCCCTGGAGCGGGTGGCCTTGGAGGAAGTCCGCGACCGCGTCGGCCTGCGCAAGGGCCAGCTGCGCATCGGCGCTTCGACGACGGTGGCCGGCTATTGGCTGCCCACCCACATCGCCGGTTTCGCGCGCCGCCACCCGGATGTGCAGGTGGAACTGGTGGTCGCCAACACGGCACAGATTGCACAGGCCATCGTGGATTGCGCGGTCGACGCCGCGTTCGTCGAAGGGCCGGTCGAGGACGTGCGCATCCAGAGCACGGTCTGGCGCGAGGAAGCGCTGGTGGTGATTGCGCCCGATGACCGCAACGCCTCCACCCGGCGCGTGTCCGCCGCGGCACTGAGCGAACAGACCTGGCTGTTGCGCGAGCCCGGCTCGGGCACGCGCCGCGTCGCCCAGCACCTGCTGCAGGCGCACGGCATCGAACCGCGCCACCAACTGGCCATCGGCAGCAACGAGGCCATCGCGCGCGCGGTCGCGGCGGGCGCGGGCGTGGCGATCCTGCCGTCGGTGGTCGTCGAGGATCTGATCGCCATGCGCCGCGTGCGCGCGCTGTCGCTGGAGAAGCAGGTTTCACTGAGCCGGCCGCTGTATCGGCTGGAACTGATCAACCGTCGCCGTTCGCCCGCGCTGGAAGCCTTTCTCGAACAACTGCCCGGTTAGGCGCGCGTCCGCGACGTCCTCACCACCGTACGCACGGCCGCATGCTGCAATGGCCGGCAAGGAGGACGCCATGAAGCAGTACCGCAAGCGCGAATATCCCCTCGATGACATCCGCCGCTTCCTGGAGCCGGGGCCGATCGTGCTGGTCAGCTCCGCCCACCGCGGCGAGCGCAACATCATGACGATGGGCTGGCACATGATGATGGGCTTCGAGCCGGCCCTCTTCGCCTGCTACATCTGGCGCGAGAACCACAGCTACGGACTCGTGCGCGGCAGCCGCGAATGCGTGATCAACCTGCCCACGCGCGATCTGCTGGACGCCGTCGTCGGCATCGGCAACTGCAGCGGCGCCCGCGTCGACAAGTTCGCCCGCTTCGGCCTCACCGCAGAACCGGCACGCAAAGTCGGCGCACCGCTGATCGGCGAGTGCT
Source organism: Pseudomonadota bacterium (assembly GCA_023419315.1). Classification (GTDB taxonomy): domain Bacteria; phylum Pseudomonadota; class Gammaproteobacteria; order Xanthomonadales; family Xanthomonadaceae; genus Pseudoxanthomonas_A. The sequence goes on from JAEZYE010000052.1 coordinate 139,101, forward strand.
ACGCCAACTTCGAATGCCGCCTGCACGAACAGCGCCAGACCCGCGAATACAACCTGTTCCTGTGGGAAGTGGTGCACGCGCACGTCGCACGTTCGCCGCGCCTGCCGGAAACCGTCCACTATCGCGGCAACGGCGAGTTCATGATCTCGGGCAAGACGATCAGCCGGCGGCGCGGATTCCGGCCGGAGAACCTGTGAGGCAGCGCGGCAGGGAATTCGATCGCAAGCCCCGGAGTGCCGGCGCGACGCCAACGCGGCAGGCTGTGCGCATGTCTTCCGTTCCGACGTCCGCCATGAATGCCGCCCTGCCCGAACCGACTGCCCGTGCCATCAAGGATGATCCGCGCTGGGCCGCCGTCCTCGCCCGCGACGCCTCCGCCGATGGGCGCTTCGTGTACGCGGTGAAGACGACCGGCGTGTATTGCCATCCGGGCGGTGCGGCTCGCCTTCCGCGCCCGGAAAACGTCGAGTTCTTCGACACCGCAGAAGCCGCGGAAGCGGCGGGTTATCGCCCCAGCCGGCGCGTCGGCGCGGATCGTGACGGCCTGGCGGCGCAGCATGCACGTCTCATCGCATCGGCCTGCCGCCGACTGGAGGAAGGCGACCCCGCTCCATCGCTGGCCGATCTGGCCGCCGGCGCCGGCATGAGCCCGTATCACTTCCACCGCGTGTTCAAGACCACCACCGGCCTGACGCCCAAGGCGTACGCGCAGGCGCATCGCGCGCGCCGCCTGCGCGAAGGACTGGGACGCCCCGCCACGATCACCGATGCCATCTTCGATGCCGGCTTCGGTTCCAACAGCCGCTTCTACGAAACCTCGAACCAGCGCCTGGGCATGCGGCCGAGCCAATGGCGTGCGGGCGGTGAAGGCGCTGCGATCCGCTTCGCGCTGGCGCAATGTTCGCTTGGTGCAATCCTGGTGGCCGCCAGCGATCGCGGGGTCTGCACGATCCTGCTCGGCGACGATCCGGATCAGCTGCTGCGCGATCTCCAGGATCAGTTCCCGCGCGCGCAGCTGATGGGCGGCGATGCCGGTTTCGAACGGCTCGTGGCGCAGGTGATCGGTTTTGTCGAAGCGCCGCGCCTCGGACTGGATCTGCCACTGGACGTGCGCGGCACCGCGTTCCAGGAACGCGTGTGGCAGGCATTGCGGCAGATCCCTGCCGGATGCACCGCCAGCTACGCCGAGATCGCCGAACGCATCGGCATGCCGCGTGCGGTGCGCGCGGTGGCGCAGGCCTGCGGGGCGAACCGGCTGGCCGTCGCCATCCCCTGCCATCGCGTGGTGCGCAGCGATGGTGCGCTCTCCGGCTATCGCTGGGGCGTCGAGCGCAAACAGGCCTTGCTGCAACGCGAGGGCTCGCGCAAGCCGTGATAGGTTTTCCGTCCCGCCTGCCACGAGGACGAGTGAACGATGAACTGGAAGCGCGCGACGCTGGGCTTCTGTCTGGGCCTGGCGGCATTGCCCGGTCAGGCGGCCAATCGGGAAAGCACGCACGGCGACGCCGCGGAGCGCGCGTATGCCTCCGTCGATCCCTTCATCGGCACTGGCGGCGAAGGCCACACGTTTCCCGGCGCGACGGTGCCCTTCGGCATGATCCAGCTCAGTCCGGACACGCGCATCCAGCCGCGCAAGGATGCCTACGGCTGGGCGGCCGGCTATCGCTACGACGACTCCACCATCGTCGGCTTCTCGCATACCCATTTCTCCGGGACCGGTCATTCGGATCTCGGCGATGTGCTGCTGATGCCGGTCAGCGGCGAAGTGAAGCTCGAACGCGGCGATGTCGAGAAGCCGGGCAGCGGCTACACCTCGCGCTTCAGCCATGACAGCGAACAGGCCGAACCCGGCTATTACGCGGTGACGCTGGACGACTACGACGTCCGCGCGGAACTCACCGCCAGTGCGCGTGTGGGCGTGCATCGCTACCGCTTCCCGAAGGATCGGCCCGCGCATGTCCTGATCGATCTGCGCACCAGCCTGTACGACTATCCCGACAAGGTGTCGTGGTCGCGCCTGCGACTGCGCGCGGATGGCACCGTCACCGGTTTCCGCGAAACGCGCGGCTGGGCGCCGGGACGCCAGCTGCATTTCGCGATGCGCTTCTCGCGGACGATCAGCGGCCACCAGTTCCACAACACCGAGCAGGACATTCCGTACAAGGGGTTTCCGCCGCCGGGCGAGAAGGATCCGCGCCAGCGCGCGCAGATTGAAGGGCGGCAACTGGTCGGCGCGTTCGACTTCGCCGATGCGGCCGGCGAATCGCTGATCGTCAAGGTCGCGATTTCCCCGGTCAGCGAAGAAAACGCCATCGCCAACCTGGATGCCGAAGTCCCGGCATTCGACTTCGACGCCGTGCGACACGCTGCGCGCGCACAGTGGACGCAGGCGCTGTCGGCGATCGACATCGATGCGGACGAAGCACAGCGGCGTGCCTTCTATACCGCGCTGTATCACACGCTGATGGGGCCGAGCCTGTTCATGGACGCCGACGGCCGCTACCGAGGACCGGACAACGCGGTGCACCAGGCGAAAGGCTTCACCCATTATTCGACGTTCTCGCTGTGGGACACCTACCGCGCACTGCATCCCCTGCTGACGCTGGTCCAACCGCCGCAGCGCACCCGCGATTTCGTCAACTCGCTGCTCGCCGCGCACCGCCACAGTCCGTATGGCGTGTTGCCGGTATGGTCGTTCCACGGCCAGGAGACGTGGTGCATGATCGGTTACCACGCCGTGCCGGTGATCGCCGATGCCTACATGAAAGGCATTCGCGGCTACGACGCCGACGAAGCGCTCGACGCCATGGTGGCGAGCGCGAGCTATGGACCGTACGACGGTCTGGCCCAATACATGGAACTGGGCTACGTGCCCATCGATGAAGAGGGCGAAGCAGCATCGAAGACGCTGGAGTACGCGTTCGATGACTGGACCATCGCGCGCATGGCGGGCGCGATGGGCCGCAAGGACATCGCCGAGCCATTCGCACGACGCGCAGCGAACTGGCGGCATGCCTTCGATGCCGGCACCGGCTTCATGCGCGCACGCAATCGCGATGGCCGCTTCCGCGAACCGTTCGACGCCACCGCCAGCGGCTACGGCACCGACTACACCGAAGGCAACGCCTGGCAGTATTCGTGGTACGTGCCGCAGGACGTCGCCGGGCTTGCGCAGGCGCACGGCGGTGCGGATGCGCTGCTCGCGCGCATCGACCAGGTCTTCGACGCGAAGGTCGACCCGGAAGTGTTCGCACACATGGAGGACATTACCGGCCTGATCGGCTGGTACGCGCACGGCAACGAACCCAGCCATCACGTCGCCTATCTGTACGCGCACGCCGGCCAGCCCTGGCGTACGCAGGCGCGGCTGGGGCACATCATGCAGACGCAATACGCGCCGCGCCCGGACGGCCTCGCAGGCAACGACGATCTCGGCCAGATGTCGGCGTGGTACGTGTTCACCGCACTGGGCTTCTACCCGGTCGCGCCGGCCAGCAACGAGTACATCATCGGCCGGCCGTTCCTGCCGCGCGCCACGTTGAACCTGCCGAACGGCAAGCGCTTCACCGTGATCGCCGAGGGCCTCGACGATGCGCATCCCTACATCGGTGCGGCGACCCTCGATGGCAACCCACTGGATCGCGCGTTCCTGCGCCATGAGGAGATCATGGCCGGCGGCGAACTGCGCTTCCGCATGCGGGCCGAACCGAACCGCGACTGGGGCCAGGCGGAGCGGCCGTATTCGATGACGCGCTGACGCACCGCGCCGTCCCGGGCTCGCACCGGGGCGGCCGGTTCAAGCCGTGGCTGTGATCAGGGCTGTTCTTCCGACGTGGCAGCCCGCGCAAGCGTGCGTTCCACCGCGCGCAGGATCGCGCCCATCTTCAGCGGCTTGTGCACCACCTCCGAGATCGTGCCGGCCGGCAAGTCATCGTGATCCAGTGCGTTGTTCGCATCTTCCAGGGTGATGACCGGCCCTTCGAAGCCGGCTTCGCGCAATGCCAGCAGCAGGCTGACCGCCGACAGCAGCAGGATGTCGCTGTCGACGATGACCAGATCCGGTTGCACTTCTTCCAGCTGGCGCAGCGCGGCCGCACCGTCGGCCGCGGCGATCGGCGCATAGCCCTGGCTGCTGAGCGCGGTGGCCAGCAGCGAAAGCCGCGTGGCATCGCCATCGACCACGAGAATGCGCTGGCCGTGTCCATCCTGAAAGGACTCTTCAGGCGCGCCGCCCATGGCATGCATGCGCGCCGGCAGCGTGAGGGTGAACGTCGTGCCGCGTCCGGGTTCGCTCTCGACTTCGATGCGTCCCTGCATGGCGTCGACGATGCGCTTGCACGACATCAGGCCCAGGCCCGTGCCGCCGCGCTTGGTGGTGAAGAACGGCGTGAACAGTTGCGCGATGGTCTGCGGATTCATGCCGCAGCCTTCGTCACGCACCCTCAGGATCACCTGATCGTTGGCGGTGGCCTCGGCGCTGATCGACAAGGTTCCGCCACTTGCCTCCATGGCCTGGATGCCGTTGAGGCACAGGTTGATCAGGCATTGCTGGAGTTCGGTGTAATTGCCTTCCACCGACAGCGAGTCCGGCGGGAACTGCACGTCCAGCGTCATCGACTTCGGCAGGCTGCCCTGCAGCAGCAGTTGCACGGCCTGGAACAGCGCGTGGATCCTGATGATCTCGCTTTCCTTGCGCGACCCACGCACGAACGACAGCATCGATTCGGCCATTTCGTGGCCACGTCGGCCGCTTTCGGCGATCAGCGCGCCCAACCGCAGGATCTTCGGATCGTCGCTGTAGCTCGCCAGCAGGTCCGGCACGATCAGCATCGGCTGCAGGATGTTGCGCAGATCGTGGCTCAGTCCGGCCGCCAGCATCGCCAGCGCGTTCAGCCGCTGCGAGCGCATCAACTCCTTCTCGGCGCGCTCGCGTTCGCGCTCGTTGCGCGCTTCGCGGATGGCCCGCGCCGCGGCGGCGGGCAGGCGCGCGGTGTTGTGCTTCAGCACGTAATCATTGGCGCCCTGCTGCAACGCCAGCACGGCCGTGTCTTCGCCGATGGTGCCGGAGACGAAGATGAAGGGCAGCACCGGATCGAACTCGCGCAGCATCGTCAGCGCGCGGTGTCCGGAGAACCCGGGCAGGTCCAGATCCGACAGGACCAGATCGAACTCACCGGCGTTGAGCGCTTCGCGTACGTCGAGTTCGCTGTCCACGCGGACGCACTCGGCCTCGAGGCCGGCTTCCACCAGCTGCAGGCTGATCAGTTCGGCGTCTTCCGGACTGTCCTCGATCAGCAGGACGCGGACCGGACCCAACGGTGCGGCGCTCAGTGGCATGTCATTCCCTTTCCGGTGTCTCGTTGATGACGGCCCAGAACGTGCCCAGCGTCTTCACTGCCTGGAAGAACTGGTCGACGTCGACCGGCTTCACCACATAGGCATTCACGCCCATGTCCCAGCTGCGCGCCAGATCGCTTTCCTCCCGCGAAGACGACAGGATGACGACCGGCAGCGCCTTCAGCGATTCTTCCTGGCGGATCGCGTTCAGCACCTCCAGCCCATCCATGCGCGGCATCTTGATGTCGAGCAGCAGCACGGCCGGCAGGCCTTCGGGCCGATCGGCGTAAACGCCGCGGCGCAGCAGGTAGTCCAGCGCCTCCACGCCGTCTTCCACGTGCACGATGGGGTTGAGCAGATTGGCCTCGCGCAGGGCGTCGATCGCCATCTCGGCGTCGGCGTGGCTGTCTTCGGCCAACAGGATCGTGCGGAAATCGGTCATTGAATTTCGTCTCGCTGGCTGGGCGCATCAAGCGCGTTGGGTAGAACGAAGTGGAAGGTGGCGCCCTGCTCCGGCGCCGATTCGGCCCAGATCCGGCCGCCGTGGCGGCCGAGCACGCGACGCACCGTGGCCAGGCCGATCCCGGTGCCGGGGAAGTCGCTGGCCTTGTGCAGGCGCTGGAATACGCCGAACAGCTTGCTCGCGTACGCCATGTCGAAACCGGCGCCGTTGTCGCGCACGCTGAAATGGTGGCCGCCGTCCTCGGTCTGCTCGTAGCCGATCTCGATGACGGGACGATCGCGACGGCTGCTGTATTTGACCGCATTGCCGAGCAGGTTCTGCCACACCTGCCGCATCATGTTTTCGTCGGCGACCAGGATAGGCAGCGGCGCGATGCGCCACTCCGGCAGCGGTCGCGCCGCGCCTTCATTGGCCTGGTTCTGGTTGGAATCCAGCATCGCGCGCGTCTCGTCCACCACCGACTGCATGTCCACGGCCTGCAGGCGCAGGGCACTGCGGCCCAGTCGCGAGTACACCAGCAGATCGTCGATGAGCTGCGACATCCGGCGCGCGGAGTTGCCGATGACCTCCAGGTAGTGGCGGCTCTTGTCGTCCGCCGCATCGCCGAGATGGCGCGCCAGTTTCTCGGAGAAGCCGGCGACATGGCGCAGCGGCGCGCGCAGATCGTGCGACACCGAGTAGCTGAAGGCCTCCAGCTCGCGGTTCACTTCCGAGACCTGCTCCACCTTGCCCTGCAACTGCGCGTTGAGGTCGGCGATGCGGCGCTGCACCGCCTTCTGCACCGAGATGTCGCTGATCGTCATCAGCACGACGTTGTCGTCGGCATCCGGCAGCGGCATGCGGCGCGCGTTCAACAACACGGTGCGCTGCACGCCGTCCGCGGTCTGCTGCGCCTGCTCGTAATCCCAGAGTTCGCGGCCGCGCGCGAACACGTCGCTCAGGCGCTGGCGGAGCACGGGATCCCTCCAGGCCGCATCGATGTCGGACAGTTGCTCGACTTTCTGATCCGCCGCGATGCCGTACAGCTCGGCGAACGCGGCGTTGTGCATCAGCACGCGACCATTGCCGGAAAGCAGCACGATCGGCTCGCGGACGGTCTGCAACACCACAAGCGCACGTTCGCTGGCGCGGCTGGATTCCTTCTCCGCGCTGAGGCGGCGCGCCACCTGACGGCCCAGCGAGGTGGTGATGATCGCCAGCAGCAGGAGCTGCACCAGCATCGCACCCCAGCTCAGCCAGCGCGTCAGTACGCGGCGGCGCTCGGCATCGCGGTGGCGTTCGTTGAGCAGTTCGCGCTCGTTGTTGAGCAGTTCCTGCAGCACGCCGCGCAGTGGAAACCGCGTCGCCATCGGCCGCACGACCGGCCCGGCCAGCGCCGGATCGCTGCGCAGCAGCTCGTCGGCGATTTCCTGCCGGCTCTCGATGAGCTCGCGCAGCCGGCCGATCAGCACCTGCTGCTTCGGATTGTCGCGCGTCAGTCCGGTCAGTCGTTCCAGCTGTTGTGGGATCGCCTCGCGCGCCTGGTTGATGCGCAGCCGCGCATTCGGCAGTTCGCCGGCCAGCGCGATGAGCATTGCGGAGGCTTCGAGTTCACGCACTTCGACCGCCAGCAATCCCACCGCGGCTTCCACTTCATGCGTGTGGCCGACGGCGTCGGCGGCCTGGAGGTTGCTCTCGGACAACTGCTGCAGCAGCAGGAACGGCACGACGACAATCGACAGCACCGCCAGCGCAAGCGCAGGCAGCTGCCATCGTCCCCAGGCATAGCGGGCGGTCGTCGGTTGCATCATCCCCTGTCAGTCATCAGCGGCCGTCGCGGAGCAGCGGCCTTGCCTTGCCGAATCATCACGGATGCTAACCCAAAGCACGGTTCCAAGGATACGTACGTCCGTTTTTTCCAGCGCTCATGGTGCGCTGGCGACACCTTCGTTGTTTTCACGCGGTCATCACGAAGGCGAACGCAGTGCGCGCGTAGCGATCGACACTGATGACATTGGCTCATGTCGCCGCAACGGGATCGGCCGCAACCCGCGCATGCGGCGATCGCCGTCCGCGTGTAACGCCCGGGTGAGCGTTTGCCGGCCCGGATGTTCACGGGCGTCTAATGCAGGAGCTTTCCACAATCCAGTCTCCCCCGAACGGAAGCCCGCCCATGGATCGCACCTACTACCCGCGCGGCGCGGGTTCGCTGGAAGTGGTTGCCCGTCGCGTGTCCGATTGCCTCGCCTACGAAGGCATGATGGCCATCCCCGAGCATTTCGAATCCTTCAGCCTGGCCGATCATCGCCGGCGTTCGCGACTGCATCCGGAGTTGAACTGGGAAGACGCCTGTCCCGCCTATGCGCTGGCCCTGGCGACGCACGATGCCTATGAGGGGCATTGGAATCTCGCGGTCGATGACGAACTGGAAGCACAGTGGGACGAATTGCGCGGCGTATCGACCATGGAGTGGCCCGTCGCACGCCTGATCGTGCGCGAAGCCTGGCGCTGGTTGAGCCAGCGCGAAGGTGCGCTCGAACCGGTCCGTCACTGATCGTGCGGACTGGCGCAGTCGCGCCGTGCGCCTACAGATGCGGCAGCAATTGCTGCAGGGGCGTGCGGCGTTCCGGCGCGCGCAGAAGCGTGCCGGGTAGACGACGTTCGTGCAGCAGGCCGCCCATGCGTTCCCACACCGCCGCGACGATGGCCAGCACCGTTTCACGGTCGAGTCGCTGCGCTGGCGGCAGTTGGCGCTCGTAGGCGGTTTCAATGCGGTGCGTCAGCGCGTCCAGCGGTTCGCGATGGCATTGCAGATAGAGGTCGTAGGCGAACTTGAACGTCGGTTCGAAACGGGGGAACGCCTGTTGCGCCCGCTTGCCCGGTACGAAGCCATCGGATTGCCAGCGGCGCAGTTCGGCATTGATGTCCACTGCCTCGCATTTCCCGCTCTCGTGGACGCCATGGAATGCCATGTCCATTTGCCTGCCTCCTCATTCGGACGACGCCCGTCAGTTTCCACCCGGAAGATGACAGGCACATGGGGCTCAACGCGAAAGCGCGTCGGAATCCGAACACGGAAACGACCGTTCGTCGGAAACCGGAAAGATTGTCCGGTTGCCGCGCGCGCCGCCGGCGTCGCGCGATGAGCGAAGCGTTCGGGGAACGCGTCAACCGCCCAGTTGATTCAGCGGCAAACGCAGGTAGGCGATGCCATTGGCATCCGGCTCGGGCAGACGTCCGGCGCGGATGTTCACCTGCAATGCGGGCAGGATGAGTTTCGGCACCGGCAGGCCGGCATCACGTTGCTCGCGCATCGTCACGTAGTCGTCTTCGCTGGTGCCGTTGCGCAGGTGGATGTTGTGCGCTTTCTGCGCCGCGATGCTGCTCTCCGCATTCGCATCGCGATCCTTTGGATAGTCATGGCACAGGAACAGCCGCGTGTCCTCCGGAAGGCCCAGCACCGCCTGCAGCGATGCATACAGGCGCCGCGCATCGCCGCCGGGAAAGTCGGCGCGCGCGGTGCCGATCTCCGGCGCGAACAGCGTATCGCCGACGAACGCGGCGTCACCGATGACGTAGGTCAGGCTGTCGTCGGTGTGTCCCGGCGTGGCAAGCACGCGCGCTTCGAGCGTACCGATGCGGAACGCATCGCCGTCGTCGAAGAGGCGATCGAACTGGCTGCCATCGGCAACGAACTCGTCGCCCATGCCGAACAGCGCCTTGAAGCGTCGCTGTACTTCGGTGATGCCGCGACCGATCGCCAGCGGCGCACCGAGCACATCGCGCAGGTAGGCGCCTGCACTCAGGTGATCGGCATGCGCATGCGTTTCGAGAATCCATGCGACGGTCAGGCCGTGCCTATCCAGATGCGCGCGCAGCGCGTCCGCGCTGCGTGTCGAGGTGCACGCGGACGCCGGATCGAAATCCAGTACGGGATCGATGATGGCCGCGTGCCGGCCATCGGACACGATGTGGGTGAAGGTGCTGGTGTCGGCGTGGAAGAAGCTGTCCACGCGCGGATGCTGCCTGGCATTCATCGATGGCTCCGGTGCGTATCCCCGGACGCCATTATGCCGCGATGCACGGCGCCGACCGGTTCGACGGCCCGTGCGGCCGTCGAACCCGATCCATCATTGGCGGCACTTGGCGATGTGCCTGGCCTCGTTGATCACGCCCAGGCTGATGCGCGAGATGGACAGCTGCAATGCGCCGGCAGTCTGCATGCGCACTTCGTGCACCTTGCCCACGTCGCCGCCAGCGGCCACGAAACACTTCAGTGGCACGCCGAATGTGGTCCACTCGCCCACCGGCAACGCGGCCAGATCATCGCGGATGCCGACACTGCCGCGACGGCCCGCACCGTCATCGAGGATCAAATCGACCGGCTGCGCCGGCACGCTGTCCGGACGCACCTGGAACACCAGCAACACATCGCCATTCGATTCGCGGGTCAGATCCAGCGGCGCCTTTGCACGCAGGCCGAAGCTGGCCGCGCTGCTGCCCGACCATGCAAAACGGCGTCCGTCTTCCTGCGCCAGATGATCCACGGCGGTGACGCGCAGGCTGTCATCGTGCAGCGCGGCGGGCACCGTGGTGACCTGCGTCGCGTGCGCCTGCGCGTTCTCCAGGCGCAGGCTGAAATCCGGCGCGGGTCGGCCGCGCCCGAAATAGACGCCTGCAGCGGCCTGTTCACCCGCGACACCGGACGCTTCCGGAAGCACATCGAGATTGCCGTTGTCGCGATACGTCAGCCCGTGACCGAAGGCAAACAGCGGGTCATATCCCGGCTGGCCGACATTGTTGTCGAACTGCACCGCGGTGCGCGGCCATGAGTAGCTGAGCTTGCCCTTGAAGTCGTGCTGGACCTTGCCGTCCTTGCCACGCAGCAGCACGTCGGCGATGCCCGCACCTTCCGAACCCGGCAACCACGCCGCGACGAAAGCATCGGCTGCGTTGATCTCGCGGTTGACCCACAGCGGGCGGCCGCTGAGGAAGACCGCCACCACCGGGACGCCATCGGCCTTGAGCTTCCTGATCAGTTCGAGATCGGCGTCATTGCCCGGCTTGTAGAGCAGGTTTGGAATATCACCCTGGAATTCGGCGTAAGGATCTTCGCCGAACACGACCACGGCCACGTCCGGCTTCTGCGTGTACTTGCCATCGACCGACAGCACCGCTTCGCCACCGGCGGCCTTTGCCTGCTGCGCGATGCCTTCGTAGATCGAATCGGCGTTGGGATAGTCCGCGCGCGTCGTGCCGGTTCCCTGCCAGTTCAACGTCCAGCCACCGGACTGCTTGCCGACATCGTTCGCGCCGTCACCGGCCACCAGGATGCGCTGGTCCGCCTTCAGCGGCAGCACGCCGTTCTGGTTCTTCAGCAGCACCAGTGATTCGCGTACCGACTGCCGTGCGACGGCGCGATGTTCCGGCGCACCGAGCAGATCGAACTTGCCGCCAATCGCGCGCTGCGACGGTTTGCCGGCTTCGAACAGGCCCAGGCGGAACTTCACCCGCAGCACGCGTGCGACCGCCTCATCCAGTCGCGCCTGCGAAATTGTTCCAGCCTTCACTGCGGCGAGCGTGCTGTTGTAGAAGCCCTTCCAGCTGTCGGACGCCATCGCCACGTCGAGGCCGGCATTGATCGTCGCGGGGCAGTTCTCGTTGGTGCAGCCCTTGACCTGGCCATGCCCGTTCCAGTCGCCGACGACGAAGCCGCCGAACTGCATGCGGCCCTTCAGTACGTCGGTCAGCAGGTAATGGTTGCCATGCATCTTCTCGCCATTGACGCTGTTGAACGAGGCCATCACCGACTGCGCACCGGCCGCGATCGCAGGCGGATAGCCCGCGCCATGCACGCGCGCGAGATCGGCCTCGCCGATCACGGTGTCGCCCTGGTCCTTGCCGTTGGCAGTGCCGCCGTCACCGAGGAAATGCTTGACCGATGCGATCACATGGCGGCCGTCGAGGAATTCGGCCGTGCCGACCTTGCCCTGCAGGCCTTCCACCATCTTGCCGGCGAAGCTGGCGACGACGTCAGGCGATTCGGAATAGCCTTCGTAGGTACGGCCCCAGCGATCGTCCTGCGGCACCGCGACAGTCGGCGCGAATGCCCATTCCATGCCGGTGGCGCGCGTTTCGATGGCGGTGATCTCGCCGATCTTGCGCAGCAGTTCCGGGTTGCGCGTCGCGCCCAGACCGATGTTGTGGGGGAACAGCGTCGCGCCGACGATGTTGCTCTGTCCATGCACCGCATCGATGCCGAACATCACGGGGATCGCCTTGCCGCCGCCGCGGGTGTCCATCGACGCTTCGTAGAACGCATCCGCCAGTGCCAGCCACTGCGCCGGCGTGGCGTTGTACTTGCCGCCCGGATCCGAATTGCCGCCGGCCAGAATCGAACCCAACCGGTACTTGCGCACATCGGCGGGCGTGATGCTTGCGATGTCGCCCTGCACCAGCTGGCCGACCTTCTCTTCCACCGTCATCGTCTTCAACAGTTCGGCGATGCGCCGTTCGGCGGCGGGATCGTTCTGCAACGGCCATTGCGGCTGCGGCCAGTTCGCCGGATTGCCGCTGTGCGGGAAGTTGCCATCGGCAGCGGGCGCGTTCGTCGTCATCAGGGCCAGTGCAATCAGCACCGCGGTGGCCAGGTTCGTCGTGAGGCGTCGGGTCGTGGTCATCGGGGGACTCGGCTGTGAAGGTGTGCGGAAAATCGGAAGGCTGCGTGAGGCGCGACTGTAACGCAGGCGATTCACGCGCCTGCGTTGCAGTGCAACGAACTGGTCTTGAATTGGTGGCGTGAGCGGCGCGGCGGCAGGAGCGCGCAGGCGCGGCTCAGCCTTCCATCTGCTCCAGTTCGCGGCCCTTGGTTTCGTAGACGTACTTCAATACGAAGAACACCGATATCGCCGCAGCCGCGGTGTAGATGCCGTACGCGCCGGCCAGGCCGATGCCGGTCAGCAGGATCGGGAAGCTCACCGTGATCGCGAAGTTCGAGGTCCATTGCGCCGCACCGGCGATTGCCAGGCCGGAACCGCGAATCTGGTTGGGGAACATCTCGCCCAGCATCACCCACATCACCGGCCCCCACGACATGTTGAAGAAGATGACGTAGACGTTCGCCGCCACCAGCGCGAGCGTGCCCATGCCGTCGCTCATCGCCAGCTTGCCGGCGGTATCGAGCGACGCGCTCGCGAAGGCCCACGTCACCAGCGCCAATGACACCGCCATGCCGGCCGAGCCGATCCACAGCAGCGGCTTGCGGCCGATGCGGTCGATCAACACCACCGTGATCAGGCAGGCGCCGATGCTCAGCGCGCCGGACAGCACGTTGATCAGCAGCGCGTCGTTTTCGGAAAAGCCGACCGCCTGCCACAGCACCGCGCCGTAATAGAAGACCACGTTGATGCCGACCAGCTGCTGGAACGTCGCCAGCCCGATGCCGATCCAGACAATCGGGCGCACCTTGCCGGTGGCCTTGTTGATCAGGTCCGACAGGCGCGGCCGATGGTGATCCTGCGAGAGCGAGGCTTCGATCTCGGCGTACTTGATCTGCGCCTCCTCCGCACCGTACAGCCGCGTCAGCACGGCCAGCGCTTCCTGCCGGCGCTTCTTCACCACGAGGAAGCGCGGGCTTTCCGGAATCGCCAGCAGCAGCACCAGGAACAGCAGCGACGGGAATGCCTGCATCCAGAACATCCAGCGCCATGCCGGCTGCCCCAGCCACAACGCCTCGGTCGATGCGCCGGCGGCTTTCGCCAGCAGGTAGTTGCTGAGGAAGGCGCAGAACAGGCCGCTGATGATCGCGATCTGCTGCACCGTCGCCAGTCGCCCGCGATAGCGCGCGGAGGCCACTTCAGCGATGTATGCCGGCGACATCACGCTGGCCGCGCCGACCGCGAATCCACCGAGTACGCGCGCGGCGACGAACACCAGCGAACTGTGTGCCGCACCGGCGCCGAGGGCCGAGATCAGGAACAGCACAGCGGCGATGATGAGCACCGCGCGGCGACCCCAGCGATCCGCCAGCCGTCCCGCGAAGAACGCGCCGACGGCACAGCCGAGCAGCATCGACGCGACCTCGAAGCCGATGCCGGCCGAACTGGACTGGAACGTCTGCTTCAGGCCATCGACCGTGCCGTTGATGACGCCGCTGTCGAATCCGAACAGGAAGCCGCCAATGGTGGCGACGCAGCTGATGAGGATGATGAAGCGGGTGTTCTCGGCGCTGGCCGCGCCGACGTTGCCTGCGGAAACACTGGACATGGGTTTCACCTCGTTCCGGTATCGGGAGATCGCCGCGGCCCGGCCCACGGCGATCCGGGTTTTGTGTGGCTGTATCGGCGGACCCGGTGCATGGCGATCACGCGCGCATCAACCGGCCGTCACGCACGTGCAGCCGCGCGGCCTGCCCGGCCTGCAGTGCAATCCGCAGCGACTGCGCGCCGAGTACGACTTCGTACTCGCCGCCGCGTTCGCTTCGCAGTTCCGCACTGCGCAGCCGGCCGTCACGCCATGCGACATCCAGCGCCGCAGCATTGCGTACCTTGATGCCGCGCAACTCACCGCTGCGCCAATTGGCCGGCAACGCGGGCAGCAGGAAGATCGCGCCGCCCCAGCTCTGCACCAGCATTTCGATGATGCCGGCGGCGCCACCGAAGTTGCCGTCGATCTGGAACGGCGGGTGCGCATCGAACAGGTTCGGGTAACTGCGCTGCGGCGAAAGCAGCATGCGCAGGATCCGCATGCAGTGTTCGCCGTCGGCCAGCCGCGCCCACAGGTTCAGGCGCCAGGCGATGCCCCAGCCGGTCGCGTCGTCGCCGCGGATCTGCAACGTGCGGCGTGCGGCATCCGCCAGTGCCGGCGTGTCGCGCCGGTTGATCTGGCTGCTGGGATGCAGTGCATACAGGTGCGAAACATGACGATGCTGCATCTCGGGCGCATCCATGTCCCAATCCTGCTGCCATTCCATCAACTGTCCCGCTCGGCCAATGCGATTGGTCGGCAACTGTTCGCGCAGGGTCGCGAGCGTGCCGGCGAACGCCGCATCCACGCCGAGCAAGTCCGCCATCTCGATGCACTGGCCGAACAGGTCGCGCAGGATCTGCGCATCCATCGTCGGCCCCGCACAGATTGCCGCGCCGTACGGATGCCTGTTTTCCGGCGACAGCGACGGCGAGGTGACCTTCCATCCGGTGACCGGATCGGTGACCAGCGTGTCCACGAAGAACTGCGCTGCGCCCTTGAACAAGGGCCAGATTCTCGCGAGATATTCCGGATCGCGGCCGTAGTCCCAGCGATCCCACAACTGCTGCAGCAGCCACGCACCGCCCATCGGCCACAGCGCCCATTCAGCGCCATCCGGCGGCGTCGCCACGCGCCAGAGATCGGTGTTGTTGTGCGTCATCCAGCCGCCCGCGCCGTACATCTCGCGCGCGGCCCGCGCGCCGGTCTGCGCCAGTTCGAACAGCATGCGCTCCAGCGGCTCGACGCATTCGGGCAATGCGTTGGCCTCGCTGGGCCAGTAGTTCATCTCGGTGTTGACGTTGATCGTGTACTTGCACTCCCAGGGCGGATCCATCAGATCGTTCCAGATGCCCTGCAGGTTCGCCGGCTGCGTACCGGGGCGCGAACTGCTGATCAACAGATAGCGCGCGTACTGGTGGTAGAGCGCGACCAGCGCGGGATCCTCGCCGTGCGCGAACTGCCCCAGGCGCTCGTCGGTCGGCAGATCCGCCGCCCGCGTGCGCCCGAGATCCAGGGAGACACGGCGGAACAGGCGCCGGTGTTCGGCCAGATGGTCGGCATGCAGTTGCACGACGTCCTTGTCGCGCGCGCGGCGCAGCTGCGCGGCCGTGATGGCTTCCGGATCGCCGCTCACATCGTCGAAGCGCACGAAACTGGTGGCCGCCGTGATGCGCAGCACCACTTCATCGGCCCCGGCGAACTCGATGCGATCCTCGACGTGTTGCAATTGTCCGCCTCGATGTTCGGCATGCACACGGAAGGCGAATCGCAGGCGGCCTTCGATGCCGTGCTTGCCGACGTTGTGGCCGCGCACCCGCAGGGCATCGTCCTCGATGCGCGTTTCGGTGCGGTGTTCGTTGCTGCTGCGGATGCGTCCGGTCAGTCCGCCGCCTTCCGCGCGCAGGCGCACGACGATGCATTGATCCACCGGCGAGACGAACACCTCGCGCTGGTGGAGGCGTCCGCCGACGCGGAAGCGGCTGCTGGCGACGGCGGTGTCCAGGTCCAGTTCGCGCCGGTAGTCGGCGATGTCCTCGACGCCGTCGAATTCCAGCCACAGGTTGCCCAGCGGCTGGTACGGCATCTGCTTGACCGGCCGCGAGATCATCGTTTCGTTGGCGAGCTTCTCCGCTTCTTCGTAGCGCCCTTCGAAGATCAGCGCGCGCACCCGGGGCAGCGCATCGCGCGCGGCCGGATTGATCGGCGTGTACGGGCCGCCGGCGTACAGCGTGTCTTCGTTGAGTTGCAGGCGTTCGCGCGCGACGCCGCCGTAGACCATCGCGCCGAGGCGACCATTGCCGGTCGGCAGTGCTTCCACCCAGATCTTCGCCGGCTGGCGATACCAGAGCTTCAGCTCCGACCACGCGTCGGCGGACGCGGTCGCGGCGGCGAGCGCTTCGTCGCGCGCGCCGACACCCGCGATCGCGACGCCGGTGGCGGTGGCCCGGAACAATCCGCGGCGGCTGATCTTCATTCAGCTCCCCTGCGGGCGCTTCACCACCTGCGCGCGGCCGTCGTACTGCACGCTGACGTCGGCCTTCGGTTCGATCTCGCCGTTGTCACCGCGCGGTCCGCTCACCCAGCGCACACGGATTTCCCGCTGTTCGCGCATGCCGGGATAGCGTCCTTCGCGCGCGCCGAGCCTCAGCTCGCCCGACGCTTCGTTCCAGCGCAACGGAATCCGGCTGGACTCGCCGCGTTCATAGCCGTAGTTGCGGCCGTTGTCCTCGTACAGCGAGAACTGTCCGTCGGCGCCGGTGTACACCTCGATGGTGATCGGCGCGTCCGGTTGCTCATCGACGTACTGCTGCACCACGGTGCGCGGCACGATGGCGCCGGCGCGGACGAACACCGGCATGCGCGACAGCGGCGCGGCCGCCGTGATCGTCTGTCCGCCGTCATGGCGTTCGCCGGTATCGAAGTTGATCCAACGGGTGCCGGCCGGCAGGTACACCGGCCGCTGCGTGGCCTTGAACGAAGTGATCGGGTTGATCAGGAATGCAGGCCCGAACAGATATTGATCATCGATGCTGTTGACCTTGGCGTCCTGCGGGAAATCCATCGCCAGGGCGCGCAGGATGGTGCCATCGCGATGCCAGGTGTCGCCGGCCAGCGTGTAGACGTAGGGCAGCAGGCTGTAGCGCAGCTTCAGGTAGTGGACGAAGCTGTCGTAATGCGGCGTGCCTTCCGGCGCGATGTTCCAGATCTCGCGGTACGGGAACTGGCCGTGCAGGCGGAAGATCGGCACGAACGCGCCGTACTGGAACCAGCGCAGGCTCAGTTCCCGCCATTCGGCCAGGTGCGCGGGGTCCTGATCGATGTAGCGCTGCTCCGGCGCGAAGCCGCCGATGTCGAAGCTGACGTTCGGCACGCCGGCCATCGACGCGTTGACCAGTCCGGCGATCTGTTCGTGCAGATCCTCCCAGCGCGGCACGATGTCGCCGCTCCAGAACGAAGCCGCGGCGCGCTGTTGGCCAGCGAATGCGGCGCGGCTGAGGATGAACACGCGCTTGTCCGGATCCACTTCGCGCGAACCGCGATACACGCCTTCCGAATGCACCAGCGGATACGCATTGAACACTTCTTCCGACGGGCCGATGGCGGTGGGCGTCGTGCGCGCCTTGCGTTCGCCGATATCGATGTTGCTGTGCAGGTCCGGTTCGCTCGCGTCCAGCCACCACGCGTCGATGCCGCGCCGGTTGAGCTTGCCGTTGACCTGGCGCCAGAAGATGTCCTGCGCCTGCTTCGAGTACGGGTCGTAGAAGGAGTTGAGATAGCCGTTGCCGATCCAGTCCAGTTCACCCACTTCCACGTTGCGGCGGTACATGTGGCCGGCAGCGTCCAGTTCCTTGTAGTGCGCGGTGGTCGGATAGAACTTCGGCCACACCGAAATCATCAGTTGCGCATGTTGATCGTGGACGTGCTTGATCATGCCGTCGGGATCGGGGAAGTGCGTGGTATCGAAGTCGTGCGATCCCCAGGCATCCACCGGCCAGTAGGACCAGTCGAGCACGATGTTGTCGATCGGCAGCTTGCGGCGGCGATATTCATTCAGCGCGCCGGTCAGTTCGTCCTGCGTCTTGTAGCGCTCGCGGCTCTGCCAGAAGCCGTAGGCCCACTTCGGCAGGAGCACGGCCTTGCCGGTCAGTCGGCGATAGCCGGCCAGCACGTCGTCGCCGCTCTTGCCGGCGACGACGTAGTAGTCGATGTTCTGCGCGGCTTCGGACCAGATCGACAGATCCTTCGCTTCGGTGGGCGGCAGCGGATCGCGATGCAGCAACGCGATGTAAGACGGATCGATCATGTCCCATTCGACCTTCAGCGCATGGCGCTCACCCGCCTTCAGCTCCAGCGCGAATTCGTGGTGCCACGGATTCCAGTTCTGGCGCCACCGGTCCTTGACCAGTTTTCCGTCAATCCAGACCTTTGCGTATTCGCTGTTGTACAGCGAGAACGTATGCCGTCCATCGCTGCGCGCGGCGAACGCGCCTTCCCAGGTCACGCGGCTGCGTCCGCCCTTGGCCGTGTTGCGTGCTTCGGCCGGGAACTGCTTGTACTGCGCGATGTACTGGTAGTTGATCTCGCTCTCGCGACGCTCCAGCTTCTGTACGCCGTCGATTGAATAGCGCGCGGTCAGCGCGCCGGGTTCGCCCCGGGCGTCGAACAGATCCAGCGACTGCGGCAGCGGCTGCAATCCGCGCGGGTCGCCGTAGCGGGTGATCGAATTGTTGTCCCAGAGGATGCCGTAATGCCGGTTCGACACCAGGTAGGGAATCGCCTTGTCGATGTTGTGCTGGAGCAGTTCGACATCGCGGCCCTTTAGGTTCATCCAGCCCTGCTGGTGCAGGCCGGTGCCGTGGAAGGCTTCGTCGGCCGCCGATTCGAAGCGCTGGCGGATGCTGTAGTACGGCTTGCCACCGAACTCGGTGGACTGGAAATTGCGCGCACTTTCGGCCAACAGCGGCTTGCCGTCGGCATCGAAGAAGCGCACGCGGCCATCCTTCAATGCGATCTCCGCGGCAATGCCCTGCGTCTGCAGGCGCACGCTGTCGCCGCCGCGCGACACCTTGACCTTCGGCGGCGTGCCGGCGTCCACGCGCATCAGGCTGGGCGTGCGCGCGAAGTCGCCATCGGGATCGGCGCTCACGCGCAGGATGCCGTCATGCACCGCTTCCACGCGGACCGCCGCCGCACCTTCCTGGTTCGGGCGCACGATGACGCCGTGCGCGGTGTTTTCGACCCGGCTCTGCGCGAACGCAGCGGAGCTCAGCAGGGCCAGGCAGGGAATCAACAGCAGGTGTGTGCGCATGGGGGATCCTTTGCAGCGGGATGCGTGATCGGTTGCGTCGTGGGTGCGGCGTGCGGGCATCAATAGGTCGCCAGCTTCACGCGCAGCAGCTGCGTGGCACTGGAGAAGTTGAGTCCGTAGTCGGTCTGGTCGCCGTTCCAGTTGCGCTGGAACTGCCATTGGCCGTTCTCGTACCGGCCTTCCTCGACCCGGTCGTAGATCATCCGGCCGACCGCTTCGCTGGCCGGGTGCAGGGTGACGCGCGCGTGTTGCGCGGTGACGAGGAATTCGTCCGGGCCCAGCTCGGCGATCAGCGCACCGCCGATCGGTTCCGGGTTGCCAGGCGGTTCGCCCTGGAACCAGAACTGCGGCACGCCGTAGGTGATGGTGGCGTTCCAGCGATCGTTGAGGCGGATTTCCTGCGTGGCGTTGCCGGGCTCTTCGGCCACGCCATGCAACTTGCCTTCGCTGGACGCCTTGGCGAACTCGCGCATGCCGAGGTTCACCAGGCGGAATCCCAGCGCGAACGGCGCGAGTGTTTCCTCGTCCATGCGCTTGGCGCCCAGTGGATAGTTGGAGTAGCGCGTGTAGTCGATGCCGAACGCCGACCAGCCGATGCCGTCATGACCGAGCGTCGGAAACAGGTAGCGCGCATAGGGTGCGGCATTGCCGGTCTCGGCGACGAACAGCGCGTTGTCCGGCCGTGCGTACCGGTCCAGCACGGTGGTGTAGAGCCGGTGCTCCGGCATGTAGATGTCCGGGGCAAGCAGATCGATGTTGGGCGCAGCCGCCTTCCATACATCGAGCACGTTGTCGGTCGGCCCGCCGCTGGCGTACTGGCCCGGCTGGCC
Organism: Pseudomonadota bacterium; assembly: GCA_023419315.1. GTDB lineage: Bacteria > Pseudomonadota > Gammaproteobacteria > Xanthomonadales > Xanthomonadaceae > Pseudoxanthomonas_A. Next base: position 159,265 of record JAEZYE010000052.1, read on the forward strand.
GGGATTGAACGGACCGCGCAGCGCGCCGTTCACATACATCGGAAGCGCGTACTCGGCCTTGCCGGCGGCGGCGACCTGATCGATGAAGCGCGCGATGTGCCAGGCGTGGAAGAACTCGTCGGCGTCCGCGCCAAACACCGCACGCCAGTTGCCCGGTGATTTGCCCAGCTTCGCGATCAGCGCCGGCGGCACCGGGCCCTCGAAAGCGCGCTGCGCCAGCGGCGAAAAATCGCGCACGCTGCCGTAGGTGCCGGGTTCGTTCTGCGGCTGCACCATGATGACGGTGCGCTGTGGATCGACCTGCTTGAGGTGGCGCATGAGTTGCACGAACGCCTTGCGATCCGCTTCCAGCGTGGCCGCGCCCAGGGGCGACAACGAGTTGAGCGTGCGCCCGTCGGCAGTGATGACGCGCGGGAAGCGCGCGTTGTCCAGCTTCACCCACGACGGCGCGTAGTTCGGCGAGTTGTTCTTCCAGGTGGCGAACCACAGCAGCACCAGCCGCACGTTGCGCTCTCGCGCCTGCGCCAGCAGCGTATCGACGAAAGAGAAGTCGAACGTGCCTTCCTTCGCTTCAATCTGCTCCCAGGCAATCGGCACCTGCACGGTGTTCGGCTTGAGGAATTCGATCGCAGGCCAGACGTCCTTGAGCGCATCCGGGTAGTTGCTCGAATTGTTGACCTGCGCGCCGAGCACGAGGAACGGCGCGCCGTCCACCAGCAGCGCATGACGGCCGTCCCGGCTGACGAAACGCGGTATCGGCGCTTCCTTGCCTGCCGTGATCGGCACCGCGGTCGCGGCTTTCTCCGCCGGCGCATCGCGATTCGCCCCTTCGGTCGCTTCGCGCTGGCAGGCCGACAGCAACAGCAGCGCGGCGAGCGCCGACAGCGTGGAGCGCACGAGCGGAACAGGGAGGGAACGCATCATCGGCATCGGCAATCTCCGGTTACCAGTCATCGCTGCGGAACGGCGAGGCCGGCAAGCCATCGCGGTTGATCAGATCCGCGTCTTCGGGGTTGTCACGCCAGCCGTAACGCACGGCCACCGGACGGGCGACGGCGTCGCTGCGCACGACGACGGCATCGCCTTCCACGCGCGCCCGCGCCGGATGGAACCGGCGATCCGCACCCGCCAGCGCGAAGCCATGCACGTCGCTGCCTCCTCCGCGCACGGCAAGGGTGCTGCCGTCGAGATCGAAGCCGATGCGCGCGGCGCCGCCTTCGAACGACACGGTGCGCTGTACCGGCCCGCGGTCGATCAGCGTTTCGCCGTAGGCGACCGTGCGCGCACCCAGGGCGAGGCGATGCGCGACATCCTGCTTGTTGAGCGGATGGATGTCGGTGGCATTGCCGATATCGATGGTCACCGCCTGCGCGGTATGCGGCAGCGACAGCGTGGCCGATTGCGACTCGCGCAACACCGCCCACGGGCTTTGATCGCCCTGGTCCGCGCCGGATCCGAAGTTCGCCAGCTGCACCCACAGGAACGGCAATCCCGGCGCGCGCCACTGCGTGCGCCATTGCTGGATGAGTGCGGGAAACTGGCGACGGTATGCCAGCGCCTCGTCCACCGTGTTGGCGTTGGCCTCGCCCTGGTACCAGATCACGCCGCGCAGCGCATACGGCTGCAGTGGATGGATCATCCGGTTGTACAGCACGGTCGGAATCTGGTTCTTGTCATCGAGCGCCTGCACGCTGGCACTCGCAACGCGGAATTTCCACGTCGCCGGCAAGGCGATGCGCGTGCCTTCCGCCGGTTGCACGTACATCTCGTCCATCGCACCGTGGATACCCCCACCGCCGCCGTCATCCTCGACGCGCACGGCAATGACGTTGCGGCCCGCACGCAGTGCGGACGCCGGCACGCTGTACACGCGCCGTGCGTCGTAGGCGCGGTAGGTGGCGCCCACCTTCACGCCGTTCACCCACGCCGTGTCGGAGTCATCCACGCGCGCGAACGACAGCGTGACCTCGCGCGTCGCCTGCCGGGCGGTCAGGTCGAAGGTGGTGCGGTACCACGCAACGCCGTCCAGGCCGGTGAAGCCGCCCTGCTCCCAGTTGCCGGGCACGTTGATGGCTTGCCATCGGCTTTCATCCAGATTCGCCGATGACCATGCCGCGTCGTCTGCCGGCAGTGCGCCGAACGTTTCCAGTCGTGCATGGGTGCCGGCCAGCGCACGCTCGTCATCCGCACGCATCTGCTCCATCCGCTGCGCCAGTGCGCGCATATCGACGTTCTGGGAGGACGCGTCCATCCATGCCTCGATGCGGCTGCCACCCCATGTGCTGTCGATGATGCCGATCGGCACGCCGGTGCGCGCATGGATCTCGCGCGCGAACAGATGCGCGACCGCGGAGAATTCGCCAGCCGCCTGCGGCGACGCGGCGACCCAATGGCCGCCTTCCAGTTGCGCCTGCGGTTCACCGGCCCAGGATTTGGGCACCTTGAAATGGCGGATGCGCGGGTTCGTCGCGCGCGCGATTTCGACTTCGGGATTCGCGGCCTGCGACAGCGGCCATTCCATGTTGGACTGCCCACTCGCCAGCCAGACATCACCGACCAGCACGTCGCGGATGCGCTGGTGTTCGCCGCCGTCACTGATCGCAAGTTCGTACGGGCCGCCCGCCGGATGTGGCGCGAGTTCCAGCATCCAGCGGCCGTCCGCATCGGCGCGTGCGCGCGCATGGCGTCCATCCAGCCGAGCTTCGATCTCCGCGCCGGCATCGGCCGTGCCCCAGATCATGATCGGCCGGTCACGTTGCAGGACCATGCCGTCGGCAAAGATCTTCGGCAGTTCGAATGCCTGCACGCACGCCGGCGCCAGCGCCAGGAATGCGGCCAGCACGTTGAGCGACCTGCGGCGCGCGCACGCTGCACGCCAAGCGAAAGCGATGTTTTTCATTGCGGATCCCCATGGATGATGCCCCGGCCACCGGTCGCAAAGTACACCCGGCCCGGGCGTCGCGGATCGCCGGTGACCCGCTGGATGCGGCCGAAGCGATGCGCGTCGTCATCGATGCGCTGCCAGCGGCGGCCTTCACTGTCGGAGCGATACAGGCCGTCGCGGCCTGCGATGCGGCCGAACAGGTACAGCGTATGCGCGCCGCCTTCGCGCGTCGGCGCGCCGATGCCCAGCGAGTATGCGTTCTCCACGCCGGGCAGGCGCTGCAGTTTTCCTGCCGACCAGCGCAGCAGCCCGCGCCAGGAAGCGGTCAGATAAACCACACCGTGCCGGTCCGGCGCCGGCTGGACTTCCGGGCGGAACCATTCGCCGAATGCGCCGACGCCACCGGCACGCGCGAAGCTGACGCCGCCGTCGCCGCTGACGAACAGATCGCCGCTGCGTCCATCGAATGCGTAATACAGCGACGCCGAGATGCGGTCGGCCTCGATCACCGCGCTGTCCGGCAGGCCGCGCACGCGCTGCCAACGCCCGCCGAAGTCATCGGTGATCCAGGCGCCGGTCTTTTCCGGCTGCCAGATGACGCGCGCGCCGTCGGCGGAGACCGTGACGTGGCCGGCGCCCTCGCCTTCCGGCGGTTCGCTCGCGAATGCGGTCCATTGCCGGCCACCGTCGCGCGAATACAGCGCGCGCACTTCTTCGTTGCGGCGATGTCGCACCGTGCCCACGCGCACGATCAGCGACGGAACGCGACCGGCGTTGGCGATGCTCTCGCCGTTGGTCAGGCGCGGCCCGGCATATTGCAGCGTCGGCGCATCCAGATCCTCGTGACGAAAACCGTCGATGTCGCCGACCGCGCTGAGCAGCGGCGCGCCTTCGGCCGGGCTGAGCAGATCGAGCGGAACGGTTTCCTCCAGCCCGCGATCCTTGAACCACCATTGCACGCGCTGGCCGGTATCCGCGCCTCGCAGGTTGCGTGACGCCCAGACGCCGTAGCCGGTGACGAACATCGCTTCGTCCGGATTGAAGGGGTCGATCTCGATGTCGGCGATCCAGTGCGGTCCGTTGTGCGCGGTCCACGGGGATGCGCTGTGATCGAAATCCGAATGCTCGAACAGCGGCGTCCAGCTTTTTCCACCGTCGGTGCTGCGGAAGATCTCGTCGCGTGGATTGAACCGGTTGAACGTGCTCGCGAGCAGGACGCGCGGGTCATGCGGATCGACCGTGACCGCCCCCCAGCCGAAGCCATCGCCTTCGCCGTCGCTGGATTGAGGCGCGGGCGTGATCTCGGTCCATTGGTCGCGTGCCGGCAGGTACTTCCACACCGCGCCGGCATGCATGCGGTCCGGGCCGGGCAGATCGCCGTAGCTCAGGTACCACGCGCCATCGGCGCCGCGCGTCATGTGGTTGGGACGCAGGCCAAGCGGCTGGCCTTTGACCGCACTCCAGCGGCGTCCGTTGTCTTCCGACACGTACAGGCTCGCATGCTCCGTGGACACGCCGGCATACAGTCGCGGCGTCGGCTGCCCCGCGTGCCCGCTCGCGGGATCGAACTCGACGAAGACGATGCCGATCGCCTGCGGCCCGCTCCAGCCCGGCGCGTGCGTGGCAGCGCCGGTCGCGAGCGCGGGGAAGCCTTCCACGCGTGACCACGTCGCACCGTGATCGTCACTGCGCCACAGACCATCACGGCGCGTGCCGAACAGCAGCGTGCGGCCATCATTCGGATCGACCGCCAACCGCTCGCCGTTGCCACGCGCCAGTTCGTTGCCACCCAGCTTGAACGGCAGATCGATGCGCTCGAAGTGGGCACCGCGATCCTGCGAGCGCAGGATTGCGCCGTTTCCCGCCTGCGGCGTCGTATAGGTGCCGGCGGCGAGATAGACACGCGCGGGATCGGACGGATCGATCGCCAGGCTCTCGATGCCGGTCAGGTTGACGTCGGACAGGCCGAGGAAATCGGTGAGCGGCGTCCAGCGTTGCGCGGCGGCGCCCCAGCGATACGCGCCACCGACATCGGTGCGCGCATACGCCAGCCCCTTTTCGCGCGGGTGATACGTCAGGCCGGTGACGAAACCGCCGCCGCCGATCGCCACGTTCTTCCAACGGTAGGCGATGTCCTGCGCGGAAGCCGTCATCGCCGACAGGCACGCCAGCAACGCGATTGCGCGCCGGAGGATCGGCATCGGCATGCGCCCGGCGCGCCGCCGCGTCGCGATCGGGCTGCGATTGGACGCGTCCGACGGGAACGTACGGACGCGGCATGCGGAAATCATCGGGCGCATTCCCCTGTGGACCACGTGGCACCCGCCCGTCCGCAGGCGGGACGCACGACGACAATCTTCATCGTCGCGCGGGGGCGGAACATCCGCGCGTCCCTGTCCGTGCGCAGGAGAGGGTGCGGGGACAGGGACGTGCGGACATGGGCGGACTCGTGCGCCTTACAGGCTGGCGCGCAAGGTGACGCCGTAGCGGCGATCGTTGATGCGGAAATCGCGCGGGCGGGATTCGTTGAGCATGTAGGTTTCATGCTCGGAATCCAGCAGGTTCTGGCCGTCCACCGAAATCGACCACTGATCGGTGATGTTGAAACGCAGCGATGCGTCCAGCCAGCCCAGCGACTTGTTGTACACCGGCAATGCGCCGGTGCCGTTGCCCTGCGTGGTGATCAACCAGTCGTCGCGCCAGTTGTACGCCACGCGCGCGGAGAAGCGGCCCTTCTCGTACATCAGGATCGCGTTCGCGCTGTTCTTCGACAGGCCGGGCAGCGACGTGATCAACGGCGTGCCGTCGGTGTCGCGCGCGCTCGGACTCGGCGCTTCGCTGTCCACGTAGGTGTAGTTGAGCTGGACGCCCAGGCCATCCAGCGGCGCGGGCAGGAAGTCGAAGAACTGCGTGTAGCCGACTTCGACGCCCTTGATCGTGCCTTCCTCGCCATTCACCGGTCGCGTGACCTGGTAGACGTCGCCGTTGTAGGTTTCGTTGAACACGCCGTTGTCGAAGAAGTCGTGCACCTTCTTGTAGAACGCGGTGCTGTACAGCATCGAGCCCTGGCCGAAATACCACTCCAGCGCGACGTCGAACTGCTCCGCGGTCATCGGGTTCAGCCACGGGTTGCCGGCGGTACCGGTCGGGTTGGTCAGTTCGCCGTTTTCGTCGCGGGTCACGTTGAGGCTGAGGTTCGGCTGCAGCTGGTCCAGTCCCGGACGCGACATCGCGCGCGACAGCGCGAAGCGCAGGAACAGATCGTCCTGCAGCAGGAAGCGCAGGTTGAGGCTGGGCAGCACGTCGGTGTAGTTGCGCTTGATGTCCAGCGGCAGCAGCTGGCCGCTGCCGTCGGGATTGGTCATCACGCCGACCGAGTTCACTTCGGTGCGCACCACGCGCACGCCGAGGTTGCCGTCGAACGGAATCCCCGCGTCATCCATGCCGAAGCGCAGCATGCCGTAGGCGGTGTAGGTCTTCTCGTTCTGGGTGTTGATGTTGGTCGGACCGTACACCAGCGGCGCCTTGCCGAACATCGCGCTGGTGCCGTAGTAGTCGGCGACCATCTGGTCCGACGGTGCCACGGTGGGGCCGAAGCCGTGCGCGTCGCCGCGATAGAAGTCGCTGAACGGATTGATCTGCCAGGTCGCATCCGGGAAGGTGGTCAGCACCGGGTGGCCGTTCCAGTTCGGGCCGTCCGGGCCGTTGATCGGTTCCCAGCGCCACACGTTGCCGCGATTGATCTGGCTGCGATCGGTATAGCGCACGCCGGCCTTGAAGCTGCGCGCGAACTCGTCGTCGAACGCGTAATCCAGATCCGCGCGCCAGGCCCACTCGTCACCGTCGTTGGTGTCGATGTTGTCCAGGTGCCAGTACCAGCCATAGTTGGCCGGATTGCTGAGGTAGTCGGTCTCGCCGCCGTTGCCGGTGATCGACATCTGCGGCAGGTGCTGGCTCAGGTCCAGGCGGAAGTTCGGCGCCGATCCATCCAGCAGCTTCATCGCGACGATGTAGCGCAGGCCATCGGTCTTGGCGTCGATGTATTGCAGATCGGTGCTGAGCGTCAGCTTCTCGTTGTAGTTCCACTTCACGCCGGCCGAGTAGTCGGTGGTGACCGAATGGCGCGAGCCGAGGCTGGAGATGGATTCGGTGTAGACGTTGTGGAACGTGCCGCTGATGAATTCGCCGTTGGCGTTGAACACGGCATCCGGATCGATGCTGATGTCCGCGCCCTGCCCGTTGGCGGCGAAGAATGAATAGTCGCGGTACTCGAAGTCGTAGTCCGATCGCAGCACCTGCAGGTAGGCTTCCACCGCATCGTTCGGACTCCATTGCAGACCAATCGCGCCGCTCTTGCGCGTGCGATCGCCGAACACGGTCGCATTGCCGCCGCCGGTCGGCACCCAGCGTTGCTGGCCGTTGACGATCTGCGAACGGAACGGTTCCACCGAGATCGAATCCTGGCGGAACGTGCCGTCCTGGTAGGACAGGTTCACCAGTACGCCGAGCTCGCCGATGCCGGTCTGCCAGCGGTTGCTGAAGAGGCCGGAGAACGCCTTGTCGCCTTTGTCGGCCAGATCGTAGTTGTAGTACGACGCGCTGCCGGCGATTTTCATGCCGTCGAAATCGAACGGCATGCGCGTGCGCAGGTTGACCGTGCCGCCGAGTCCACCTTCGATGATGTCGGCCGCCGGGTTCTTGTACACGTCGACGCCGGCCAGCAGTTCAGCGGGCACGTCGTCCCAACTCAGGCCGCGGCCGTTGTTGGCGGTGAAGATGTCGCGGCCATTGAGCTCGGTGCGCACCTGGGTGAGGCCGCGGATGGCGATGCCGTTGCCGGCATCCTTGGTGTCGCGCGAGATCTGCACGCCGGTGATGCGCTGCAGCGCTTCGGCGACGCTGTCATCGGGCAGCTTGCCGATGTCCTCGGCGACGATGGAATCGACGATCTGCTCGGCGTTCTGCTTGATGGCCTGCGCCTTGGTGACGCTGCTGCGCACGCCGGTCACGGTCACCGTGTCGAGTTCCTTGGCCGGTTCCGTGCCGGAACCGGCGGCATCCTGGGCAAGTGCGGGCGCGCTGAGCAGCGCGGCGATGCTCAGCGAAATGGCCGAGCGCTGGAACGTGCGGGTAAAGCGGCGCGCAGCCGGACCGACCGGCATGCGGCAATAACGCATTGACATGATTGTTCCCTCCCAGGACACATGACAGCGATGCTTTTCTGGTTGTCGTGGATCCGGATGCGTCATCGCGCCTTGCGGATCCGCCGGGCCGCGCGGGAATGCCGAGCAGTCCGTGTTCCCTCCCCGCCGCCCGGCGTGGGGCCGGTCGCTCAGGTGCCGGCAGACGGGCATGGAACCCCGGCCGCTGCGGTCGGGCCGAAGCATGCCGCGAATCTGACATTCCTCACCAATGAAATATTCGACCGGAGCTATACGCTTCCGGAATATTTCGAATCAACGCGATGCGAACGCGATCAATCCCGTACGGGCGTGGCCAGCCCGTCGGCGTCCGCAGGGACGTCGCCATAGAGCCGGCGCGCGGTCTGGCGCAGTGCTTCCAGCACACGTTCAGCGCCGGGCGACAGCAGTTGATCGCGTCGGCGGATGATGCCGAAGAACTCCATGCGCACGCCCAGTTCGATTGGCAGCACGTGCATCTGGCCGGTCTGCAGATAAGGCGCCACCGATTCGGCGGGCAACGCGGTCAGCAGATCGCTGTGTCGCAGCAGATGGATGATCACCGGCAGCGAGGATGTCTCGACGATGTTCTGCGGCGGCGAGAGGCCGTGCTCCAGGAACACCGCGTCCAGGCGCGAGCGCAACACGCTGGCGGCCGGCGGCATGATCCAGCCGTAGTCGGCGAGATCCGCGTGGGTGACGCGGTCGCGTCGCGCCAGTGGATGGCCCGCGCGCACGATCACCGAGTGCGGTTCGTCGGCCAGCGGTTCGAAATCCAGTTCGGATGCGCCCTCCGGACCCATGATGCGGCCGATGACGATGTCCAGTTGCCCGTCGAGCAGGCGCGCGACCAGCGGCCGGCTGTAGTCCATCTCGACCTTGATCAGGATGTCCGGGAAATCGCGCTTCACCACCGCGATCGCCTGCGGGACGAGGTTGGTGCCCGGATTCACCACGGTGCCGATCGAGGCCTGGCCCATGCGTCCGGTGCGCATGGCATGGATCTCATCGTGCGCGCGGCCGATTTCGGAAAGCGCGAAGCGGGCACGGCGGATCAATACTTGGCCGTACCAGGTGGGCTCGACGCCGCGTGCGTGACGTTCGAAGAGCGGTACGCCGAGCAGGCTTTCCATTTCCGCCAGCAGTTTCGACGCGGCGGGCTGGGTCATGTTGGCCGCCTCGGCCGCCCGCAACACCGAGCGCTGTTCGTAGAGATGCAGCAGCAACAGCAGGTGCCGCGTCTTCAGGCGTGATGCGTTGAACCAACTGGAACTCGGCTGGACCATCGGTGCTCCCCGGCGCGGCGCGCCCACCTATTCGCTGGCGGAATAGGGTATGACAAAAATTTCATTTGTCGTACATAGATGGAGCGGCAAGGCTATGACACGCTCTGGAGGCCCGCCTCTGGAAGCGTTTTCCAGCGGGGCGGGCCGCAGCATCCGCGCCCGGACGGGCGGCAGACCAGAGAGCCGGGAGGAGGGCCCATGGCGCGAATTCGATTCCACACACCAGCGCAGCGACGCGCGGGAGTCGCCGCATGAGCGGACGACTGCAGGGCAAGGTGGCGATCGTCACCGGTGCAGCCAGCGGCATCGGCGCGGCCACTGCCCGGCTGTTCGCCGCGCACGGCGCACAGGTGATCGGGCTGGATCGCCAGCAGGCCATCGCCACCGACGACGGCGTGCAGCATCGCGTGGCCGACATCACCGATGCGCAGGCGGTCGCCGACGCCGTCGCTTGGGCCATCGGGCAGCACGGCCGCATCGATGCCTTGATCAACAACGCAGGCGCCGACGTGTTCTCCGATCCGCTGGATCTGGACGACGCCGACTGGCAGCGCTGCTTCGACATCAATCTGAAGGGCGCGTGGAACGTAACGCGCGCGGTGTTGCCGGGCATGCTCGCGCAGGGCGCGGGTTCGATCGTCAACATCGCTTCCGTGCATGGGCACCGCATCATCCGCGGCGCGTTCCCCTACCCGGTCGCCAAGCACGCGTTGATCGGCATGACGCGTTCGCTCGGCATCCAGTACGCGGCGCAGGGCATCCGCGTGAACTCGATTTCGCCCGGACTGATCCTGGTGCCGCGCATCGAAGCGTGGTTCGCCGCGCAGCCGGATCCACAGGCCGCACGCCAGGCCCAGGCGGATCTGCTGCCGCCCCGGCGCATCGGCACGCCCGAAGAAGTCGCGCACACCGCACTGTTTCTCGCCAGCGACGAAGCCCGCTTCATCAATGCGACCGACATCCTCATCGATGGCGGCCGCTCGCAGGTCTATCACGACTGACGACGACGCCATGAGCCCGAAGGATCCACCTCGACCGATGCCGTTCCGATTTCCGCTGATCGCGATCCTGCGCGGGATCACGCCCGCGGACGCGACCGCGCACGTGGACGCGCTGGTGGACGAAGGCTACGACGCCATCGAAATCCCACTGAATTCGCCGGACTGGTCGCAGAGCATCGGCGCATGCGTACACCAGACCGGTGAGCGGGCGTGGATGGGTGGCGGCACGGTGCTGCGCGTGGAGGACGTCGCGCAACTGCATGATCTCGGCGCGCGCTTCATCGTCACGCCCAACACCAATCCGGTCGTCATCCGCGCCGCCGTGGATCTTGGAATGCAGGTGGTGGCCGGCTTCGCGACCGCCAGCGAAGCCTTCGAGGCACTCGACGCCGGCGCACAGATGCTCAAGCTGTTTCCCGCCGCCACGTATGGCCCGGGCCATGTACGCGCGCTGCGCGCCGTGTTGCCGCCCGTGCCGCTGTTCGTCGTAGGGGGCGTCACCACCGGCACGTTGCCGCAATACCTGGCCGCCGGCTCGCACGGCGCCGGCATCGGCGGCGAACTCTACCGACCCGGGCAAGCGCTGGAGCGCACGCGCGAACACGCGCGCGCCTTCCGCGCGGCCTACCTGGAACACACCGCATGAAGATCGTCCGCCTCCACACCTATCACGCCGCGCCGCGCTGGCTGTTTCTCAAAATCGAAACCGACGAGGGCATTTCCGGTTGGGGCGAGCCGGTCGTCGAAGGCCGCGCGCATACCGTGGAAGCGGCGGTGCATGAGCTGGGCGATCTGTTGACAGGCCAGGACCCGTCACGCATCAACGACCTGTGGCAGATGATGTACCGCGGCGGTTTCTATCGCGGAGGTCCGGTGCTGATGAGTGCGATTGCCGGCATCGATCAGGCGCTGTGGGACATCAAGGGCAAGGCGCTGGGCGTTCCGGTGTACGAGCTGCTGGGCGGGCGCGTGCGCGATCGCATGAAGACCTACCGCTGGGTCGGCGGTGACCGTCCCGCCGAAATCATCGCGCAGATGCGCGATCTCAAGGACAAGGGCTTCGACACCTTCAAGTTCAATGGCACCGAGGAACTGGCGATCATCGATCGACCGGTCGCGGTGGACGCCGCCGTGGCCAAGGTCGCGGAGATTCGAGCGGCGCTCGGCAGCAGCGTGGATTTCGGCATCGACTTCCACGGCCGCGTGAGTGCGCCGATGGCGCGCGTGCTGCTGCGTGAACTGGAGCCGTTCCGCCCGCTGTTCGTCGAAGAGCCGGTGCTGCCCGAACAGTGGGAGTATTACCGGCCACTTGCCGACGCCACGTCCATTCCGCTCGCCGCGGGTGAACGCATGTACTCGCGGTTCGACTTCAAGCCGGTGCTTGCCGCCGGCGGCCTGTCGATTCTGCAGCCGGATCTTTCGCATGCGGGCGGCATCACCGAATGCGTGAAGATCGCCGCGATGGCGGAAGCGCACGACATCGCGCTCGCACCGCATTGTCCGCTCGGCCCGGTCGCACTCGCCGCGTGCCTGCAAGTGGATTTCATCGCGCACAACGCGGTGCTGCAGGAACAGAGCATCGGCATCCATTACAACGACGGCGCGGATCTGCTCGACTACGTCACCAATCCCGAGGATTTCCGCTGCGATGGCAGTTACATCGCCGCGTTGCCGAAACCCGGGCTCGGCGTGGAAATCGACGAAGCGCGCTTGATCGAGGCGAACCGGCAACCGCCACGCTGGCGCAATCCGCTGTGGCGGCACGCCGACGGCAGCGTCGCCGAATGGTGATTGCCGGCGCGCCCACCCGCCTCAAGGCAACGCTCGCGGTCGACAGCCGGTGCGTGCTGGGCGAGAGCATCCTGTGGTGCGAACGGCGGCAGGAGCTGTTCTGGGTCGATATCGAAGCGCGGCAGCTCTGGCGGCACGTGCCCGCGAATGGAACGACACGGCAATGGACCTTGCCCGACCGTGTCGGCTGCATCGCCTTTGCGCAGGACGAACGGCTGCTCATCGGACTGGCGAACGGGTTGTACGCCCTCGAACGCGCTGCACTGGAGCGCGCGGCGCTCGAAGCCGGTTCTGCGCTCGAATTGCACCTGCTGTGCCCGGTGGAAGCGGACAATCCCGATACGCGCATCAATGACGGACGCGCGGATCGCGAAGGCCGCTTTGTCTTCGGCACCAAGAGCGAGCGAGCGGACCAGGCGCGCGTCGGCCGATTCCATCAGTATTCCGCCGAACACGGGTTGCGCGAACTGGCGTTGCCGCCCACCTCGATTCCGAACTCGATCTGCTTCGACTCCACCGGCACGCTGATCCATTTCTGCGACTCGCTGGATCCGCGCATCCTCTGCGCGGAATACGACAGCGCATCCGCGCGCGTCGACAACATCCGCACGTTCGTGGAACTGGATGATCCGGCGGCTTCGCCGGACGGTTCCTGCATGGATCGCGAAGGTGCACTGTGGAACGCCCAATGGGGCGCGGGCCGTGTGGTGCGCTACTGGCCGGACGGTTCGGTGGATCGCATTGTCACCGTACCCACGCAACAGGTCTCGTGCTGCGCACTGGGCGGACCGGCAGGCAATCGCCTGTACACCAGTTCCGCGCGCATCGATCTGGACGACGCGGCGCTGGTGGCGTCGCCGCATGCGGGCGGTGTGTTCGCAACGCCACTCGAAGCATCGCTTGCCCGCGCGGAAGACCGGGTGCGACTGCCATGATTGCCGTGGACTGGGGCACCAGCAACCTGCGCCTGTATCGGCTGGACGAACACGGTGCTGTGCTGGAGCGACGTCGCAGCGAATGCGGCGTACTCGCCAGCCAGGATCGGTTCGCCTCCGTGCTGGCGCAGGAAACCGACGGTTGGGACGATGCGGACATCGTGATGAGCGGCATGATCGGCAGCCGCAATGGCTGGCATGAAGTGCCCTACCTCGATTGCCCGGCCGGCCTGGCAGAACTGTCGGGCGCGATGCAACGGATGTCGCCGGAAGCGTTCCGTTCCCGGCGTCTCTGGTGGGTGCCGGGCATGTGCGATCGCCAGGCCGCCGTGCCCGACGTCATGCGCGGCGAAGAAACCCAGGTCGCCGCGCTGCTCGATGTGCTGCCCGGTGGCAGTCATGTGATCTGCCTGCCTGGCACGCACAGCAAGTGGGTGACGGTGCGCGACGCACGCATCACCTCGATTGCGACGGCGATGACCGGCGAGCTGTTTGCGGTGCTGCGCCAGCACAGCATCCTCGGAAAGCTGATGAGCCTCGACGATGCGCGCTTCGATGCCGCCGCATTCGATGCCGGCCTTCGCCGCAGTGGCGAAGGCGGCGGCTGGCTGCATCATCTGTTCGGCGTGCGCACGACCGGACTTTTCCGGCAGTTCTCCGACACGTCACTGTCCTCCTATCTGTCCGGCATCCTCATCGGCCACGAAATCCGCGCGAGCGAACTGTTCTCGCGCGTGCCGCGCCCCGCCCTGGTCCATCTGATCGGAAGTGACCGCCTGCTGACGGCCTATGCGCATGCGCTCACTGCGCTGGGCATCGGCGTGCAGCGTCATTCCGAGCATCTGGCCGCCGTCGGCATGGCGAAACTCTTCGCGATGCGTCGGCAAAAATGACCTGACTTACATTTGCGCGTCGACGCGCGGATTTTCGGATTCCTCTGATTCATGAGGTGACTCGCGCTTCCTAGAATGCCGCGATGAACACATCCACAACCGAAAGCCCGCGCCGGCCCGTTCGGGCGATCTATCCGCTCTCCCTGCTCGCCATGGCGCTGCTGGCTGTCTGCATCGGCACGCTGTTGTGCTACCGGGCCTACCTGAGCGCGCAGCACGCCAGCAGCCGCCCGGCACACGTCCCGTACTTCGAAGCGAGCGGTCCGTTGTTCGAACGCCAGATCGCATTCCCGGATGCCGGCCAGATCCGCCGCACGCTTTCGTATTCGTCGTGGCTGCCGGCGGGCGAGCTGTTCCAGCGCTACGAAACGTTCGCCCGCGAATCCGGGTGCGATCCGCACGTCCAGATCGCGCGGCCCGAACTGCAAGCCGATTGCAACGCGGCCGGTCTGGGCGAACTGCGCGTCATCGTGCTTTCGCGCCCCGGCATGCGCGAGGTCGAAGTCAGCTGGGAGCCCCGCAAATCGCGCCGTACACGCGATGCCGCACATCAGGTCGCCGCGCGCTGAGCGATTCGCTCCGCAAAAGAAGAAGGCCCGCATTGCGCGGGCCTTCTCTTTTTTTCTGCGCCGGGGCGTCAGAAGCGCATCGCGAAGCTCAGATTGAATGCGCGGCCGTAGCGGTAGTAGCCCTGCGACAGCAGCGGATTGCCGTTGATGCTGTAGGTCTGCTCGTCATCCAGCAGGTTCTGCCCTTCCAGCGAGACCGTGAAGCGATCGCTGATGTTGTACGACACATGCGCCGTCACCCAGGTGATCGCATCGGCTTCCTCGTTGAAGCCTTCGCCCAGCACGTTGACTGCGGTGACGAACCCTTTCGTGTGATCGGCGTTGACGCCCAGCGACCACGGGCCTTTTTCGTACATCAGGCCGAGCGTGTAGGTGGCCGGCGCGATGCCTTCCAATGGACGCTCCACGCCGCCCACCCAGCTGCGCGACCAGTTGCGCGTGTACTGCGCGCGCACGCCGAATCCACTTTCCCAGAAGTGCTGCAGGCCGGCTTCGATGCCGCGTACCTTGGCGTAGTCGCCATTGATGGGGCGCGTGACGTTGAACAGCGTCGGACCTTCTCCGACGGGGTCGCCGTTCTCATCGACGATCGGACCGACACCGATGTCCTGGCCCGGCTCCCAACTCGTGGTGATCTGGTTCTCGATGCGCTTGTAGAACGCGGCGATGTTGAAGATCGAGTTCTCGGAGAAGTACCACTCCAGCGATGCATCCGCCTGGCGCGCGCTGTAGGGCTTCAAATCCGCGTTGCCGCCGTAGATCTGGGTGAACTCGCCCCACGACACGCTCGCGGTGGTGTTGGTCGGCGCCAGCATGTTTACCGGCGGACGCGCCATCGTCTTGGCCGCGCCCAGGCGCAGTTGCAGTTCATCGGTGAAATGCCAGATGAAGTTTGCCGACGGCAACAGATAGGTGTAGTCGCCGTCCTGGCGGATGGCGACCGGATCCGAGTACTGCGCGGTGTAATTGAACGGGCCGTTCTCGGTGATGCTGAGGATCTGTGCATCCCAGGCTTGCGCCGTGGTGCGCGTCTTCACCAGACGCACGCCGATGTTGCCGTCCCATCGATCGCCGGCCAGATCCGCCTGCAGGAAGATCGCCTTGGTCTTCTCCGATACGCGGTAGCTTTCCAGCGGATTCCAGCTGGGCGCGGCATTGGAGAAGTCGTAGACGCCCCCGGTGGGACGCGGGTTGCCGTCGTAGGTGCGCAACTGGGCCAGGTAGTTCGGCACGTCGAACGCCAGGAACGAATGCGGGAAGTTCGCGTTCACGCCGTTCATGAAATTCGGCAGCGAGAACGAATGCGACAGCACGTTGCCGCCCAGGTCGCCCACGTTGATCGCGTTGTCCACCGAGTAGTAGTCGGCGCCGCCACTGACGGTGTTGTTGATCAGGTCACGCGACTTGGTGCGATCGGTGACGCTGACACCGAAGCGCAGGCGTTCGATCGCGAAATCGCCGACGAACAGGTTGCCCGCGACCGTACCGCCGGTGATTTCGTCGCGGATGTTGTCGCCGCCCAGTTCCATGTAGTGGGTGTTGAAGTCCGACGCGCCGAACTGGCCGCCTGCGAGGCCGTTGATCAGCGTGCGGCCGTCATCGAACTGCGCGTCGACGTTCGGAACCGCCGCACCGCCCAGCGTGATGCGCGCGACGTTCGGCTGGTTCATGCGCAGCACGACGTAGGTGTCCAGGCCGCCGGAGTAGCGCTCGGAGGTGGAACGGTACAGATCGCCGGTGACGGTGAAATCGTCCGACGCTTTCCATTCCAGGTTCGCGCCATACAGCTCGGTGTCCACCACGCGATGCTCGGTGCGGTTGAGCAGCTCCGGATTCAGGCGCAACTCGGGATCCGGGTTGTCCATGGTGAAGCCGGTGACGATGCCGTTCTGCACGGTGATGTCGGACCAGCGGCCTGGCGCGAACAGCGGATAGTACGACTGCTGGTAGCCGACCTGCGGTGAATCGAGCCGGGTCTTCAGGCCATCGAAGACCACCTTGACGCTGTCGTTCGGTCGCCATTCGACCTTCGCCGAGAATGCGCGGCGCTTCTTCTCTTCCAGGATCGAACCGACGCGGAACTGGCCCGGTGCGATCAATCCGTATTCCTCCGGATCAAGCGCGTCGTTGCCGTTCAGGTCGATGTTGCCGCCCCAGGCGTTGCCCCACAGCCAGGACGGATCGTTCGGATCCGGGTTGCGGGTCCAGCCACCGTCGTTGCCGGCGATGTCGGTGCGATCCTTGCGCTCGGCCCATACCGCACCGAGCAGGATGCCGAACGTGTCGTCGGCGAAGGTGTTGCTGTAGACCGCCGAGACTTTCTTGCCGTTGAACTCGGACATCATGTTGCGATCGCCTTCCACGCGGACGACGCCGTGCTGTCCCTTCTGATCGAACGGACTGGCCGAGCGCAGGTTCACCAGGCCGCCCACGCCGCCTTCGGTGTTCTGCGCCGCCGCGCCCTTGATCACGTCGGCGCCGCTGATGACATCGGCGGGCAGCACGTCATACGCGAAATCGCGGCCCGCACCGTCGGTGGCGAGGATGCGGCCGTTGAAGGTGGTGAGCGTGTAGTCCGGGCCCAGTCCGCGCACGCTGACCGTGCGGCCTTCGCCGCCCGCCGTGCGCGTGATCGACACGCCGGTGATGTGGCTCAGCGAATCGGCGACGTTGTCGTCCGGGAACTTGCCCAGTTCCAGCGCGCTGATCGAATCCTGCACGGTGGAGGCGTCGCGTTTGAGCTCCACCGAGCGCGCCAGGCTGGCGCGCACGCCGGTGACCGTGACGGTGTCGAGCGTTCCGGGCTCCTGCGCCGGCGCCGTAGCGGCGTCCTGGGCGGAGGTGTCGGAAGGGGGCGTTTCGCTGCCGGTCGCCTGCACCTGCTGGGCCAGACCGGGTAGCGGCATCAGCAATGCCAAGGCGATTCCACAACAAAGCGTATTGCGGTGCAGCGATACGGTTTTCACGAGCCTCTCCTCACGTGTGTAATGTTTGTTAGCTAACAAACGAAACCGAGCCTATATCATGTTTCGTTTCGCATCAATAGCGAAATTTAACGAAATGACGCATACTCCCGGCACTTCAAGGAGCCGTCCCCATGAGCGCCACCCGCGACACCAGCCAGCGACGCCTGCAGATCAGCGAACTGGTCCGCCAGCACGGCAGCGTGCAGGTCGCGGCGCTGGCCCGCCGGTTCGGCGTGAGCATGCAGACCGTGCGCAAGGACCTGCGTTACCTGTCCGAGCGCGGCGTCATGGCGCGCGCCTATGGCGGCGCGATCGACAGCAACGTCGTCGGCGGCCCCTTCCCCGAGCCGCATTACGAGGCCAAGCGCACCGTGCGCCTGGACGAGAAGCGCCGCATCGGCCATTGCGCCGCCTCGCTCGTCAAGCCGGGCGACACCATCGCGATTGATTCCGGCACCACCGCCATCCAGCTTGCCGAAGCGCTGCCGAACATCGAGATCACCGTCGTCACCAACGACTTCGGCGTACTCGGCGCGCTGACGCCGAAAAGCAACATCCGCATCGTCATGCTCGGCGGTGAACTGCGCCGCAAGAACATGGCGTTCTATGGCGGGCTGACCGTCGAAGCGCTCGATGCGCTGCACGTGGATCGGCTGTTCCTGGGCGTCGACGGGCTGGATCTGGAACGCGGCATCACCACGCATTACGAGCCCGAGGCGATGCTCAACCGCAAGATGGTCGAAGCCGCGCGCATGGTCATCGCCATCACCGACAGTTCGAAGGTCGGCAAGATCTGCCTGCACCGGATCATCTCGCTGAGCGATCTCGACATGCTGATCACCGACACCGACGCGCCGGCCGACATCCGCATCGCCAGCGAACAGCTCGGCTTCGCGCTGCAGCTGGCCTGACACGGATCAGCGCGCGTCCGCGGTGCCGAACACGCGCACCGCGTTCCGGTAGTAGATCTTGTCGATGACCTCGCGCGGCAGCGCCAGGCCCGGCACGTCGGCGTGGATCATCTCCACCCGCTGGGATTCGTCCGTCGCCAGATACCGCCAGTCCGAGCGCCACACAGCATCGGCAGAGGCACGGAATTCGGCCGCGTCATCGCCGGGATTGAACGTCAGGTCGGTGCCATAGAGCAGGCGATCCTGATAGCGGATGAAGAAGTCGCGGACCTTCTTCCGGTCCCGCACCGACTGGTACTGCACCTGGCTCATGCGGGCGGCGAGATCGACCGTCGCGTTCGGATACCGCTCCAGGAACCGGCCCAGCCGTTCAACGTCGTATTCCAGGCTGGCCATGTGCGCGCCGACGAAATCCAGCTCCGGATGCGCGGCGACGAAGCGGTCGCGCGCCGCCATCTGGTCCTCATAGCCGGGCTGATCCGGGTGCAGGTACATGTGGTACTGCGGATGCTTCGCGAAGTACTCGCGATCGTTGTCGGTGGTCATCTGATCCAGTGGCAGCCAGCAGTTGTGCGGCTCGCCCTGATGGCCAATCAGCGGAACGCCGAGCGCCTGGATGTGATCGGCGATCGGTGACAGGCCGGGGTCGTCGAGCATGATCAACCGGCCGTCAGCATTCTTTTCGACCATGCCGACGTTTTTCCACACCTTCACCGCGCGCGCGCCTTCGCCGATGGATTCGGCCAACGCGGCCTGGGTGCGTTCGGCCCATCCCGGTTGGCCGTAACCGTCCATCGAGAAGGTCGTCGCCCAATGCACGCGCGCGGGATCGGCACGCCGCTGCGCCGTGGCGGCCTGTTTCTGCAGCGCGATCGAAGGAAAGTCCGGGTAATCCACATTGATGGACAGCAATTCGAAGCCGTCGCGTCGCGCCTGCTCCACGAACGCGGGGTCGTCGCGATTGATGTGCACGTGCGCGTCGAACTTGCGGACCCTGGCGAAATCCTCCATCGCGTAGGCGCCGGTTTCGTCCGCGCCGGCCGAGGATGCCGGCGAAAGCGCCAAAAGCGCGGAAACGGCCAGGGACAGCAACGGCAGGCGGTATACGGCGACCATGGAAACCCCGTCTTGGTAATTTAACGAAACTTATGTACAACATATCGCAACAAATGTGTTGCATCAAACTGGGGCGTGGACCAGAATCGGGCGCACCCCGCTGTCAGGAAAGTCACAATGCCGCCAATTGGACGCCGTTCCCTGCTGAAACTGCTGCCGGCCAGTGCCGCCCTTGCCTCCTTGCCCTTGGCGGCCTCCCGCGCGGCGGCTGCGGTCGCCGGCACGCCGGCCCGTGCGATCGCGCAGGATGGCGTGCTGGCCATCGGTTTCGACGGTGAATTGCGGACGCGACTGCTGCGCAACGGTCGCGCCGTCACGCCCTGGCAAGCCAGCGAGTCGCTGCTGCTGAAGGAGGGTCCGGTCGAGCAGTTCCGCTTCCGTTCGGAGGCGCGCGAAGCGGTCGACGATCCCCGCCACGGCGCCGGCCACGTCCAGCGCGTCACCGGAATCTCCGAAGGCGGCATCGAGAAACAGGTCGAGATCACCTTCTTCCAGGCGTATCCCGGCCTGGCGATCACCCGCACGCGCTATCGCAATACAGGGCCGGCACCGATCGAAATCACCGGCTGGCGCAATGGCGCGCACGAACTCGCGGACGCGCCCGGCGGTTTCTGGAGCTTTTCCGGCGCCACGCATGAGGATCGCCGCGACTGGGTGCAGCCGATGGCGGCGGATTTCGATCAACGCAACACACTCGGCATGGATGCCTCGGATTACGGTGGCGGCACGCCGGCGGCGAACATCTGGCGACGCGATCTCGGCCTGGCCGTCGGCCACGTCGAACCGGTGCCGCGCCTGGTCGATCTGCCGGTGCGCAAGACATCGCGCGGCGCGGCCATCGCGGTGGAGTCGGCGCAGGAAGCGGTGCTCGCGCCGGGCGAAACGCTGTTCACCGATCGCACTTTCCTGTGCCTGCATGAAGGCGACCACTTCGCCCCGCTCGCGCAGTACCAGCAGTTCATGGAACGCGAGGGCATTCGCGCGCCGAAACCGCCGGAATCGGCATTCGCACCGATCTGGTGTGCGTGGGGATACGAGCGCGAGTTCACCACCGAGCAGGTCATCGCGACGCTGCCGAAGGTGCGCGAGCTCGGCTTCGAATGGGCCGTGCTCGATGACGGCTGGCAGACCAATGAAGGCGACTGGAAGATCGATACGCGCAAGTTTCCGCGCGGCGATGCGGACATGCGCGCCTTCGCCAGGGCGGTGCGCGCGCAGGGGCTGCGCCCGCGCCTGTGGCTCGCGCCGCTGGCCGCGGATCCCGGAAGCGACGTCCTGCACGAACACACGGACATGCTGCTGCTGGACAAGGACGGCGCTTTCCAGAAGGTCAGCTGGTGGAATGCGCTGACGCAATGTCCGGCCTACCCGCCGACGATCGATTTCTACGTGGCGCTGGTGAAGAAGATCATCGGTGACTGGGGATTCGAGGGCATCAAGCTCGATGGCCAGCATCTCAATGCGGTCGCGCCCTGCCACAACCCGGCCCACAAGCACGCGCATCCGAACGAGTCGTTCGAGAAGATGGGCGAGTTCTGGAACGCGATCTACCGGGCCGCGCACGAAGCCAATCCGGAAGCCGTGGTCGAGCTGTGCCCGTGTGGCACCGCGTTCGCCTTCCACAACCTGCCCGCCACCGATCAGTTCCCGTCCTCGGATCCGCTGTCGTCGTGGCAGGTGCGCAGCAAGGGCAAGACGGTGAAGGCCTTGTTCGGGCGCGGCAGCAGCTATGCGGGCGACCATGTCGAACTCAGTGACGGCCGCGACGATTTTGCGTCCAGCGTCGGCATCGGCGCGGTGATCTCGACCAAGTTCACCTGGCCGGAAGACACCGACAAGCCGATGCAGCCGCTGCCGCCCGGTGGCTATGTGCTGACACCGGAAAAGGAAGCGCTGTGGAAGAAGTGGGTCGATCTGTACAAGGCGCACATGCTGCCGAAGGGTGAGTATCGCGGCGCGTTGTACGACATCGGTTTCGACAAGCCGGAAACGCACGCCATCGCGAAGGACGGCGCGATGTACTACACGTTCTATGCCGATGAATGGAACGGCCCCGTGCAGTTGCGTGGCCTGGGTGAGGGTGCATGGCGCGTGCGCGATCTGTTCAATGACCGCGATCTGGGCCAGGTGGATGCACGCGCGAACACGCTGAGTGTTTCGTTCAAGCGCTTCCTGCTGCTGCAGGCCGCGCCCGTGGGAGCCAACGCATGATCGCCACGCCGGCGGCGATGCGCGCGCCGCGCAGCTGGATCGTCTACGCGTTGATCACGGTCGCGTTGTGGGGCGTGTGGGGAGCATTGGCGGGATTGTCCGCCCAGCATGGATTTCCCGACACGCTGGTCTATGTTGTCTGGGCGCTGACGATGATTCCGCCGGCGTTGTTCGTGCTGTGGCGCAATGGCTGGCAACTGGATAGGCATCCGCGCGCGGCGGTGTACGGCCTGCTGATCGGCCTGCTCGGCGCTGGCGGGCAGATGTTGCTGTTCCACACGCTCACGATCGGTCCGGCGTATTTCGTGTTTCCGATCATTTCGTTGTCGCCGGTGGTGACCATCGCGCTGTCCTTCGTGCTGTTGCGCGAACGCACGGGCAAGCTTGGCGCGCTCGGCATCGTGCTCGCGCTGATCGCGCTGCCCTTGTTCGACCTGTCATTCGCCCAAGGCAGTGCGCAAGGTCTGGGCTGGTTCGCGCTGTCGCTGATGATCATGCTCGCCTGGGGCGTGCAGGCGTATTTCATGAAGCTGGCCAACCACAGCGTCAGCGCCGAAAGCATCTTCTTCTACATGATGATCGGTGCGCTGCTGCTGATTCCCGTCGCGTGGGGCATGACCGACTGGACACAGCCGATCAACACCGGGCTCGATGGTCCGTGGATGACCGCCGCGATCCAGATCCTCAACGCCATCGGCGCACTCACGCTGGTGTTCGCGTTCCGCCATGGCAAGGCGATCGTCGTCGCGCCGCTGACCAATGCCGGCGCACCGCTGGTCACCGCGGTGCTGTCGTTGCTGTTCGCGGGCGTCGTGCCCGGCCCCTTGAAGATCGTTGGCCTGGTGCTGGCACTCATCGCCTCGCTGCTGCTCGTGCTCGAACCCGAACGCGACGTCGCGGCGGGCCCGAACTCCTGACGGACTTCCGCATGCGTACCCTTCTCGACCTCGTTGCACGCCACAAGCAGGGCCAGTCCATCGGCGTGACTTCGATCTGTTCGGCCCATCCCATCGTGATCGAAGCGACGCTGCGCCACGCGAAGCGTCATGGCGACGGCGGCGTGCTGTTCGAGGCGACCTGCAACCAGGTCAACCAGGATGGCGGCTATACCGGCATGACGCCGTCGGACTTCGTGGCCTTCGTGCACGGCATTGCGGAAGAAGTCGGCTTCGATCCCGCACGCATTGCACTGGGCGGCGATCATCTCGGCCCCAATCCGTGGACCGCACTCGATGGCGAAGCCGCGATGGCGAAGGCGGAAGTGATGGTGGCCGCGTTCGTCGCCGCCGGCTTCCGCAAGATCCATCTGGACTGTTCGATGTCGTGTGCAGGCGATCCCGCGCCGCTGCCGGAAGCCGTGATTGTCGAACGCGCGGTGCGGCTGTGCCGTGTCGCCGAAGCGGCATGGCGGCAGGCGGGGGGTGAGCCGCCGGTCTACGTGGTCGGCACCGAAGTGCCGGTGCCCGGTGGCGCGACCGAAGCCATCGAAGGCCTGCAGGTCACCACGCCGCAAGCGGCGCTGGCGACGATTGACGCGCATCGCGCCGCATTCGCGGCCGCCGGACTCGATGCGGCCTGGGAACGTGTGATTGCCTCGGTCGTGCAGCCGGGCGTCGAATTCGATCATCACGACGTCATCGACTATGTGCCACAGAAAGCGCGCGATCTGAGCAAGGCGATTGCAGGCGTACCGGGCATGGTGTTCGAGGCGCATTCCACCGATTACCAGACGCGCGATGCCCTTTCGCAACTCGTGCGGGATCACTTCGCGATACTCAAGGTCGGCCCCGGCCTGACGTTCGCCCTGCGCGAAGCGCTGTGGGCGCTGGATGCCATCGAGCGCGAGTGGATCGCCCCGGAAGTGCGGGCGGACCTGCGCGGTGTCGTGTTCCGCCGCATGCGCGAACAGCCCGGCTACTGGCAGCGCTACTATCACGGCGAAGGCCACGCGCTGGCGATCGACATGCAGTACAGCCTCAGCGATCGCATGCGCTATTACTGGCCCGACGCCGACATCGAACAGGCGCGCGAAGCGCTGTTCGACAACCTGCGCGCGAATCCACCGCCGCTGCCACTGATCAGCCAATACCTCCCCCACGCATTGCATGCGCTGCGCAACGGATACGCGGATCCCGATCCGCTTTCCCTGGCGATGGCGCATGTCGGTGCGGTCCTCGATGACTATCACGATGCCTGCCACCCCCATGACGACCGTTGAAGCCCCCGCCGAATCCCTCGGGATACCCGAAGACACACTCGCCAACGCGGGTGCGCTCTGGACCGCCCGCGAGATTGCGCAGCAACCGCGCATGCTCGAACGCACGCATGCGCTGCTGGCGGACCTGCGCGAGCACATCGATGCGTTCGTGGCGCCGCTCGCGCAGGATGCGCGCGCCCGCGTGATCCTCACCGGCGCCGGCACGTCCGCCTACATCGGGCAATGCCTGGCGCCCTGGCTGGATCGCCGGCTTGCCGCCCGCGTGGACGCGGTGCCGACGACGGATCTGGTCAGCTGCCCGGAACTCCACCTGGATCCGGACCAGCCGTTGCTGCTGGTGTCATTCGGCCGGTCCGGCAACAGTCCGGAAAGCATTGCCGCCGTCGAGCTGGCCGAGGCGCAGGTGCGCGATGTCCGCCACCTGATCGTCACCTGCAATCCGCAGGGCGCGCTGGCCCGCATGTCGGTACGGCAGGCCCTCACGCTGCAACTGCCCGAAGAGACCCATGACGTCAGCTTTGCGATGACCTCCAGTTTCAGCTGCATGCTGTATGCAACGCGGCAGGCGCTGTCGCCGGACAGCACCGATGCGGGCACGGTGGCCGCGATCGCCACGGCCACGGCGGACGTGATCACGCGCGGCCGGCCGATGCTGGAAGATCTTGCCGCGCAGGGATTCGATCGCGTGGTCTATCTGGGCAGCGGCCTGCTGCAGGGCCTCGCCCGCGAGGCCTCGCTGAAACTGGGCGAACTGACCAACGGGGCGGTCGCCACCTGCTTCGATACGCCGCTGGGCTTCCGCCACGGTCCCAAAACCTTCATCACCGCCAATACGCTGGTGGTGGTGTTCGTGTCCAACGACCCGCTGACGCGCCGCTACGACCACGATCTGATTGACGAACTCCGTGGCGACGCCTGCGCCGCACGCGTGATCGAAATCGCCGCACGGCCGCGCGCGGAAGCCGCGGCGCATACCTTGCCGGTCGCCGGGCTGGCCGGCGCGAACGACATCGATCTGCTCTGGCCCTATGTGGCGGCGGCGCAGATCTTTGCGTTCGGCAGTTCGCTCACGCGCGGGCTGTCACCCGACAATCCAAACAAGCAGGGCACGGTGAACCGTGTCGTGCAGGGCGTGCGCATCCACGCACGCGACGCATGAGTACAGCCTTCTTCCTCGGCGTCGATGGCGGCGGCACCAAGACGCGCTTCGCCCTGATCGACGATCGCGGCGTGCTCGTCGCGCAGGCGCAGCGCGGCACGACGTACCACCCGCAGGTCGGGCTCGACGGCGTGCGCGACATCCTTCGCGACGGCGTGGAGGAACTGCTCGCGTCGGCGGGGCTGCCGCGCGAAGCGATTGCATTCGCCTTCTTCGGGCTGCCGGCACACGGCGAGGACAGCCACGCCACGCCGCTGCTCGATGCGATTCCGGCCGGCGTGCTGGGCCACGATCGATACCGCTGCGACAACGACATGGTCTGCGGCTGGGCGGGATCCCTGGCCTGCGCCGATGGCATCAACATCGTGGCGGGCACCGGATCCATCGGCTACGGGCAGCGGCAGGGCATCGGTGCGCGCGCCGGGGGCTGGGGCGAAGCCTTCTCCGATGAGGGATCGGCGCACTGGATTGCGGTGCAGGGATTGAACCTGTATTCGCGCATGAGCGATGGCCGCGCGCCGATTGGGCCGCTCCACGATCTGCTGAACGACACGCTGCAGCTGGAATCGGATCTCGACCTCTGCGCGCGCATCTATGGGGAACACGCGTACACGCGCGGCGAGATCGCGCAGCTGTCGGTGCTCGTCGCACGCGCTGCCGAAGCCGGCGACACGCAGGCGCACGCGATCTTCGCGCAGGCCGGCAAGGAACTGGCGGCGATTGCCGACGCGCTGCGTCGCGCGCTGCGGTTCGAGGATGGCGAAACCATTCCTCTCTCGTGGTCCGGTGGCGCCTTCAGCGCGGGCGCGTTGCTGTTGCAGCCGTTCGAAGCCGCGTTGCATCTGGCCTGTGCCGGGTTCCAGTTGCGCGCGCCCCTGCACGAGCCTCACTACGGCGCAGCGCTGTATGCGGCGCGGCTCGGTGGATGTCCGCTCACGCCCCCGGTTTCCTGAGTCGGCATGTCTTCGGATTGCGCCGGCATCGAGAGCGTCACGATGCGCGGGTGTAAAGGCGGCGTGAAGACCCGCTGGCACTGTTCAATTTTGTAGTCAAGCCCGCCTCGTTTGCTCTAGGCTGTGTGCCCTTATTCACACTTGGCACTTCCGCATGGCCGCATTGCAGGCGCGCACTATCAAGAGAATGCAGCACGACGAAGCCGCGCTGCTGCAAAGCTGGCAGGCCAATCTGAAGGCGCAGGGCGCCGCACATGAAACGCGCATCTCCGCGCAGGAACTGGATGCACAGACGCGCGAGTTCCTGCGGCTGCTGCTGGAAGGCATCTCGCGCGGCGATCTGGATGTCCTGCAGAACCGCGAATGGGACGAACTGCGGCAGTTCCTCGAACGTGTGTCGCGCAGCCGCGCCTCGCAGGGATTCGCATCGCATGACACGGCCTATTTCATCTTCTCGATGAAGCGCCCGCTGTTCGATCTGATCCAGGCCGAGTACGGCGACTCGCCGAAGGATCTGGCCGCCGAGATGTGGTCGGTGTCCGAACTGCTCGACTCGCTGGGCATGCACACCATCCGCACGTTCCAGAAGACGCGCGAGGACATCATCATCCGCCAGCAGGAAGAACTGCTGGAGCTGTCCACGCCGGTGGTCAAGCTGTGGGAAGGCGTACTGGCGCTGCCGATGATCGGCACGCTCGACTCGCAGCGCACGCAGGTGGTGATGGAATCCCTGCTCCAGCGCATCGTCGAAACCGGGTCGGAAATCGCGATCATCGACATCACCGGCGTGCCGACCGTGGACACGCTGGTGGCGCAGCACCTGCTGAAGACCGTCACCGCCATCCGCCTGATGGGTGCGGACGCCATCATCAGCGGCGTGCGGCCGCAGATTGCCCAGACCATCGTCCACCTCGGTCTCGATCTCCAGGGCATCACCACCAAGGCCAATCTCTCCGATGCGCTCGCGCTGGCGCTGAAGCGTTCCGGCTTCAGCGTGTCGAAGGGCTGAGCCGATGGATCGCATTCCCATTCTGAGGATGGGCGATCTGCTGCTGGTGACCATCCAGGTCGACATGCACGATCAGCTCGCACTCGCGCTGCAGGATGATCTGTCCGACACGATCAGCCGCACCGGCGCGCGCGGCGTGCTCATCGACATTTCGGCGCTGGACATTGTCGACTCCTTCATCGGCCGCATGATCAGCACGATCTCCGGCCTGGCCAGCATCATGGATGCGCGCACCGTCGTGGTGGGCATGCAGCCGGCCGTGGCCATCACCCTCACCGAACTGGGCCTCACCCTGCCCGGCGTACGCACTGCACTGGACGTGGAACGCGGCATGAAGGTGCTGCGGGTCGGCGGCACGGCATGAGCACACTGGCCGATACCGGCACGCATCCGGTTCGCGTCGAGCAGGATGTCGTGCTCGCGCGCCAGGTCGTGCGCCGGCTCGCGGTGCAATGCGGCCTGCGCCTGGTCGATCAGACCAAGCTGATCACCGCGGCGAGCGAACTCGCGCGCAACACGGTCATCTATGGCGGCGGCGGCGTGATGGAGTGGCAGGTGTTGCAGGACGGCCTGCGCACGGGCGTATGCCTGACCTTCCGCGACGAAGGCCCCGGCATTCCCGACGTGGCGCAGGCGCTGACGGACGGATGGACCTCCGGCAACGGACTGGGACTTGGCCTGTCGGGCGCGCGCCGCCTGGTCGATGCGTTCGAACTGGACAGCAAGCCCGGTGCAGGCACGCGGGTCTGCATCACCAAATGGAAGTGAACTTCACCGCGCCGCTCACCCTGCGCATCGCGATCGACGAACAGACGCAGGTGGGCCAGGCACGCCGCGAGACGCAGCAGCTCGCGCGCATGCAGGGCTTCGATGAAACCGACGCGGGCCGCGCGGCGCTGGTGGCGACCGAACTGGGCACCAACATCCTCAAGCATGGGCGGGGCGGACACCTGTACGTCATGCCCGTGGTCGGCCGCGACTGCGCCGGGCTGGAACTGGTGGCGGTGGATCGCGGCCCCGGATTTTCGCTGGCCGAAGGCCTGCGCGATGGCTATTCCACGCAAGGCACGAAAGGCATCGGGCTGGGCGGCGTCCATCGCCAGACGCAATGGCTGGACGCGTACAGCGATGAACGCGGCGCCGTGGTCGGCGCACGGCTGTATCCCGGCGGCCGGAGCGATGTCGATCTTCCCTACGGCGGTTGGCGGCTGCCGATGCACGATGAATCCGTGTGCGGCGATGCATGGCATATCCGGCACGACGGCGAACGCTGGACCGCGGTGATCATCGATGGCCTCGGCCACGGTGCGGCCGCGCACGTGGCGGCCAACGCCGGCATTGGCGCCGCTGCGGACCATCGCGGGGACGCCAGCGCCGTGGCGATGCTGGCCGCGCTGCACCGCGCGATGACCGGAACCCGCGGTGGCGCGGCGGCGGTGGCCGAGTACGCCGACGGTGTGGTCCGTTTCACCGGCACCGGCAACATCTCCGCGGCATTGATCGACACCGAACGCTCGCGCGGCCTGCCCTCGCATCCGGGCATCGTCGGGGTCGGGCCCTTCTCGCGCAGCCAGACGGACCTCCTGTTCCCGGAGGCATCGGGCAAACTGCTCGTACTGCACAGCGACGGCTTGCAGGCGCGCTGGAGCCTCAAGGACTATCCGGGCTTGGCCACGCGCCATCCCGCCCTCGTCGCCGCCGTGCTGTTCCGCGATTTCGATCGCGCACGCGATGACAGCAGCCTCCTGGTCCTGCGCCTGGGTTAACACGATGACCGCTCAACCGACACCCGATGAAATCCGCGAGGAACTCCTCCACCTGCGCGACGAGAACGACGCGCTGCGGAGCGAGCTGGAAGAAACCAACCAGGGCGTGCTGGCGCTGTATGCGGAGCTGGACCAGCAGGCCGAGCAGCTCAAGCATGCGTCCGAGCTGAAAAGCCGGTTCCTGTCGTACATGAGCCACGAGTTCCGCACGCCGCTGGTGTCGATCCTCAGCATCACCCGCATGCTGGAGGATCAGGTGGACGGCCCGCTCAGCGACGGCCAGCGCACCCAGGTCGGCTTCATCAGCCGCTCCACGCGCGAGCTCAGCGAGATGGTCGACGACCTGCTGGACCTGGCGAAGATCGAAGCCGGCCGCATCACCATTTCGCCTGCGTGGTTCGACATGATGGATCTGTTCTCCGCTCTGCGCGGCATGTTCCGGCCGCTGGTCGAAGGCGCCGGCGTCGAATTGATCTTCGAACCGCCGAGCGGACCCACGCAGCTGTACACCGACGACAAGAAGCTGGCGCAGATCCTGCGCAACTTCATTTCCAATGCGCTCAAGTTCACCCAGCGCGGCGAGATACGGGTATCCGCCCGCGCGTTCGGCGAAGACGAAATCCGCTTCAGCGTGCGCGACACCGGCATCGGCATCGCGCCGGAACTGCACGAACGCATCTTCCAGGACTTCAGCCAGGTCGATTCGCCATTGCAGAAGAAGGTGCGCGGCACCGGGCTGGGACTGGCGCTGTGCCGGCGTTTCGCCGAACTGCTCGGCGGCCGCGTCGGCGTCGAGAGCGCGCCGGGCGCGGGATCGGAGTTCTTCGTGATCCTGGCGGTCCGCCTGGACAGGGAGCACGACGATGCGTGAGGAAGGCCGCCCCGTTCTGATCGTCGACGACAACGACGCCACGCGCTACGCGATCAGCCGCGCGCTGTCCCGCCACGGCTATGCGGTGGTGGAAGCGGCGACCGGGCAGCAAGGCCTGGATCGGCTGGCCGAACTCGACCCGGCCGCGCTGATCCTCGACGTCAATCTGCCCGACATGAGCGGCTTCGACATCGTGCGCACGTTGCGTGCCGAAGCGGGCACGCAATGGCTGCCGGTCATCCACGTGTCGGCCGCCGCCATCGCATCGGGTGACATGGTGACCGGGCTGGATGCCGGCGCCGATGCCTACCTCATCCATCCGATCGATCCGGACGTGCTGCTGGCAACCCTGCGCAGCCTGCTGCGGGCGCGCCACGCCGAAGAAGCCGCACGCCGCAGTGAAGCCAGCTTCCGCGAGATCTTCGAGAACACCGGCGCGCCGATCGCCGTGGTCGATTCGGACCTGTGCATCCGCGAGGCCAATGCCGCGTTCAGTCGCCTGACCGGGCTGGAAACGGATGCGTGCCTGGATGCGGTCTTCCATGGACAAGGCGATGTCATGAGCCGCATCAGCCAGGCGCTGCGCAATCGCCAGCGCTGGCACGGCCAGCTTGCGCTGCAGGTCGGCGACGTGCACCGCGATACCGAATGGCGCGTGGCGCCGCATCGGGAATCGGGCATGGGCCTGCTGTTCGTGCAGGACATCACCGCGCACGTCGATCGCGATCGCGCGCGCCAGCGCGAACTGGACAACACTCACGAAGAACTGGCGCACGAAATCGAAGGGCGCCGCCGCGCCGAACAGCAGCTCGCGCACGCACAGAAGATGGATGCGCTGGGCCAGCTGACCGGCGGTATCGCGCACGACTTCAACAATCTGCTGACCAGCATCATCGGCGGCATCGACATGGCGGCGGTTGAAGCCGAGCGCGGCAACCTGGCGCGCATTCCACGCTTCCTGGAGATCGCCTCGTCGGCCGCGCAGCGGGCGGGCGCGCTGACCCAGCGCATGCTGGCGTTTGCACGCAAGAAGCCGCTCGATGCCACGCCGTTCGACGTCAACCAGCGCCTGCTTTCGCTCGATGACATGCTGCGCCGCGCGATCGGCGAGAACATCCAGCTTGAACTGCAATTGCCCGACGCGTCGCACGTCGTGCTTGCCGATGCCGATACGCTCGACAACGTGGTGATCAATCTGGTCGTCAACGCGCGCGACGCACTTTCGTCCGGCGGTGTAATCCACGTCCGTACCGCACTCGAGCGCCGGCAGGGCGAGAGCGACATCGCCGATGGCGAATACGTGCTGATCAGCGTCACGGACAACGGCAGCGGCATCGCGCCGGACGTGCTGGAGAAAGTGTTCGAACCTTTCTTCACCACCAAGCCGGTCGGGCGCGGCACGGGGCTGGGCCTGTCGATGGTGTACGGCTTCGTCCGCCAGAGTGGCGGTGCGGTCCGCATCCAGAGCGAAGTCGGCCGCGGCACGTCGGTCACTCTCCTGCTGCCGAGCAGCGCCAGCGGGCCGCGCAGCGAGATCCTCGCCGACGACACGCCCCTCGGCGGCGCTTCGCAGAAGATCCTGCTGGTCGATGATTCGGATCTGGTGCGGATGATGTCGCGCGAAGTGCTGACCGATGCCGGCTACCAGGTGGTGGAAGCGGTGGACGGGAACGAGGCGCTGGAGCTGCTCGCGCAGCATCCCGACATCGCGCTGCTGCTCACCGATATCGGGCTGCCGGGCATGAACGGTCGCGAGCTGGCGGCCGCCGTGCGCCTGCAACGCCCGGAGCTGGGCGTGCTGTTCGTCACCGGTTACGCCGACATGACGCTGGAAGGCAAGGATCAACTCGATCAGCACATGGATCTGCTGGGCAAGCCGTACTCGCTGAAGGATCTGCTCTCGCGCGTGCAAGCGCTGCTGCAGTCCACGCAAGCCCGCACGCCCGCCGCGTAAGGCGGTCGGGCGCACGGAATCATCACAGCGTCGAGGTCGTATCGGCGGCGCGCGCTTCGAGGAATTCCTGCGCCGAGCGCTTCTGTTCGGCCGACAGCGCGTGCACGATTACCGCCGAGTCGCCTTCCTTCAGCGCACTCATCACCTTCATCACGTACGGGTCGTGATCCGGTCGCAGCGTGACCAGCCCGCCGAGCATCAGGCCGGCGACACCGCCGTAGACGACGAGCATCAGCAGTGAAAGCAACGGCGATTGCGTCACGAAGGCGACATCGGCCGCGCGCAGCACGAAGTAAAGCACGACGCCGACCACCAGGCCGATCGCGCCGAGCTTGGCGTGCGCCCAGATCATCGTGCGGAAGATGCCGTGCGTTTCCGGCTCCAGCTTGCGGCCGACACGGCGATCACCCGGCGTCAGCACCTGCACCTGCCGGTCCGACAGGCCAAGCGCGGCTTTCACCCGCTCGGCCTGCTGTCGTGCGGTGGCGTTGCTCGGATAGATGGCGGCGACCTTGCTGTTGGACACTTCCTCGGTAAAGAACACCGGTCCGGTCATGACATGGCTCCATTGGAATGAACGGGGCCAGCTTCCGCACGCGGTGGTCATCGAGCGGTGAAAGCGCGCACCTCGCCGAAGCGCGATTGCACGCGGATTCACCGACGCATGCGCCAGGTCAGTGTGATGTTGCGGCGGCGTGAGGACATCCGGCCTCCAGTGCCCGGTTGGAGGCGCGTGGACAAGCGGATGACCCGGAACAGACCAGACAGGCGGCAAACGCTGTCCGCGAATGCCCCGCCGATGGCCGCGCTCGCCCTGTGCCACTGCATCGCAGAGACGCGTCCATCGTCAATGCGCATCGCGACGTGCGCGCACGGGGTACGCGCAATCAATCGCTTCAACGGGAGGGTGCGGAGCTGGCCGACGTCGCCTCAGGCGACCGAAAACATCGCGCGCAACGCCACTTCCAGATCATGCTTGCGGAACGGCTTCGCCAGCACCGGAAATTCGCGGTACCGATCCGGCAGACCGGCGCTGCCGTAGCCCGTGGTGAACAGGACCGGGATGCCCCGCTCTGCCACCGCGTCGGCGACGGGGAACGATTGTTCCCCGCCGAGATTGACGTCCATGATCGCCGCATCGAATTGCAGGTGCGGCAAGCGCTGCAACGCCTCGTCGACCGAGCCGATCATGCCGACGACTTCATAGCCCATCACGGGCAGCAACTCCTCCAGCAGCATCAGCAACAGCGATTCGTCTTCGACGATGAGGATTCTGGGTGTCATGGGATCTCCGTTCACGCTGCCACCCCTTCCATCGGGGCTTCAATCCTGCACGTCACGCCCTCGGGCAGGAAGTCGAGTGCGACATTGCCGGCCAGGTCATGCTTGAGTCCGCGCTGGACCAGCCGCGTGCCGAAGCCCTGGGTCGCCGGCACGATGACCGGCGGTCCGCCGGACTCACGCCACAGCAGTTCGAGCATCGGCTGCGGCCCATCATCGCGCACACGCCACGCGATGCGCACCTTGCCGCTTTCATTCGAGAGTGCGCCGTACTTCAGCGCGTTCGTGCACAGCTCGTGCAGCGCCATCGACAGCGCGAGCACGCGGCGCGGCGTCAGATGGATGGACGGCCCGCCGATATCGAACCGGCCCGCGCCTTCCTCCAGGCAGGGCGCCACGGCGCCGGCGACGACTTCGTCCAGCGTCGCGCCTTTCCAGCTGGTCTGGGTCAGGATCTCGTGCGCCTTCGACAGCGCCATGATGCGCGCTTCGAAACGGGCGCTCGCCAGCGCGACGCTGTCACAGCCCTTCAACGTCTGCAACGCCATCGACTGCACCACCGCGAGCGTGTTCTTGACCCGGTGGTTGAGCTCGTTCATCAGCAGCTGCTGATGCTCCTCATGGCGCTTGCGTTCATCGATGTCGGTCACCGCGCCGACCCATTCGCGCACCGTTCCATCCGGCTGCAGGATCGGCACCACCCGCGAGGCCACCCAGCTCGATCGCGCACCGGATTGCAGGATGCGGTGTTCGATTTCCATCGGCGTCTGCGACTGTTTCGCATGCTCCACGGCCGCCATCACCCGTTCGCGATCATCCGGATGGATGCGGCTGGAAAGCCAGCCGCCGACCGCGATGTCGCGCCGCTCCACGGCATCCTTGCCGACCAGCACCTGCACCACTTCCCAGTCCGCGCTCATGCGGTAGATGGCATCGGAACTGGCGCTCGCCATCGCGCGCAACCGCTCCTCGCTCACGCGGCGCGCTTCCTCGTCCTGCTTGCGTTCGGTGACATCGCGGGTGGTGCCGGCGATCGCTTCGACTTCGCCGTCGGGACCGATGACCGGAACGAAGATGTAGTCGTAGATGCGCCGACCGCCCGTGCCGTTGAAGGGTACGTCGCCGCGCACCGGCCGGCGCGTGGCGATCACCCGTTCGATTTCTTCGTCGTGCATCGCCGCATGCCACGGCTCGTAGCCCAGTTCCAGGCAGGTCTTGCCGATCGCATCGTCCCAGTGGCGGCCCCACATGGTGAGCAGCGCGTGGTTGGCGTAAGTGAAGCGATGCTGCCGATCGAACACGTAGACCAGATCCGGAGTGGCGTCGAGAATCGCCTCGTAGAGCCGCAGCTTGCGATCCGCAGCATCGGAATACATGAGCTGCGGCAGTATTTCGTCCAAGACAGGCTCCCTCGTTCGTTCGTCACGCAAGACCGCACGCCTCCCGAATGCACGGCTCACCCCACGGCGCTAGCGTGCGCAGCAAGGGGTATGGATTGCGTGAAGGTTCGCGTCCCGGGCGATTGGACACGGCGCGCGTGCGTGGACAACGATCGGGCAGATCGTGGTCCACCTCACCCGTATCACCCACCGGAAGGATGTTCTCCATGCCCCATTCCGCCCCGCGATGCGTGACGGCGATCCTGATTACGGCGTTGCTGTGCAGCACGAGCGCTGCGGCGTTGGCCGCAGACAGAAGCACGGACATGGCAGATTTCCTTGCGGCGCATCAGCAGTTCTACGATGCCGGGGATCAGGTGCTCGCCCGGTATGACGCGTTGCGCGATGCCTACGGCGGACTGCCGGACGAGGTGCGTCCGCAGGCGGCGCAGTTGATGTCGATGGCCGCCGCCACGCTCGGCGAATA
This sequence comes from Pseudomonadota bacterium, assembly GCA_023419315.1. Lineage (GTDB taxonomy): Bacteria > Pseudomonadota > Gammaproteobacteria > Xanthomonadales > Xanthomonadaceae > Pseudoxanthomonas_A. The sequence continues at coordinate 194,085 of JAEZYE010000052.1, forward strand.
CGCCGCGGCACGCGATCACTATTACGAAGCGTTCCCGAACGGACGTACGCCGCTGGCCTGTCCCGCGGACAACGATGCGGAACCCCGTCCCGCCGTGCAGGCCGTTGGCGAGGCCGCGCGACAGTCCCGTGTCGTCCTGATCAACGAGTCGCACTCGGTCGTTCGCAGTCGCGCCCTGCTGCACGGAATGCTGCCGATGTTGCGGCAGGCCGGTTTCACCCATCTGGCGCTGGAAGCGCTGGCGCCCGCGTCGGACGCCATTGTCGAACCGGCATCGGGCAAGCCGTTGCAGGATGCCGCGCTTCCCGCGCGCGGGTACCCGCTGGATCGCAACGATGGCGGCTACTACCTGCGTGAACCGGTCATGGCGGATCTGGTACGCACCGCGCTCGCGCTGGATTTCCGGCTGGTGGCATACGAAACGCTGGACGCGAAAGATCGTCCCTCGCGTGAAACCGGACAGGCCACCGCCTTGGCGCAGTTGCTGGACGCCAATCCGGACGCGCGCGTCCTGGTGGTGGCCGGTTACTCGCACATCTGGAAAACCGATGGCTGGATGGCCGAGCGGTTAACGGCGATGACCGGCACGCCGGTGCTTTCGATCGACCAGATCGCCGGGCTGTGGGGATGCGCCGGCGAACGCGGTGCCGATGCGCCTTATGTATTGATGCAGGCCGATGGATCGGCGTGGTCGCACCGGCGCGATGCCGTGGACCTGACGGTGATCGCACCGGTGTCGGCAGAAACCCTCGACGATGCCGGCGGCTGGATGACGCTGGACGGCACGCGCCGCGCGATGAAGGTGCCGGCCGACGCCTGCGCCGGCCAGCGGCCGTGCCTGGTGTCGGCGTATCACGCCGGAGAAGCCGACAACGCCGTGCCCGCGGACCGCATGGTGATCAATGCGGCTGCGCCGGTGCGTGCGCTCTTCCTGAAACCCGGTCGCTATCGCGTCGTGAGCGAGGCCCGCGACGGAACGCGCATGCAGCACGGCGAACACACCATGCCGTGAAAGCGCGCCGCCCTGCGGCAGCACGCACCCGACTTTACGGTGCGATCCTGGGCGCCACCGACAACCGCACTTCGACGCGGCGGTTCGCGATCAGGCATTCGCGCAATGCGTCACGCGGCTGCACGCCGTCGCAAGCCTGCACCTGCTCGCCGTCGCCCTTGTAGCTGTAGCGCACGAGTGCGGCGTCGATGCCACGCTGCAACAGCACTTCACGCACGGTCAGCGCACGGCGCTCGGACAGCCCTTGGTTGTAGTCATGACCGCGACCGTGCAGACGATCGGCGTGGCCGACCAGTTCGACGCCGGTCAGGCGCAGGCCTTCGGCGTCGATGCGCGCGAGCGCCTTGTCGAGGCTTTCCAGCGAGTAGTTGCGGATGTCCTTGCGCTGATCACGATCGAATTCGAACAGCACATTGGCAATCAGCACCGCGGGTGCGGCCGGCGCGGCCGCGCCACCGTCCGTCACACCGCAGGTGCGCGACAACGCCTCGGCATCGCTCACCCAGTCCTCGGCGATCTGGATGTACGGCTTGGCATGGCGCCACTGCTGCTGGTTGAACTCGTTGCCGGCATGCACCAGCTCGACCTCGCCGCACGCAACCGCGCGCTGTGCGCACGCGAAGCCGGGGGTGCCGTGGATCGCGCCCAGACGCTTCCACAGATCCTCGCGCAGGCGCGCGGCGTTGTTGACCAGCGGCGTGTCGGTCGGCAGCGGCTGCACGCCCTGCTCCATTCCGACGATGAGCTTTTCCGATTCGGTCAACGCCAGTTGCGGGAAGTCGCTGCGATCATTGCGCGTGTACTCGTGGAACGACACATCCAGCCAGCATTGCGCCTTGGACAGGTGGTAGTCGCGCAACGGGCGGCCGGCATCGTTCAGTGCGCGGATGCGCTGCTGCGTGTGCTCGTAGCCGGACAGATCCGCGTGGATCGCTTCGTCGGTGATGCGCGCGGCAGGTGGTGCCAGCGTCGTCTGCTGCGCCAGCGCGGCCGGCATGAGCGAAGCCAGGGCGAGCGCCAGGCCGAAGCGGGGGAAACGGGCAGTCTTCATGTTCAATCTTCCTCAGCGCACCGGATCGCGGTAGCGGACGTCGTCTTTGCGGAACAGGTCTTCGTCGAACTTGAAACGCAGGCGCACGAACGCGCCCTGCTGCGTGTATTCGTAACCGGACAGGTCTTCGTCGCCGTCGAAGCCGGTGGCGTTGTAACCGACCGACAGCCACAGGTTCTGCCGCAGCAGGCGGCCGACTTCGACGCCGAACGCATACTGGTTGGCGCCGTCCTGGCCGCGGAACGTCGAACCGAGCACACCGATGTCCCAATGCTCGGTGATGTCGTAGACGATGCGTCCGGACAGCAGCACCGCGTTGAAGTCATCGTCGATGCGGCCGGTGTCGGCGTAGAAGAAGCTGTCCTGCTGCCACTTCGCGGCGATGCGTCCGGTCAGCCACCACGGCCGCGACGGATGCCAGTCGGCGTGCGCGGACACGATGTGCGCGCGCGTGCGGATGTCCTGGCCGGTGTCCGACGCGAAGCCGGTACCGTCCATGCCGCTTTCGTCCTTCTCCAGCTTGTACTCGTAGCGCGCAAGCGCGTTGATGCGGTTGGTGTCGGTGTCGCGGTACGCAACGCCGATCTGGAACCGATCCTGCAGCACATCGCCACGCGCGTCGTACGCCGTGCGCAGCAGGTAGTTGCGGGCCAGCACCGTCCAGTCGCGGTTGAGCTTGCGCGCGGCGAGGAACTGCAACAGCGTGGTGTTGTAGCCCTCGTCGGTCGGCGTGCCGGCGACATCGTCGGAGATGCGATGCTCCAGGCGGATGTTGCCGCGCCACAGCGGATTGGCGCTGTAGTCCAGGGCCACGCCCATGCCGGTCGAATCGCCGACGTTGCCGGAGATCACGTTCGTGTGTTCCAGCGACGTATCCAGCCGTACACCTTCGGCGACGTCCCAGCGGTTGCGCATGCCCGAGGCGGCCTGGATGTCGCGCCCGCTGATCGCATCGCGCAGGCGGTATTCGGAGAACAGCTGCGTGTCGCGCATGAAGCTGGTGTCGACGCCGATCGCCATCGTGTCGGCTTCCCGACCGTCCTGGGTCAGGCCGTTCACGCCGCTGATGCCGGTCTGGCGTTCGTAGCGGCCGTACAGGCGGCTGCGTTCGCGCAACTGGAAGTCGGCGCCCAGCGCCACGCGATTGCGATCTTCACCGTGGATGTCCTGCTCGACTTCGCCGCCCAGGCTCAGGCGATCACTGGCGCGATAGCCGACGCCGATACGCAGCATGTCCGACGACAGTTCGGTGCCGACCGGCAAGCCGCTGGCGACATCGTTGCTGGTGCCGTTGCTGATGATCGGCAGACCGGTCAGCGGATCCAGCGGCTGCTGGCCGTAACCGAGCGCACCGCCGCCGGAACCCGTCGCATAACCGCCGGACAGACCGCCGATGTTGCCGTAGCCGCTGTTCGTCGCCCATGTGTAGTACGCGCCGACGGTCTCGCGGATAGCGCGATAGCCGAAGTCCAGCGTCAGCTTGTCGGTCGCCTTGATGCGGGTGCCGACGCTGCCGGATTCGCGCTCGCCGCCGTCCGGATTGCGGTCGTCGCTGCGCAGCGCTTCGGCATACAGCTCGAAGCGTTCGTTCAACCGGTAGCGCGTGGCCAGGCTGTATTCGCCGCGTCCGCCGTACAGCGGCGACGCCTGGTTGTTGAACTCCGGATCCGATTGGCCGGCGAACAGCTTCAGATCCAGCCGCTCGCCTGCGTGGCCCAGTTCGACGCGCCAGGCATCGCCTTCGACCAGCCCGCTCAATCCCTGCAGTGCCGGCGTGCCGTACTGGTTGATCGAATTGGTGTTGACTTCGCTGCGGGTGCGCGCGGCTTCGGCGACCAGCCAGGTGTTCTCGCCGAGTCGATAGCCGACGTTGGCGCTGCCCATTTCGAAGCTGGCGAACGGGTTGCGGTCATCGACATACGATCCGCCGATTTCGCCACGGCTTCCCACGCGCAGCTGCGCGTCGCCGCCGACCACCCAGAACTTCTCGGTGCCCTGATCCAGTTCGTAGGTGATGCGCAGCGATACCGGATTCAGATCGCCATCGAACGAGGGCAGGAAGCTGTTGAGCAGGATGCGGCCGGAGAACGGCTCGAAGCTGTAGTCCACCAGGCGCGCCAGCGGACGCACCGAGACGATGCGCGAGGGCTGGTTGCGATCACGCACGACCACTTCCACGCGCTCGCTGCCTTCCAGCACGGCGTTGTTGCGCAGGCCGTACGGCCCGCTGCCGGCGGCGGCAAGTTCTTCGATCACCTGGCGCAGCGAATCCTCGATCGCGAACACGTTGCCGCGTACGCGTTCGTTTTCGAAATGCCAGCCCAGGCCGGTCGCGGTGCGGTTGTAGGTGCCGAGCACGCGTTGCGGCGCGCGCGAACCGAAGTCCACGCCGGTCTGCGTGGCGATGCTGTCGCCGGTCTGGAAATCGCCGTACAGCAGGTAGCTGCGGTCACGGTCCACGCGTACGTACAGGCGCTCGGCCGAGCGCGCATCGAAACCGCGCAGCGAGGCATCGCCGTAGACCGGATAGAACTCTTCCGGCTGGATGTCGCGCAGCAGGCGCGCACGCACTTCCTTGTCCGAATCGTAGGCGGCGGTCAGCAGGTACTCGCCCTTGATGCGTCCCTTGACGAAGAACGCGGCGCGCGCGGCGCCGTTGGCCTTGCCGTTGTTGAACTGCTTTTCCCAGCGGCGGATTTCGCGTTCGAAACCATCGCCGCGCTGGCTTCCGTCTTCCAGCAGGTTGCCCTTGCGACGGAAGTTGATCACGCCTTCGATCAGGCCGGTGGCGATCAGCTCGCGCATTTCCGGCACGAAGCCGATCACGCCTTCGGCGCTCTCGCTGCCGGAGGTGATGCGCAGCAGCACATCCTGCGGATCGTGCGGCGCCAGCAGATCGAATTCGGCGCGGCCATCGCGCATCACCAGTTGCACGCCGGGCGTCACTTCATCGGCATCGAGGCGGCCCGGACCGAGTTCGTCGGTGCGCCCGTCCGCCAGCTTGATGCGACCGCCGGAATGCTCGATCGTCGCGAACGACTCGCCCCGCAGCGGCTTGCCTTCAGCATCGAACACCTGCACGACGATGTGCACCGGCGACTGTCCATCGGCGGGCACGCCATCGCGATCCACCTCCACGACGACGCGATCCACCCGCGCATTGACGCGGTAATCGACATTGCCCGGCTGCGCATGCAGCGCCTGCGATGCGCCGGACTGGCTCTGCGGCGACTGCGGGAACAAAGGCGTGGCCTGGCCGAGCACCGGCGTGAAGCGCTGATCACCGGACACGTTCTGCGCCAGCGCGAGCGTCGGCAGCAGCGCCGCCGTCAACGCCAGGCTCAGCGGTTTGAAGACGAAAGGTTGCGGACGCATGGCGTTCCTGTTGCGTACGGCGTGACGGAGGAAGCGGCTCACGGCTGCACCTCCGTCGCGTCATCGCGGCTGGGGCGCGGATCCACGATCGGCTTCTGGTCCGCCGAATCGGTGGCCTGCTGCGGACTGCGCAAAGGCTTGCTTTCGAAGCGCAGCGACGGTCGCCCGCTTTCGTTCTCGGGCGCGCGCACCTCGCCCTGCGTGCGGCGGGCCTTGACCTGCTCGATCACCGGGTTGGAGCAGCTGCCTTCGATGAAGTCGGCGCGATGCAGCTCACCGTTCTTCAGATCGATGAAGAGGCTGTCCGCATCGCCGAGGTTGCGGTTGCTGCTGGTGGTCAGGCGGGAGCCGACCGGCAACGTGGACGCATCGACCTTCAGCGTGTGGCTCTTCGGCGGCAGGCCGCAGTAGCTGTACTTGCCTTCGCTGTCGCTGATCAGCCAGGTGCCGTCCTCGAAGTACAGGCGCACGCCGGGAATGCCCAGTTCTTCGCTGTCCTGCACGTGGTTGACGTTGCAGTCCACGAAGATCTTGCCGAGCACGCAGCCTTCATCGGCAAACACGCCGCCGCTGATCACCACGCGGTACTCGGCGCGGTTGGACGGCACGACGCCGCCATTCGGATACGGCGCCTGCGTACCGGCATCCACGCAACCGCCGGTGATCGAGCAACCCCACGCCTGCGCGCGGTTGATGCCGTCGCCCTGCTGGCTGCCGACGCCGACGCGCACGCGGTAGCTCAGCGTCTTCTGCGCGCCGACCGCGAGCGAACCCACGTCGAACACCAGCGTCGGACCGGGCTTGCCACTCGGGTCGGCGATGCCCGCACCGTCCACGCGCGCCGTGCCGGCGATGAAAGTGAAGCCATGCGGCAGGCGATCGATCACGTTCACCGTGCCCAGCGCCGCGCCCGCGGTCTGGCGGATGGTGATCGTGTAGACCAGGCTGTCGCCGACTTCCACTGTCTTGCGATCACCGGTCTTGGTGATCACCAGGCCCGGCGCGATCTGCGGATCCAGCGGGATGTGGTTGTGCACCGGCGCGGCGACCGCCGAACCCAGTTCGGTTTCCAGGTAATACGTGGTCGCGCTGCCGACCGGACCGGTCGGTGCGGTCGCATTGGTCTGCACCGGATAACCGACGCCCGGGGTCGAAGGCGGATTCAGCGGCGCGGTTTCGGCCGGAATCATCGACGACTGGAACGCGTAGCCGGCCGGCGGCGTCACTTCCATGCGGAAGCGGCACGACGCAGGTGCCGAAGGCGCCATCAGGAACTGGTAGAAGCCTTCGTTGCCGACGATCATCGACGCGGTCTGGCCGTCGACGGTGTAACCACCGCCCGCGACGTTGAGCAGATGCGTCGCCGGGGCGTAGGCCGGGCATGTACCAATCGGCGACAGGCTCACGCGCGAACCCGGCACCGGGTTGCGGGTGACCGCGTCGTAGACCACGCCGCCCGGATTCAGCGGCAGGCTCTGCTGCGGCAGGTTCGCACCTGCGGCCAGCACCACCGCCAGCACCGTGTTGCCGTTTTCACTGCTGCGGCACGAACTGGCGGTGCCATCGCCGATCGCATCCTGCGTGCGGCAGGTCGCAACCGGCGCGGCGCGCGTTTCGCCGTTCACCGGCCAGCCCCAGATCACGCCGGCCTGCGGATCGCGGAAGCGGATCTGCAGCGGGATGCCCGGAATCTGATCAGTGATCGAATAGCTGCCGTCGGCGGCGGTGATCGCTTCGCCGACGATGCGGCCTTCGGCGTCCACCACTTCCACGCGCCAGTCGGCCAGGCGGCGGTCACCGCCATCGATCACGCCAAAGTCCTGGCCCTGATCGAACCACACCGTGCCGGACACCGACGCGGCCAACTGCACCGGCGTCGGCAGGCGGCAGGCGTTCTGGCTGATCGCCGGATCGCAGACCGGCAGGTCGCCGGGGTTGCCTTCAAAGTCCAGGCGCTCTTCCAGCGTCGGCCTGCGGAACTCGTTCTCGCCGCCGCCCGTCACGATCACCGCGTTGTTGATCGGCGTCCCGGTGGCGGCGCTCGCGGCCACGCGCACCTGCGCGATGATCGTGTCGGCCAGGGTGGCGCCGGCGGCGATCACCGTGCTGTTGCGGCAGCTGAAGCGGCCTTCGCCCGGGTTGCCCACGCAGATCCAGCCGTTGCCGCTGGGCGTGGCGGCCAGGGTGAGGCCCGCCGGCAGGATGTCGTCCACCACGTATTCGCCCGCACTCGGCTGCTGGCCGAGGTTGCGCACGCGCACGGTGTAGGTGCCGATGTTGTTGACGGTGAACGTGGCCGGCGTCGCGGTCTTGCTCACCACCAGATCCGGCGAGTCACCGATTTCACCGAAGTTGTTCTCGATCGAATCGTTGCCCGGCAGCAGCACGATGCCGCTGATCGCCGAAGGCGTGGTGTCGACGCCGGTCGCGGTGCCACTGGCGACGCCATCAATCGTTCCCGCACGGGTGATGCCGTTGAGCGTGTGCGGCGGCTGTTGCGGCTCGGTCACGGTGTACGTGCCCGGGCGCAGGCCATCGAACCGGTAGCGGCCTTCGGCATCGGTCGTGACCGTGACGTTGACCGTCTCGCCCAGTTCATTGATGCCGGACAGCACGACGTCGACCTGGGCGATGCCCGGCTCGTTGGCGTCGATGTTGCCGTTGTTGTTGGCGTCGTTGTAGACGCGGCCGCTGATCGAACCGGCGGGAATCTCGCCGAAATCATTGCCGGTGACATTTTCCCCGACGCCCAGAGTGACGTCGCTGATCACCGATGGCGCGGTGGTCGGCGGCGTGACGATGCCACCGCCGTTACCGGCGACGGTGCGCCCATTGAGCGTGCCTTGCGGCTGGTCCGGCTCGGTGATCGTGTACGTGCCCGGCGGCAGTCCGGTGAACGCGTAGCTGCCATCGGGACCGGTGGTGGTTTCACGCGTCACGGTGGTGCCGGACAGATCCGTACCCTGCAGGCGGATGACCACGGCGTCGATGCCGGTCTCGCTGCTGTCGATCACGCCGTCGTTGTCGAGATCGCGCCACACGCGGCCGCTGATCGAACTGTTCAACGGAATTTCACCGAACAGGTTCTCGACCGAGGCGTTGCCCGGCGTCAGCAGGTTGATGCTGACGATCCGGCTGGGCACATACGTGATCGCCGTACCCGCGCCCGATTGCACGCCATTGATGTTGCCCGGCACCGTCTGGCCATTGCTCGTGCCGGCCGGCTGTTCCGGTTCGATGAGGGTATAGAGGCCCGGGCGCAGGCCGGTGAATTCGAAACCGCCGTTGGCGTCGGTGGTCGTGCTGGCGTTGACCAGCACGCCGGTGTCGTCCTCGCCGACGAGTTGAATCTCGACGCCCTCGATGCCGGTTTCGGCCGCACCGCTCTGCGCGCCATCGTTGTTGGCGTCGAAGAACACGCGACCCGACACCGAGACGCTCAGCGTTTCAGCGAAGTTGTTCTGCACCGAAGCGGCCGCCGCATTCAGCACGATGCCGGTGATCGCGCTCGGCGTGGTGGCGACGTTCGTTGCCGCGCCGCTGGTCACGCCGTCGATGGTGCCGGCGATCGTCGTGCCGTTGACCGTCGTCTGGCCACCGACCACGGGTTGCGCCTGCTGCTGCGTCACCGCGTAGGTGCCCGCCAGCAGATCATCGAAGCGGTAGTTGCCGTTCGCGTCGGTGAGCACGGCGACGACCACGTTGCCGAGCGCATCGATCGTGCCGGCCGGCAGGCTGACGCTGACGCCGGCAATGCCGTTCTCGCCGGCGTCGCGCACGCCGTCGTTGTCCAGATCCAGCCAGACGTTGCCGGCGATGGAAGCGGCCTCTTCGCCGAAGTCGTTGTCCGTCGAGCCGGTGGCCGGCAGGTTGGTCACCGTGATCAGGTTGCTGGTGTGTTCCTGGCCATCGCCCAGCCCGGTCGGCTGCGTTTCGCGGATGCGGTACGACTGGCCGGCCACGGCGCCGCCGTAGCTGTACTCGCCATTGGCGTTCGTGGTCAGGGTGACCGGCGCCGGATCATCGCCATTGCCGAACACGCCGTCGACGCCCGCGCCTTCGATCACGACGGTCACGCCGGGCACGCCGATGTCGCCGGTGGCGTAGTCACCGTCATCGTTGCGATCCAGGTAGACCCGACCGCTGATGAGCGCATTGGCGAGTTCACCGAACAGGTAACCGCTGGCCTGCTGGCCTTCGCTGATGGCGATGCCGTCGATGACGTTGGCGGTGCTCGTGTTCCCCGGCGTGCTGGCATTGCCGGCCGTGTGGCGACCGTCGATGTAGCCGGCCGGTTGCGTCTGCGTGATCGTGTATCCGGTGCCGCCCGCGGGCGGCAGCAGATCGGTGAACGCGTAGGCGCCGAGGGCATCGGTCTGCACGGTGATATCGACCGGGTTCCCCGCGACATCCATGCCGGTCAGGCGCAGGGTGACGCTGCCGATCGGATTTTCGCTCGCGTCGAACGCGCCGTTGTTGTTGTTCGCTGCGGTGGAGGAGAAATCCTCGTAGACGAAGCCACTGATCGCGCCCAGCGTTTCGCCGAAATCCAGGCCGCTGCTGCCGCCCACCGGCAGGCTGGCGACATTGAGCACGTCGAGCGGCGTTTCGGCACCGGACGCATAGCCGTCCGGTTGCGTCTCGGTGACGCGATAGCGCTGGCCGACAATCAGATTGGCGAACTGGTACTGGCCGCTGGCATCGGTGCGCACGACGACCGGCGCCGGATCATCGCCGTTGCCGAACACGCCGTCGGCACCCGCGCCGGTCAGCGTCAGCTCGACGTCCTGCAGGCCGCCGTTCGGCTGCGAATTGCGGGTGCCGGCGTCGGCGGCGTCGAAGTCGCCGTTGCGGTTGCGATCGAGATAGACGGTGCCTGAAATTCCGGCGATGGCGTCTTCGCCGAAGTTGAAGTTGACGCCGTCCTGGCCGGTGCCGAGATTGATGTCGCGGATGCGATCCGTGGTGGCTTCGTCGCCGCCGAAAGCGGAGACGGCTGTACAGGTCGCACACGCCATGCCGCCGACGAGGCCGGGGTTCACCGCGGTCGCGCGGTTGCGGTAGTTGCCGGTCGGCAGTGCTTCGCGCAGCTGGTAGGTCTGCAGCGGGTCGAGGTCGTCGAAGCGGTACGCACCGGTGGCGTCCGTGGTGGCGAAGGTGAGCAGCGTGCCCGCCGCGTCCAGCAGTTCCACGCGCGCACCGGCGATGGCGGCATCACCCGCGTTGCGCACGTTGTTGAAGTTGCCGTCGACGTAGACGAAGCCCGACAGCGAAGGGCGACGCACTTCCGGGAAGTCGTAGCGGACGCCGGTCTGGTTCGCCCCCACGGCGATGCCGGTGTAGGACGAATCCGGTGCGCCGGTGGCGTAGGCGCCGCCAAGCGAAGGCGCGCTGCCGCCGCTGGTGGGCGGCGCGATCGGGCCGTTGACGTAGCCCGTCGGCTGCACCTGCGTCAGCGTGTAGCCGCTGGCGTCGGACGGCGACAGATTATCGAAGCTGTAGCTGCCGTCGGTCGCAGTGACCACCGTGTGATCGACCGCATTGCCATAGGCGTCGGTGCCGGTCAGGCGCACGGTGACGCTGGTGATGCCCGGCTCGCCGGTCGCATCGTTGCGGATGCCGCCGTTGCCGGTGCTGCGATCGCGATCTTCGAACACGACGCCCTGGATCGTCGAACGCACGACCGCCAGCGGCACGTCGATGGTGTCGTTGCCGGGCACCAGATCGACCTGTTCGGTCGCGACCGCGGCATGGTTGGTGCTCGTACCGCCTGGCGGGTACGTGTCCCAGCGTGCGGGCACGATCACGCGCACGCGGCCGGTGACAGTGACGTCGCCGAGGTTGCAGGTGATCTGGCGATCCGCGCGCGAGCACAGGCCCGAGCCTTCGGGCACTTCATCGCCGCCCGGATCCGGACCGACCTTCTGCCAGGTGATGTCACCGGTCACGATCACGCCCGCGGGCAGCGTGTCGGTCAGCACCGTGCCGGTGCCGTTCAACGGACTGCTGCCACCGCGATCGCGCGACAGGCTCGCGCCCGGGCCGTGGTTGGTCGCCGTCATCACGTAGAAGAACGGCTCGCGCAACGACACCTGCGCCACCGAGGCCGGCAGCGCGACGTCGGGGCTGGCGCTCGGCAACGCGGTCACCATCGTCTTGGCCACGCCCATGTCGGCGCGCGCGCGGATCGTGGTGTCTTCGTCGGCGCGGTACGACCCCGGACCGCTGGTGTTGGCTTCGGCCGCACTGGCTTCGGCCTCGTTGAACATGGTGTCGCCACCGGCGCCGGGCGGCGTCTCGTAGCGATAGCGCAGGTACAGCGTGCTCGTCGCGCCGTTGTTGACCACGCCAGGAACGTTGGTGGAGAAACCCACGCCCGGCATCAGGCAGTCCAGCGTCTGCGTTCCGTTGATCACGGGATTGCTGCCGGCGACCACCGAGCAGACACCCGGATCAAACGTGCCGCCCGGCGTGGCCGAGGCACCGACGAAGCGCACCTGGCGATTGGCCGGCGGCGTCAGCGTGTCGGCGATGCGCACGTTGGTCGCCACCGACGGACCGGTGTTCTGCACCGTGATGCGGTAGGTGATGAAGTTGTTGTCCGGCACCATCGCGTCGAAGCCGAGCGGATCGATGCCGCCCGTGAACGGCGCACTGCTGTCACGGTCGATCTTGTTGGTGATGAGGTTGACCGAGCCCGGCGTGAACGTCAGCGTCGCGGTCTTGCTGTCGTCGGCCGCGGTGGCGGTGCTGTTGTAGTTGTAGCCGGTGCCCGGTGAATTGTCCGACGCCGGATCCGGCACGCCATCGTTGTTGAAATCGAAGAAGAAGTCCGCGACGTTGGTGAAGCTGCGGCCGGCGTTGCCGCTGCCGATGTTCGGGCGGATCACGACGTTGAGGCTCTGGCCGCTGTTGCGCGCCAGCGTCACCCGCGTGCACTGCACGGTGATGGTGTAATCCGCGCCGCCACCGGTGGCCGCGAACGAGTCGCCGCCGGCCGATGCGGTGCGCACGATGCCATCGCCATGCGTGGCCGTGCACGTGCTGCCCGCCACGGTGCTGGCCATCGAGCGCAGCACGAAGCCGGCGTCACCCGCGGGCAGCGTGAAGACATCGCGGAACACGACGTCCGGCGCGGCCGATGGGCCGTTGTTGCGGTAGGCGATCGAATACGTGGTGTCCACGCCGATCTGGCCGGTCGCCGGCGACACGGTCTTGCTGGCGGTCGTCACGTTGGTGACGCGCTGCACGCGCACCCAGTCCGAATCCTGGTTGTTGGCGGTGTTCACTTCGCCGACCGAACCGGCGTACCGCGATTCGATGCCCACGGTCGCGGTGTTGCACCAGGCGTCGGCAACGGTTTCGCCACCGCAGTTCGCCGACGCGCGGCCGATGCTGTCGAGCAGCCCGCGATTGACGCGCACCTGCACCGACGCACTCGCACCGTTGGCGAGCGACTGCGCGCCGCTGCGGCAGACGACCGACGCGCCCGAAGCGGAGCAGCCGAAAATCGCGTCCGGCGTCGTGGTGATCGTCGTGCCTTGCGGCAGCGACCCGCTGGTGGCGATGTAGCCGGGAATCGTATCGTTGATGACGATGCCCGAAGTGGCATCGGGGCCGTGGTTGGTGACCGTCAGCGTGTAAGTGATGAAACCTTCGGTCTCGTCGAGCACACGGTCGCCGCTGGGCGTGGTCGCGGTCTTGGTGATCTGCAGATCGGCGCGTTCGTCACTGGTGCGCGCACCGATCCAGCCGCTGCAATCGTTGGCCGGGTTGTTGTCGAAATCGATCGCACCGGTGACCGGTTCCCCGGAGCCGCCGGAGCCACCGGTGCACGCGCGATTGGCCAGGCTGGCCGAAGCCGCGCGGGCGCGCGTGGTCAGCACCAGGTTCTGCGCATTGGCGTTCACCGCCAGCGCGCGGTCGAGCGTACAGGTGACCTGCTGCGGGGTGCCCGGCGTATAGACGTTCGGAACCGCCGCGCAGCTCCACTGCGTCGACGCTGCGCCGACGCCCATGAATTCCTCGCCCTCGGCCAGCGTGTCGGTGATCTGCACGTTGCTGGTCGCCACGCGCGGTCCGAGGTTGCGGACCTGCATGGTCGAGGTCATCAGGCCGATGTTGGGATCGGCGTCGCCCGGCTTCCAGATCGCGACCAGCGACGGCGTCTTGGTCTTGGATACCAGCGACAGATCCGCGCCGTCCGGCAACACCGTGAAGGTGACCGACCCGGTGTTGTTGGCCGGCGCCGGATCCGGCGTGCTGCTCGTCACCGCCACCGTGTTGGTGACGTCGCCGCTGCTGTTCGCGCCGGTCGAGGGCACGGTCGCGGTGATGGTGAAGGTGGCGGTGTCACCCATCGCCAGCGTCGGCGTCTGGCAGCTGCGCACGCGGTTGTCGGTATCGGTGCTGCAGGTCCAGCCGGACGGCTGGTTGCCGGCGGTGATGACGAAGCCTTCCGGCATTTCATCGGCAAACGCGACGTTCTGCGCATCGCTCGGGCCGTCGTTGGTGACCGTCAGCGTGAAGGTCACCGGCTGTCCGGCGGTGGCCGGCTTCGGCGAGGCGTCCTTGCTGATGCGCACGTCCGCGCCATCGGTCACCGGCGTGATGACCTGCGCGGTGTTGTTGCCCGGCACCGGATCAGCGGTCGGACCGGCTTCGACGTCGGCAGTGTTGACGATGTTGCCGGTGCCGATGTTGACCTTCGCGCGGAAACGGAAGGTCGCGGTCTGGCCGACGGCCAGCGCGGGACCGCTGTAGGTGGTGGTCAGCGAACCGCCGGCCACGCTCGGCGCCGACCAGTTGCTGCCGCTGAAGCTGCCGGCGACATACGTCACCGAACCCGGCAACGCATCGACCACGCGGAAGCCGGTCGAAGTGCTCGGGCCCAGGTTGCGCACGGTCAGGTCGTACGTCACTTCCGCACCGCCCATCACCGGCGACGGATTGGCGACCTTGGTCAATTCGAGATCGCCCGAATTGATCAGCGTCGTGCTCTCGTTCTTGTAGTTGTTGTTGCGGTTGGTGTCGGTGGCGAAGAACGGATCGGTGCTGGTGTTGAGCGAGGACACCGGCGTGGTGGCCGCCGGCACCGAAGCGCCGGTATCGAAACCGATCGCACCGGCAATCGTGATGTTGCCGGGCGGCAGTCCGGCGGTGAGCACCTGCAGATCGAAGCTGCGTTCTTCGTCCAGGTTCAACGTGCCGTGCTCGCAGCGCACGCGGCGCGGCGCGCTGGCGTCGGGAATCGTGCAGAAGCCCGGCAGCGTGCCCGCCGTGGTCCCGGCGGGAAGATCGTAGATCGACACGACGTTGTCGCCGCGCGTGCCGCCGTTGCCGATGGTGATCGAGTACGTCACCGCCGCACCGGCGGGCGAGTTCTCGTAGGCGACGTCGGAGATGCCGCTGATCTGCAGATCCGTGGCCGCGGCCGCGAACGGCAGGCCAATCAGGGCCAGCAGCGCGGTGGCGAACGTCCGGCGCCGTTGCGCGCGAGCGCGCCGGTCAACCATCGCCACATTTATCCGGGCAGGAACAACAACTGCGTGCGCACGACTGCGATCGACCTGTTCGGCCGAGACGACATCAAGAAACACAAGTTTTCCCCTGTTCCAGCCGTACGCAGACGGCCTCTGATTTTTTTCAGATGCAGTGCCCGGCCGCATCCGATGTGTCGTGGATGCCGGCGAAGATGGGCAAAAAGTGGACGGACGACGTGGCGCCGCGGCTGCGAACAAGGGCAGCGTCGCCGGCGCGCGGCGGATTCTAATGTGTGACCTGTGTCACTTCAATAGCGAGGTGCGATGCAATCTTTCCATTGGAGAAACCGCACGACATCCCGCGCTTGGCCATGCAAGAGCTGGACCGGAAACCGCATAAATCCTTTGCGGACAACGACTTGCCCACTGTAAAAAGTGATTTGCCTGTTCCTGTCGGATTGAAAGACGCATGGAAGACGTTGCGGTGGCGCTGCGCCCCGGTCGGTGCCGACTTCGTGGGAACTTCACACACGCCGCATCGCCTGCTCACCGGCGAAGCCCAGACTGCGCGAACACTTCGGCACCCCGCCGCGATGGGAGGACGCAATGACGATGCAGACGAAACATGCCCCGGGTGCGCGCGATCCGATCTGGCGCGCGCTGATCTGGTCAGGCGCGGCGGCGCTGCTGCTGTTGCCGTGGATCGCCATGCAGTTCAGCGATGAAGTCGTGTGGACGGGATCCGATTTCGCGGTGTTCGGCGCCATGTTGCTCGCTGCCTGCACCGCGTGCGAAATCGCGGCGCGCGCGTCGTTCGATCCGTTCCATCGCCTGGTATTCGGCATCGCGATCGGCACCGGTTTCCTGCTGGTGTGGATCAATCTGGCGGTCGGCATCATCGGCAGCGAACACGATTCCGCCAACCTGATGTTTGCCGGCGTGCTGACGCTGGCACTCGTCGCTTCGCTGGTGGCCCGGCTGCGGCCGCGCGGCATGGCGCGCGCGATGACGGCCACGGCGATCGCGCAGGCACTGGTCGCGGTGATCGTGCTGGCGATGGGCCTGCTCAAGCCGTTCGTGCTGACCGCGCTCTTCGTCGTGCCCTGGTGCGTGTCGGCCTGGCTGTTTGCGCGCTCGGCACGGGCGTGATCCCACGGCGGCACCGGATCGCCCCTTCGCCTGACAGTCACGCCGCAGCGGCGACGCTGCCGGCATGGCGAAGCAAACAACACAGCGCAGACGCATTCGCGTGGGATGCGCCGGATGGTCGATTCCGCGCGAACATGCCGCGCTGTTCGGTGCGGGCGACAGCCTGCTGTCGCGCTATGCGACGCGGTTCGATGCCGTGGAGATCAACTCCTCGTTCTATCGACCGCACCAGCCGAAAACCTACGCGCGCTGGGCGGCTTCGGTACCGGGGGATTTCCGCTTTTCGGTGAAGTTGCCGCAGACCCTCTCGCACGAACGCGCGCTGCGTGGCTGTGGCCCCCTACTCGACGGCTTTCTCGAACAGGTGCAACCGCTGGGCCGGAAGCTCGGTGGATTCCTGTTGCAGTTGCCGCCCAGCCTGGCATTCGACGCACGCGTCGCGGCGACGTTCTTCGCCCTGCTCCGCCGACGCACCGATGCGCGCGTGGCCTGCGAAGCACGGCATGCCAGCTGGTTCACGGCGCACGCCGTCGCCTTGCTGGCCCGGCATGGCATCACCCAGGTGGCGGCCGATCCCGCACTCATGCCCGAAGCCGGTCTTCCCGCCGGGGATCGCCGCTGGCACTACTGGCGCTGGCATGGCGCTCGGCGCATCTATTACAGCGCCTACGGCGCAGCGGGCCTGCAATCACGCGCGCCGATCGTGCGTGCCCATCCGGCGCGCGGCGAGACGTGGATCATCTTCGACAACACCGCGCACGGCCACGCAATTGCGGACGCGGCATCGATGCAGCGTCTGCTGCATCAGTAGTGCCCAAGGAGAGCGCCCGCAACATGCTGCATACAGACGCACCTGCGTGCCGGCATCGAACATTCCGTCGCACGGAAGCAGCAGGCCCGCACTCGATCTTCCTTTGTTCACCGCAGCCAGCCCGCGTCATCCGGCGATCCGTCGGGATGGCTGAAACCGCGCAAGCGATTGACACCGTCCGGGCAACCGACGCCCTGCGTGTGCGACGTCAGTGCGTCGCGGAGCCAGGTGACACGTTCACGGAAACAACTGCCCTGGTTGTCGTTGAAGTGATGGCTGCGCGCACCGCTCCAGTCGGTGTAGCTGCCATCGGCCAGCAGCCGGCGACTGCCGACGAAGTTCGCGTAGACACGATCGGCGTATGCACCGGCCGGGCGCACATGCGCGGTCTGCTGGTGGTGGCCCTGTTCCACCTTCGCGTAGGCGCTGGTCAGGAAAGCGCCATTCAGGCCGTCCGGCCCGGTGCCGCCGCTGGCACGCAGGAACAGTTTCAACGGGTAGTGGTGACGCACCCGGTCGAGCGCCAGCACGTTCGTGCCCTGCTGCCGCAGGCTGGTCTGTTCGCTGACACTCACCAGATCGATACCTTGCTGGTAGGTGTGCGCGCCGTAGTTGGTGTAGCCCTCCAGCCGCACCGACTGCGCATTGGTGAACAGCTGTTCCTGCCGGATCGTGGTGTCGATCCGCCCGTGCGAAGTGTTGACGTAGCCCACGATCTCGTACGCGCGGCGATACATGCGCTCGACTTGCCCGACCAGTACGTCGGCACCGACGACGCTCCAGTCGTTGCGCGCAACGGTGGCTTCGACCGGCACGCCGTCCAGTGTGTTGCGCAAAACCGCTCCGGTGATCTGGGTGCTGCCTTCATCGAGGTGGAGGAGCAGCGCGGCAGTCGTTGCGCTGCCGCGGAACGATCCACCGACGTCGCCGTAGTGCACGGCAATGTCATGGAATGAGCCGTCGCTCAGTTTGGCCGCGTACGGCGTCAAGTCGATCCGGTGCGGCATCAGGTTGATCGATTGCGGCGTCGGTACAGGCACATCGACACTGCGTTCGAAGCGGTGATTGATGTCGCTGTTCAACCAGGGATACAACGGTGCGGTGCCGACGGCTTCGCCATCGATGAAGACGAACACGTCCTTGTACGCGCTGCCGGCGCAGCCTTGCGAGTCGGGCTCGTACGTACCGTCATTGTCACCAGGCGCCAGAGGCGTGTGCACGAGCAACGGCCAGCTGGCGGCCGCGTTGTCGGGCACGCAGCTGAACCAGAACGGCGGCAATTGCGCATACACATCCAGGTACGCACGTTCGATGTTGCGCGGCAGGTTTTCCACGCGCGTGGCGCCCGAGGCGACCGGCACGACGACGTCCGGCGTCTGCGCCACCGACTGTGGCGTCGTGGCCGGATAGAAGATCAGTCGACCGGTCGCTCTCGCGCCGTCCTCCCAATTGGGGTCGCGATAGTAGATGTCGGTGTCACGCGCGAAACCCGGACGCGGCGTACGCAACAGTGCGGCGTATTCGGTGACGTCGCGTTCCACCCGCCAGCGCGACTGCCCGTCGTTGAACTGCGCACCACCCACGAACAGCGGCGTGGACAGGAAGGGATTGCGGCTGGCGTCGCCCAGGCCGATCCGGATGTTCGCGATTCGCGTCGTGCCCGGTCCCGTGAGATCGACGCTGAGGATCACCTTCGCCCACGGCCACGGACAGCCGGGCGGCGGCGCGTACTCGAACTCGGGTTCGAACTCCGGTTCCGCGTAATAGCCGGTGCCGATATCGCGGAACAGTTCCACCACGCAGGGCGTCGTGCCCAGGCGAGGAACACGCGGTTCGACCGACAGGCGGTTCATCGGTGCCGCCTGCACGGGCGCGCTCTGCGCACGCAGCGTGGAGACATGAGCGAAGGCGACCAGCAGGACGCCGCAAGCGAACGCGACGGCAAACGAACGGAGCGGTGGTGCCATGGCACACCTCGGAGAGCACGTGCTCTCGAAGACTGCGGCGCAGTCGAGTGGAGCGAAGTGTTCGGCGGCCCCAGTGAGTAGAACGTGACACGTGCGCATGAATGCGCAGTCGTTCGTCGGAAGCGCGGCTTGATGCTCCCGCGCAGCGCGACCACATTCAGCGCGGCGCGTGCGGATTTCGCTGCGTGCCCGCTTACCTGCGTTCCGGGTCGTACCAGAACGGAATCCGGAACTCGCGACGGCGTTGCACGCCGCGCTCATCGCCACGCGCATTCCACTGCAGATGCAGATCGTGCCGGCCGGCATCCCGATCCTGCAGATCGATGTAGCCCATCAATCCGCGCATGCCGACATCGCGTCGTTCGATCGGGACGAATCCGTCGAGGCTCAGTGGCTTTCCGTCGAGGGTGACCGTCCACATCATCGCCAGGCAACGCACGGCGCTGCCCGCGGCTTCGGCGCCTTCGGCCGCATTGCGACCGCGATCCAGCGCCTTGCAGTTTTCGCGCGCCAGCGGATTGTCCCGACGCGGCACGTGCGGAATGAACAACCGCAAGCGACGCTCGCTGATTCGATCGGATGGGATCATCGGGTAGCGCAGCATCACGTCGTCCGGCCCGCGCATCGATTCGTAATGCGCACTGAGCATGCCGCCTTCCAGTGCCTCGGTCGTGATGATCCGGTACGGGTTGATGGGCGAGAACCGGACGGAGTTGTAGATCTGCAGCCCACCGATGATCAGCGCAAGCACCAGTACCGCGATATAGACCGCATTGAAGCCGCGCCCACCCAGGTTGCTCTGCAAGGTGAACTGCACGGGTGCGCCCAGTCGCTGCGGAACGATGACGGTGAACGCTCGCAGCAGGATATGCAGTGCGCGCTCCATCCGCGGCGCCGGCTGACCATGCTCCCTGGCGTGCGTGACCCTCCGGTCAAGCACCGCAACGGCAGTGGCGACGCCGATGAAGCCCACGTAGAACGCACCGAACAACAACAACGTGGCGCGCTCGCTGTCCTCGAACAGCAGGCCGATCAACGCGGCGGGAAGCAGGAACATCAGCCCGAGCACGCCCGTCCACGCAATGGTCAGGCCGATCAGGATCGTCATCGCAAACAGAATCGAAGCCGTGCGATCGACCCGGTCGATGACTTCGCCCAGATCGCCCATCCGTGCCCGATAGAACGCACGTGTGACCGGCCCCATCGACTTCAGCCGGTCCCACTGGATGCCATCCGGAAAGCTGCTCTTCAGACCGATCAAACCCACCCAGTAACCACGAATGGCCAGGTGACAGACCAGCGCGATGCCCAGCGAATAGCACAGGCCCACGCCGACGGTGAAAGCGAACTGCAGCGCATGGCTGAAGATTCCATCGGCATGCACCTCGCTCCCCACCCACGCATCGAACATGCGCGACGGCAGCGTCAGCAGACCGAACGCCAACAGACCGGAGATCAGCAACTCCAGCTCATCGGTACGCTCGCGCAACCGCTCAAAAGCAATGCGGCGCCCGGCCGGCGCCATCCCCACGACATCCGCGCCGCGGTCCTGTTCGATCTGGCTCATGCTGAAAATCCCCTTCAGTGCGGGGAGTCTAGCCCGACAGATAGCGAGCGCGTTGCGAGGCGGCCAAGGCGCCGCTGCCCGATGTAGCGCCCTGCTTTCGGCCACGCGATGCACATGCCGCTGTTACGTCTACGCAAAGTTGAGCCTATGGATCAAGCAAAACAATCCATAGCACGATCAAGATTGGTGGGCCCACCAGGACTCGAACCTGGAACCAAAGGATTATGAGTCCTCTGCTCTAACCATTGAGCTATAGGCCCGCTGCGTGGGCATTGTAGCGGCTGTTCCGATGCCGGAAACGAAGAACCCGCCTTGCGGCGGGTTCCTGTTTGCGGTGCGCGTGGCTCAATCGATGTCGAGGAAGCTGCGCAGTTGCTCGGAGCGACTCGGGTGGCGCAGCTTGCGCAGCGCCTTGGCCTCTATCTGGCGGATGCGCTCGCGGGTGACGTCGAACTGCTTGCCGACTTCCTCGAGGGTGTGGTCGGTATTCATGTCGATGCCGAAGCGCATGCGCAGCACCTTGGCTTCCCTCGGCGTGAGGCCGGCGAGGACATCGCGCACCGTTTCCTGCAGGTTGATGTTGGTGGTGTTGTCGATCGGGGACTCCACGTTGGTGTCCTCGATGAAGTCGCCCAGGTGGGAATCCTCGTCGTCGCCGATCGGGGTTTCCATGGAGATCGGTTCCTTCGCGATCTTCATCACCTTGCGGATCTTGTCCTCGGGCATGTCCATTTCCTTGGCCAGTTCTTCCGGCGTGGCCTCGCGGCCGTACTGCTGGAGCATCTGGCGGGAAATGCGGTTGAGCTTGTTGATCGTCTCGATCATGTGCACCGGAATACGGATGGTGCGCGCCTGATCGGCGATCGAGCGGGTGATGGCCTGGCGGATCCACCACGTCGCGTAGGTCGAGAACTTGTAACCGCGACGATATTCGAACTTGTCGACCGCCTTCATCAGGCCGATGTTGCCTTCCTGGATGAGGTCGAGGAACTGCAGGCCGCGGTTGGTGTACTTCTTGGCGATCGAGATGACCAGGCGCAGGTTCGCCTCGACCATCTCCTTCTTGGCTTTGCGCGCCTTGGCTTCGCCGTAGGCCATTGCCCGGCTGATTTCCTTGATCTCGGTGAGCGGCAGGTGCATCGCCTGTTCGATGGCGATGGTCGCTTCCTGCTCGGCGACGATCTGGTCTTTCACTTCGCGCAGGCCGGAAGACCACTTCTGCTTGCGCTTGAGGACTTCATCGACCCAGCCGAGATTGGTCTGGTTGCCTTCCCACGCGCGCAGGAAGTCCTTGCGGGGCATCTTGGCGACGTTCGCCGAGAGATGCATGACGCGGCGTTCGTGGTCCTTGATCTCGTTGACCACGTCGCGGAGCTTCTTGACCAGCGTGTCGGTCAGCGCCAGCGGGAGCTTCAGGGTGACGAAGACTTCGGCGATTTCGGCGCGGAGCTTGGTCGCGGCCTTGTTGTCCGTCGCGCCACCCTTGGCGTACGCCTTCTTGAACTTGGCGTAGCCGTCGGCCAGCGCCTGCATGCGGCGGGCGACTTCTTCCGGATCCGGGCCGGTGGGCGCGGCTTCTTCGGTGGCGCCGTCGCCCTCTTCTTCCTCGTCCTCGGAATCCGCGTCGGCATCGGCAACATCGGCGGCCGCTTCCGGAATTTCCTCGGACGGCTCCTCGACGTCATTGAAGCCGACCACGACTTCGGCCAGACGTTTCTTGCCGGCCTTGTGCAATTCGTACTCTTCCAGCAGCAGTTCGACCGACCACGGGAAGTTGCCCAGCGAAGCCTGGACCTGGCCCAGGCCTTCCTCGATGCGCTTGGCGATGGCAATTTCGCCTTCGCGGGTCAGCAGCTCGACCGTGCCCATCTCGCGCATGTACATGCGTACCGGGTCGGTGGTGCGGCCCCCCTCGGTATCGAGCGACGTCAGCGCGGCGGCGGCTTCCTCGGCAGCGGTTTCGTCGACTTCGCGACCACCGGTGTTGCCATCGGACAACAGCAGCGTTTCGGCATCGGGCGCCACTTCATGGACGTCGATGCCCATGCCGTTGATCATGCCGATGATGTCTTCGATCTGCTCCGGGTCGACCAGATCGTCGGGCAGGTGATCGTTGACTTCGGCGTAGGTCAGGTAGCCCTGCTCAAGACCCTTGCTGATCAGCAGCTTGATTTCAGATTGTTGGGCAGGACGTTCGTTGGCCATGAAGGTTGCGCCACCGGCAGCAAAGGGGAAGGAACCTAATATTATACCACCGCGTTTACCTCCCCGCCCCGCCGAAGCGGGCTTCGCGGGAGGGCTCCGGGCCGCGATTCTCAGGGTCGGAGGAGGAAGGTGACGGGGCCGTCATTGATCAGGCTGACGACCATATGGGCACCGAATCGGCCCGTTTCCACCCCTGTCGGGTGCTTTTCCCGACAAATAGCCACCAGCCGGTTGAAGCCGCGTTCAGCCTCGGCCGGGGGTGCCGCGGCGGTGAAGCTGGGACGCATCCCGGACCGGGTGTCCGCCGCCAGCGTGAACTGGCTGACCAACAGCAAGCCGCCGCCGGTGTCCTTGAGCGAGCGGTTCATTCGGCCGGCCTCATCGGCGAAAACGCGATACCCGAGCAGGCGATCCGCCATGCGCTGGAAACCGGTTTCGTCATCACCCGGTTCGATCGCTACGAGCGCCAGCAATCCGGGGCCAATCGCACCCACGGTTTGCTGATCGACGACGACGGAGGCCTGGGTGACGCGCTGTATGAGGGCAAGCATGCCCGCATGCTCGACACCGCGGCGGAAAATAGCAACGGCTAGACTTGTCGCGATGAAGCCCGAGTCCCTCGCCCATTTCCTGCACGCCATGACCGGCGTGCTGATGCGCCTGCCCTGGCCTGTACTCCGGCTCATGGCGGATGTGCTCGCCTGGTGCTGGCGCGTAGGCGGCGCGCGCGAAAGCCGGGTGGCGCAGCGCAACCTGGAACTCGCCTACCCCGAGATGCCACCGGCGGAGCGGACACGCCTCCACCGCGCCATCCTGCGGACCACGACGCGCCAGGCATTCGAAACGCTGCGCTTCTGGACGCAACCGCACGCGCGCAATCTGCGCCACATCCGGGAACGGCATGGTGTCGAACGCTACGAGCAGGCGCTGGCGGAAGGACGCAGCGTCATCATCGCCGCGCCGCACTACGGCAATTGGGAACTGCTCAATCAATGGCTGGCCTCCCGCGGGCCCTACGCCTTCGTGTATCGGGTTCCGGAATCACCGGTCGGTGATGCCTTCCTGCAACGCGCGCGCGGCGCGGCCAACATCACCCAGGTGCGCGCCGAAGGCGCCGCGGTCCGGCAATTGTGGAAGCGCCTGAAAGACGGCGGGGTCATCGCCATCCTGCCGGATCAGCAACCCAAGGCCGGCGACGGCGAGTTCGCGCCCTTCTTCGGGGTGCAGGCACTGACGATGACGCTGCTGTCGCGCCTCGCCGAACGTACCGACGCGCAGGTGCTGTTCGCCTGGTGCGAACGCCTTGGCGACGGGCCGGATTTCGCGCTGCACTTCGAACCCGCACCGACTGCCATCGCGGATGCGGATCCCGTCGTTGCGGTGACGGCGCTCAATGCCGGCGTAGAGAAGATCGCCCGGCGCGACCCGGCGCAGTATCAGTGGACCTATAAACGCTATACGCTGCGGCCACCGGGCAGCGGCGAGGAAAATCCCTACCGCTGAGGATCCGGCCAACGGCATAGGGACAGAAAGGGGAACACATGCGCGCAGGATGGTGGTTGTGGGCGTCACTGGCGTTCGCGCCATGGGCGATGGCCGATGATCTGGCCGAGATGAATGCAGTCAGCCGGGCTTGGGATCGCTACGCCGAGACGAGCAGCGAGAACAAGGCCGGCAGTGTGGACTGGCTGTCGACGTCCAGCGTGGCGCACTTCGGATTCCTGCGCGATGCCGCGCTGTACGCATCGACCGAACAGCTGCGCCGCATGCCGTCGGTGGATCGCCTGACGGTGTATCTGCTTCGCGCGACGCAATCCGTGGACGCGCTGAAAAAGCTCGACAACCGCGCAGTCGCGGTCCTGTGCATGGAACGCGGCTGGGCCGGTGTGCGCAGGAACGAAAACGCACCGCTTGTCGCACTCAGCCATGTCACTGTGGTGGACGACTATGCGGTCGGCGAACTCGCGCCGCCAACCGAAGCGTTCTTCCAGTTCGGTCCGGATTTCGATCGCGAGGGCGACAGCTGGAAATATCGCTATCTGTCGCTGGTTCCGGACTCGTCCGCCAGCCTCGACGAAGCGCTCAAGCGCTCGTCGCTCGGCAACAGCCAGTTCTTCGAGATGGTGATCGGCAACCTGCTCGAAACCGCGGACCCGCCGCGCCTGGCCGTGCTGGATCGCGCGTTGCTCGACGACAGCGTGGCGCGCGTTCGCCTCAACGAGCAGTGGCCTGAGTACGAGACATTCTTCGGCCGACGCGTCGGCGCGGTGAAGCAGAAGGCGCAGGATGGCGATGCGTTTGCACAGATGTCGCTGGGTTCGATGAAGCTGTCGGGGAACTCGCCGAAGTGGGTCCCCCAGGACGAACCGGGCGGCGTCGAGTTGCTCGAAAAATCCAGTGATGGCGGCAACACCGTTGCTGCGGAAGTCCTCGTGCAGTACCTGGGTGCGGACTTCGAGCAGCTCGATGAAGCGCGTTTGACCCGAATCGCGCGCCATGCCCAGCGCGCGGCCGATGCGGGTCGACCGATGGCCATGTCCGCACTCGCACAACTGCATTTCGAAGGCAGTGGTGGCCTGCCGCGCAATTGCCTTCAGGCGGCGGAGTGGTACGCGCGCGCCGAGGAAGCCGGCGCACTGAATGCACGCAATGATCTGGTGTGGGCGCTGGCGACCTGCCCGATTCCGGAGCAGCGCAATCCCGTCCGTGCACTCGAACTGGCCCGGCACATGATCGAACAGCGGGAGACGCTGGGTTCCAGTGAGCTGGACACGGTTGCCGCCGCGCTGGCGGCGAACGGCCAGTTCGAGAAGGCCATCGAATTCCAGCAGCGGGCCATCGATGGCTTAGATAAGGATGCAGGCTCCAGCAAGGCGCGGACCGCGACGCGCAAGCGCATGCAGGCGCGTCTGGCGGGTTACCGGAAGGGGCGCGCCTACGTGCAGGACTACAACGTCTTCGCAGAAGCGCGAGCGGGACGCTATTGATGGACGTTCACTGATGCAGGAAGACAGCGTTCAACCTTCCGTCCACGCGGCCGGGTGGCAACCGTTGCCGCCTCGTGGCGCCATCGTGGCGGCAGTCGGCGGCGCGATCGGTGCGGCGGTTCCATTCACCGTGATTGGTTTTGTTGCGAGCAACGCGACCGGCTGGATTTCGCCGTGGTGGGCCGCGCCGATCTGCCTGCTTGCCGGCGCTTTCATCGGCGGGTGGATGGGGTGGCGACGCCATCGGCGCGTGCGCTGGCAACTGGACGAGGCAGGCTTCGGGCTGCGCCGCGGGAACTGGTGGCAGAGCGAAACCCGCGTGCCGGTTTCGCGCGTCCAGCATCTGGATCTCAAACGCGGCCCGCTCGAACGCGGACTCGGATTGGCCACGCTGGTCGTCCACACCGCAGGCACGCGCATGGCGACTGTCAGCGTGTCGGGGCTGGACGCAGCCGATGCCGAACGCCTGCGTGATCGCCTGAGCCATCAGCTCGATCACGACGACGCGCTTTGAGCATGAGCACGCCTCCGCCGCTGCCCTCGACGGAATCGCGCCTGCATCCGCTTTCGTGGCTGTTCGTGCTGATCCAGCAGTTGAAGCAGTTCGTGCTGCCGCTGATCGCCGTGGTCGTGTTCGGCGGACGCAGCGCCGGTGGCGATCTGTGGGCCTGGATTGGCCCTTTGGTGGCGGTCGGCGTGCTGGTCATCCTCGCCGTCATTCACTACTTCACCTTCCGTTATCGGACCGGCGCTGACAGCCTGACCATCCGCAGTGGATGGCTGCACCGCAGCGTGCGTGAAATTCCGTTTGCACGCATCCACAACGTGGTGGTGCATCAATCACTGTTGCATCGCCTGTTCGGCGTGGCCGAAGTGCGGCTGGAATCGGCCGGCGGACAGAAGCCCGAAGCGGAAATGCGCGTGCTGGGCCTGTCGGCGGCCACGCAACTGGAAAACCTGATTCGCAATCGTGGTGCAGCCATGCCCACGGCGAACGGTGCTGCCGGCGCTGACGAACCCGCTTCGGACGTGCTGCTCGCGCTGTCCACTCCGGAAATACTGCGCCTGGGACTGATCTCCAATCGCGGACTGGTGATTGTGGCTGCGGCATTCGGCGTGGCGTGGCAGATGCTGCCCGACCGGATGATGGCGGATCTGGTGGAGCGCTATGCGCGCGAAGCATTCGGCTATGCCAGTCATCTGCACTGGAGTTGGGTCGGCGCGGTCGGCACCGCCGCGGGCGCCCTCCTGGCTGCGCTGCTGCTCACGCGAGTGCTGTCGATCATCCAGTCGCTGCTGCAATTCCATGGCTTTCGCCTGACCGAAAGCGGACGCCGGCTGATGGTCGAACGTGGATTGCTGGCGCGCGTGCGCAGCAGCGTGTCGCGCCGCCGCATCCAGGCTTGGACGGTGCGCGAGAACCCGCTGCATCGCTGGTTCCATCGGCGCACGCTGCGGATCGACACCGCCGTGGCGCAGGGCAGCGGAGACGAGCGCGCGCTCAAGATTCTCGCCCCCATCGCCACGCCGGAGCGCTGCGATCACCTCATCGCCCATCTGCTGCCGGGCATGAGCTGGCCACCCGCACACTGGCGGCAGTGGCCCGGGCACATCGTGTGGCGGCTCTGGTGGCCATCGCTGGCGTGGTCGTTGCTGTGGGCTGGGGTGGGAGCGGCGGCATGGAGCACATGGGCGCTGTGGCTGCTCGCGTGGCCGGTGGCGGCGCTCTATGTGGCACGGCGGAATGCGCAGCGCGCCGGCTATGCGCTGGATGATCGACTTGTCGCGGTGCGCGGCGGCGGCTGGTCGCGCTGGTGGCGCTTCGCCGAAATCGACAAGTTGCAGGCGCTGCGTCTCACGCGCTCGCCGATGGATCACTGGTGCGGCACTGCCACCCTCTGGCTCGATACCGCCGGTGACCACGGGCTTGCTCCCCCGCTGCGCCTGCGCTTCCTGCAGGTGGATGACGCGACGCGGATGCAATCGCAACTGGCCGATGCGCTGTCGCGCCGTCGCCTCCGCTGGTGATCAGCGCGCTGCAGGACCCCAATAGCCCAGATCACGGCGTATCTGCAGGCTGCGCAAACAGCCTCCGAACGGCTTCGCGTGCAGCGTGCCGAGTTCGCCGTCCAGAAAACGCTCCGTCGCCCGGATGACACGCTGCGAGGATCTGCCATCGCGGTATGGATGGATGGCCTCCGCATAATCGTTCAGCGCCCGCTGCAGTGTTTCCGACGGGGCGAACGCCTGCTCGAGCATCTCCGGCAGCTGCGCCGGGTCCTGGAAATCGATCATGTGGGGCTTGGGCGCACGATTGCGGAATGTCACCACCGGTTTGCGCTGGACCACGAATTCGCTGACCACCGACGTGGTGTCGGCGACCAGCACGTCGGCCGCGCGTTCGGCGCTGACGAGATCCTCGGTCTCGATGAAGCTGGCGTTCTCGCCTGCAAGCGCGCGATAGCGTTCGAACAACGCGGCGTCGCACTTGGGGTGCAACGTGAGGATCCAGTAGCGGTCACCGCGTGCGATCTCGCGCGCGATCATCTGGTGCAGATGCGGCGCTGCGCTCAAGCGCTCGGTGAAGGTGGACGCGAACATGACGATGGGCCGCCCGCCGGCCATCGCACGCAGGCGTTCGGCCAGTGCATCTTCGCCGGCAAACAGCAGATCGAGCTTGGGCCAGCCGGTCTCGACCACCTTGAAGTGGCCAGCCTCGGCCGCGAGCGCCTGGAACGGGGCGGTCGTCGCCGGCCCTTGCGTGCAATAGAGATCGAACATCCCGCGCACGCGGAAATGCCCGCGCGCGGCATCACGCTTTTCCACATTGAAGCCATGGAACAACTGCACCTTCGGGCCGCTGACGAAGGTCGGTGCCCAATTGGCCGCGCTGAACACCGCGCGAGGCCGCAGCGCCACCGCTTCGCGCGCGTTGTCGATGACACGCACCGGCGCACGCAGTCGTGCGTTTGCGGCGCCATCCACCAGCCACGCATGGACCGCGTGGCCCTGTGCTTGCAGCACGTCCGCCAGCGGCTGCAAGATGGGCAGCGCATAGCGTTCAGTCGCAAACAGAAGGTAATCCGCCATCAACGCTTCCTCTTCGCAGCCCGTGCCGATTTCGGCCTGCATTATCACGTTTAACGAGGCCGACCGTATCGTCGATTGCCTCAAGTCGCTGTCTTTCTGCGACGACATCGTGGTGGTCGACTCGCATTCCACGGATGCCACGGCCGCATTGGCCGAAGCTGCGGGCGCGCGCGTGTTGCAGCGCGCATTCACCGGTTTCCGCAGCCAGAAGCAGTTTGCGGTGGAGCAGGCGCAGCATGATTGGGTGCTGTGCCTGGATGCCGACGAACGCATCAGTCCGGAGCTGCGTACGGCCATCGAATCGGCACGCGCCGACGGATTCAACGGAAAGGCGGGTTACCGCTTTGCCCGGCTTTCACAGTACTTCGGCCGATTCCTGCGCCACGGCAACGCCTATCCCGACCGCGTGGTGCGCCTGTTCGATCGCCGGCGCGGCGGTTGGCGCGGCAAGCGCGAGGTGCATGAAGCCGCGAGTGTGGATGGCGAGGTCGGTGCACTTCGCGGCGATCTGATCCACTTTCCCTATCGGTCGTTCGAGCAGCAGCTCACCAAGACGCAGCGTTATGCACGGATGATGGCCGAGCACGATTTCGCACGCGGCAAGCGCGCCACCCTGGGCAAGCTGGTGCTCGCGCCGGCCTGGCGTTTCTGGCGCGGATTCCTGTTTCGTGGCGGTTTCCGCGATGGCTGGCACGGGCTCGTCTATGCCTACGTGCGCGCGAATTACGTCCGCCAGAAAACCATCATGCTGTGGATGTTGCAGAACGGTTATCCGGTCACGACACCCACGGATCCGGAAGGACGCTGACGATGTGCGGCATTGCCGGTGCGTGGTCACCCCGCTCCCGTCGCGTCGAAGACGACTTGCATGCGCTCGGCAAGCGCATGGGCATGGCGATTGCGCATCGAGGCCCGGACGACGAAGGCGTCTGGCTGGATGCCGACGCCGGCATCGTCCTGTCGCATCGTCGTCTGGCGATTGTTGATCTGAGTCCGGAAGGGCATCAGCCGATGATCTCGGCGAGTGGCCGCTGGACCCTGGTGTTCAATGGCGAGGTGTACAACCACCGCGAGCTGCGCGCACGGCTGGTCGGGCTCGGATGCAGCTTCCACGGCCATTCGGACACCGAAGTGCTGCTTGCCGCCATCGAACAGTGGGGCGTGCAGGCGGCGCTGGATTCCAGCAACGGCATGTTCGCCATCGCGGCCTGGGATCGGCAGGAACGTCGGCTCTGGCTGGCGCGCGATCGCGTCGGCAAGAAGCCGCTCTATTACGGTTGGGCCACCGACGGTACGTTCCTGTTCGGCAGCGAGCTGTCCGCGCTGCAGGTCCATCCTGCGCTCGACAAGCAGGTCGATCCGGATGCCCTGGCGTTGCTGCTGCGCCTGGACTACATCCCCGCGCCGTATTGCATCCTGCGCAGCGTGCACAAACTGCGCGCGGGTGCGCTGCTGTCGCTGGGCGAAAGCGACGCGTGCAATGGCGCGGCGCATGATCCCGAACGCGATACGACGCTGTGGTGGAACGCCCGCGAGCGGCAGGAACACGCCATCGCGCATGCGTTCCGCGGCAGCGAAGCCGAAGCGCTCGACGCGTTCGATGCGCTGCTGTCCAACGCAGTCGGGCTGCGCATGGAAGCCGACGTCCCGCTGGGCGCGTTTCTGTCCGGCGGCACCGATTCTTCGCTGGTGACGGCACTGATGCAGGCGCAGTCCTCGCGTCCGGTGCGCAGCTTTTCGATCGGTTTCGACAACGCGGTGCACGACGAGAGCGCGCACGCGGCGGCGGTCGCACGGCACCTGGGTACGGATCACACCGAACTCCGTGCCGATGGGCAGGCGGCGCTGGCGCTGGTGCCGGCCATGGCGACGGTGTTCGACGAACCCTTTGCCGACTCGTCGCAGTTGCCGATGGCGTTGCTGTGCCGCCTGGCGCGCCGTCATGTGACGGTGGCGCTGTCCGGCGATGGCGGCGATGAACTGTTTTTCGGTTACGGCCGGTATGCGCGCGCGTTGCGCAACGAGCGGCTGCTGTCGGGTTTCCCCCGTACCTGGCTCGCACGGTGGGCCGGCGAGCCGGGCGAAGCGGCGCGACTGGGCGGACTTGCGGCGCTGCGTTCGGAAGCCGGCGCGGTCGATCTGCAGGCCGTCGCACGCAATCGCGTCAGCCGCTGGCGACAGCCCGAAAGCGTGGTGCGGGGGGCACGGAGGCTGCCCACCGCTTACGACGACCCGCGCGCCGTGCCGCGCAATGGCACCGCTGCCGACACGCTGATGGCCCTTGATTTCGCCTGCTACCTGCCCGAGGACATCCTCACCAAGGTCGACCGGCCCAGCATGGCGGTCGCGCTCGAGGCGCGCGCGCCGCTGCTCGACTGGCGCTGCGTGGAGTTCGCCTGGTCGGTTCCGCAATCGATGAAGCAGCGCGGCGATACGCTCAAGCATCTGCCCAAGCAACTGCTGCGCCGTTACCTGCCCGAATCCCTGGTGGTGCGGCCGAAGTCCGGCTTCGGCGCGCCCGTGGGTGACTGGCTGCGCGGGCCGCTGCGTGATTGGGCCGAAAGCCAGCTCGATGAGCGTCGGCTGCGGGAAGAGGGCCATTTCGACGCCGCAACGATTCGCCATCTCTGGCAGGACTTCCTGAACGGTCAGCGCAGGTGGCATACCCACTTGTGGGGCGTGCTCATGTTCCAGGCCTGGCTGGAACCCCGTCACCGCCGCGTCTGAAGCGGCCCGCAGTGGGCCTTTCCACCGCATCGCTTTCCCTGCTCCCGACGAGGCGACAGCCTCCGGTGCTCCGGAAGACCGCAGCGCGTTCCTCGGCGTCCGGCCCGCAGGCTGTAAAATGCCTCGCGTTGGTGCCTGTGCCATCCCCCCACTGCAGCCCGCCAGGACTCTTGATGAAGCGAATTCTTGTTACCGGCGGTGCCGGCTTCCTCGGTTCACATCTTTGCGATCGATTGATTCGCGATGGGCACGACGTGCTCTGCGTGGACAATTTCTTCACCGGAAGCAAGCGCAACGTCGCGCACCTCATCGGCCACAAGTATTTCGAGCTGATGCGCCATGACGTCACCTTCCCGCTGTACGTCGAGGTGGACCGCATCTTCAACCTCGCCTGCCCGGCCTCGCCGGTGCATTACCAGCACGATCCGGTGCAGACGACCAAGACCAGCGTGCACGGCGCCATCAACATGCTGGGCCTGGCCAAGCGCCTGGACGCGCGCATCCTGCAGGCGTCCACCAGCGAGGTCTACGGCGATCCGGAAGTGCATCCGCAGACCGAAGCCTATTGGGGCCGCGTGAATCCGATCGGCCTGCGCAGCTGCTACGACGAAGGCAAGCGCTGCGCCGAAACCCTGTTCTTCGACTATTTCCGCCAGCACTCGCTCGACATCAAGGTCGTGCGCATCTTCAACACCTACGGCCCGCGCATGCATCCGAACGATGGCCGCGTGGTGAGCAACTTCATCGTGCAGGCGCTGCGCGGCCAGGACATCACCATCTACGGCGACGGCAGCCAGACGCGCAGCTTCTGCTACGTCGACGATCTGATCGAAGTGTTCAGCCGCATGATGGAAACCGAACGCGGCTTCACCGGCCCGATCAACATCGGCAATCCCGGCGAGTTCACCATGCTGGAGCTTGCCGAAACCGTGGTCAGGCTGGTCGGCGGGCGCTCGAAGCTCGTGTTCCAGCCACTGCCCTCGGATGATCCGAAGCAACGCCAGCCGGACATCTCGCTGGCCCGCGACAAGCTGGGCTGGGAGCCGAAGGTCGCACTGGAAGACGGCCTGCGCGAAACCATCGCCTACTTCCGTACATTGCTGCAGGAGGATGCGGCGGCATGACCAGCTTCGCGGTCATCATCACCAACTACAACTACCGCCTGTTCGTTGCCGAAGCCGTGGACAGCGCGCTCGCGCAGACGCATGCGCCCGCGCAGATCATCGTCGTGGATGACGGTTCGACCGATGGTTCGCGCGAGTTGCTGCAGGAGCGTTATGGCGCGGATCCGCGCGTGACGCTGCTGTTCGGCGAAAACGGCGGCCAGCTGGCGGCGTTCCAGCGCGGCGTGGCGGCCGCGCAGGCCGACGTCGTGGCCTTCCTGGACGCCGATGATCGCTGGGAGCCGCGCTACCTGGAACAGCTCGCCGCGCTGTATGACGCACGCAAGGACGTGGATTTCGTTTTCTCGGACGTCGCATTGTTCGGTACCGAGACTCGACGCATCGCATGGGCTCAGCGAGCAGTGGATCTTGGCTATACGACGATCAGCACCTATGCCCTTACCCATTGGTATGGAGCGCCGACTTCGGCATTGTCGCTGCGTCTGTCTGTGGCGCGCCGCACGCTGGATGTGCCCGAGCATCTGATCAAGACCTGGCGCCTGTCTGCGGACAATTGCCTCGTCTACGGCGCCAGCCTTTTCGGGGCACGCAAGTACTTCCTTCCGACTGGCGCAGTTTTCTATCGCATCCATGGCGGCAATGGATGGTGGTCCCATCAGAACGCGACCGCAACGTTCCGCAATCTGCTGCATTCCCGCGGGTTGATTAACCACTACGCCCGCATCGCCGGCCTCGACGATTCATGCCTTGAGCTCGCGAAACTCGAATACAAGACCAAGCCGGATCCCGACTGGGCGGAGGCGCGCCGCTACATCGATCTCTGCTGGCGCGCCCGCGTGCCCTGGTGGAAGCGAGTCGAGCGCATCGTCAGCATCCTTCGCAGTCCCAAACGCCACGACTGAATCCTCAGCACCGCGATCATGCGCAAGCGTCGCTCGAACAAGGTGTCTCCAGATTCACGCACCCACGCGAAGGACGCTCCGCAATGGTTGACCCCGCTTTCCGGCATCTCCCGCAACATCCTTTTGCTGGGCCTGGCGGCACTCGTGGCTGGAATGTGCGCGCTACCCGCCGGACCTTCCTTCAATCCATCAAAGCCCTATCAGTACTTGCTGGCCTTCACGCTTTATCTACCCGCACTGGTCATCGGCCTTCATCAGCCCAAGCGATGGTGGATGCTGCTTTCACGTCCACCGATGATGTGGTTGATAGCTCTGATGGCGTGGGGCGCGGTGACATTGGCGTGGACCGATGCCTCCCGGCCCGTTGACGAGGCGTTGCGCCTGCTTGCGATTCTCGTGTTTCTGTTCGCGTGGCACCATGGCATGGGCTCCGACGCACAACGTCTGCAGCGTCTGCTGCTTGCCTGTTCGTGCATGCTGGCCGTTGCCGCCATTGCCGGGATGGTCCGACTGAAGTCCGCTCCGCCCACAGATGGCCGACTGTCTGGACTGGGAGTCATGGCCAACCCCAACCTGTTTGCGGCCGCGCTCTCCATGGGCGTGCTCTGGCTCGTGCCATGGCGCATGTCCAACACGGCGCGCAACGTATCAAGAGCGGTCTTGGCACTGATATTGCTGGTTGGCGTGTTTCTGACGGACTCGCGTAGCGCGATGGCCGCATTGCTGGTGGCATTGATGATCCTGTTTTGGCTGGCAAACGATCGCATCCATCGCGCTCTGGCCGCCGCACTTGCGTTGATGGCCCTGACGACAGTTGCATTCGAGTACTCCGATATCATCGCCAGAGGCTGGTCGTTTCGGCCCGCCATCCTTGTGCGTTCCTGGGATCTTTTCGTGCAGCATCCCTGGACCGGCCACGGTCTCGGTGCAACGATGCTGCTCCCTGTCGAAGGCGACTTGCATACGCACACACACAATCTGACGATGCAACTGGGGGTCGAACTTGGCATTCCCGGCGTCACGCTATGGTGGATTGCATGGTGCATCGTCGGCCATCGCGCCTGGCGAGCCCGTGTCGACGTCGTCGGTCGCCTGGTCTTCGGCTCGTGGGTCTTCGCAACATTGCTGGTCCAGTTCGATCTGCCGCATCTTCTGGACAGTCCGCGCCCGGGCTGGTTGATGCTGTGGTTTCCCTTCGCAATAAGCCTGTCGTTACCGGCTCCCCATCTAGAAGATCCATGAAGATTTCGCTCGTCATCCTCACCTACAACTGGCCGCAGGCCTTGGATCGAGTGCTGGACTGCGTGGCTCGCCAATGCCGTCCACCCGATGAGATCGTCATTGCAGACGACGGTTCGGGCATGGAAACCCGCGCGCTCATCGAACGCTGGCATGCGTGTCTCGATATCCCGATACAGCACATATGGCAGCCGGACACGGGCTTTCGTGCGGCACGCGCACGCAATCGCGGCATTGCCGCCAGTCGGGGGGATTACGTGATCCTCTTGGACGGGGACATGCTCATCCACCCCCATTTCGTCGCCGATCACGAACAGCTGGCGGAGCGGGGCTTCTTTCTGCAGGGTGGCCGGCTGAAGGCTACTGTCCGCGAGAGCGAGCGCCTCCTCGGTGGCGGCGCGCCTGTCTATACGCCATGGGGTGACTTCGACTTTGACGAGTTCGATGGTACGCGGCGTCAGTATGCATTCCGTCAACCAGCGCTCGCACGCTGGAAAGCCCGTTCACGCAATGGCGGCCGAGTCATGAGCTGCAACATGAGCTTCTGGCGTGATGATCTGCTTCTCGTCAATGGCTTTGATGAGCGCATGGAAGGCTATGGGGCCGAAGACCGCGAACTTGCCGCGCGCGCGGAAAACTCCGGTCTACGCAGGCGCGCCCTGAAGTGGGCTGCATTGGCAGTGCATCTCTGGCACAACTCGCGCGCGCCACCTGATGTGGATGACATGACCCTTCCGAACAACCGATTGTTCCAGGCGACGCGCGCCCTCGGCATCATTCGTTGTGAGCGGGGCATCGACG
The DNA here is from genome assembly GCA_023419315.1 of Pseudomonadota bacterium. GTDB lineage: Bacteria > Pseudomonadota > Gammaproteobacteria > Xanthomonadales > Xanthomonadaceae > Pseudoxanthomonas_A. Next base: position 229,574 of record JAEZYE010000052.1, read on the forward strand.
GACATACTGATCTGTTGTGAATGTCCTCGTCCCTCAAGTAGAGGGTGGCACCTGCAAACCCGAGTTCTCCAATGAAAGTGCTCTACACGAATTTCCATGAAGGTTCCGGTGGTGGTCATACCACGTACGTGCGCGAACTCGCGAAGGGGCTGATTGCGGATCATGCGATCCATGTTGCTGCGCCTGCAGGCAGTCGTCTGCTGGAGGAGGCTGCAGGCATTCCCGGCGTGCAGGCTTTCGCACAGTCATTTCCCAATGGCCTAAGGCTCGCGAAATGGCGCGCCCGCCGCCGCCTGCACGCTTACCTTCGTGCGCATGCCTTCGACATCATCCATGTCAATGGCTCGGCCGATCACAGGCTTGTCATGGCTGCCGTCTCCGGTCTTCCGCGCAGGCCTCACATCGTGCTGACCAAGCACAACACCAAATCGCTCAAGGGTCTGCAGCATGTCTGGCGCGCGTGGCGCGGAACTGACAAGGTGATTGCCGTGTGCGAATTCGTGCGCAATCAGCTTCTCGACACACCGTACAGGCGCTGCACGCCGGAAACCGTATACAACGGTGTGGATACGTACGCGTTTTCACCATGGTCTGTCGAAGCCGCAGCTGCGGAGCGACTGAAGCTTTGCCCGGATGGGGCTACCCTGCTCATCGGAAGCAGTGCAGGAACAGCCGATTACAAGGGATGGACGGACCTTGTCCCCGCGCTGCAACTTCTGGACGCATCTGAAAGGCAACAGATCCGCATAGCCATTGCCGGACACACTCCATCGAAATCGCAGCGCGAGTTGATTGCGCAGGCGGGGCTGGAACAGAACTTCATCTTCCCTGGCCTGCTGGCGGACGTGCGTCCCATGATCGCGGCGCTCGACGCCGGATTCGTTCTGTCATATGACATCGAGACGATTTCTTTTGCATGCCGGGAAATGATGGCCATGGGCAAACCGGTGATGGTCACGCGATATGGCGGCCTTCCGGAGAACATCCACGAAGATGAGGATGGATGGGTAGTTCCTGTACATGGAGTCGAAGCCATGGCAGCACGACTCCGTTGGATGTTGCGCGAGCGCCCGGCACTTGAATCGATGGGAAAGCAGGCTTGCGAACATGCCGCCCACGAGTTCGGCATACAGCATTTTGTGACTGGCACCTCGGGCGTCTACGACGCTTTGATGCAATCTTCCGCTCGCTAGATTCTTCCGGGGAACCAGTTGCCCGTGCATCGCATGCGATTCGGTCGCACGCGTTGCTATTGACGTTTTAGGGCGGCTCAGCCGCGGGAAGAAGCCAGCAAGGAATCTCCCTGCTCATCGACAAGGAAACCAAGGAATGAAAGTCTCTTTGATTGCCGGTGCCTGCGTATTGTTCGCAGGCTTGATTTCACCGCCCGCTGCTGCCGAAACGCCGACCCACGTCTATACCCTCAACGCGATGGTTAACGATGGCGCGAAAAAATGCCTCGACTTCTATGCCGGAATTCCGACAGGCGCCCAGAACGAGAACGCACTTCAAATCTGGAGTTGCCAAGGCTACTACCAGATGAACTGGGTCTGGCATTGGATCGGTGTTGGCAAGGATGGCGAGGGCGACTGGGACACCTTCGCTTTCCAGAATGCGGCCACAGGTACGTGCATCGCAGTGCAGAACAAGTCGCTTGAAGACGGTGCACTGCTTGTACAGGCGCCGTGCAATTACGCCGATCCAAGCCAGCTCTGGATTCGTGCAACCAAAATCGGACCAGACAGACCGGCCGTACACCGCACCAAATGGATTAACGTCAATAGCGGAAAGTGCATGGATGCGCCATTCCAGAACAACGGTGTCAAGCTGCAGCAATGGACGTGCCAGTTCACTCGCTACTGGTGGCAGCAGGAATTTTTTGGCCGCTGAAGTCGACCGCTCAACCAGCTCGCCCCATCGAAGTACCCGCTATCCGTGATTTATGCGAGGTGGTGCGGCGCATTGCCGCACCACCGCCGCATCCACCAGCCACCAGCTCCGGCGATTGGCCGTGCCGATGGGTTGTGCGCGCGCGCGCTCGACGCACTCCGGCAACGTGGCGTCCTGCGCCATCAGCACGCGCTCGGCGGGCGCCGTACGCAACCACGCCAGGCCACGTTGCCATTGCACGTCCGGCGCGGCCTTGAAGCCGAACTCGGTCACCGGTCCCACCGCCTGCAGCAGTTGCTGCTCCTTCCAGTCGACAAGGCCGATTTCACGCGTGCCGGCGTGATCGCGCGCATCGGCCATGATGTCGCGCGCGGAATTTTCGCCATCGAGCAGCGGCGCGATTCCCAGTCCATAGCCGCACCAGACGACCAGCACGGTCGCAAGGGTCAAGGCGACGGCGCGGCGCGTACGCAATACGACAGCGGCAATCACGATCAAGCCTCCCATCACCGCGAGCACCCACCACAGCAGATCCGCATGCGCATCACCGACCAGGCCGCGCTCGGCTTCGAGCTTCAGTTCGAAGGGAGGATTGCCTGCGATCGAGAACGCTCCAGCGACCAGCAGCACGCCGCCGAGCAGCCCGGAAAAACCGCATAGCAGCCGGCGGATGCCGGTCCGCCGGGAGAGCGTCGCCAGGAACGGAGCGGCGGCCCAGGCCAGCGCCGGCAGGGCGGGCAGTATGTACATGTCGCGCTTGCCCGGACTGGCGCTGAAGAACACCAGCACGATTACCACCCATGCCAGCGGCCAGATCACCCGCGCGTCGCGCGTTCGCCACGCGTCGCGCCACGGTTTCAGCAACCACGGAATGAAGATCGAGAAGGGCAACCAGAACAGCGCGATGACTTCCAGGAAATACCAGGCCGGCTCGTGGTGATGCCATGCGTTGACGTAGCGCGTGGCGGTCTGGCGGAACAGCAGATCATCCAGATACGCGCGATGTTCCGGATTGCCGCTTGCCAGCGCGGTCGCCAGCATCGGTATGAACCAGAGCGCGATCGCGAAGAGGAAGCTCGCCGCACCCAGCATCCAGCGCCCTGCACCCCGTGGTGCTGGCTGCGGGAGCCCCGTCCAGCCGCGCCAGCGCATCAATGCATACGGCACCAGCGCCAGCAGCGGAAGGAATCCCACGCCTTTGCTGATGACGCCCAGTCCCGCGGAGAAACAGCCCAGCCAGAACCATCGCCAGTGCGGTCCGAGCAGTACGTGCCTGCCGATGCCGTACATCGACAGCGTAGTGAAGAACACCAGCGTGGGATCGATCTGCGCGCGCTTGGCCTGGTAGACGAACTGCAGCGCGCACAGCACGGCGGCGGCGGCCCAGAGCCCGGCCTGCCGGTTCCAGGCGCGGCGCGCGAAGTCGTAGGTCAGCGCCAGCGTCCCCAGTGCAGCGAGCAAGGACGGAAGCAGGAAGGCCACGTTCCAGTGGCGCACGATGGAATAGGTCGCGGCGATGATCCAGAAGAACAGCGGCGGCTTGTCCGCGTACAGTTCCTGGCCGCGATGCGGGAACAGCCAGTTGCCGGATTCCCACATCTGCCGGGCAACCAGCACGAACCGGGGTTCATCGGCCGGCCACGGCGCGCGCAATCCCAGCCCGGCGCCGATGACGATCAGCGCGAACACCATGAACCACCAGAAGTGCCGTTGATCCCGTGTGTCCTGCATGCAATTCCTCGCGGTTCTCAAACCATGTCCGTCTCGGCTTCGCGCCACGCGATGCCGAGCAGCGATCCCACGAAAATGCCGTAGGCGCTGGCGGTGGCGGCGTGCGCGAACATCGATTGGGTCAGTCCACCGACCACATAGACCGCCACGACCATGACGCCGGTCCATGCTGCGGCATTGCGCTGCCCGCCGTGCGTGCGGATTATCCGAACGAACATGGAAAAAGGCACGCCGTAGATCGCGACAATCGCGAGCAATCCGGGCAAGCCCAGGGTGACCGCCCATTCGGCCAGGTCATTGTGGGCGTGGCGCAGCGTGCAGAGCCCCATCGGGCGTGCGCCGCCACAACCCGGCAGCCGTGCGATCTCGCCGCCAAAACGTTCCATCCCCACGCCGGCCCACGGATGCTCGGCGAAGACGCGGCCCGCCAACGAGAGCAGCGCGAGGCGCGCACCGATCGGAGTGTCTGGATCGCCTTGTGCATAACGCGACAGATTGGATGACACATCCGCCAGGCGCAGCGGCGCGTGCAGCTGCGGCACCTGCAGCAGCCCCAGCAGGATCACGCCCGCGAGCGGCAGCGCGAACCGATGCGTCGTGTCCGCAGGATCGCTTTGTCGCCAGGCGCGGATGATCGCGAAGACACCCAGCAGCAGCCATCCCGCCAATGCACCCCGGCTGCCCGACATAGTCAGCGTGAGGCCGCCGAGCAGGAACAGCGCCGGCGTCGACCACCCCCTCCCGCGCGACCGAGGGTTCGGGCTTGCGAACATGACAATGGCAGTCAGGATCAGCACGAGGGTGGCGAACACGATTGGATTCGCGTCGCTGCCTGCGCGGAGGGCGCCGCCCGCCATTTGTCCGCAGGCAATCCCGAACGCGATCAACACGCCCGCCACGGCGCCCCACCACAGCACGTCGCGTCGCAATCCGGTGGACCATGCCAATGCGGCACACCACGGAATCAGCAACAGGCGCGCGGGGTTGTCGAGTGCACTCAGCGGCACGCGGTGTACGATGACCGAACTGCCTGCAGCCACGGCCACGATACCCAGTGCAATCGCGATGGCACGCAACGACGGCATGTGCCGAGGGCGTTCTCGCGGCCGCCGTGGCCACGAGAGCAAGGACGCGACGCCCAGCGCCAGCGCAAACAAGGCCAGTCCGTCGTCGATTACCAGCAGCGCTGCGGCAAGGAAGACACCCCAGCGGAACACGGTGGCGCGCGCCTTCCCGATATGCGAATCCCCGCCGTCACGATGTCGTGCGCGCGGTCGCATGGCATCACTCCTGCCGGATCAGGCGGGCGTAGAAGAAACCATCCATCTCGTGTTCACCGGGGAAACGCTGGCGCATGCCGTCACGCGCGTGGCCCAACGTTTCCGGGAGCGGATCCAGACGCAGCTGCGGCGTTCGCGCCAGCAGATTCGTGATCTGCAATTCGTTCTCGGCCTTCAGTACCGAACACGTGGCGTACAGCAGCACGCCACCGGGCCGCAACATCGGCCAGCAGGCATCCAGCAAGCGCGCCTGCGTCGCCACCAGCGCGTCCAGATCTTCGGCCCGGCGATGCAGAAGAATGTCAGGTTGCCGACGCAGCACGCCGGTCGCCGAACACGGCGCATCCAGAAGAATGGCGTCGAATGCCCGGCCGTCCCACCAGGTTGCGGGCGCGGCTGCATCCGCGGCATGCAGGTGTGCCTGTACGCCGGCACGTTCCAGGTTCTCGCGAACACGTCGCAGACGGCGCGCATCGATGTCGAGGGCCAACAGATCGAGCGTGGGGTCGCGCTCCAGCACGTGCGCGGCCTTGCCTCCAGGCGCGGCGCAGGCATCCAGCACGCGTGCGCCAGTTTCGGGGGCGAGTGCATCGGCGACGCACTGCGCCGCCCCGTCCTGCACGGCGATCACGCCCTCCGCGAACCCCGGCAGCGTCGTCACCGCAACCGGCGTATCCACGCGCACGGCGTCCGGCAGCAGGGGCGAAAGCGTCGCCTGGAGTTCGGGACGTTCGCGCTGCAGCCGCTCCAGATACACCGCTGCACTGCTCCGGCTCCGGTTGATGCGCAGCCACAACGGCGCGGGACGCGCGCTGGCCTCGAAGATCGCGGCTGCGTGCGCCGGCCAATCCTGCTCGATGCGCGTGCGCAACCACTGCGGCCACGCCAGTGCGGGATCCGCCGCGGGCACGCCTTCGCGTTGTGCGCGACGCAGCAGCGCATTGACGAGCCCTGCCTGATGCGGACGCTTGAGTTCGCGCGCAGCATCCACGGTTGCCGACAGTGCGGCGTGCGCCGGCAATCCCAATACATCGATCTGGACAAAGCCCGTCCACAGCAACGTGCGCAACAGGCCATCACGCGCGCCCGGCGCCTTCTGCATCCACTGTCGCAGCGCTGCGTCGTAGCGCGCGCGCTCGCGCAGCGCGCCAAAGCAGATCGCCTCGAGCAGGGCACGATCGCGCGGGTCCTCCAGTCGCGACAGTGCTGCATCCAGTTCGGCTTTCAGGGAGCGGCCGTCATGGGCGACCGCATCCAGCACGCTCGCGGCGAGCGCGCGCACGGCGACGCCGGCGGCCGCTTGCTTGATCACGCAGTCACCAGATCGCGGCGTGCATTGAGGTAGTCGGCGGCGGTAATCGCCTTGCCGCCATCGCGTTGCACGACGCGCAGCCGCAGTGCGCCTTCGCCACACGCGACATCAATGCCCAGACGACCGGCCGCCAGCACGGTGCCCGGTTCCGCGCCATGCGCAAGCGGCAGGGCGACTGCACCGTGGATGCGCAGACGCTCGCCAGCCAGCGCGGCTTCCGCAACCGGCCACGGTTCGAACGCGCGGACGCGGCGCGCCAGCACGTCGGCAGGCTGCGACCAGTCCAGGCGCGCCTCGTGTTTTTCCAGCTTGTGCGCGTAGGTCACGCCTTGCTCGGGTTGCGCGCGCGCAATCGGCATCAGCTCGGCACGCAACAGGCCCAGTCCATCCGCCAGCACACGCGCACCCATGTCCGAAAGCCGGTCGTGCAGTTGGCCGCCGGTTTCGTGTTCGCCTATCGGCGTGCTCTGCGACAGCAGCACCGGACCGGTGTCCAGTCCGGCCTCCATCTGCATCAGGCACACGCCGGTTTCGGTATCGCCGGCTTCGATCGCCCGCTGGATCGGTGCCGCGCCACGCCAGCGCGGCAACAACGACGCGTGCACGTTCCAGCAGCCGTAGCGTGGAATGTCCAGGACCGACTGCGGCAGGATGAGCCCGTAGGCCACGACGACCATCAGATCCGGTTCGAGCGCGCGCAGCGCTTCGCGCGTGGCCGCCTTCTTCAACGACAGCGGCTGGAACACCGGAATCCCGCGCTGGATGGCTTCGAGCTTGACCGGCGACGGGGTGAGCCCGCGTCCACGACCGGCAGGCCGATCCGGCTGCGTGTAGACGGCCACGACCTCGTGGTGCGCATGGGCCGCACGCAGGCTGGGAACGGCGAACGCCGGCGTGCCGGCAAAGACGATTCTCATGGGACCGGATCTCGCAATGGGGAACAGCGCGGAATGACAGGGTGCGGCCCGCAAACCGTCATCGCGTTGCGGATCCTGTTTCCCGGAAGAACGGGCGTCGCGGCGTCAGGCCGCGGCCTGGCGACGCTGCTTGGCCAGTTTCTTGCGCACCATCTCGCGCTTGAGCGGCGAGAGGTAGTCGACGAACAGCTTGCCGTCGAGATGATCCATCTCGTGCTGGATGCACACCGCCAGCAGGCCGTCAGCCCGCATTTCCTGCGCCTGGCCATTGCGGTCGACGAAGCGCACGGTGATCGTGTTGGCGCGGGTGACGTCGGCGAAGATGCCCGGCACCGACAGGCAACCTTCCTGATAGACCTGGTCGCCCTCGCTGGCCACGATCTCCGGATTGATGAACACCTGCGGGTCGTTCTTCTCCTCGCTGATGTCGATCACCATGAAACGCTGGTGCACATCGACCTGGCTGGCGGCCAGCCCGATGCCCGGCGCTTCGTACATGGTCTCGAACATGTCGGCCAGCAAGCGCTGGAAAGCCGGTTCGCCGACCTGCGCGGGATCGACCGGAACCGCCTTGGTGCGAAGCCGGGGATCAGGGAATTCGAGGATGGGGAGCAGTGCCATGGTGTGACCGAGTTGGGGGCGCCAGTGGAATCCGGCAAGGCCTCACGGATTCTAACTCGGGCGCTTGCGTTGCGCCGTGATTTCTGGACTATAGTGCGAACCACCTGTCGGGGAATCAGGTAGATACCGCCATGTTCAAAAGTTTTCGTACGGTTCTCGCCGTCGCGGCGTTCACCGTTGGAACCTATGCCGCTGCGGCCGAAATGGCGGGCAGTCACCCGGATACCTATGTCGTGCGCCGTGGCGACACGCTGTGGGACATTTCGGCCAAGTTCCTGAAGAAGCCGTGGCTGTGGCCGGAGATCTGGCAGGCGAATCCGCAGATCAAGAATCCGCACCTGATCTATCCCGGCGACGTCATCAGTCTTGCCTATCTGGATCGCGTGGCCGTGCAGCCCGGTCCGCGCCAGGAGGCTCCGCTCAACGCCATTCCGCTCTCGGAAGTCGAACCGTTCCTCAAGAACCTGAGCATTGCCGACAGCTTCAAATCGCTGCCCTACGTGGCGGGCCTTGAAGACAACCGCTCGCGCGCCACCGCTGGACAGGTCATCTATGTACTCGGCGCCGATGGCGCGCAGGTCGGACAGCGCTACGCGATCGTGCGTCCGGGCAACCGCTACACGCAGACGCGCGTGAACTCGAGCGGCGAATACCTGACGTACCGCGAAGACCTGGATTTCCGTGGCGATCGTCTCAAGGGCGCGCCGGCCGACTGGGATCGCCAGTGGTCGAGTTCCTCGCTTTCGGAGGGTGGCCCGGTCGAACTGCTTGGCTACGAGCTGGAGCAGGTCAACGTCGGCACGGTGACCCGCGGACTCGTGCCCGGCACCGAGACCATCTCGATCACGCTGGAAGACAGCGGCAAGGAAGTGCGCCAGGGTGACCGCATCGTGCCCGTCCAGGCCAAGCCCTACGATCTGCAGTTCTTCCCGCATGCGCCGCGCACGCAGGCGCAGGAAGGCAAGCTGCAGATCATGGCGGTCGCCGAAGCCTTCACCACGGCCGGCCCGCGCGATGTCGTCGCCATTTCCGGCGGCAGTCGCGAAGGCATCGACAACGGCGCCGTCTTCTCGGTCTGGCGCCAGGGCGACCATGCCGCCAACCGCGTGCGCTGGCCGGAGTCCTCGCGCATGGACGATTCCCCGCGCAACGGCGCCGGCCGCGTGAGCCTGCCGGACGAATATGCGGCTCACGTCATGGTGTTCCGCACCTTCGAAAAGGTCAGCTACGGCCTCGTCATGGAAGGCGTCAAGCCGGCCCGCGTCGGCTACGAACTCAAGCACCCCGACGCGACCTACTGAAGCGGCTTTTTCCTACGTTCTAACCGGACGGCGCCCCAGGGCGCCGTTTCCGTTTGCGGGCTAGCCTGAGGCCATGCCTGATTCCCACGTTCCTCTGTTGCGCCTGCTGTCGGCCGGCGGTTCCGTCGCGCGGCGGCGCACGCTGCTTGATCGCTTCGGAAGCCCGGCAATGGCGCTGCTCGCCGGCCGCGGCGCCTGGCGCGAAGCCGGCCTGGGTCCGGAGCAGATCTCGCAACTGGATGCCGTGTTGCCGGACACGTGGGCGCGCTCACTCGAATGGCTCGCGCGTCCCGACCATCATCTGCTGGGCTGGCACGACCCGCTGTTCCCTCCGCTGTTGCGACACAGCCGGAATCCGCCACTGGCCCTGTTCGTTGAAGGCGCTCCCGAACTGCTCTGGCGGCCGATGCTCGCGATTGTCGGCAGTCGCTCGCCCACGCCGGCCGGACGGGAACATGCCGCGCACTTCGCGAACTGCATCGCCCGGGCCGGCATCGTCGTCGCCAGCGGCCTGGCCGCCGGCATCGACGCGGCGGCGCATCGTGCTGCGATCGAGGCGCCTGGCGGCTCGACCGTCGCGGTCGTCGGGACAGGGTTGGATCAGACGTATCCGCCGAGCCATGCCGGGCTGCAGGCACGCATCGTCGAACACGGCGGCGCCATCGTCAGCGAGTTTCCACCTGGCACGCCGGCGCGGGCCCCGCACTTTCCCAGTCGCAACCGCATTCTCGCGGGACTGAGCGCCGCCACGCTGGTGGTCGAAGCCGCGGAGCGTTCCGGAGCCCTCATTACAGCGCGGCTCGCAGGCGACGACGGACGCGACGTGTTCGCCCTGCCCGGCTCGCTTGGCAATCCGCTGGCCCGTGGATGCCACAGGCTCATCCGTCAAGGCGCCGGCCTGATCAGCAGTCCCGAGGAACTGCTCGAAGAAGTCGGGCCCGGCATCGCCCGCTTGGCGCGTGCGCATCGCCTGCTCCTGCACGAAGCTGAATGTCATGCCGCACCGGACTGCGCGCCACCCCTACCCAGCGCGGCGGAGCACCCCCATCCCTTGTGGGCAGCACTGGGGCACGACCCAACCGGTATGGATCAACTGGTCGAACGCACTGGATTGACGGCCGCAGAAGTGTCCTCCATGCTGCTCCTCATGGAACTGGATGGACGGGTAGCGGTCGAACACGGCCGTTACTGGCGCATAGGCTAGTTTCTTTCCTCCACAGCGCCACGCGCGCAGGCCGAGGGGCGATGAAAGAGAGCATCCTGGACGTACTGCTTTACCTGTTTGAACACTATTTCACCGAAGACGCGGACCCGGTCCGCGACCGCGACTCTCTTCAGAATGGATTGATCCAGGCCGGTTTCAGCCCAGCGGAAATCAGCAAGGCATTCGATTGGCTCGACGCGCTCGCCGAACAGCGACCCAGCGCGGCGCAGCCGCGTGCGGGCGGTCCGACGCGCATCTTCCACGGTCCCGAACTCGAAAAGCTCGATGTTGAAGGTCGCGGGTTCCTGATGTTCCTGGAGCAGCACGGCATCCTGGATGCCGATCAACGCGAACTCGTGCTCGATCGCGCGATGGCGCTGGATCAGGACGAACTTGATCTCGACGATCTCAAATGGGTCGTGCTGATGGTGTTGTTCAATCAGCCCGGCTCCGAGGCAGCGTACGCCTGGATGGAGACGCAGATGTTCGTCGACGAACCCGAGCCGGTACACTGACGCCTTCGCCGTAAACGCTTCAGGGGAGAAGCCGTGGCGCAGTGGTATTACGCGGAAGGGCCGGCGCAGAACGTCGGCCCGCTTTCATCGGAAGAACTGATGGCCTTGTTCCGCCGCGGCCAGCTTCCACTCGACACACCGGTCTGGCGCGAAGGCATGCCTCAATGGCAGGCCTTGCGTCATGTCGCGGCCGAACTGGGATTGGACGGCACCACGGCTTCGCAGTCTCCGCCGCCCCTTCCGGGCGCATGGAAGACCGCGTCCCCGCAGCGGCCGCAGTACGTTGCGCCCGAACCCCGGCGCATGAGCCGTGGCGTCCTGGTGCTCATCGTCTGTCTGGCGTTGATCGTGCCCGTGTTGGCGGTCCTGGGCATCCTTGCCGCGATCGCCATTCCCGCCTACCACGACTACACGTTGCGGGCCAAAGTCCTCCAGCCGATCAGTGCCGGCAATGCGCTCAAGCAGGACGTACAGAACCACGTCGCCGCCCACCGCCAATGCCCGGCCAACGGCGAAGCCGGCTTCAAGGCACCCGAGGCCTACGCAGCCGCGTCCGTAGAGGCCGTCACCATCGGCGAATTCGAAGGGGGCACGTGCGGCATCGAAGTGCGGGTGCGTGGATTGAATCCATCCCAGCTGGATGGCCGCGCGATCTGGCTCGAGTTCGATCCGAATTCGCGCCAATGGACGTGCACGTCCGAAATCGACGATCGCTACCTGCCGGTGCAGTGCCGGGGTTGAGAAGATCGTTCGAACCGCTTTGCGGGCGTGCCTGCTTGCGGTAACGTGATCGCGCATAGGTTTGGGGAAACCGCATGTCTACCTGGTATTACGCGGGAGCCGAGCGCGAACAGCTCGGCCCGTTGTCTACGGACGAACTCAAGGATTATTTCCGCGCTGCGCGTGTCACGCCCGACACGCTGGTATGGCGCGACGGCATGCTGCACTGGCGCCCGCTGGGTGAATTGGCCCAGCAGCTCGGATTGCTCGAACCGGAGGAGCAAGCGGCCGCGCACGTTTCGGTGGCGCCTCCGCTGGTTCCTCCGCCGCCACCGCAGGTAGTGGAAGTCATCGAGCCCGAGCTTGAACTGGTCGGCGATGCGCCCGCGCCGGCGCCGGCAGGACGAGCCGTCTTCAGTCTCGGCACGGACCCCGGTGAAGCGCCTGCGCCGGCCTACTCGCGCGCAGAAGTGGCTGCGCGCGTGGCCACCGTCGCGCAGACCGACGCGATTGCCGCCAATCCGTACGCCAGCGGCCAGGCCTCGCTGTATTCGGACACGATGGCGTACTCGCTCGAGGACGTCGTCTATGCCGGGTTCTGGAAGCGCGTGGCGGCATCCATCATCGACAGCTTCATCGTGGGCATTGCAGGGGGACTGATTGGCGAAGTGTTCGGCGCCATCCTTTCCGACCTCGGTGGCGGCGGCGCGCTCACGGCCGCCGTAATCACTTTGCTGTGCACGCTCGTCATCAACGTCTGCTACTACGCCTGGTTCCATTCCACGCTGAATTTCGCGACGCCGGGCAAGATGGCCGTCGGCATCAAGGTCACGCGCGGGAACGGCGAACCGATCAGCTTCCTGCGTGGCGTCGGACGTTACTTCGGTTTGCTCCTCAGCACGATCGTCTTTTTCGTCGGACTGCTAATGGCGGCTTTCACCGAACGCAAGCGCGCGCTGCACGATCTGATCTGCGACACGGTGGTGGTCGACAAGTGGGCATTCACCAGCCACCCGGAACGCCAGAGCAACGAACTGGGCATGGTCGCGATCATCGTACTCGCGCTCTACGGATTGCTCCTGCTGCTGGCAATCATCGGGTTCTTCCTCCTGGGCATGGCCAGCGCCATGCTTCTTCGCTGATTCAACGGAAACAAACAAGATGAGTGAGTGGTTCTATGCACAGGGCGTGCAGCGCCAAGGCCCCGTCAGCGCGGAAGAAATTGCCGCGCTGTTCCATCGGGGTGAACTGACGGTCGACACGCTGGTGTGGACGCAATCCATGCCGGAGTGGAGCCCGCTGGGCACGGTCGCCGCCGAACTCGGGCTTGGGGACGTGCCGGAAGCTGACGCCGTGAATTCCATCGTCCCGGAATCGGCATCGCCGTATGCCGCGCCCGCGGCGGTGACGGCCGCGCAGGTCGCACCGGTGCATTCGGGTGACGTGGTGTACGCGGGCTTCTGGAAGCGCCTGGCCGCTGCAACCATCGATGGCTTCCTGATGGCTGCGGTTTCATTCATCGTGATGTTCGTCGGCATGCTTGCCTTGGGCGGCGCCATGGCGTTCAACGCGGAAGGCGTGCTCAGCGACGTGGCTCAGGGCACCCTTGGCATCGGTGCGGTGCTGGTGATCTACGGCCTGCCCATCGTCATCCAGGTCATCTACTTCACGTGGATGCACGCCTCGTCCTCGCAGGCGACGCTCGGCAAGATGGCCATCGGCATCAAAGTCACGCGCGGCAACGGCGAGGTGATTTCGCTGGGGCGCAGCTTCGGCCGCTGGTGTGCGTACTTCGTGTTGAGCCTGCCGTGCGGCATCGGCACGCTGATCTCCGCATTCACCAGTGGACTGAGCGAACGCAAGCAGGGCCTGCACGACATGATGGCCGATACGCTGGTGGTCGACCGCTGGGCGTTCACGGCGCACCCGGAACGCCAGCGCCACGAACTCGGCGTGCTGACCTGGGTCATCCTGGCCCTGCTGGGACTCGCGGTGGTCGGCTATTTCCTGATGATCATGTTTGCAGTAGGCCTGGCCGCCATGGGCGGGGCTCACTGAGCAGTGCATGCCGGCGCGCCGCCGACTCGGGTGGCGCAGTGGCCTGAGGCATCCAGCAGAACTGCGGACGTCTGCCTGCGCAGCCCGGTAATGGCTTCGCGCCGATTCGGCATTAAAGTTCCGCGCTTGCCGACACGGCAAGGCTTTTGGGCGGCGAACCGGCCCATGAAGCCGACTCGGGGTTGACAGCCGCCCCCCGGGCGTGATTCCACTATTAAATAGCGAAACCTGAACGCCCGGGGCCTGTCCCCGGGCGTCGGCTTCTCTGCCACCCGCATTTGCGCCACTCTGGCCGGCCTCGCGCCGCCCCCCCTGACCCCGGAAGGACATGTCCAAGCACCTGCTCATCGTCGAATCGCCCGCCAAGGCCAAGACGATCAACAAATACCTCGGCAAGGACTTCCACGTCCTGGCGTCCTACGGGCACGTCCGCGACCTGGTGCCGAAGGAGGGTGCGGTCGATCCGGACAACGGATTCGCGATGCGCTACGACCTCATCGACAAGAACGAAAAGCACGTCGATGCGATCGCCAAGGCGGCCAAGGTGGCCGAAGACATCTATCTGGCAACCGACCCGGATCGCGAGGGTGAGGCGATCAGCTGGCACATCGCCGAAATCCTGAAGGAGCGCGGCCTGCTCAAGGGCAAGCCGCTGCATCGCGTGGTGTTCACCGAAATCACGCCACGCGCGATCAAGGAAGCCATGTCGCAGCCGCGGCAGATCGCCGGCGATCTGGTCGATGCGCAGCAGGCGCGCCGCGCGCTGGATTATCTGGTCGGCTTCAATCTCTCGCCGGTCCTGTGGCGCAAGGTGCAGCGCGGTCTGTCCGCCGGCCGCGTGCAGTCACCGGCGCTGCGCATGATCGTGGAGCGCGAAGAGGAAATCGAAGCCTTCATCAGCCGCGAGTACTGGTCCATCGAAGCCGAATGCCAGCATCCGCGCCAGGCGTTCACCGCCAAGCTGACGAAACTGGACGGCGAGAAGTTCGAGCAGTTCACCATTACCGACGGCGATACCGCGGAAGCGGCACGCATGCGGATCCAGCAGGCCGCGCAAGGTTCGCTGCACGTCACCGATGTGGCGACCAAGGAACGCAAGCGCCGCCCCGCGCCGCCCTTCACCACCTCGACACTGCAGCAGGAGGCCGCGCGCAAGCTCGGCTTCACCACGCGCAAGACCATGCAGGTCGCGCAGAAGCTGTATGAAGGCGTCGCGATTGGCGACGAAGGCACGGTCGGCCTCATCAGTTACATGCGTACGGACTCGGTGAATCTGTCGGCCGAAGCCCTCAGCGAAATCCGCGACGTCATCGCGCGCGACTTCGGCACCCAGGCGCTGCCGGACAAGCCGAACACCTACCAGACCAAGTCGAAGAATGCGCAGGAAGCGCACGAGGCCGTGCGCCCCACCTCCGCGCTGCGCACACCGGCGCAGGTGTCGCGCTTCCTCTCCGACGACGAACGCAAGCTCTACGATCTGATCTGGAAGCGTGCAGTCGCGTGCCAGATGATTCCGGCCACGCTCAACACGGTCAGTGTCGATCTGGCTGCGGGCAACGCGCACAGCTTCCGCGCCAGCGGCACGACGGTGGTCGACCCTGGCTTCCTGGCCGTCTATGAAGAAGGCAAGGACCAGAAAACCGCCGAGGACGACGACGAGGGACGCAAGCTGCCGGCGATGAAGCCCGGCGATCGCATTCCGCTGGATCGCATCCACGCCGATCAGCACTTCACCCAGCCGCCGCCGCGCTTCACCGAAGCGGCGCTGGTGAAGGCGCTGGAGGAATACGGCATCGGCCGTCCCTCGACCTATGCGTCGATCATCCAGACGCTGCTGTTCCGCAAGTACACCGAAATGGAAGGCCGCGCCTTCAAGCCCACCGACGTCGGCCGGGCCGTGTCCAAGTTCCTGAGCGGGCACTTCACCCAATACGTGGATTACGACTTCACCGCACGCCTGGAAGACGAACTCGATGCCGTGTCCCGCGGCGAAGAGGAATGGGTGCCGTTGATGGAGAAGTTCTGGGCACCGTTCAAGGAACTGATCGAAGAAAAGAAGGAATCGGTCGATCGCAGCGAAGCCACCGGCGCGCGCGAACTCGGCACCGATCCCAAGTCCGGCAAGCCGGTCAGCGTGCGCCTCGGTCGCTACGGGCCGTATGCGCAGATCGGCGACAAGGACACCGACGAGAAGCTGGAGTTCGCCTCGCTGCGTCCCGGCCAGTCGATGCACACGATCACGATGGAAGAGGCGCTGGAGCTGTTCAAGCTGCCGCGCAAGCTCGGAATGGATCAGGACGAAGAAGTGTCGGTCGGCATCGGCCGATTCGGCCCGTTCGCCAAGCGCGGCAGCACCTATGCCTCGCTGAAGAAGGAAGACGACCCGTACACCATCGATCTGGCGCGCGCGGTTTTCCTGATCAACGAGAAGGAAGAGATCGCACGCAACCGCATCATCAAGGAATTCGACGGCAGCGACATCCAGGTGCTGAACGGACGTTTCGGTCCGTACATCAGCGACGGCAAGCTCAACGGCAAGATTCCGAAGGATCGTGAGCCCGCATCGCTGACGCTGGCCGAAGTGCAGCAGTTGCTGGAAGAAACCGGCAAACCGGCCCGACGCGGCTTCGGCGCCAAGAAAGCGGCGGCCAAGAAAGTCACGGCAAAGAAGGAAGCAGCGCCAAAGAAAGCCGCCGCGAAAAAGGCGCCCGCGAAGAAGGCAGCGACCAGGAAGGCCGCGGCAAAGAAAGCACCTGCAAAGAAAAGCACTGCGCCAGTCGTCGAACCCGCCAAATCGCTGCTCACGCCCGCGAAAGTCGAGCCGGGCAAGAAGCGGGTGGCGAAGAAGAACGACGCGCCGTTCTGAGTCCGCCGCCCCGGCGGCCGGGCCAGCGGCGGGGTGAACCCGCTTTCCTGGAATCAAGGAGTCGGAATGACAAGGCCGTTGACCCTCGAACACGCCACCCACGTGCTGCACAAGGGTGGCGTCATCGTGTATCCCACCGAAGCCGTATGGGGCATCGGCTGCGATCCGTTCAACGAGGCCGCGGTCATGCGCCTGCTGGACATCAAGCAGCGTGAAGTGGACAAAGGGCTGATCCTGATCGCCGCCGATCTCGAACAGCTGAAGGATTGCCTGGATTTGCCGGCGCTGCGAACGGAGCGGCTGGTCGAGGTCCTGGCAACCTGGCCCGGACCGCATACCTGGACCATGCCCGCCAGCCCGATGGCCCCGCGCTGGATCACCGGCGCACACGAGAGCCTCGCCGTGCGTGTCAGCGCGCATCCGACGGTGGTTGCCCTGTGCCGCGCATTCGGCGGCCCGCTGGTGTCCACCAGCGCCAACCTCAGCGGTGAGCCCGCGGTGCGGCAGCAGGCAGACCTGGACCCCGCGCTGCTCGAACGCGTCGACGGACTGATCGACGGTGAGACGGGCGGGCTGGAAAGGCCCACGCTCATTCGCAGCGCACTCGACGGACAGGTGTTGCGTTCCTGAAGCCACCGCGTTGCCCGGATGGCACGGGCCGCGCAAGATGCGGACATGCCCGCCCGCCTTGCACTGCTGATGCTCGCCTGCCTGGGCGCCGACGCGACCGCCCAGGAGGTCGTGATCTACCGGTGCAAGGACGCCACGGGCCAGCTCTCGTTGCGTGATTCGCCGTGTCCGCCCGGGCAGTCGCAGGAGACGCGCAGCATGCAGCGCCCGCGCGATCCGGTCCCTCCGGTGTCCAACGCGCGCGCGCCTGCGGCGTCACCTCCCGTTGCACCGTCCGCACCGGTGGAACGCGTCGTCTATCGAACACCGCCGCGTCCCATGTACGAATGCATCACCGGCGAAGGCGAGCGCTACACCAGCGACAGCGGTGAAGGTCGACTGCGCTGGGTGCCGTACGCCGGCGTTGGCTACGCGCTCATCCCGCGTCCCGTGCCACCGCGCCCGCCCGCACCGCCCGGGGATCGCCCCCGCGCCTGGGCGGTTCCCGTCGGTGCGTGGGTGCGCGATGAATGCCAGGTACTGCCACAGGCTGAAACCTGCGCGCGACTGTCCGATCGTCGTTATGAGATCCTTCGCCGCTATGGCGCAGCGATGCCAAGCGAGCGCCGCGAACTGGATCTGGAACAGCGCGGCATCGATGCGCGGCTGGCCAACGACTGCGGAAATCCCTGATGCGCACCTGCCTGCTCCTGTTGCTGTTCTGCCCGCTGCTCGCGCATGCGGATGAAGTGGCGATTTATCGCTGCATCGACGCATCCGGCGGCGTGACGCTGCAGAACATGCCGTGCCCGAAAGGCATGCGACAGGAAAAAAAGCTGATGCAGTCGGTGAACACCGTGCCGATGGGGTCCTCGGCAGCGCCTGCAACCGGCGCAACCGCGCCCGCCGCACGCACGCCCGCAACCTCGGCCCCGGCTCCCGCGACGCCGGCCGTACCGCAGACACCGACCGCAATGACCGCTTCCGAACTCCTGCCGCCCCCGAATCTGTATCGCTGCACGACACGCGGGGAAGCGGGGAGCTATGTCACCGAAGACAGCGAGCCCGCCTCGCGCTGCGTGGCGCTCAGAACGACCGGACTGGACGGCAATCCCCGGTCCGGCGCCGGTTCGGCATGCGAAGTGGTGAAGGACCAGTGCGCACGCATTCCCGATGAAGGCCTGTGCGAGGCGTGGCGCAAGAAACGCGATGAAGCCGAAGTGGCATGGCGCTTCACCCGTCCGGATACCGAAGAGAAGAACCGCGCGGCGTTCGACCGCGTGCAGCGGATCCTCGAGCAAAGCACCTGCGGCGCGAAGTAGCGCGCGTCAGAAACCGTAGCGCAGGAATCCGCCATCGACCGCGATGCACTCGCCGGTGACGTAGCTGGCGGCGGGCAGGCACAGGAAGCCGACGGCGGCGGCGACTTCTTCCGGTTCACCGATGCGCCGCATCGGCGTGCGTTCGATCACCTGTTCGTAGTAGTCCGGATCCGAGAGCGGACCGGACGTGCGGCGCGTGCGGATGTACCACGGCGCCACCGCGTTCACGCGTATTCCGTCCTCGGCCCACTCGGTCGCAAGGTTGCGCGTCATCTGGTGCATGGCGGCCTTGGTCATGCCATACGGCGCACCGCTGCGCACCGCGGTGATGCCGGACACGCTGCCGACGTTGACGATGGCCGAACTGGCGTGGCGCGTCAGCAGCGGATGCGCGTAGCGCGACAGTTCGAACGCGGAGAACAGATTGGTTTCGAAGATGCCGCGCCATTCGTCTTCGGTGTAGTCGATCGCCGGACGCGTGACGTTGCCGCCGGCATTGTTGACCAGCACGTTGAGGCCGTCGGCATGATCTTCCACCCAGTCGAGTACCGCGCGGCGATCCTCGTCGTCGGCGACGTCGGCGGCCAACCCGAGGATGCGGCGATCGGGGAATTCCTCGGACAGTTCTTCGCGCGCCGCGTCCAGCAGATCCGCGTCACGCGCCACCAGCAGCGTGTCGGCGCCGAAGCCCAGCAGTTCGCGCGCGATGGCCAGTCCGATGCCGGCGCTCGCGCCCGTGATCAATGCGATCTGCCCGTCCAGTCGCCAGCGATGCGAGGTCATGCCGCCACTCCAGCCGAATCGGCGTAGCATAGCGCCAGCCATCGAGCGGGGGTACGGAATGAAGCGCTGCATGCTGTTGGTGTTGTGCCTGCCGTTGTTCGCGTGCCAGCCCAAGCCACCCCCGACCGACGAACGTCCGGAGCCGCAAGCGGCGCGCGCGACCGAAATGCGCGATGCCATCCAGGCCCCGATCGACAAGGCGCGCGCGGTCGAGAAGCAGGTGCAGGATGCTGCGGACAAGCAACGCGCCGAGATCGACGCCGCCACTGCGCAGTAGCGGCCTCTCTGCTGCCCCGCGGAGGCTCCAAAGAAAAAGCCCTCGTTTCCGAGGGCTTTTTTTCAAGCGGCGGTAACGCGGATCAGAAACCGCAGAAGCAGTAGGCCGCTGCCTTGACCGGTGCACCCGAACGGTCCTGCATCGCCGATTCCAGGAAGCGCAGTTGCGCTTCGGTGTGCGGCAGGCGCTGCGCGAGCATCGCGCGGGCGATGTCCGAATCCTTCAGCCACAGCGCACCCATGTGCGTACCGGCCATGCGTCCCATGAACTGGGCGAACGGCGACGCCATCTGCTCGATGTAACGCACCCGGTAACCGTCGCCTTCGGCGATCTTCGCGCGCTTGGCCGCATCATCCAGCGCCGCCTGCATGCCGCCGAGTTCATCGACCAGTCCGCGCTCGCGCGCCTGCGCGCCGCTCCACACGCGACCGCGTGCGACCTCATCGATCGCTTCGACCGGTTTGTTGCGCGCCGCAGCCACCTTGCCGGTGAAATCCGCATAGCCCTTGTTGATCACCGACTGGATCACCTGGCCCACCGCCGGGTCCAGCGGACGCGTGATGTCGAACGCGCCCGCAAAGCGCGTCGTGCCGACACCGTCGGTGTGCACGCCGATCTTTTCCAGCGTGCGCGGCACCGTCGGGATCATGCCGAAGATGCCGATCGAGCCGGTGATCGTGGACGGATCGGCGTAGATGCGATCGGCATCCATCGAGATCCAGTAACCGCCGGAAGCCGCCAGGTCACCCATCGACACCACGACCGGCTTGCCGGCCTTTTTCAGCGCGGCCACTTCACGGCGGATCTGTTCGGAAGCGAACACGCCGCCGCCGGGCGAATTGACGCGCAACACGACCGCTTTCACGTCGGTGTCGTCGCGTGCTTCGCGCAGCAGGGCGGACGTGGATTCGCCGCCGACGCGACCGGCCGGCTGCTCGCCGTCGGTGATCTCGCCTTCGGCCACCACCACTGCCACCTGCGGGCGACGATCCAGCGCGGAGGGGCGCTGCGTTTCCAGATGGGCGAGATACCCGTCCAGATTGACCTGGCGGAAGCCGGTCTCCGAATCCTCGTCAGCCACGCCGCGTTTGATCAGCAGGTTTTCCACGTCTTCGCGCGTCTTCAGCCCATCAACCAGCTTCTGCTGCAGGGCGAAACGGGCCAGATCGCCGCCGGCGGCGGCAATGCCTTCCGGCAATGTGTCGATGCCCGACGCCAGCTGCTGCGGCGTGAGCTTGCGCGCCCGCGCGATGTCGCCCAGATAGCGCTGCCACACGTCGTTCATCCAGAACAGGTCCGCTTCCTTGGCTTCCGGCGACGCGGCGTCCAGTACGTACGGTTCCACCGCCGACTTGAACTCGCCGACACGGAACACGTGCACGTCCACGCCGAGCTTGTCCTGCAATGCCTGCCGGTAGTACTGGCGGTAGCGGCCAATGCCTTCCAGCAGCAGGCCGCCCATCGGGTCGAGGTAGACCTCGTTCGCCTGCGCGGCAAGCAGGTACTGGTTCTGGCCGAGGTTCTCGCCGAACGCGATGATCGGTTTGCCCGTGGCGCGGAAACGCTGCAACGCGGCGGCGACTTCGCGTAGCGACGCATAGCCGCTGGGCTGCAGGCCGTCCACGCGCAAAAACATGCGTTCGATGCGCTTGTCCTTCGCCGCGCCATCAATCGCGCGCACCAGATCGCGCAGCTGGACTTCGTCGGCGTCCTTGTCGTTGATCAGCTTGGCCAGCGCGCGCGTGGCCGGATCCGCGCTGTACTGCTCGACGAGACGGCCTTCGGGTGCGATGACCAGCGTGGTGCGCTCGAACAACGGCGCGCCGGCGCCGCTGGACTTCAATCCCGCGACCACGATCATGAACATGACCAGGAACAGCAGGAAGCCGAAGAACAGCAGGTTGAGGAACAGCTTGCGGGCGAAATTCACCACGTTCCACAGACCCACGAAGAACGTGGCGACGGGACCGCGGCGGGCAGGTACGTTCATTTGCGAGAGCTCCGTGATTCTGGGGCCAGCTTAGCCGGTGGTGCGTGCAGGGCGCATGCGCCTGAAGTCATCGTCCCGCAGGAAACCCGGCGGTCAGCAGGCGCTGGCTGCTGCGATTGAAACGCCAGCCGAGACTGACGGCCGCGGCCGTCAGGCCGAGGATGAGGCCCAGCCACATCCCTTGCGGGCCCCAGCCGAGACCCAGGCCCAGACCCGCGCCCAGCGGCATGCCCAGGCCCCAGTAGGACACCATCGCCAACCACATCGGCACGCGCGTGTCCTTCAGTCCGCGCAGCGCGCCGGCCGAGAGCACCTGGATACCGTCGGGGAACTGGAACGCCGCGGCGAACAGCAGCAGCGCGCCGGCGAGGCCGGCAACCGCGAGATCCTGGGTGTACAGCGAGACGACGGCGTCATGTCCAAACAGCAGCACCAGCGCCGACATCGCCTGCGTCGCGAGCACGATGGCATAGCCGGCATGGGCGGCGCGGCGGATGCCGGCGGCGTCGCCCGCCCCCAGTGCATGGCCCACGCGCACCGTGGTCGCCTCAGCCACGCCCATCGGCACCATGAAGCACAGCGCGGACACGTTGATGGCGATCTGGTGCGCGGCCGCCGATACCGCGCCCAGCCGCGCAATCAGCAACGCGGTAACGATGAACAGGCTGCCTTCCATCAGCACGGTGATGCCGATCGGCAGCCCGGTCTTCAACAACTGGCCGATCGCCTCTTTGCGCGGCGGCTCGAAATGACTGAACAGCTTGAGCGGCGCGAACCGCCTGGAGTGCCAGAGGTAGAACGCGAAGCAGGTGGCCTGCACCCACATGGTGATGGCGGACGCCACGCCCAGGCCGCCCGCGCCCCATTCCGGAAATCCGAACTTGCCGAAAGTCAGCACGTAGCCGACCGGCGCCAGCACCAGCAGCCCGCCGAAACCGAGCAGCATCGTCGGCAGGGTCCAGTGCAGCCCTTCGCTGAGATAGCGCATGCAGAAATAGAACGTCAGCGCGGGCACGCCCCAGCGAATCGCATGCAGGAAATCGGTCGCCCCGGGAATGATGTCGGGCGCGATGCCGAACCACGCCAGGCCATACGGTGCCAGCGTCAGGAACAGGAACATCAGCAGGCCCAGCCCCAACGCCAGCCAGAGCGCCTGGCGGAACAGCGGCGCGATTTCATCGCGACGGCGCGCGCCATCCAGTTCGGACACCGACGCCGTAAGCGAGATCAGCGTGCCAATCGGCACCATCATTGGCAGCCACAGCAAGGCCGTGCCGACCGTGACCGAGGCCAGCGTCTGGGTGCCGTGATGGCCGGCGATGACGTTGTCGACGAAGCCGATCAGTCCGGTGGATACATGGCCGAGCACCAGCGGCAATGCAAGCTTCGCGGAAGCGCGGACCTCGTCGCCGAAACGCGGCGACGGGACAAAGGAATCAGACATGGGGGAGACCGCCGGACTACGGTCGCGCGGAGCCGCGCTGGCACCGGGTCACGGGAGGCCGGTATCTTACCCGCTCGCTTCCGGGGAAGTCAGAATCGCTCATGAGCATTGCCGCCGAAACGCACGACGGTCCCGCCGCGTGCGAGAACTGCTCGACGCCGCTGCAAGGTCGCTACTGCCACCAGTGCGGCCAGACCGCACACAATCCGTTGCGGCACTTCGGTCACGCCGTCGAGGACGTGTTCGAATCGTTCTGGCATCTGGACGGCCGCATCTTCCGCACCCTGCGCGATCTGTGGTCGCCCGGTCGCCTGGCCAATCGCTATCTCGCCGGCCACCGCGCGCCCTACATCGCGCCGCTGCGCCTGTTCGTGGTGCTCAGCGTGCTGACGTTCTTCGTCGCGCAATACGCGGTCAGCCTGGGACCGGACGTCAAGATCGATGGCAAGCCGGTCAATACCGGCACGGCGGTGGCCGACAACGCCTTCCGCGACGAAAAGACGGTGGACGAAGTCATCCAGTCACGCGATGAAGCCGTGCGCGCCCTGGAAGAAGGCAAGTCCAACTCGTCCGGCATTCCGGGCATGGACGTCGCGATGGATCGCAGCATCGAAGCCATGCGCGAGCAGGCGCGCGTACGCATTGCCGAGATTGATCCGCAGCATCCGGAACTGAAGAAAGCCGATCTCGCCACGGCCCCCATCACCCGGACGGCTTCGGTGAAAACCGGTTTCGCGGATCGCTGGGCGGAAAAGAAGGTCGAGCGCGCGAAGGAAAACCTGGATCGCTTCAGCAAGGAACCTGACCTGTTCAAGCGCGCGATGCTCAGTTCGATCCCGACCGCGCTGTTCTTCCTGGTGCCGATCTTCGCGGCGTTCCTGAAGCTGGCCTACATCGAAACATCGCGCGGCTATCTCGAACATCTGGTCGTTGCGCTCTTCAGCCACGCCTGGCTGTGCCTGGCGTTGCTGGTGATGTGGGCACTGATTGGCCTGGATGCCTGGATCAGCCCACACGCCCCGTGGTTTGGCGTCGTGATCGGCGTGCTGGAGTTCTTCCTGTGGGCGTGGATGCCGATCTACCTGCTGATGATGCAGAAGCGGGTATACGCGCAGGCCTGGTGGCTGACGGTGCTCAAGTACTGCGTGATCGGCACGGTCTATCTGGTGCTGGTGGCGTTCGGTGCGTCGTTCATCGCGATCGGCACGGTGTTCGCCGGCTGAAGCCGGAAGCGGCATTGCCGCGTCACTGGCTCCGGCGGCGATGCAGCCAGTCCGCGCGCTGGGCGGCAGGCACGGCCAGCAGTTCGCGGCGGAATGCATCCCGCGATTGCGGCGGGATCTGCTGCGCCAGCGCGGCAAGATCCTCGCGCTGGCTGGCGTCGGTCTGCCGGAGCAGTTGCAGCAGCGGCGCGCGCTGATCACCCGGCACATAGGCGAACAACGGCTGCAAGCGCATCCAGTCCGCGCCCAGTTCCGGCCCCAGGCCCCAGGCACGTTGCTGCGTCCGGTCCTGGGTCGCGAAGACCTCGCGCAAGCGCTGCTGTTCGGCCTCCGGCAAGTGGGAGAAGGTTTGCGCCGCACCGCGCAGCCGCATGCGTTGCGCTTCGTCGAGCGCACGCCAGGCCGCATAGCGCGCGCGCCGTTCGGTGCGCTCTGCGGGCGACAACGCATCCCAGCTTGCGATCCGGGACGTCAGCTCGATGCGCGTGGGCGGCGGCAGGGCGCGCCATTGCATCAGCCTGGCGGTCCAGATTTCCGGAACGTCGCCGGCCCACGCCAGCACACTCATGCAAAGCAGCGCAAGCACGCAGGCTTCAGAACGTCGCATCGCGGCCTTCCTCCGTGGGAACGGATGCGTCTATCGCGGCCGGATCCACCGCATCACCCGGCACGCGCGGCTGCGCGCCCGCCAGATACCACGCATGGAGCGCGGCATCCTGGGCCACGGTGAGCGCTTCGGGATCGCGCAGCAGATCGAGGTCGGGATGGTTGGCCAGTGCTTCTTCCGGCGTCACGCGCTGCGCCGGTTCGGATGCTTCCGCAAGAGGTTCGGTGACGATGACCGGTTCCGACAGGCCCGGCGTCCCATCGGGATCCAGCGCCGTCTCGCGCACGCCGCCCGCCGGCCACATCCAGGTGGCCGCAAGTACCAGCGCCGCCAGCATCACCACCGTGACAATCGCCCAGCCGCGCCAGCGGGGAGCCCGTGACGTCGAAGGCGTCGCCGGACCGGAGCGGCTGGGGGTGGACGCTGCGGTGCGTTCCGGTGCCAGCGCGCGCTCCCGCAGCCGGGCCAGTCTCTGCATGCGCGCTTCGGGGAGCTCCCGCATGCGGGATTGGATAGCCTCGGCCAGTGCGCGCCAACCGTCGGCGTCGGGCTTTCCGGCCGGCGTGCGCGGGCAGGCCGCGGCCAGCGCGGCCCGATAGCGGACCAGGTCCGTGCACAGCACCTCCGTTGCTTCGTCCTCCGGCAGGCCGGCGGCAAGCCGGCTGAGCAATGCCTGCCGGTCTTCGGCGGCGAGCGTCGCAAGGTGCATGACGGGCGGCCCCCAGCGCGAGGCAGTGGTGGGGCGCAACGCGGGTGACATCGCCAGCCGCTGCCAGAATCGGCGCGGCCAATCGACCACCGGGATCTGCACGGCTTCCTGATGGAAGCTGCGAATGGTCGTGGCGACCACCAGGTCGCCCTGCTCGGCATCCCCGCACTGCAACTCCGCAAAAAGCGCCGCTCGCCGCTCGACGCTCCGCAGGAAGGCCGCCAGCAAGTCCGGGTGCGAGGGTTTGACTGACGCGGATTCTTCCGTTCGGGGGGCGCTCATAGCGGCCGCATCATAGCGGCCGCGCGGCACTTTCCGGCTCCCTTGACAGCCTCGACAAATCTGCTCTCCCAAGCAGCGCAAGGGTTTCGCGGATCCACGTTGTGCACAGCGGTCACGGGACTGTCACGACCGTCCGGAAGCGGACGCACAGAAATCACATTTCAACTTGGTTTCACATTTAAGCGGTTGATTCGAAAGATAATTTACGCTTTGGCGTTTTTTTCGCCAATGGCCGGAGGAAGGCCCGAAACAGCCGCGAGACGCGTGGAGCAAAGGCGACATGCACAGGCTTATCCACAGACCGTGTGGATAAGACTGAATCTCTTTTAAGGTCTTGCACTTGCGCGATCTTCGTCAGATTTCTGACAGCTAGATCGCGCAAGCTCGACGCGGTCTTCCTGCATGAGCCCGGTCGCTAAACTACTGACATGAATTTGCCCTGCGTCCTCCGGATCGCACTGCCGACTCCGGTGCCCCGATTGTTCGATTACCTCGCGCCTGGAGCGGAGTCCGCCGTGGACGAGCGCGATATCGGGCGACGCGTGCGGGTACCGTTCGGCAGCCGTGAGCTGGTCGGGTGGGTCGCCGAAGTGGGAGAGGCCGGCGACCCGGCAATCGAACTCAAATCGGCGCTGGCGTGGCTGGATGACGCGCCGCTGCTTCACGGCGAATTGTGGGAGTCGCTGCACTGGCTGGCGCGCTACACGCATTCGCCGCTCGGCGAGGTCATCGCCACGGCGCTGCCGGCGCCCATGCGGCAGGGCGAGCCTTTGCCCGCCGCTGAGCAAGCCTGGTCGTGGGAACTCACGGAAGCCGGGCAGACCGGACTGGAGCGACTGCGTGCGGGCAGCCGGCCGCGGCAGCTGGCCGAGCTCCTGCGCGCGGGCGCATTGAGCGAGGACGCGCTATCCGTGCGGCTGGAGCGTTGGCGCGAAGCGGCGCGTGCGCTCGAGAAGCGCGGGTGGGCCGAACGAAACGCTATCGACGCCGATTTCAAACCGCCGTCCAGCATTGCAGGCCCGGCCCTGAACGAGGAGCAGCTCGAAGCGGTCAACCGGATTACCGATGCCGCAGGCTTCATTCCATTCCTGCTCGACGGGGTGACCGGCAGCGGCAAGACCGAGGTCTACTTGCAGGCCATTCTCGACTGTCTCGCCCGTGGACGGCAGGCGCTGGTGCTGGTTCCGGAAATCGGATTGACGCCGCAGACGCTGGCGCGCTTCCGCAGCCGTCTGGGCACCGCGGTGCATGTGCTGCATTCGGGCTTGAACGACAACGAGCGTGCGCGCGTCTGGGCGGCCGCATCACGTGGCGAGGCGCGCGTGGTCGTGGGCACACGCTCGGCCGTGTTCGTGCCGCTGCCGGAAGCCGGCCTGGTGATCGTCGACGAAGAACACGACGGCAGCTACAAGCAGCAGGACGGTATCCGCTACCACGCGCGCGATTTCGCCCTGGTGCGTGCGAAGGCGCGGGATATCCCGGTGGTGCTTGGCAGCGCGACGCCCTCGCTGGAGTCGTTGCACAACGCAATGACGGGCCGCTACGTGCACCTGCGGCTGCGTCAGCGCGCTGGCGGCGCGAAGCCGCCCAGCGTGCGCGTGATCGACATCCGCAAGCGCCCACTCGAGGCGGGCCTTGCTCCGGAAATGAAGCAGGCCATCCGGCGCGCCCTCGACGCAGGCGGGCAGGTTCTGGTGTTCAAGAACCGTCGCGGCTATGCCCCCGTGCTGCTCTGCCACGATTGCGGCTGGAGCGCGCATTGCAGGCGATGCGATGCATCGATGACGGTGCATGCGGGCGGCAGGCGCCTGCAATGCCACCACTGCGGTGCGCGGGAGGCCGCGCCATTGGCCTGTCCCGACTGCGGCGGGCTGGCGCTCCAGCCGCAGGGCGTCGGCACCGAACGCATCGAAGAGCACCTGCTGGAGGCTTTCCCCGACGTTCCCGTGTTGCGGGTCGATCGCAGCACCACGCAACGACGCGACGGACTCGCGCTCCAGTTGAAGCGGCTCGGCGACGCCCCGGGCATCCTGGTCGGCACGCAGATTCTCGCCAAGGGGCACGACTTGCCACGGCTGACGCTGGTGGCGATCGTTGGCGTCGACGAAGGTCTGTTCTCGGCTGATTTCCGCGCCGGCGAGCGGCTTGCGCAACAGTTGATCCAGGTGGCCGGTCGCGCCGGACGCGCGGATCGTGCGGGCGAGGTCTGGCTGCAGACGCATCACCCAGAGCATCCGCTGCTCAATACGCTGATCAACGGCGGCTATCACGCGTTCGCCGAAACCGAACTGGTCCAGCGCGAGGCGGCCGGCTTCCCCCCCTTCGGACATCTGGCGCTGATGCGCGCCGAAGCGCAACAGATCGAAGTGGCGCAGGCGTTTCTTCGCGTCGCCGCCCAGGCGTGTCGCCAGGCAGGGATCGCCGAAGTCACGGTGCAGGGTCCGCTGCCGGCGCCGATGCCGCGTCGCGCCGGCTACTACCGCAGCCAGCTCATCGCCAGCGCAAGTGAGCGCCGCGCGCTGCATCGGCTCCTCGGCGTCGCCCTTCCCGCTATCCACGCCTTGCCGGAAGCACGGCGCGTGCGCTGGTCACTGGATGTCGATCCCATCGATCTCTATTGAGCCGCGCATCATTGAAGCGGGGTCCGATCACTGCGTTGCACCAGACGCCGCTATGCTGCGCGCATCCACATCATTCTGGAGCAGAGTCGACCATGGCATCAGGCGATGTACTTCCACGCGTGGTAATCGTGGGCGGCGGATTCGCCGGATTGTGGGCCACGCGCGCCCTGGCGTCGGAAGCCGTGCAGATCACGCTGATTGATCGCCGCAACCATCATCTCTTCCAGCCGCTGCTCTACCAGGTCGCCACGGCCGGTCTGTCGGCGCCGGATATCGCCGCGCCGCTTCGCCATATCCTGCGCAGGCAGAAGAATGTCGAAGTCCGCCTGGCCGAGGTCGTCGGCATCCACAAGCACGCGCGCGAAGTCGAACTGGCTGACGGCCGCCGGGTCCCCTACGACATCCTCGTCGTCGCCACCGGCGCGACCCACGCCTACTTCGGCCATGATGAATGGGCAACGCATGCGCCCGGACTCAAGACCCTCGACGATGCGCTCGCGCTCCGGCGACATCTGCTCGTCGCGTTCGAGCGCGCCGAGGCCGAGCCGGATCCCGCCAGACGTGCCGCATGGCTCAATTTCGCAATCGTGGGCGGCGGGCCCACCGGTGTCGAACTCGCCGGTACGCTGGCGGAGATTTCCAGGCACACGCTGAAGAACGAATTCCGCAACATCGATCCGTCCGAGGCCCGGGTCCGCCTCATCGAAGCCGGGCCCCGCGTACTCGCATCGTTTCCCGACGATCTGTCCGCGCGCGCGCAACGACAACTGGAACGCCTGGGCGTGGAAGTCAGCACCGGGACGCCGGTCACCGCGATCAGCGACGAAGGGTATCGCCTCGGCCAAGGCGAATTCGTGCCGGCGCGCACTGTCGTCTGGGCTGCGGGCGTGGCCGCCTCACCGCTGGCGCAGACGCTCGACGTGCCGCTGGACCGCGCGGGCCGTGTACTCGTTCGACCGGATCTGACGGTGCCCGACCATCCGGAAATCTTCGTCGCCGGCGACCTGGCCAGCGTCCGGGATGGCGAACGGCCCGTGCCCGGCGTCGCGCCGGCCGCCAAGCAGATGGGCCGGCATGTCGCCGCGTCCATACGTGCACGCTTGCGAGGGCGCCTCACCGGCGCGCAGTTCCGCTACAAGGATTACGGCAATCTGGCGACGATTGGCCGGATGGCCGCCGTGGTCCACTTCGGTCGCCTGAAGCTCTCGGGCCTGCTCGCGTGGTGGTTCTGGCTGGCGGCTCACGTCTTCTTCCTGATCGGATTCCGCAATCGCCTGGTCGTACTGCTCAACTGGGCATGGGCATACTGGAGTTACCAGCGCGCCGCCCGCATCATTTTCGGCGCCGCCGATCGCGACCGCCTCACCTGATGCGTTCGATGCGCGCGGCGTAGCAACCGCGACGCGCATTGTGCGCATGCAGATACGCCACCTCCCGATCAGCAAGGAATGCTTCGATGGCAGCCTCTAAGTCGCCGCCTGGCAGAGTGTCGGCAGCCAACATGTCGCCAGCTGCGCTGTATGCACGCAATGACAGCTGACGGCGCAGAAAGCTGTCGGGTACCCGGTTCCGCAGTTCCGCCGGTTCCCGCACCTGTCGCACGAATATGGGACCGCTGGCGCGATAGTGGCTCGCGACATCGTGGTGCGGCCAATTCAACAGCAACACAGGCTCACCGCAGCAGGCATCCTGCAGCGAAATCCGGCAGGGGTAGCCACGATCGTCATCGGCCACCACCCGACGGGCGCCGTGTTCCTGAAGCGAAGTTTCGTCCATGCGCCAGTACCGCTCGAACGGAGCGGGATCGAGACCGAGAATTCGATAGCCATGCATGAGCGGCGCCTGCGAGTTGGATTGACCTGCCCCCGGTTGCCGTGCCAGTGATTACTGGCAAAGTCCGGGGTTGAAGGTTACTGCGTTGTTGGCGTGTTGTGCTCGGTGGTTGGCGGCGTACTGCGATGGCGGGATGCGGCCGCAGCTGCTGTGGGGTCGGACCTCGTTGTAGTCGCGTCGCCAGTCGGCGATGACGTCACGGGCTTGGGCCAGTGAAGTGAACCAATGCTCGTTGAGGCATTCATCG